>NZ_JBFBAK010000006.1:0-429498 GCF_040689485.1 Streptomyces sp. NPDC051322 | reverse complement strand
GCGTCAACGTTCTGTGGGCCTTGATCCGTGACCGACGGTGCTATCAAGTCGCACCTCCAGTGACTATGACTGCTTGACAACAGCATTAGGAAGCGGGGCTCCCACCCTGCGGGTTTCGCCGGTCAGCGCGAGCATGGGCATCCAGGCCAGCAGGTCGAGGGCGATCTGGACGATCTTCAGCCAGAGCTGGTTCTGTGCGGTGTCGTGCAGGGGGAGATTGCGCAGGCCGGTCGAATTCCGTCCATGGGTAGTACCTGGCCGAGTCAACTCCTCCCTGCTGGTGGGCGGGCACCTCCCGTCGCCCCCCGGACGCCGAGTCTGTCCGTGGCCTGCCCCTGGTCACCGCCCTCGCCGACCGCTGGGGCGCGAGCCGTACCCGCCCGGCGGTAAGACGGTCTGGGCCGAATGCGCCTGCGAGGGCGCCCCGGCCCGGACAGCACAGCGGGCGAACCTGCGTGACCGTCGACCGTCAGACGGCAACCACATGCACGTCCGTCGGTGCGAGGACCGCAAGGTAGGCGTGGATGTCCCCCGGGTCGGTGGTGAAGATCACCGCGCTGCCGTGCCGGGCCGCTGCCAGGGCCACCCAGGCGTCCACCGCGTCCGGCCGCTTCTTCGCCGGCAGGGCCGCTCGCCCCAGAGCGGTGCCGATGCGCCGCCAGTCCGCGAGGTCCGGGCCCGTCGCACAGGCCAGACACTCCGGACGGCCCGCCTTCGTCTGCCGCATGGGCGGCTCGGACGTACGGGCCTGAGGGACCGCGCAGTCCTTCAGGACGCCGGACAGGGCGTGCACCAGCGCCGGCTGGGGGCGCCACACCTGGGCGAGGACCGGCCCGAGCACCAGCGCCCGGTGCGGCACCGTGCGCAGTCCCTCGTGGAGGGCCACCGCCTTCGCCTTGCGGTCGGCGAGTGCGATGAGCATGCCGGTGTCGTAGACCGGCACCCGCGCACTCACGCGGCCTGTCCCGGACGGCGGCCTTGCCGGTCCCGGCCATGGACGAGACCCAGGGCCTCCTCCACCTCGCGGCGTTCCTGCTCCGTCAGCTCCGCGGCCGGTTCCGGGGCGGGTTCTGCGGGGAGCTCGTCCGCTGCCCGCTCCGCCCGGGCGATGAGTGCGTCCACCTCGGCGAACTGTTCCTCTATGGCATCGCTCTCGGCCATCTGGCGCGTTGCGGCATGCACCAGGTACGCCGAGACATCCATGCCCGCCCGTTCTGCGTGCTGCCTGATGCGTTCGGCCTGGTCCTGCTCCAGGCTGATGGTGATGCGAGCCTTCGTCACGAAGACATCGTAATACGCGTATGACGACAGTGCGAGTGCGGTCGAGGCGGGCAACCGGGCAGCCTCCTCTCCGTGGTTCGGTCCACACCAAGGGGAGAACGGCGAATCCACCGTGGGCAGGTCGATGCGGTCCCGGTCCTTGCTCGGCAGCGTGTCCGCACTCCCTTGCTCGTACCGCGTGGGCGGCGGGGCAGCTCCGGCGCATGTTCGGCGCCCCATGGGGGACTCGCCACTTGTGGTGGCGTACGGAGCGGAGCCGCGGGTGCGCCTGCCCGTGTTGCGGGCAGGCCGGCTGACGCAGACGTTCGGCGCTTCGAGCGGGGACGAGCGGATGAGCGGATGAGCCGGATTCTCAGCGGAGCAAGACGACGTCCGCGGTTGCGTTTCGACGGCTGGATCGCCGGCATGGGCACCCCGTCCGGGACGCGCATCGTGCTCGGACACTGGGAACGGTCACCGTTCGGGCCGTTCAGCGATGTGATGCTCGAACGGGCCGACGGAGAACGGCTGTTGCTGGCCCCCACCCCGGAGACGGCGGACTTCATCCGCGGCACCTACGCGTTCGACACGGTGTGCCTCGTCCCGGTCGACGTGAGCGTCGCCGGCGGCACCTGGACCGTCACCGCGGGGCCACTCGATCTACGTTTCACCACCGGTCGGCGACGGCTTCTGGGATTCGTGCTGCATGCCGTTCCCGGCGCGCTCGCCCGCCGTCCGGCGTGGAGCGCGCTGACGGACCGGCCCGCCCGCCTGCTGCTGTCCGGTGTGCGAACTCGCGGCAGCGCGGGCGCCGGCCGTCGCGAGTGGTACGGCGCCCGGGACCTGCGGCCGGTCCGCGCGGTGTCGGGGAGCTTCCAGAGCATGGACCTGGGTGGGATGGCCCTCGTCGAACCGCCCGTGCGCTTCGGATTCGGTTCGGTGCCGAGAAAACCGGCCCTCACACGGGTTACGACGACGGTGGAGCTCAGCCCGGAGTGAGGACGCACCGTTGAGCAGGAAGCCAATGGACGGCTGGGTGACTCGTCAGCGCGGCAGGTCCAGCTCGGCGACGACCGTCTTGCCGAGGGGGACGCGGTCGAGTACGTCCCACCGGTCGGCGAGCGCCTCCACCAGGAGGAGGCCCCGGCCGGTCTCCGCAAGCAGTGGGAGCGTCGGGCGGTGCGTGCCGGGAGACGGTGGCCGGAGTTCGCCCCGCGTGTCGGAGACCTCGATCCGCAGTGTCCGGCCGAGGAGCTTGAGCGTGACCTCGAAGTCCCGGCCGGGAACCCGGCCGTGCGTGACGGCGTTCGCGCCGAGTTCGGCGACCAGCAGGGCGGCGGTGTCCGATGTCTCGGTGCCGTGCGGCAGCCCCCAGGCGTCCAGTTGGTGCAGAGCGAGGTGTCGGGCGAGGCGGGCACCGAGCGGGGTGGAGCTGAACCGCTGGGTGAACACACGTACGGTGAGCGGCGCTTGTCGGGTCGCAGGAGTTTCGGGTGCGGTCATGCGCCCAATGTGGCAACCGGACAGGTGCGTTCACCAGAGGTGACGTGCGTACGCTGTGTCAGCGTACGCACACCGTGGGTGGACGGTACGCATCACGATGCGTGACGATGGTCGGCGTCACGAGCGTGGCAGCGGAGCGGTTGTGCGGGAGGTGTCCGGCGGTGGCCTACGAGAACACGGACGGCGGCGGTACGGCGGCGGTTGGAGGAACCGGGGCCGAACCGGGAGTGTCGGACAGTCTGCGCACCTTCGGCGCGTTCGTCCAGGCCTTACGGGAACACGCGGGCCTGAGCCGCGAGGAGTTCGGCGGCCTGGTGCGCTTCTCGAAGCACACGGTCGCCTCGATCGAACAGGGTCGGCGCATGCCGGACCGCGACTTCGTGGAGCGCGCGGAGGCGGCTTTCGGGAACACGGGGGCACTGCGCAAGGCGGCGCCGCACCTGTCACGGCAGGCGGGTCTTGCGAGTTGGTTCCGGCAGTGGGCGCGGGTCGAGACGACGGCGATCAGCCTGTACACGTACGAGTGCCGGGTGGTGCCGGGCCTGTTGCAGACGGAGGCGTACGCGCGGGCGGTGTCGCTGAACGTGCCGCCGCTGCCCGATCCGGCGGAGCTGGAACAGCGGATCGCGGCGCGGCTGGCCCGTCAGGAACTGTTGTCGGTGTCGCGGAAGCCGCCGACGGCGTTCAGCTTCATCGTGGAGCAGGCGGTGCTGGAGCGGTATACGGGCGGGGAGGAGGTGACACGTGAACTCTTCAACCGGTTGCTGGGGTTGATCGAGCGGAACTGGAATGTGGAGTTCCAAGTGATGCCGACGCGGCAGCCGTCGCACGCGGGGCTGGACGGCCCGATGCAGTTGGCCGAGGCGCCCGAGAACCGGTGGTTCGGATACTCGGAGGGTCAGAAGAACGGGCGGCTGATCGCTGACCCGAAGGAGATCAGCGTCCTCCAACAGCGGTATGCGAAACTGCGCTCGCAGGCCCTGACTCCCGACGACTCCGTGGGCCTGCTGAAGCGAATGCGAGGAGCGCTATGAGCACGTCCGATCTGGCCTGGTTCAAGAGCAGTTACAGCGGCTCCGAGGGGGACAGCTGCGTCGAGGTGGCGACGGAGACGACAGCGATCCACGTCCGGGACTCCAAGGACCGGCAGAGCCCCGAACTCACCCTCTCCCCCGCCGCGTGGGACGACTTCGTCTCCTACGCCGCCCGGGCCTGACCCCGCGCCAGACGCGGGCGGCGGGCTCGACGGTCGGCCGGCCCTCAGCAAACGGGAAGACCCCTGGACGAGCCCAGGAACCCGCGGCGGTCACGCGCTGCGCCGGCCCAGGGTGAGCCAGGTGCGCCGTGCCGTCCTGCCGGGCTGCTCCGTGGCCCGTAGCTCGACCAGGTCGGGGAACCGAGCACGCAGTTCCGACTCGAGGCGGGAGTCCAGGGTGTACCCGGCAGCCGGACAGTGCGAGCAGGTGCCCGCCATCCGCACCTCCGCGCGCCGGTCGTGGGCGGACACGATCGTCACTTCGCCGCCATGGGAGCGGATGTAGTCACCGACGGATCCGTCCAGGACGTCCTGCAGTGCGGCGCGCAGCATGTCGTCCTCGGTGACCACGCCGGCCGGCCGCCACCGCCGGGGGTGCTGCAGTGCCGCGCTGAGCGCGTCGCGCACCCGCGCTCCCGTGCCGGACCAGCTCCGGCCGTCGGCGAGCCGGATCACCACGGCCTGGGTCTCCACCTCGATGGAGGCGACGTCTTCGGAGCGGAGCATCTTCCCGAGCTCGTCCGGTGCGTCGACGATCTCTCCGACGACCGGCAGCGTGCCGGCCGGGATCACCCAGCGGACGGTCTGCGGGTCGGCCGTGGCCTCGGGGTGCATGGGGATGACGCTCATGCCAGCGCCCCCACGACGGTGTGCGTCAGGAAGGACATGGTCCAGGCCAGTACGAACATGTAGCCGAAGGCGACCGCGGGCCATCTCCACGAGCCGGTCTCACGGCGCATGGTCCCGATGGTCGACATGCACTGCAGCGCGTAGAGGAAGAAGACCATCAAGGCGGCCGTCGTGGCCGGAGTGAAGAGCTTCTCTCCCTTGTGCGGCCCGTCCGTGTAGGTCATGTGTGTCAGGGCCTTGGTCGGCTCGTCGGGGTTCTGGGCGGCAGCGACCTGGCCGAGGGTGGCGACGAACACCTCGCGGGCGGACAGCGACCCGAGCACGCCGATGTTGATCTGCCAGTCGAAGCCAAGGGGTTCGAAGACGGGTTCGATGGCGTGACCGATGTCGGCGGCGAAGCTGTGGTTGACCGTATAGGCGGAGACCGCGGTCCGGGCGGCCGGATCGACCCCGGCGGAGCGCAGTTGCGCGTCGCTGTGCATGGGCAGGCTGAGCAGCAGCCACAGCCCGACGGTGACGAGCAGGATGATCCGGCCGACCTTCTGCAGGAAGCCCTTGCAGGCGCTCCAGATGGCGTCGGCCACCGACCGCGGCCGCGGCAGCCGATAGGACGGCATCTCCATGTAGAACGGCAGCGCCGGACCGCCCCGGCTGCTGAACCGTTTGAAGACCCAGGCCGTCACCATGGCCGAGAGCGCACCGACGAGGTACAGGGCGAACATGACGACGCCCTGGGCGCCGAGGGGACCGACCCGTGTGTCGGGGCTCACCAGCAGGCCGATCAGCAGCACGTAGACCGGCAGGCGCGCCGAACAGGTCATCAGCGGCGCGCCCATCATGGTCGCGAAGCGGTCCCTGGCCGACGGGAGGGAGCGGGTGGCCATGATGCCCGGGATGGCGCAGGCGAGGGAGGAGAGCAGGGCGACGAACGCCCGGCCCTCCAGCCCGGCCTTGGACATGAGCCGGTCCATCAGGAATGCCGCGCGGGAGAGGTAGCCGCTGCCTTCCAGCAGCGAGATCATGAGGAACAGCAGGGCGATCTGCGGCAGGAAGACCATCACGCCGCCCACGCCGCCGATCAGGGCGTTGCCGAGGAAGCCGGCGAGCAACGTGTTCGAGACGTGCTCGGTGACCAGCGTGCCGAGCCAGTCGAAGACGCTCTGCACCGCGTCCTGCAGCGGTGCCGCGACGGTGAAGATGATCTGGAAGAACGCGAACATGGTCGCGAAGAAGATGAGCGTGCCCCACAGCGGGTGCAGCAGCACGGCATCGATGCGCCGCGTGCGGCGGTCGGCCTCGGGCACCTCGTAGCCCGCGCTCTGCAGCAGCGACTCCACCCAGGCCCGCCGCTGCGAGGGGTCGGTGGGCGGCGGGACGACCGGCCGCTCCCATGCGTCCTGGCCGCGCAGCATGGACTGCAACTGCGCCAGTTCGTTGTGTGACCCGCTCGTCACCCCGACGACCGGCACACCCAGCGCACGGCGGAGGGCCGCGGTGTCGAGTGTGCCGCCGCGACGGGCCAGCTCGTCGCGGAAGGTGAGCACCACGCAGATCGGCAGGCCGGTCTGCATGACCTGGGCGAGCAGTCCGAGGGAACGGCGCAGCGTCGTCGCGTCGATGGTGACGAGGATGCCGTCGGGTGTGCCGAGGTCCGGGTTGCCCGGATCGAGCACATCAGCGACGACCTGCTCGTCGGGGCTGATCGGGTCGAGACTGTAGGTGCCGGGCAGGTCCTCGATGACCACCTCGTGCCCGTCGGAACGCGCCACCCCCTCATAGCGTGCGACGGTCACACCGGGGTAGTTACCGGTCTTGGTCCGCAGGCCGGTCAGGGCGTTGAACAGTGTGCTCTTGCCCGAGTTCGGGCTGCCGACCAGAGCCAGCCGGGTCTCACCGGTGACCGTCTGGGCCACCGGACCGCAGTGCGAGCTCATGCGGTGCGCCGTATCCGGATGCCGGCGGTCTGCGCTTTGCGCAGCGCCATCTCGTACTCCGCGACCCGGAGGATGACAGGGTCGCCGAGCGGCGCCTTCCGCAGCACGGTGACCTCGGCGCCGGGGGTGAACCCCAGGTCGAACAGTCGTCGCGCGGTGCTCGGCTCGACCGACTCGTCGATGTCGATCACCTGGCCACTCATCCCGGGCCGGAGGTCGGCCAGCCGCGCGACCCCCGCCGAATCCGTCGGCACGGACGGATCGCTCTGACGCGCGCCCAACTGCACTGAGACCATCGACATCCTCAACCCCGGGATCGTCTTCGTAGATTAGGGCAGGCTAACCTTTTATCCCGGTAGCGACAATATCGCCCCCTCCCGGCGCTGGATCGGGCAGGACCCTGCCCGGTGGGGCAGAGCTTGAGTCCAGGCCGTCAGACGGCGACCACGTGCACGTCCGTCGGTGCGAGGACTGTCAGGCAGGCGTGGATGTCCGCGGGGTCGGTGGTGAAGATCACGGCGCTGCTGTTGACGATGCGTGGAAACCGATCGGTTTTATTTCGCCCCGTTCCGGCTAACCTCGCAGTATGACCACCGAAGTGAAGCCAAGTTCCCGAGAGCGGCTGCTGGAGGCGGCGGCCACGCTCACCTACCGAGACGGTGTCGGCATCGGCGTCGAGGCGCTGTGCAAGGCGGCGGGAGTGTCGAAGCGTTCGCTGTACCAGCTGTTCGAGAGCAAGGACGAACTGCTGGCGGCAAGCCTGAAGGAGCGCACCTCCGCCTTCGTGGCCGGGCTCCTGCCCGCGACGGGCGATGGCCGTTCGCCTCGCGAACGGATCCTGCACGTCTTCGAGCAGGTGGAGTCGCAGGCGGGCGCCCCCGAGTTCCGCGGCTGCCCGTACCTGGCCGTGCAGATCGAGCTCAAGGATCAGAGCCACCCTGCGAGTCGGGTGGCCCACCAGGCCAAGGCGAAACTGACGGCCTTTTTCCGTTCCGAGGCCGAACAGGGTGGCGCGAGCGATCCCGACCTGCTGGCCCGGCAGCTCAGCCTGGTCTTCGACGGCGCCAGCGCCCGCGCGGGGATCCGGGCCGACAGCCTGACCGGGCTCATCACACCCACTGTCGTCACCCTGCTCGATGCGGCAGACGTGCGCTGACGCACCCCCCACCCTTGCGGAGGGAAACCGATCGGTTTACGGTGAGTGGAAACCGATCAGTTTCTCAATGAGCTGGGGATTCCTCATGACGACAAATCAGCCGGTGGCACTCGTGACGGGTGCGTCCTCCGGCATCGGGAAGGAAGCCGCGCTCGCACTGGTCGCAGCGGGTTTCGATGTGGTCGGCACAAGCCGCGACGCCGCGCGCGTCACCCCGCTCGGCAGTGTGACGCTCCTCGACCTCGACGTGGCCAGTGACCCTTCGGTCACCACCGCGGTCCAGCAGGTGATCGAGCGGTTCGGGCGGATCGACGTCCTGGTCAACAACGCCGGTGTCGGCTCGATGGGTGCGGCCGAGGAAACCTCCATCGCGCAGGCCCAGGGCGTCTTCGACACCAACGTCTTCGGGGTCATGCGCATGGTGAAGGCGGTCTTGCCGCACATGCGCGCTCAGGGCCGCGGACGCATCATCAACATCTCGTCCGTGGTCGGGCTCATCCCCTCGCCCTACATGGCCGTCTACGCCGCCTCCAAGCATGCGATCGAGGGCTACTCCGAGTCCCTGGACCACGAGATCCGTGAGCACGGCGTCCGAGCGCTTCTGGTCGAACCCGCCTACACCAGCACCGGATTCGAGGCCAACAGCGCGAAGCCCGACACGCCCCTGCAGGTCTACGCGAAGCAACGGCACACCTTCGACCGCCTGATGGTGCAGGCGATCAGGGACGGCGACCCCCCCGCCGTCGTCGCCAAGGTGATCGTCGCGGCGGCGACCGACGCGAAGCCGAAGCTGCGCTACACCGCCGGCCCCGTGGCCGGACGCGCGAGCGCACTGCGCCGCGTCGTTCCCGCCCGGGCCTTCGACAAGCAGATCCGCAAGCTCAACCAGCTGACCGGCTGACACCCGCCCGCACCCCAGCACCCGCGGTCGCGCCACTGAGCGCGGCGGCCACGACGCATGGACCAGTCGCCCTGGACGCCGGTGCCACGGTGTTCCACGCCCCGGACGTCACCGACCAGCCGATCAGCCCCGAACGACGCCTCGTGCCGCTCGCAGAGCTGCGGCGCCCTCTGCTGCCGCCCAGGATCGGCCGCCCCAGCGTGGCCGCGCTCATGCTGGACGAGGCGGAGACAGGCCGCCACGGTGGCGGAATCGTCGTACCACTCGGCTGAGCGCGGAGTGCGCTGTGAGCGACCGGGCCGTAGAAGTTCGCCTATGGGGCGCGCATTGTGCTCAGTTGCCCAGCTGATGGTTGAAGTCGCGTGCGCACTGGTCCTTTTCGGACTGGGAGTCGGCGTGATGTACGCAGTCCGAATAGCTCTTGAAGGAGTCGGAGTTCAGGATGGAGATTCCCGCGATCAGGATGCCGGCGCCGCCGAGGATCCCCAGTACGGACAGCACTGTTCCCGTGATCGCCATGCCACGTCTGGGGGCTTTGCCGGCGCTTGCCCTGCGGATACCGAAGATTCCGAGGACCAGGCCGATCACACCGAGGAGAATGCCGCCGATGACGGTCCAGAAGAAGACTACGGCCAGGATCCCGAGCACAAGTGCGGCTACAGCGAGGCCGTTGCTGCTGCGTACGGCTGTCCGGCCGGGCTGCCAGTCGTTCGATTCGTGCGAAGGGTAATGGTCCGGCGTTGTCATGTGATCACATCCAATCCAAGGTATGACTTCGGACCGCCAGTGATGCGTGGCGCCTGTCGACCGTGTATCCCCACCCCGGCCACTCATGTCGGCTTGCAGCGCGTGGAGTTGCGCGGCCGGGCAGCGGGGATGTGACGGACCTGCGGGCATGCGCAGGGGTGGCATGTCGCGGCCGCCGTGCGGGCCCGTGAGCCGGTTTCGGGGCTCACGGGCCATGGTCGACCTGTGCGAGGACGGCAGGGCCCGCCACCGCCAGGAGCCCGCGGCCCCCGGCGCCGTGGGCCCCCGAACAGCTCAGCTCAGCCGGGCGTCGGCGTACACGGCCATCGCTTCGCACTGGTAGGCGGCCAGGCCGTCGGCGATTCTGTCGTAATTGGAGCGGAACTGCGGGTCGTCGACGTAGGTCCGGCCCAGTCCCTTGTACGCGCACGCGTTCGGGGTCCAGAAACGGCAGACACTCCGGTAGTGGACGTCCATCTCGGCCTGCACCGCGGGATCGGCGACCGGTGTGCCGGCCACCATGAACTCCGCCAGGCGGATCATCTGCGCCGTCACCTCGCGCTGCCACCGGTCCTGGTCATCGGCGGTCATCGTCTCCGCGACCCGCTGGGACTGCTCCCACTGCTCCGGCCACCGCTCGCGCGCCTCGGCCTCGGCGGGCGACGGGTCGAATCCCTCGAACAGGTTCTCCGGCCTGTTGATCTGCACCATGGTGTTGTCGACCTTGCCTTCCGTCAGTTCGGCGATGGTCCGCCCGACGGTGCGGGCCAGCGTCTCCAGCCGGTCCCGCTCCCCCAGCAGCCGCCTCCGGTGTTCGCGCAGCACGGCCACCTGATCGACCTGGTTGTCCAGAACCTCCCGGATCTCGCGCAGCCCCAGGGCCAGCTCCCTCATCAGCAGGATCTGCTGCAGCCGCAGCAGATCGGCCTGCTCGTAGTAGCGGTGGCCGTTGCTTCCGATCCGGGCAGGCGGCAGCAGACCGATCGCGTCGTAATGCCGCAGCGTCCGGGATGTCACCCCGGACATCCGGGCCACATCCGCGATCGACCAGGCCATCGCCGTGCCTCCCATCACCGGGCCGGTCCGTCCGGCCACACGTACGACCGTAGAAGTTGACGCAGCGGCAACCGCAAGCCGTCGGCGCTCTCACCTCTCGGGCGGCTCCTGAAGCATGGCGAGGGTGAGGACATTGCCGCCGATGCCCCAGCCGCCGTCGGTGACCTCCTCGACCAGGACCATGGTGTTGGCGCGGGCCCGTTCGCCGTAGATCTCGACGTACAGTTCGGTGGCGCGGGTGACGAGCTGTTGCTTCTGCTTCTCGTCGAGGGATCCGGCGGGGACCTTGAAGTTCGCGAACGGCATCTGACGCTTCTTTCGTGGTGTGGGTAACCGGAGTCGGCTGCGGCGAGCGCGTCGTCCGGTCAGACGATGCCGCCGTTGGCGCGGACGACCTGGCCGTTGACCCAGTGGCCGGCCGGGGAGGCGAGGAAGGCGGCCACCTCGGCGATGTCGGCCGGGGTACCGAGGCGTTCCAGCGGGGCCTGCGCGGCCAGGCGGGCTATGGTCGCCTCGTCCTTGCCGTCGAAGAACAGGTCGGTGGCCGTGGGGCCGGGGGCGACGGCGTTGACGGTGATGTCACGGCCGCGCAGTTCGCGGGCGAGGACCATCGTGAGCGCCTCAACGGCGCCCTTGCTGGCGCTGTAGGCGCCGTAACCGGGGAAGGCCAGACCGACCACCGACGTGGAGAACGTGATCACCGCCCCGCCGTTGCGGAGTTTCCGGGCGGCCTGCTGGGCGACGACGAAAGTGCCGCGGATGTTGGTGCGGTGGATGGCGTCCAGTTCCGCCAGGTCCAGGTCAGTGATCGGGGACAGATGCATCCGGCCGGCCGCGTGGACGACGACGTCGACGCCGCCGAACTCGGACCCGGCGGTGTCGAACAGCTCGGCCATCTGCTGCTCGTCGGCGACGTCCGCCTGGACGGCGACTGCCCGGCCACCGGCGTCGGTGGCGTCCTTGGCCGCGGCCTCGGCCAGTTCGCGGTTGCCTGCGTAGCCGACCACGACGGCGTAGCCGTCGGTGGCCAGCCGGCGCACCGTCTCGCGGCCGATACCGCGCGAACCGCCGGTGACGATGGCGACGCGGGGCCGGTCGGTGTCGTGCTCGGAAGCGGCACGGCTCTTCGGGGTTCCTTGGGAAGACATGGCGACTCCTGTCGGATGATGCTGGATCAGGGAAGCCCCGATGGGGGGGTCGTGGCACCGGGCGACGGCGCTGCGTCGTGGTGCCCGGCTTGTGTGTCCAGCCTGGGCCGCTGCCCCCACATCAACCAGGGCTGTCCCCACCCTGGGGTTGGCACCCCCTGGCTCGGGCCCCCGGCGCGAGGGACGATGGGGACGTGAACCACTCGGAGCTCGCCGCATACCTCAAGTCCCGGCGTGACCGGATCCGCCCGGCCGACGTCGGCCTGCCCACCGGTCCGCGGCGCCGGGTGGCCGGGTTGCGGCGCGAGGAGGTCGCCCAGCTGGCCGGTCTTTCGGCCGATTACTACACCGAGCTGGAACGCGGTCGCGGCGCCCAGCCGTCGGCCCAGGTGGTGGCGTCCCTCGCCCGGGCACTTCGCTTGAACGGCGATGAGCGCGACCATCTGTTCCACCTCGCCGACCGTCCGCTCCCCCCGGCAGCGGACGGCCCGGCCGGGCACGTGCAGCCGGCCCTGCTCGGCCTGCTGGACCAGCTCACCAGCACCCCCGCCCAGGTCATCACCGATCTGCACGAAGTCCTCGTCCAGAACCGTCTGGCCGTCGCCCTCATCGGCCCTCCGCCCGCCGTGCGCGGGCCTGAGGCGAGCTTCGTCCACCGCTGGTTCACCGACCCCGGGTCCCGCACGCTGTATCCGTCCGAGGACCACGACCACCACTCCCGGGTATTCGTCGCCGACCTGCAGGCCGTCGCCGCCCGGCGCGGCCGCGACCCCGAGGTCCAGGAGATGGTGACCGTGCTACGACGCCGCAACGAGGAATTCGCCGCCCTCTGGGAGACCCGCGATGTCGCTCTGCGGCGGGCCGACCACAAACGCATCGTGCACCCCGCGCTGGGCGTCATCGAGCTGGACTGCACCTCCATGTTCAGCGAGGACGGACGCCAGCGCCTGCTCTGGTTCAGCGCCCGGCCCGGCACCGAGGGCGCCGCCCAACTGGAGCTTCTCTCCGTGATCGGCACGCAGGACATGACCGCCGGCGCGGATCGGTGACCGGCCGGGCGCTCTCCAGCAGCTCGGGCACCAGGACCTGGCGGCTCGTCCCGTCCAGACCTGGCCATGAGCAGTGGAAATCAGATACTCTGATTCCATGAAGACGATGACGGCGACAGATGTGTCGAGAAACTTCGCCTCCGCCCTGGACCGCGCGGAGCACGGTGAGACCATCGTGATCACTCGTGCGGGCCGTCGGCTGGCCGTCCTCGGTCCGGCATCGGCTGGGAACGGTGCGGCGCTCAAGGAGTTCCTCGCCGACCACAGGCCCGACCGCGATTTCGCCGAGGACATCTCCTCGGTCCGCACCCTGCTGGGCGACGAGGTGAGCGCCCAGTGGCCCGACGCCTGATCCTGGACACCGGCGCCCTCATCCGCGCGGAACGCGGCGCGGCGGATCTCGCGTCCCTCCTGCAGGGTGATGACGACGTCTGTCTCGCCGCGGTCACCGTGGCGGAGCTCCAGTTCGGTGTGGAACTGGCAGACGGAGTCAACCGGACCCGGCGGCAGGAGTTCGTCGACGGCGTGCTTGCTCTCATTCCGGTTGAGGACTACACCAGCGACACCGCTCGCATCCACGCTCGTCTCCTCGCCCACGTGCGCCGGTCAGGAAGGCCTCGAGGCGCGCATGACCTGATCATCGCGGCGACGGCTGCCGCCACAGCGCGCACCATCGTCACCACCGACGCCGAGGCAGCCTTCGACAACCTGCCCGGCGTTCACGCCGTCGTCCTGTAGCCGGGGCCGTTCCGGGCGGTGTGCGCCGCGCGCACCAGCTCGGGGTCGGTGAGGTAGTGCGTCGCGGAGTCGGTGACACCCAGGGCGAGGCCACGGCCGCGCGGGCCGGTCGGGGCCGGGGACTTGGCGGAGAGGTGGACGGCGGCGACGCCGGTGGCTGCGGCCAGACCGGGTATGTCGGCGGGCCGGACGCCTGCCCCGGCCATCACCTGGATGTCCGGTGCGGCGGACACCATGGCGGCGATGACCGCCGTACCCGCGACAGCGGTGGCCGCGCCGCCCGAGGTGAGGATCCGGTCGAGTCCCAGCGCGGGAACCTCGGCGGCCGTGGCGGCCGGGTCGGCGGTCTGGTCGATCGCCCGGTGCAGGGTGACCTCCACCGGGCGGCCCGCCGCCGCGCCCGTCTCCCGGGCGGCGTCGGTGAACTGCCTGATCGCCTCGGTGTCGAGCGTCCCGGAGGCCGTCAGCGCGCCGATCACCACGCCGGCCGCGCCCGAGCGGATCGCCGAGCGCACCTCGGCGCTCATCAGGGCGATCTCCTCGGCGTCGTAGACGAAGTCGCCCGGCCGGCACCGCACCAGTACGTGTACCGGCAAACCCGCCGACACGGCGCTTTCCACCAGCGCCGCCGAGGGGGTGATGCCGCCCAGCTCCAGGGCCGAGCAGAGTTCCACCCGGTCGGCGCCGCCGTCCCTGGCGGTACGCGCTCCGGCGGCCGAGGTCACCGCGATCTCCAGGGCGAGCCGGTCGCTCGCGACGGGGCCGCCCACAAGCCCGTCCACAGGCCCGTCCCCAGCGCGGCCGCTCATTCGGCGTTTCCGGTGAGCGGGCGGTCGCTGGGGTCGATCAGACGGGCGGCCAGGTCCGGGTCGGTCATGTCGGGGTCGAAGGGGAACATCGGGCGGTGGATGCGGCTGTGTCCCAGCCTGACCAGGTCCTGATCGACGCCGCCGGGGGTGAGAGCCATCTTCCAGTCGGCGGACATGTCGAAGAGTTCCGGCTCCAGGTAGCCGATCTTGACGACGACCAGGTCGGCGCCGCGCGGGTCGAGGCCGAGCCCGGTGAAGTCCTGCTCGTGGTGGTAGGGCTTGCGCAGCTTGGTGAGGATCGCGTACACACTGCCGACCCTGAGCACCACCTCGGTCTCCGCGTCCCGGTCGCCGTGGCGTATCGCGTGCACCTCGCCGGTCAGGTTGAGCGGGCCGGCGTGCCGGTCGTCGACCTCGGCGCCCGCCGTGACGGTGACGGTCGCGCCGACGCCCACCCCTACGGCCGCCGCGACGGCGGCAGGCCCCGGCACCGAGGCGTAGATGACGGTCGGGCCCTCCGGCGCCCGGAACTCGGGCCGGTCCAGCAGGTAGCCGAGGCCCCAGGTGACATCGCCCGCGCCGCCCGCCGTCGGGTTGTCGCCGGTGTCGCTGATGAAGTAGGGGCGTGCCTTCGACGCGAGCGCGCCGTCCACGCACTCGGCCATGGTGCCGGTGGGCGCGACAAAGGCGAAGTCGCGCCTGGCCTGCCAGAAGCCGCGTGCCAGCCGCTCGGCACCGGTCGTGACCGCCGCCTCGTCCGTACCGGTGACGACCACCGTGGCGCGGTTGCGCGGTTCGTCGGCCCACGCGTAACCGACCCAGATCGCGGCGTCGATGACGCCGTCGGTGCCCTCCACCTCGGCCACCGCCGCGTACACGCTCTTCGCCGGCTCGATGCGGGTGGACGTCTGCTCGCCGGCCAGCAGCACCGGGACCGGAACCCAGGCCTTGACCGGCCGGGGCGCGCCGCTGACCAGCAGCTCCACCAGGTTGCGGGCGGCCCGTTCCTTGGTCTCCAGGTGGTCCTCGTGCGGGGCCATCCGGTAGCAGGTGATCAGGTCGGTGCCGTGGACCAGTTCGCGGGAGACGTTGCCGTGCAGGTCCATGGAGGTGGAGACGATGACGTCGGGGCCGATCACGTCGCGGATGTCGGCCAGCAGCTTCGCCTCGGCGTCGTCGACACCCTCCACGGTCATGGCGCCGTGGATGTCGAACCAGAGGCCGTCGAGCTGCTCCATGGCGGCGAGCCGTTCCAGCAGCTCACCGGAGAGCTCGGCGAACGCCTCGGCGGTGACCATGCCGCCCGGCAGCGACTTGCCGACCAGCGCGCCCTGCCAGTGGGCCGCCTCGGCCAGCGCCCGGCCCGGGGCGAGGAACGGATAGCGGTTGAGGACCTCCTCGCCACGCTGCGGATGGAAGGCCGCGGCCCCGGTCCGGGCCGGGGAGAAGGTCGACGATTCGATGCCGAGTCCCGCGATGGCGATGACGGGGCGGGCGACGGCGGTGCGCTGCGGCATGGTTCTCCAGGGGTGTACGGAGCCGGGCGGCCGGCTCGGGTGGGCGACTCGGGCGGGAGACTTCAGGCGCCGGGGGGCAGCGGCGGCCCGGCGGGCGGGGGCGGGACCGGTTCGGCGGCGTCCGGCTCCGCGGTGAGCGACGTCAGCGCTTGGTTGAAGGCGCGCTGGAGGGCGGACTGGCCGGCGCCCACGAGCCCCGCGTCGGCGCCGAGCCGGGCTCGTTCGATGGTCAGGTGCTCGGTGACCAGCGGGTGACAGCCCTCGTAGAGCCTGCTGCGCACGGCGGCGACGAAGGGTTCCAGGGTGGAGAGGATGCCGCCGAGGTACACGGCGGACGGGTTGAAGAAGTTGACGTTCGCGGCGAGCACCTCGCCCAGGTATCTGCCGGCCGTGCGCACCGCGCGGGTCGCCTCCGGGTCGGCGTCCGAGGTGAGGCGGACGACGTCCTCGGTGGAACGCACGTCGGCGCCGCGTTCCCGCAGGATGCGCACGAGCGCGGCGCCGGAGGCGACAGTCTCCAGGCAGCCGGTGTTGCCGCAGGAGCAGGGGGTGTCCCCGGCCGCGTCGATCCGGACGTGGGTGATGTCGCCGGCCACCCCGGTCGCGCCCCGGTAGAGCTTGCCGTCGACGATGACTCCGGCGCCGATCGCCGATCCGGTCTTCACCATGATCGACTGCCGGACCTCGGGCGGTCGTACGGTGTGCTCGCCGACCGCCATGCAGTTCGCGTCGTTGTCGACGGCGGCCGGCACCGCGAAGCGCTCCCGGAGCCAGTCACCGACCGGGAACCTGTTCCACCCCGGCATCCGGGACGGCAGGGTCACCATCCCGGCCTCGGTGTCGACCGGCCCCGGCAGCGCGATGCCCACTCCGCGCAGCCGCTGGGGGCCACGCCGCCGGACCAGTTCCTCCAGGGTTTCCGCCAGCCGGGACAGGGTGGGTTCCGGGCCGTCGGAGATGGCGAACGGCACCGTCGAGACGTCCGCGAGGCCCCCGCCGGGCAGGACGATCCCCACCCGCGCGTGGTGGGCGCCGAGGTCCGCGGCGACCGCGAACTCGTCCCGGCCGCCGACCACGAGGATCTTGCGGGGCCGCCCACCGGAGGAGGAGCGGGTACCACGTTCGGCCAGGAGTCCGCGGCTCAGCAGTTGGCCGACCGTCAACGAGATGGTCGACGGGGCGGCCCCCAGCAACTGCGCCAGCTCGGCACGCGACGTCGCCTGCCCGGACGCGATGACGGCGAGGATCCGGGCGGCGAGGGGGGAGGAACCCCGTGAAACATTTCGCCCGGTACTTATTTCATTCATGCACTAACTATCGTCGGCGGATGTGTGGCACCGACCCTACGCCCGTCCCGCTGTCCCGTGAACGCCGATAGCGGATGGGGGGAGACGCGGAATGCAGAAGAGGCTTTACTCATAAGGGAGTTGAGCGCAAGTAAAGCCCGCCAAGACCCTTCCCGGGGAAACCGCGCGAGACTTTTTCCAATATCAGCGTAACCAAATATTGACATTACTTTGTTTGTTTTTTCGACCCCGGAGGTCGTTGACTACTCCCGTCCCCATCCTCAAGGAGTCATTCATGTTGCGTGCTCGCACCGCGCCCCGGCGCCGCTGGGCTCTGGTCGCGGGAGCCGTCGCCTCAGCGAGCGCGCTGCTCGCGGGGTGTACCGGATCGACCGGTTCGTCGTCTGCCTCGACCCACTCCATCAACTACGCGCTGCCGGCCAATTTCATGCCCAACTGGATTCTTCCGCTGGGCACCGCCGCGCACCTCAACACCAACAACGGCTCCATCATCTCCACCCTCTGGGAGCCACTGGTCTCCTACGACGGCTCCACCGGAACCATCGGCTGGAACAAGGACGCGTCCGTAGCCACCGGCGCCGACTTCGCCAAGGACGGCAAGAGCGTCGAAATCACCCTCGGCGACCGGCACTGGAGCGACGGCAAGCCCATCACCTCCCGTGACGTGGAATTCTGGTACAACGTCGTCACGGCCGAAAAGGACAAGTGGGCCAGCTACAGCCCCGGCCAGGCGCCGGACAACTGGACCTCGTTCAAGACGGTGGACGACCACCACTTCACCCTCACGTTCGACAAGGCGTACAACGCCCAGTGGATGCTGGCCAACGAACTGAGCCTGATCAAACCGCTGCCGCAACACGTGTGGGACAAGACCAGCGCCGCCGGGAAGATCTCCGACGCCGACCGCAGCACTGCCGGGGCCAAGCAGGTCTGGACGTTCCTCAACTCCGCGGCGAAGAAGATCGGCCGTTACCAGAGCGACCCGCTGTGGAAGACGGTGAGCGGCCCGTACACCATCAAGACCTTCTCCACCTCGGGCAAGGTGACGCTCGTCGCCAACAAGAAGTACGACGGCGGTGGGAAGGCCCACATCAAGACGGTGAACCTGCTGCCCTTCACCACCACCGACGCGGAGAAGAACGCGCTGCGTGCCGGTCAGGTCGACTACGGCTACATCGACTCGACGGACCTCGGCCAGAAGAAGTCCTTCACCTCCATCGGCTACGACGTCAAGCCGTGGGCCGGCTGGGCCGTCACCTACATGCCGTACAACTTCTCCAATCCCGCCATGGGCCCGGTCTTCCGCCAGCTCTACGCCCGGCAGGCGATACAGATGTCGGTCGACCAGGACATCCTGTCCAAGGTGATCTACGACGGCACCGCCGTCCCGACCTACGGACCGGTCCCGCAGGGCCAGCCCTCCGACTTCCTCTCGAAGCAGCAGAAGCACAACCCGTACCCCTTCTCCAACAGCAAGGCCAAGGCCCTGCTGACCAGCCACGGCTGGCAGGAGAAGAACGGCGTCATGGTGTGCACGCGGCCCGGCAGTGGTTCCGACGCGTGCGGCGCGGGTGTCGCCAAGGGCACCAAGTTCCGGATGCGGGTGCTCGCGCAGTCCGGTTCGACCGTCACCGACAACCTGATGAGCGCGCTCCAGTCGTCGTTCGGCGATTCGGGCATCGACTTCTCGATCAAGACCGCTCCGGTCAACTCGGTGCTCTCGCAGACCCCGCAGTGCACCCCGGGGCAGGCCCGCTGCTCATGGCAGCTGTCCTTCTTCGGCACCGCGGGCAGCTGGTACTTTCCGGCCTTCCCGACCGGTGACGCGCTCTTCCGCACCAAGGGCGGATCGAACTTCGGCAATTACTCCGACCCGGCCGTCGACGAACTCGTCACCGCCACCACCACCTCCAGCGACCCCAGGGCCGTCCAGAAGTACAGCGCAGCGCTCGCCAAGCAACTGCCGGTGATCTGGCTGCCGGAACCCGACTACCAGATATCGGTGCTCAGGGACGGCCTCGGCGGGTTCACCCAGGACTCTCTCGCCAACTTCCACCCGGCCCAATGGAAATGGCTCAAAAAGTGAGTTCCGTCGGAATCCTCGCGCCCCACCTGACCCGAACCGACGGGAAACCATGCCTACCTTTCTCTATCTGATCAGGCGCTTCCTCCAGGCCGTCGTCGTCGTCCTCATCGTGACCGTGGTCGTCTTCGGCCTGCTCCACGCGCTGCCGGGAGGCCCCGCACGGGGCATCCTCGGGCCGCAGGCCACGGCGCAGCAGATCGCCCAGTTCAACCACGAACAGGGCCTCGACACGCCACTGCCCGTGCAGTACTTCCACTACCTCGGTCAACTGCTCCGCGGCGACCTGGGCGTCTCCTACACCCTCAACGAACCGGTCTCCCAGCTCATCGTGGAGCGGCTGCCGAAGACCCTGCTGCTCACCGTGCTGTCCGCGGTCGTCGCACTGGTCCTCGCCATCCCGCTGGGCATGTGGCAGGCGGTCCGGCGCAACCGGCCTGCCGACTACGTCATCACCACGCTCAGCTTCATCGCCTACTCCACCCCCGTGTACTTCCTCGGTCTGGTCCTGGTGCTGCTGTTCAGCCAGGTGCTGCCCTGGCTGCCGCCGCAGGCACCGCAGGGCCAGACACTCGCGCAGGTCTTCTCCGACCCGGCCGCGCTCATCCTCCCGGTCGTGTCGGGCGCTGCGTCCATGGTCGCGGTGTTCAGCCGCTACATGCGGGCGGCGACCCTGGAGAACCTCTCCGAGGACTACGTGCGCACCGCGCGGGCGGGCGGCTCCCGGCAGGGCGCGATCCTGCGGCGGCACGTCTTCCGCAACTCCCTCACCCCGGTCGTCGCCATGCTCGGCTACTACGTGCCGGTGCTCTTCGGAGGCGCGCTCATCGTCGAGCAGCTCTTCAACTACCCGGGCATGGGACTGCTGTTCTGGACCGCGGCGCAATCCTCCGACTACCCGGTGCTGCTCGGCTGCGTACTGGTCATCTCGATCGCGACCGTGGCCGGCACGTTCCTGGCCGACATCGTCCAGCGGATCATCGATCCCCGAGTGAAGGCAGGTCGGGCATGAGCGCCGTACTGCAACCGGGTCAGACGCCCGGCCCCGAGACGGCCCGGGCCGCCGCGCCGGCCGCCGCCACCGGATTCCGCCTCGTCGCGCGCCGGTTCGCCCGGAACCGGCTCGCGGTGGTCGGGCTCGCCGTGGTCGTCTTCTTCTTCCTGTTCTGCTTCGTGGGTCCGCTGGTCTACCGCACCGACCAGACCCACACCGTCCTGACCCAGGTGAACCTCGCCCCCGGCACGGCCCATCTGCTGGGCACCGACGCGATCGGCCACGACGAACTGGGCCGCCTGATGTACGGCGGCAAGGTCTCCCTGCTGGTCGGGCTCGCGGCCGGTGTCCTGGCGACCAGCATCGGGACCCTGTGGGGCGCCGCCGCGGGGTATGCGGGCGGCTGGATCGACGCCGTCATGATGCGGGTCGTCGACGCCGGCATCGCGATTCCCGCGCTCTTCATCCTGCTGGTCGTCTCGGCCATCTGGACCCCGGGCGTCGGCGGCCTGGTGATCATCCTCGGTCTGGTCTCCTGGCTGGTGCCCTCCCGGCTGGTCAGAGCCGAGACGCTGACCTTGAAGAGCCGCGACTACATCCTGACCCTGCGCGCCATCGGCGGCAGCCACACCCGGGCCATCGGCCGGCACATCCTGCCGAACTCGGTGTCCACCGTCGTGGTCGCCGCCACCTTCCAGGTGGCCGACGCGATCCTCCTGGTGGCGTACGTGTCCTACCTCGGACTCGGCATCCAGCCACCGGCCACCGACTGGGGCGGCATGCTCTCCTCGGGACTGACCGCCGCCTATGCGGGGCGCTGGTGGCTGATCGTGCCACCGGGCCTCGCCGTGATCCTCGTCGTGTGCGCGTTCAACGCGATCGGTGACGGGCTCAGGGACGCTTTCGACGTAAGGGGGCGCGGATGACCACCGCCGACCACTCCACCGCCAACCGGGCCGCGCCGCTCCTCGAACTGGAGGACCTCGCCGTCACCTTCACCACCGAGAGCGGCGAGGTGCCCGCCGTGCGGGGCGTCTCCCTGCACGTGGCGCCGGGCGAGACACTCGCCCTGGTCGGCGAGTCGGGCTCGGGCAAGTCCACGGTGGCGCTGGCCGCGATGGGCCTGCTGCCCGGCAATGCCCGGGCCACCGGACGGGCGGCGCTGACCGGCACCGACGTCGTCGCCGCCACCGAAGCCGAACTCGCGGCGGTACGCGGCCGGACCGTGTCCATGGTCTTCCAGGAACCTGCCACCGCCCTGGACCCGCTCACCCGGATCGGCGCCCAGATCAGCGAGGTCATCCGCAACCACCGGCCGGTCGGCAAGCAGGACGCGGCCCGCGCGGCCGTCGAACTGCTCCGCAAGGTCGGCATCCCGGACCCGGAACAGCGGGCTTCCGCCTACCCCTTCGAGCTGTCCGGAGGTCAGCGGCAGCGGGTGGTCATCGCCATGGCGATCGCCAACGGGCCCGGCCTGCTCATCGCCGACGAACCCACCACCGCACTCGACGTCACCGTGCAGGCCGAGATCCTCGACCTGCTGCGCCGGCTGGCCACCGAAACCGGCACCGGAGTGCTGCTGGTCACCCACAACATGGGTGTCGTCGCCGACTTCGCCGACCGGGTCGCGGTCATGCGGCACGGCGAGATCGTGGAGACCGGCTCCGTGCAGGACGTGCTCCTGCGGCCCGGTCACGAGTACACCAAGCGGCTGCTCGCCGCCGTGCCCCGCCTCGTCACCACCGCCGAACGCCCGGCCGGCCCCGGCGAGCCCGCTCTGCCGGCCGACTCCCCCGCCGCCGGGCAGCCGGTGGTGGAACTCGACGACGTCTGTGTCACCTTCGGACGCGGGAAGCAGGCCGTGTTCGCGCTGCGGGGCGTGTCCTTCGCCGTGCACGCGGGAGAGACCGTCGGCCTGGTCGGCGAGTCGGGCTCCGGCAAGTCGACGGCGGCCCGAGCCGCCCTCGGCCTCGTCCGGGCCGCCTCGGGCAGCGTCTCGCTCTTCGGCTCCGACCTCCGCAAGAGCAGGGGGCGCGCCGAGCGCGCCCTGCGGTCGGGCATCGGCGTGATCCTGCAGGACCCGGTGGCCTCGCTGGACGCCCGGATGAGCGTCGGCCAATGCGTCGCGGAGCCGCTGCGGATCCACCGCGGCGACCTGTCGGCACGCGGACGCGACGACCGGGTCGCGGAGATCCTGGAACGCGTGCGGCTGCCGCGCGCCCTCGCCGACCGGGCCCCGCGCGAACTCTCCGGCGGACAGCGCCAACGGGTCAGCCTGGCCAGAGCCCTGGTCCTGGAGCCCCGGCTGCTGGTCGCCGACGAACCCACCAGCGCCCTCGATGTCAGTGTGCAGGAAGCAGTACTCGAAGTGATCACCGAACTCCAGGACGAACTGGGCTTCGCCTGCCTCTTCGTCTCCCACGACCTCGCCGTCGTGCAGCACTTCGCCCAGCGGGTCGTCGTGATGCGGGCCGGCCGGATCGAGGAACAGGGCCGCACCGAGCTGACTCTGCTGCACCCCGAGACCGACTACACCCGGCGACTGCTCGCCGCCGTGCCGGTGCCCGATCCGGTGCTGCAACGCAGACGGCGTACCGAGCGGCAGGCCGCCCTCGCCGCCGGATCACTCGCGGGATCGGAGGAGACCGCGTGACGGCCACCGCGCGTGACGGCGGGGCCGGGGTGGTGGCCGGCATCGACATCGGCGGCACCACCACCCAGGTCCTGCTCTGCTCCCCCGAACTGACCGTGCTCGCCCGCGCGGAGGTGCCCACCCCGGCCGCCGAGGGCGGCCGGGCCATGGTCGGCGCCGCGCTCGCCGCGCTCCACGGCCTGCTGGCCCGCACCCCGCACCGGCCGGCCGGCGTCGGCATCGGTGCGGCAGGCATCGTCGACTCGCACACCGGCCACATCCTGGTGGCCAGCGACTCCTTCCGCGGCTGGGCCGGCTATGCGGTGACCGACGCCATCGAGGCGGCACTCGGGATACCGGCCTTCCTCGACAACGACGTCAACGCCTTCCTGCGCGGCGAGGCGTCCCCGCGGGGAGCGATCGCCGGCGAGTCCCACGCCCTCGGCATCACCCTGGGTACCGGCGTCGGCGGCGCCCTGTGGATCGACGGCGAGGTGTACGACGGGCCGCACGGCGCCGCCGGCGAGATCGGACACATTCCCGGCTTCGGCGACCTGCCCTGCTCCTGCGGCGGTCGCGGCCACCTGGAGACGCTCGCCGCCGGACGGGCCATCGCCGCCCGCTACCGGGAACGCGCCGACCCGGCGGCAGGCCCCACCACCGCCCGGGACGTGCTGCTCGCCGCGGACGACGGTGATCAGGACGCCCGGGCGGTCTTCCGCACCGCCGGGACGGCCATCGCCCGGGCGATCCTCATCACGGCCGGCCTCATCGACGTGACGACCGTCGTCATCGGCGGCGGTGTCTCCCGCGCCTGGTCCCACCTGGAACCGGCGATCCGCACCGCCCTCACCGACGAACCCCCGGTCAGCGGCCGCCCGGTCCACCTGGTCCGCGCCTCCCTCGGCGACGACGCCGTCGCCCTGGGCGCGGCGGCCCGGGCGCGCAGCGAACTGAACGCGTCAGCCGGCCCGGCGGTACCGGACTGCCCCAGCGGCGTGGGGGCTCGGGGGCGCCTCAGCGCGTGACGCACCGCGCGTCGGGCGGCCCCTCCTGGCCGGACCGGACGTCCGTATGCCACGGTGGAGACCGGCCGACAACCCCCCCAGGAAGGAGCACGGACATGTCCTCGAAGCGCCGCCGCAAGAAGAAGGCACGCCGCAAGAACGGGGCGAATCACGGGCGGCGTCCCCAGACCTGAAGGGGACCCCTGCCGCACACCGGCGGGCTCCCGGTACGCCGCGCGGAACGCGCGCAAGCCGCGGGCCCGTCGGTGCGTTCCGGCTGTGCGGCCCCTTCGCGGCCCGGCAGCTCCCGGGCACATCACAGCGACGACGCCTCACTCGTGGCCGGGCTCGGGGTGTCGGAGGCCATCAGGCTCTGCGCCAACGAGGTGCGGGCGAGAGCCGTGGCGCCCAGCACGATCAGGGCGACCCCGCAGAGCTCCGGCAGGACCCACCAGCCGGAACGGATGTGCTCGTCGTAGAGCGTGACGCCGAGGACCACGCTGATCAGTGCGTCGCCGACGGTGAGCACCGGCTGGGAAGCCACCAGCGGGCCCGCCTGCATGGTGTTCTCGAGCAGGAACAACGCCCCCACACCGGTCACCGCGAAGCCGTAGGACTGCCAGGCGGTCAGGAATCCGACGAGGCCGTCGACGTCCAGGATGTGGGTGGCGGTCTTCATCAGTGCCGCGGTGAAGGAGTAGCAGAGCGCCGTCGCACCACCGAGGCAGGCGGCGCGCACCGGGCCCACGGGGCGTCGGAACGCCGCCACCACCAGCAGGGCGACCACTCCGCCGCAGACGGCGGCGGCCGGCACCCAGCGGTCGATCGGCACATGCGTCCTGTTGCCGGTCGGGGAGGCCGTCGCCAGCGCCACGCCCAGTCCGGCCACCACACACACCACGGCCATCCACGCGGCGCGCCGCAGTCGTCGGTGGAAGAGCAGCGAGGCCACCAGCAGGGTCAGCGGCAGCTCCAGGACGAACAGCGGCTGCACCACCGACAGTGCCCCGGTGGCCAGCGCGATCGCCTGGCTGACGGCGGCGGCGACGACGGCGAGCATGCCGCCCAGCCAGACCGGGCGCCGTGCCAGGTCCAGCATCAGGCCGGCCCTGAGGTGGTCGGAGCGTGGCACGGTCAGCGCGGCGCGCCGCTGGAGCACCGTGGCCACGGCGTTGCACAGGGCCGCGCAGAGAGCGAAGAGAACCGGCACCAGTGCACCCACGGTGGTCACCCCTGCCTGTCGGCTTTGTCGCGCCCCTGCCATCGTGACCCGGCCTCGCGGAGGGCGCGACAGGAGCCGTGCCGACGGGGCCGCGATGTCGGGAAATGCCCACTTGTTGGCGTGCTGAGCGGGGCGCACACTGATCGTATGGACCCTCGGTGGGGAGGCGAAGACGAGCCTGCGCTCGTGGAGCGGGCATTCCGCCAGGCCTCGTTCTCGATGTCGATCTTCGACGGCACCCCACGGTATCTGCGGCTCAATGATGTGGCCTGCCAGGTGATGGGGCTCGGCGAGGAAGTCCTGCGCGGCCGGACCTTCCCTTACGGCGTCCCCGAGGACGTGGACCAGCTGGGCTTCTTGCAAGCGCTGCGCGACGTCGCCGCGACGGGAAAGACCGCGCACTACGAAAGCCACACCCGTGCACCGTCCGGAATCCGGGAGCACGCCTGGAACCTGGAGTTGTGGCCGGTCCGGGACGCGGCGGGAGAGGTGTACGCGGTCGGCATGGCCGCCTTCGACAGCAGCGAGCAGCACTGGGCGCGGCAGCGTCTCGCGGTGCTCGACGAGGCTTCGGTCTCGATCGGCCGGAGCCTGGACCTGGGCCGTACCGCGCAGGAGCTGGCCGAGCTGATCATCCCGCGGTTCGCCGATTTCGCCAGTGTGGATCTGCTGGAGGCGGTGATGCGCGGCGAGGAGCCCGCGCCCGGCAGTCCGGACGCGACCGTCGTCATGCGCCGGGCCGCGCACCTGTCCACCGAGCAGGGGACCCCCGAGGCGGTGATCGGCCTGGGCTACACCGACGCGTACCCGCCGTACTCGCCGCCCGCCCGGGCGCTGCACTCCGGGAAGGCCGTGCTCAGCGGGAGCGGGGACCCGGACTTCGACGAGTGGATCGCGAGTGCGCCGGCGCGGGCCGAGAAGATGCGCGGCTCCGTCGTCACCTCGATGATGGCGGTGCCGCTGATCGCCCGTGGCACCACGCTGGGGGTCGCCGTGCTGCTGCGTACCCGGCCCGACACGTTCACCCAGGACGATTTCGCGCTGGCGAAGGAACTTGCGAGCAGGGCTGCTCTCTGTGTGGACAACGCCCGCCGTTACACCCGCGAGCGCACCACCGCGCTCGCCCTCCAGCAGAGCCTCCTGCCGCACGGACCCTCATGGCAGCCGGCGGTGGACGTCGCCTGCCACTATCTGCCCACCGACGCGCAGGCCGGCGTGGGCGGGGACTGGTTCGACATCATCCCGCTCTCCGGTGCGCGGGTCGGCCTGGTGGTCGGCGATGTCGTCGGCCACGGCATCCAGGCCTCCGCGACGATGGGCAGGCTGCGCACCGCGGTGCAGACGCTCGCCGACGTCGACCTCCCGCCCGACGAGCTCCTGGCCCATCTCGACGATCTGGTCCTCCGGCTGGGCGGCGACGACGACGCCGACGACGACAACCGCACCAGCACCGGCGAGATCGGCGCGACCTGCCTGTACGCGGTCTACGACCCGGTGTCGCGCATGCTGAGCGTGGCCGGCGCCGGTCACCCTCCGCCCGTCCTGCTGCTGCCTGACGGCACCACGCAGGTGGTGGACGTCAGCGTCGGCCCGGTGCTCGGTGTGGGCGGCCTGCCCTTCGAGACCACGGAGCTCGAGCTGCCGGAAGGCAGCCTCGTCGCCCTCTTCACGGACGGGCTGGTGGAGGCCATCGACCGGGACCCGGACCGGGGCATCGCCCGGCTGCGCCAGGCGCTGGCCGCTTCGCACTCCACCCTGGACGCCCGCTGCGACCAGGTGCTTTCCACCCTGCTGCCGGCGCACCCCCGCGACGACGTGGCGCTGGTGCTGGCGCGCACCAAGGCCATGGACTCCGACCACATCCGGGTCTGGGACCTCGCCGCCGACTTCGCGGGCGTCGCCGAGGCCCGCAGGCTCGCCCTCGCCCAACTCGACGCCTGGGGTCTGACGGAGGCCGGCTTCGTCACCGAGCTGGTGGTCAGCGAACTGGTCACCAACGCCATCCGTTACGGCACCCAGCCGATCCAGCTCCGGCTGATCTACCACCGGACGCTCATCTGCGAGGTCTCCGACGGCAACTCGACCTCGCCGCACCTGCGCCGGGCGCGGATCTTCGACGAGGGCGGCCGCGGTCTGCTCCTGGTCGCCCAGCTCACCACCCGCTGGGGCACCCGGCACACGGTGTCCGGCAAGACGATCTGGACCGAACAGGCGCTGACCCCGCTGCCGGGTGCGTGACCTGCCGACGCTCTCAGCGGTACTCGACCGCGCCGATGTGGTTGGCGAAATCCGGTCCACCGGTGAGGGATCGGAGCCCCCGGCCAGGGCCGGGCGCCGGCCTGAGCAGCCTCATTCCGGGCTCGGGGAGTGCGGCGGACCCCACGGCTCCTCCAGCGTCGCCCGCAGGGCATCGACCGCCTCCCGGCCGATCCGCTCGGCGAGCCGTTCCTCCAGCCGTTCCAGGATGAGGCCGGCCCGGCGGTGCGCGCGTCGTCCTTCCCCGGTACGCCGGATCAGCCGCTGCCGGGCCGAGGCGGGGTCAGGAACCTGTTCGAGCAGGTGAGCGGCGATCAGACCATGCACGGCCTGATGCACGGTCTGCCGGGTGACGCCCATGCGCCGGGCCAGCTCGGAGACGGTGGTGCCCTGCTCGTCCAGTACGGCGAAGAGCTGCGCCTGCGTCGGGGACACCGGCGTGGCACCCTCCGCTTCCAGCGCGGCCAGCAGCCCCTCCTCGAACCAGCGCCGGGCGTCGCCGAGCAACTGGGGCAGATTGCGGCGGGTGGACTGCATTTGTTCCTCACGGCTGCGGTTCCCGCGGGTGACGGGAGACGGGAGCTGGCTCATGGCGGGGCTTGCCCGTCGACTCTCTCATGTCAGGCTGCCTGACATTATCGTGGACGCCGCCCCGAGGAGAAGGCATGACCATCGAGTACGCCACCCGCTACCGGCAGGCCTCCCGCATTCCGCCCGATCCGGGCAAGCCGTACTTCATCGAGAAGGGCGAAGGGGACCGGGCTCACCTGTTCGGCGACCTGATCACCATCTACGCGGGCGGCGAGCAGACCGAGAACACCTTCAACTTCTTCACCGTCGAAGGCCCGAAGGGCGACGTCATCCCGGCGCATCTGCACACCGACACCCACGAGGTCTTCTACATCACCCAGGGCGCGGTCCGGCTGTTCGTGGAGGACACCGAGGGAGTGCAGCAGGAGAAGCTGCTCACCCCCGGCGACTTCGGCTTCGTGCCCAAGAACTGCCGGCACGCCTACCGCATGGAACGCCACCACAGCCAGGTCGTCGGCGTCGCCGCCGGTCCCGGCGGCACCTTCGAGCGGTTCTTCGAGAATCTGGGGGCGCCGGCGGAGCGGCTCGGCCTGCCGCAGGAACCCGTCGTCCCGGAGCCGCACAGGTTCCGGAGCGTTCCCGAGCAGTACGACGTGCGTTTCCTGCCCGAGCACCAGTGGCGGACCCGATGACGGGCACCGGATCCGCCCTGCGGGAGCTGATCGCCGCACCGCACCCCGACCACGCGCCGCTGCCGCCCGCCGTCCCGGTCGGGACGTGCGTACGCGCGGTGCGCGGCGTGCCGTACGGCGAGGTCGAGGGCGGCCGTCCACTGGAACTCGACCTGTGGCTGCCCGGTGGCGACCGGCCGGAGCCGGTGCCGCTGGTGCTGTTCGTGCACGGTGGCGCCTGGCGCCGGGGGCGGCGCGACGACATGGGCCTGCGCACCCGTGACTGGGTCCCCGGGCCCTTCGCGCGCATCGCGGCGGCGGGCTTCGCCGTCGCCTGCGCCGACTACCGGCTCAGTGGCGAGGCCACCTTCCCGGCCCCGCTCGACGATCTGCGCGCCGCGCTGCGCTGGCTCACGCTGCGGGCAGCGGAACTCGGCGTCGACCCCGGGCGGGTGGTGGTGTGGGGCGAGTCGGCCGGCGGACACCTGGCCTCGCTCCTCGCCCTCACGCACACGGCGCCGGCCCTGGCCGGCGCGGTGATCTGGTACGCCCCGAGCGACCTGACGGCCGCCCGGGGCCGGTTCACTCCCGAGGACGCCGGCACCCCGGAGGCGGCGCTGCTGGGCGCAGCCCCGGTGACCGTCCCGGAGCGCGCCCGTGCGGCCAGTCCGCTGGCCCTGGTCCGCGCCGGCGCGCCACCGTTCCTCCTCGTGCACGGCGAAGCGGACTCGATGGTGGCCCGCTCGCACGGCGAGTCCCTCGCCGCAGCGCTCGAGGAGGCCGGCACACCGGTCGAGCTGTGGACCGTGCCGGACGCCGACCACGGCTGGTACGGGCTGCCCGATGCCCGGGTGGAGGAGATCTTCCTCCGCTCCCTGGCGTTCGCCGGGACGGTCACGGCGTGACGTCGCCGATCTGCGGGGCCCTGGGCATGCCGAAGCCCCGCCACGGGAGGTCCTCTCCCGGGGCGGGGCCGGGTCGTGCGTGCGCGGGCTTGCCGGTGTTATGCCGGGGCGCAGGGGCCGAGGTCCGCCCAGGCACCCCACTGGCCGCCGGCGCTGGGATCGTCGCCCGTCACCCACCACTTGGCGCGCCAGGTGTGGCCGTTCCGGGTGACGGTCTCGCCGCCGGTGTAGACCGTTCCGGCGTCCCAGGCCGGTGCGGTGCAGGTGGCCGGGTCCCCGCCGTTGCCGCCGCCCCCACCGCCGTTGCCGCTGATGTTCACGTCGATGCAGGCGTAGAACGCGTTGGCCGTGTCGGCGATGTTCCAGACGGCGAGTACCTTCTGCCGTCCGGTGATACTGCCGAAGTTCACCTGATGGGTGACGGTCGCCCCGGGCTGCGCGCCGCCGTCGTTGAACTGCGCCACCTTCTGGCCGCCGACGAAGTACTGCCAGCTGCTGGTGGCGTGGCGCGCCAACAGGGTCCAGGTGAAGGTGGTCGAGCTGTCGACCGGGCTGACCGTCCAGTTCTTGCTGTCGTCGTCGAGTTCGGCGTAGTCCGCGTTGCCGCCGCTGCAGCTGGTCAGGCCCTTCGGCCCTTCCACGCTCTGCGGCTCGTACTTGATGGGACCGCAGTCGACGACGCCTGCGGCGCACTGCGCCTGGCGGCTCGGGGGTGTGGAGACGTAGCCGTGGGCGCCGGCCGTGGTGGCCGGAAGACATATCGCGATGAGGGGCGCGATGCCCACCCCGATCAGGGCAGCTAATCTTCGCCTCATGTTCATGCCAACTCCTCCGGTGTCGAGGCCGCCGCCCCAGGTCTAGACCATACTCATGGTCCGGCCTCCGTCAAGGGAGCGAACCCGGGCTCTCCCCGGGCACAGGTCATGCGGTCGGCCGCGCCATGACCATGCGGGGAATCTCGACACGCGACTTGCCGCCGAGCTTCCGGTACGCCCGGGTGAGCGCCGCCTCCACGGTCTTCACGCTCAGCACCAGCCCGGCGGCGATCTCGCTTCGGTACGTGCTCAGGACGAGGCGGAAAGCCAGGGCCGGATCTGGCGCCTGGCGTGGTGGAGACGGGACTTGACCGTGCCGAGCGGAATGCCGGTACGCTCCGCGATCTCCTCGTAGTCCATCTGGCAGATGTCCCGGTAGACCAGTGGCGCCACCAGGTGCGGGCTGTCGCGTTCCAGCCTTTCCAGGGCGTCCAGCAGGTCCACCCGGGAGCCGGCGATCACGCTGGTGGTGCGGGGATCGGGGCGGGCGGAGTCCTCCGGGGCCATCGGCTGTTCCACCGCCGACCGTTTCAACTCCCGATACTTCTGGCGGGCGCAGTTGGCGACCACCGTGTACAGCCAGGTGCTGAACCGGCTGCGGCCCTCGAAGCGCCCGATGTTCCGCGCGACCTGCAGCAGGGCGTCCTGGGCCGCCTCCTCGGCGTCCTCCTGGTACAGCAGGAACCGCCCGCAGCGGCGGACCACCTCGGGGCGGATCGCCCGCAGCAGCTGATCGAGGGCGTCCGCGTCACCGGCCGCGGCGCGCGCGGCGAGTGCCTCGGTGTCGTCGTCGGGCGGGGTCACGCGGGCCACCGGCGGCGGGCCGGCCGCCGGCCGGGACCGGGGGGCGGCCCCTGCGTCGGCTGTGCAGTCATCCAGGCATCATAAGGGGCATGCCCTTCCCTGATCAGATCGGCCGTTACCGCGTCGAGCGGCGCCTCGGCGCCGGTGCCTTCGGCGTGGTGTGGCTGGCCCACGACGACCGGCTCGAGGCCCCCGTCGCGATCAAGGTGATGGCCGAGAACTGGGCATTCCGGATGGACATCCGCGAACGTTTCCTGACCGAGGCCCGCCTGCTGCGCCGGGCCACCGCAGGCGGCGTGGTGCAGGTCTTCGACATCGGCGAACTGCCGGACGAACGGCCTTATTTCGTCATGGAGTACGCAGACCGCGGCACCGTGGAGGACCGGATGGCGGCCGGCCCGGTGGAGGTGCCCGAGGCCCTCGACCTCACTGCCCGGGCGGCCCGCGGCGTCTCCGCGCTGTACGAGGCGGGCATCGTCCACCGGGACATCAAACCGTCGAACATCCTGCTGGCCGGGGGCGGAACAGCGGGGCGCGAACGGGTCCTGGTCGCCGACCTCGGCCTCGCCAAGACACTCGCCCAGGCCTCGGGGCTGACCGTGGTCGCCGGCTCGGCGGGATACATGGCCCCCGAACAGGCCGAGCCGTTCGACGGCATCGACGGCCGCGCCGACGTCTACAGCCTGGGTGCGGTGCTCTACCGCCTGGTGACCGGCGCGGCACCCGGCTCACCGGGGAAGGTGATCGAACCGGACCGGGTACGCCCCGGCCTGCCGCCCGCGCTGAACCGCGCCGTACTGCGCGCGATGGAACCCGACCGCGAACGGCGCTGGCCCACGGCGGCCGCCTTCGCCGACGAACTCGACCGGATCGCCGCGGCGCTCCCCGTGGCAGCGGTACGGAGCCCCGAGCGGAAAACCCAGGCCCGGGAGACACAGTCCCAGGAGACGCCGGCCCGGGACACCCAGGCCCGGGAGACGCCGGTTCCCGAGCGGCAGCCATCGGAGGAACGGCCCGCGGCGGCCCGGGCCGCCGTACCGGACTCCCCGCCCGGGAGGCGGACACTCGGCCGCCGCGGGAAGGCCGTCGCGGCGGGGGCAGCGGCGGTCGTGCTCCTCGGTGCGGGCACGGTCGTCGCCGTGGAACTGCAGGGCCGGCCCACCACACCCGCCGAGATCCGGGTGACCGACGCGACGAAGCGGATCAGTTTCGAGATGCCGTCCGGATGGGCCGACGAGCAGGTCGGCTCCGGCTGGGACCCCACCGTGCTGGGCCTGCGGACCCACCACCAGCCCGGCCTGACCGTCGCCCAGGACGTGAGCCGCTGGCCGGACCTGACCACGGCGGTCAGCGGCGTCTTCGTCGGGATCGGCGCATCCGGCGGCGGGCTGGCGCACAAGGCGGAGACCATCGGGCACACCGGCTGTACGTACCACGGCGGCCGCGCCTTCACGAGCGACGCCTGGCACGGCCGGGTCCGCACCTGGTCGCCCTGCGGCACCGCCGGGCAGTCGCTGGAGGAGATCGGCCTCACCGCCACGCGCAGCGGGGGACCCGAGGTCTACGCACAGATCCGCTGCGACCGGGACTGCACCGAGAGAACCGACGGCATACTCCGCAGCCTGCGGGTTACCGGCTCCTGAGACCGCGACACTGCTTTCTCGTGTTTCTCGTGAACTTTTCGGCCGGGGCGGTCATCGAAGCTTGTGTACAGCGCGAAGAACGAGCAGAAAACGAGGGCAGCCATGACACAGCACCAGGACCCGACGCCCGCCGGGTGGCAGCAGACGGCATCGAGGCGGCGCGCTGTCAGGTACTCCCGGATCGTCGCGGGCACCACCGTGGCGCTGGCGGCGGCAGCCCTGCTGACCGGTTGCGGGGACAAGAAGTCGGGGGCCGCCGCGCCGCAGAGCGTCAAGGGCAGCGCGGCCCCCGCCTCGGGTGACGCGACGGCCGACCCGTCCCAGTCCGGCAGCTCCACCCCCTCGGCCTCGTCGAGGAGCGACGGGGGAACCGCTTCCGCCTCGGCCTCCCGGAGCACCGGCACCCCGGCGTCGGAGCCCGCGGGCAGCGGGCGCTGCCACACCTCCGACCTGAAGGCCACGGTGGGCCCCAACCACCCGGGCGCGGGCCAGGAGAACTTCGCCCTCGTGCTGACCAACCGCTCCGGCCGCACCTGCACCGTCCACGGTTACCCGGGCATGGCCTTCGTCAACAGCAAGGGCCAGGAGGTCTCCGTCAACCCGGAGCGCACCGGCGGCGCGAAGGACACCGTCAAGCTCGCCCCCGGCAGGAGCGCCTGGGCCGCTCTCTCCTTCAGCAACCCGGAGATGACCGGTGTCACCACGGTCACGCCGGCCGCGGTCGAGATCACCCCGCCGGACGAGACCGCGTCCCTCAAGGTCGCCTGGTCCGGCGGTCCCGTCACCAACACCGGCAAGGCATCCGTACCGAAGGTCGGCACCTTCAGCGCCGGCACCGGGGCCTGACACCGGTCCGGTGCCTGCGGCTCGGGCGTCAGGCAGCGGCGGGATCCGATTCGATCATTGCGATCTCCTCCTCCTGTTCCTGCTTCCCGCCGAGCACGGCCACCGTCACGACGCAGCAGACCAGCGCGGCGATGGCGCAGATCAGGAAACCGAGCGAGTAACCGTGGTCCAGCGCCTTCACCGCGAGCGGGGCGGCCTTGCTGAACGGCACGTCCGACGGTACGGAGTTCGTCGCGACGGCGCCCGCCTCCTCGGCTGCGGCCTTGACGGACGCGAGTGAAGGGGCGTCTGCCAGCGAGCTGTTGAAGCTGCCGGCGGTCCTGCTCAGGGCGACGGCGCCGATGAGCGCCGGGCCCATCGCGAAGCCGAAGTCACGCACCATGCTGGTGGTGGCCGCGGCCATGCCCGCGAGTTTGCCCGGCACCGTGTTGACCACGGTCGCGGTGACCGAGGAGACCGCGAAGGAGAAGCCCACCCCGACCAGACCCATCGGCAGGATCAGCGGCGGAAGGGTGGTCTCCGTGATCGGCAGCTCGGCGGCCAGGAACTGCCCGACGGCCATGAGCAGGAAGCCGCCGCCGAGGATCCAGCGTGGCTGGTAGCGGGCCATCATGAAGGAGGTCAGCGGCAGCAGGAAGATCGTGAGTCCGCTGAGCAGAATGAAGGCGAACGCGGTGCGCAGCGCGCTCTGATGCTGGATCACCTCCATCCGGATACTGATGGCGTAGGCCGTGCCGAGGAAGGAGAACATGCCCAGCACGGTCACGGCGGAAGCCAGCGCGAAGGCGCGGTTACGGAAAAGGTCCATGCGCAGCAGCGGCGCGGCGACCCGCTGCTCGATCACGACGAAGGCGACCAGCAGCACCGCGGCGACGATGAACGAACCGACGATGATCGGGCTGCCCCAGCCGGCGGTCGGGCCTTCGATCACCGCGTACAGCAGGGCGAACAGGGCCAGGCCGACGGTGAGCTGGCCGGGCATGTCCAGCGAGCGCCCTTCGGGGGAGCGCGAGTCACTGGCGAAGAAGTAGCTGAACACGGCGTCGGCGGCGGCCAGGATCACGATGATCCAGAAAGCCAGCCGCCAGCTTCCGTAGGTCGCGGTCAGGCCGCCGAGCATCGGGGCGATGAAGTTTCCGGTGGACAGCAGCGCCGCCCACAGAGCGATCATGCGGGCGCGACCGGCGTGGGTGTGGCTACCCGAGGCGATGATGGCCAGCGTGGTGGGGAACAGCGCCGCCGAGCCGAGGCCGGCGACGAACTGCCCGACGTACATCTGGCCGACTCCGGTCGCGGTGCCGGAGACGGCTTCGCCGACCAGCATCAGCAGGGCGCCGCCGACGAGCAGCTTCTTGCGGCCGAAGAGGTCACCGAGTACACCGAAGGTGAGTTCCAGGGCTGCGATCGGCAGCAGGGTGCAGTCGGATATCCAGTCGAGCTGGGAGGCCCCGGTGGGATGCAGCACGTTCTGGAAGGTCCCGTTGAGGGTGGCCGGCACGGCCAGGCCTATCTGAGCGAGGCAGACCGCGAACCCGACCGCGAAGATGGTCGCCTTGTTCAGGCTGGTGTGCGTGGCCGATGGCCGCGATGCGTTGCTGGTGTTCCCTGGCGCCGACAGTGGGATGGACAAGGCAGCCCCTCATTCACGGAGAAATATTCGGCGACTGTAGATGCCGCCACATAGTGGCGCAAGGGTTGCGACAAACATTGTTGACAATATTTCCGCCAGAACTTAGCTTGGCCGGGTCGCACAGTGCGAGCACAGCCCCTCCCGGGCGGCTCCCGACCACGAAGGCGGTGTCATGTCACCCACCTCGAACGGCGTGCCGTGCATGCTGATGCGCGGCGGCACGTCGAAGGGCGCCTACTTCCTGGCGGAAGATCTGCCGGACGACCCGGATGAGCGGGACCGGTTGCTCCTGCGGATCATGGGGACCCCCGACCCGCGCCAGATCGACGGCATCGGCGGCGCCCACCCACTCAGCAGCAAGGTCGCCGTCGTCTCGCGCTCCCCGAAAGCCGACGCCGACATCCGGTACCTGTTCCTGCAGGTCGGTGTGGAGGCAGCCACCGTCTCGGACCAGCAGAACTGCGGCAACCTCCTCGCGGGCGTCGGGCCGTTCGCGGTGGAGCGCGGCCTGGTGGCGGCGGGCGACCAGGACACCCGGGTCCGTATCCGCATGGTCAACTCCGACAGCCTGGCCACCGCCACCTTCCCCACCCCCGGCGGCGTCGTCGACTACAGCGGGGACACCGCCATCAGCGGCGTCCCGGGCACGGCGGCCGCCGTGCTGCTGGACTTCGCCGGCACCGAGGGGTCGGCCTGCGGCAGCCTGCTGCCCACCGGCAACGTCCGGGACGAGATCGACGGCATCGGTGTCACCTGCATCGACAACGGCATGCCCGTGGTGGTCGCGGCCGCCCGCGACCTGGGCATCACCGGCTACGAGACGCCCGCCGAACTCGCCGCCGACAGCCGCCTGCGGGACCGGATCCAGTCACTGCGTCTCACCGCCGGCAAGCTCATGGGGCTCGGCGACGTCACGGACGCCCCGGTCCCCAAGACCACGCTGGTCGCGCCGGCGCGGGACGGCGGCCTCATCAGCACCCGCACGTTCATCCCGCTGCGCCCGCACGACTCGATCGGCGTGCTCGGCGCCGTCACCGTGGCCACCGCCCTACTGCTGGACGGCGCCGTCGGACACGGCCTGGCCCGCTTCCCCCGCCCCGGGACCCCCCTGGGCATCGAGCACGCCACCGGCCGGCTCGACGTGGACATCGACCTCGACACGGCGGCCGCGCCCCCGCGGGTCCGCCGCTCCAGCCTGGTGCGCACCGCCCGCAAGCTGTTCGACGGCACGGTCTACCCGCGCACTTCCTAGTGCTGCTGCCCGCCGGCGACGCACACCACCGACGCACCCACCGACGCAACTGCCGATGCAAAGGAACCCACCGTGGCACCCGCACACGAGATCGCCCACCTCGCCCACGTCGAACTGCTCACCCCCGAGCCGGAGAAGAGTCTGGACTTCTTCACCCGCGTCATGGGACTCACCGAGAACGGCACCGAGGGCGACTCGGTCTACCTGCGCACCTGGGACGACTACGAGCATCACTCCCTCAAGCTCACCGCCCACCACACCTCCGGGATCCGCCGCACCGGTCTGCGCGCCGCAAGCCAGGAGGCGCTCGAACGCCGGGTGAAGGCCATCGACGAGGCCGGCCTGGGCATCGGCTGGCGCGACGGGGACCCGGGCCTCGGCCCCACGTACCTCTTCCGCGACCCGGACGGCCACGAGATGGAGATCTACTGGGAGAGCGAGTGGTACCAGGCTCCCCCGGAGCTGACCCCGTCACTCAAGAACCAGCCCCAGGCCTACCCCGGCCGGGGCGTCGCGGTGCGCCGCCTCGACCACGTCAACTTCCTCGCAGCGGAGGTGGAATCGGCCTCCGGCTTCGTACGGGACACACTGGGTGCGCACGCCACCGAGCAGATCCAGCTCGACAGCGGGGTCATCGCCGGGCGCTGGCTGACCTTCACCAACAAGTCGTACGACCTGGTCTACACCCGGGACTGGACCGGAAGCCGCGGCCGACTGCACCACATAGCGTTCGCCACCGACACGCGCGACGACATCCTGCGTGCGGCGGACATCTTCCTGGAGAACGACGTCTTCATCGAGACCGGCCCGCACAAGCACGCCATCCAGCAGACCTTCTTCCTCTACGTCTACGAGCCCGGCGGCAACCGGATCGAGCTGTGCAACCCGCTCACCCGGCTGGTGCTCGCACCGGACTGGAAGACCATCACCTGGACCGAGGCCGAGCGTACGAAGGGGCAGGCCTGGGGGCTGAAGACCATCGAGTCCTTCCACACCCACGGCACCCCGCCGGTGGAGCCGCCGACCGCGCCGTGACACCGGCACCGGGACACCGGGCCGGGGAGCCCGCGCGGTGGCACCGACTACCATGCACTGACAATATTGTCGCCAATACAGGGGTGAGCTCTATGGCAGCAGCAGCGGGCACGACCGGGTCGGCCGAGTCGACCGGAACGGTCAAGCCGACGGTTGCTCATGTCATCCGCCAGGCCATCACCAGCGGGGAGTTCGCCCCCAACCAGCGGCTGGTCGAAGCCGAACTGTCCCAGCAGTTCGGTGTCAGCCGGGCCGCCGTCAGGAACGCCCTGGTGCAGTTGACCACCGAAGGACTGGTCGAGCACATCCCGAACCGCGGTGCCCGGGTCCGCGCCGTGTCACTCGCCGAGGCCATCGAGATCACCGAGGTCCGCATGGCCCTGGAGGGGCTGTGCGCGGCCAAGGCGGCTGAGCGGGCCACCGACGAGGACCGCGTCGAACTGCGCGAGATCGGCGCCCGGATGCAGGAGGCCGTCGCGACCGGCGACGTGTTCGGGTACTCCGATCTCAACCGGCAACTGCACAGCCGGATCCTGGCCATGAGCGGGCAGAACACCGCCTGCGCCGTGCTGGAACGCCTGCACGGACAGAACGTCCGCCACCAGTTCCGCCTGGCCATGCACCCCGGCCGCCCGCACGTATCGCTGCCGCAGCACCTTGCCGTCATCGAGGCGCTGTGCACGGCGGACCCCGCAGCGGCCGAGAGCGCCATGCGGGCCCACCTGCACAGCGTCATCGAAACACTGCCCGAGGTGGACAAGTCGCGGCCGTCCCGCCCGTAACGGATGGCGTCACCCACCGGCCCGGCGACACGCCCCGGGCGTGCGACAACAGGTAGAGATAGACGTCGCTTTCCACCGGGCCGAGGCCGACCGGTTTCAGCTCCTGCCCGCGCTGTCCTTCGCGGTGAGCGTGACCTGGAAGGTGCCGGCCGCGGTGGGGGTGCCGCTGACAGTACCGGTCGAGGAGTCGATCGTCAGGCCGCCCGGCAGTCCGGAGGCCGACCAGGTGTACGGCGCGGTTCCCCCGGACACCGTGTTCTTCAGTGCCGGGATCGACGTGCCGACCGTGCCGGTCCGCGCGCCCGGGTCGGCGACCGTGAGGTCACCGGTGGGAGGCGGCTGGCTGCCGCCCGCCTTGAACGCGCCGACGCCGTTCGGGGGTGCCGAGCCCGGTCGGGCCGTCCCAGCCGGTACGGGCGGAGCACATCGGTGCGCCGCAGCTGCCGTTGTTGTCCGAGGTGACGTCGTTGAGCTGGTCGGTGTGCGCGTACGGGTAGTCCGCCGGGTTGTCGTCGGCGCCCGAGGTGCCCGCCAGCGCGTACATCGCGGTGACCAGCGGGGTGGCCAGGCTGGTGCCGCCGTAGACCGCCCAGCCGTTCTGGCCGTAGGTGTCGTAGATCGACACAGTGCCTTGACGCCGGGTCGACTCGTGACGGGACACGCCGGAGCGGTCGAGCGTCACCAGCCCCTCCCCTCGGGCAGCCAGGCCAGGCCCGGCGCGGAGAGGTGCAGGACCTCGTAGCGCTCGGTGGCATCCTCGTCCTGTGCGACCGTGTCCCTCCACAGGACGAACCGCATCAGCTGCCAGTTCTGGGGATCGACCGCCAGCGCCACGGTGTGCACGTCGTCCCGGCCGGCGATGTCGCGAAGCTCCGTGGTCTCCTGTTCGATCAGCGTGGCCAGGCCCAAGCCGGTGCCGTCGGGGTCCGGGGCGGCGGGGATCGCGGTGAGGCGCCGCGAGGCCGCCCGAGGGGGAGCCGTGCGGGCGGGGCCCGCGTGGCAGGCGATGCCTGTCCAGTGGTGTGCGGCCGGGCGCCCGAAGTCGCGGACGATGTGCTGGAATCCGCCGCCGCCGACGAGGAAGCGGGCCATCGCACCGGTTTCGTTCCACAGGTAGAAGGGCGCGTACTGGTTGACCGGCGAGCCGTCCGTACCGCGCTCGCGGATGGCCCACGCCTTCAGGCCCAGTCCGGCGAGGCCGTCGAGAAGCGGGCCGCCCTCGGCGACCCGCTTGCGGATGATCCGCATGTCGTAGTCGGCCGGCAGGGTGATCTCGTACTGCTTCGCGTACACGAAAGGTGCCGCCTTTCCTGATGGCCCGTCGGGAGACCGGCACGATCCCGTACATACTAGTAGGTACATTTCCGGCCCCGGCGGTGATTGCGGGTCGGTGCGCCGGGTAGGCGACGGTTGCCGGACCAGAGCAAGGAGACCGCAGATGACGACCGACAGCGCGCCGATCCTCAGCAAACTCGGCGATTCCCAGCAGACGGTGGAAACCGCTGAAGAAGACGTCCGCGGACGCACGGTGACGGACACCGACGGGAACGACATCGGGAAGGTCGAGGACCTTCTGATCGACGACGCGGAGCACAGGGTCCGCTTCCTGCTCGTCGCGCACGGCGGCTTTCTGGGATTCGGCGAGACGAAGTCCTTCATCCCCGTCGACGCCCTCACGCGCATCACCGACGAGCAGGTGTTCATCGACAAGTCCCGTGAACACGTGGCCGGGGCTCCCGTGTACGACCCGGGGCTGACCGACAAGCCCGAGCATTACTCCGATGTGTACGGCTACTACGGCTACCTGCCGTTCTGGGGAGCCGGCTACATCTACCCCGGTTTTCCCTACCGGCGGTAAGGAAACCGCGCCCGAGTGACCACTTGGAGTATCCATAGGGTCACTCCGCGTGGCAGTGTGGGGTGATTGCTCATAGTTTCAGCTCATGACGAAACGACACCTCAAGCTCCTCGCATGCATCGCCGTCGCCGCCGGAACCTCGCTGGGCGCCGCGCCGCCGTCCGCCTCCGCCACCGCCACCGCCTCGATCGGGGCGCGGGTGGTGCACCCCGGCCAGTCGATCCAGGCGGCGGTGAACGCCGCACAACCCGGCGACACCGTGTACATCGCGCCCGGCACCTACCGGGAGAGCGTTCTGATCACCAAGCCGGGGCTCACCCTGATGGGTGGGGGCGCGAACACGGTCCTGATGCCCGGGACCAGGATGACGAAGCCCGCCCAGAGCTGCGCCGAGCTGGGCAGCGGCATCTGTGTGATCGGCGCTGCGGACAAACCCGTCACCGGGGTGCACATCCGCTCGCTGACCCTGTCGGGCTTCAAGAAGAACGGCGTCTGGGCCTCCGGGACCGACGGGCTGAACGTCCGGCAGGTGGTGGCCGAGAAGAACGGTACGTGGGGCATCGCGCAGGAGAAGTCCGTACGCGGCGTGTTCCGGGACAACACCGTTCGGGGCAACGGCGACTCCGGGATCATGATCGCGAACGTGGTCCAGAGCGAGGGCAGCGCCACCGACACGATGGGCACCGTGGTGCAGGACAACCTGCTGGAGGACAACCGGATCGGCGTCACCCTGCGGCGGGTCAGGAATCTGTCCGTCTCGGACAACGAGGTCACCGGGAACTGCGGCGGCGTTTTCGTGGTGGGGGACGAGAACAAGCCGACCGCCGGTGAGATGACCATCAGCGACAACTGGGTCCACCACAACAACAAGTCCTGCCCCGCCACCGCCCGGATGCCCGCACTGCAGGGCGCCGGCATCGTTCTCACCGGTTCGCAGGGCACCCTGGTGCGCTCCAACACTGTCGAGGACAACGCGGGGACCTCGCCCTACGCCGGCGGTGTGGTGCTCTTCAAGAGCTTCGTGGGGGCTGCCAACACCGACAACGTCATCAGGGACAACGTCGTGCAGCGCAACAAGCCCGCCGATCTGGCGGGCGCCGACAACGGATCGGGCAACACCTTCGAGCGCAACCGCTGCGGGGCGTCCAAGCCGACCGGAATGTGCTGACCGTTGCCCGCGCCGCTCGCCCGTCTCAAGGAGAAGCGAAGACGTATGACCACAGCGAGTCCCACCTCCGCAAGTCCCGGAGCGGCCTGCACCTGCTCCCCCGGCGACAAGCCGGCCGGCAACGGCGTCCGGGCTGCCGGCGACCGTACGGCCACCGGTCAGCAGGCCGGCACCGAGCCGCCCGGCGCCGCCCAGCCGGCCATGCTCCTGCGTGAGCTGGCCTTCGGTGCGGCGGCGGCCGCTGCCGTACGGGCGGCGGCGCGGCTGGGCGTCGCGGACGCGCTCACCGGGTCGTCCGCCACCGTGGACGAACTGGCAGCGGCCGTGCGCACCGAACCGGCGCCGCTCCGGCGTCTGCTGCGCGCCCTGTCCTGTTACGGCGTGTTCGCCGAGAACGAGGACGGCGCCTTCGTACACACCGACATGTCCCGGCTGCTGCGGGACGACGACCCGCAGAGCCTGCGCTACATCGTCCTGTGGTGCACGGAACCCTGGACCTGGGACGTCTGGCCGCGGCTCGACGAGGCGGTGCGGTCCGGGTCGAGTGTCTTCCGCGAGGTGTTCGGCAAGGAGTTCTTCGACCATCTGCACCAGGATGCCGCCGAGTCGGCGCAGGTCTTCAACCGGGCGATGACCACGTCCAGCATGCAGTCGGCGCTGGACGTCGCCGCACTGCTCGACCTGACCGGCGTCGCCACGGTCGCGGACATCGGCGGCGGCCAGGGGCATGTGCTGGCGAGTCTGCTGGAGAAGCACCCGGAGGCGCACGGGACGCTGCTGGACCTGCCGGGGGTGGTGGCGCGGGCGGATTCCCGGCTGCGCGACGGGGGTTCGCTCAGCGACCGGGCCCGCATCGTGGCCGGGGACTGCCGGCAGAACATCCCGGTCGACGCGGACCTCTACATCGTCAAGAACATTCTGGAGTGGGACGACGAGAGCACCGGGAAGACGCTGCGGAACGTCATCGCGGCGGCCCGTCCGGGGGCCCGGGTCGTGATCATCGAGAATCTCGTCGACGACAGCCCGTCGATGCGTTTCACCACCGCCATGGACCTGCTTCTGCTGCTCAATGTGGGCGGAGCGAAGCACACCCGGCAGAGCCTGGTGGACCGGATCACCCGGGCCGGACTGACGGTCGGGGAGATCCAGCCGGTCAACGCCTATCTGCATGCGTTCGAGTGCGCCGTGCCGGTCCGATAACCGGACAGGCGGCTGAGCAACCCGACAGGCGGCGCACACCGCAACGCCCCGGTCCCGGCGCAGAGCCGGGACCGGGGCGTTGCGGTGCGGGTCAGGCCGCGCCGCGCTCCCACCGGTAGAACTCGTGGGCCATCGCATCCTTCGGGCTCCGCCAGGTCTCCGGGTCGTACGGGCTGATGTACGCGGAGAGCTGGTCGCTGATGTTCTGGAAGGCCGGCGTCCGGGTCACCTTGGCGATCTCGGGCCCCGGGGGGTTCTCCGACTCGATCAGGTGCATGTACACGTCACCGAACTGGAAGAGGCTGCGCCGGGTGACCCCGACCAGGTGAGGCAGCTCACCTCGGTCGGAGGCCTCGAAGAGCTTGGCGATGTCGGGCGCGGAGCCCGGCGCCATCCGGGCGACGATCAGGGCGTGGTGCATGGGCGGGTGTTCCCTTCGTGTTCCGTCCGAGCGCCGCCCCCGCGCGGGCGGGGACGGCGGCGTCAGTGGGTGCGGCGGCGCGGTGGGTGCGGCGGCGCGGTGGGTGCGGCGGCGCAGTGGGTGCGGCGACCGGGGGCTCAGCGGGGCGCGGGCTCGGGGGTGCGGCGCTCGCGGTCGCGCTGCTCGATCTTGTCGCGGATCAGGCCCATCTGGACGGCGGAGTTGCGGTTGATGTTGTCGGCCATCCAGTCGTCGTCGACCGGGGCGTCCGGCTTCATCGCGAAGTCCTGCGTCCAGCGCATCCGGGTGCCGTCCACGACTTCGGTGTACTCCCAGCGGATGTCCATGTAGTCGAACGGGCCGGTCTCCACCCGGCGCGCCACGACGGTGTGCGAGGCGCGGTTGACGGTGCGCTCGGACACCCAGCTCCAGACCTTGCCGTTGTCGTCCGGGTGCATGGTGAGGCGGAAGGTGGTGGTGTTCCCCTCGTCGGCGAGGATCTCGATGGCCGCGTACTCGCTGAACAGCTCCGGCCAGTGCTCCAGGTCGTTGGTCACGTCCCAGACGAGGTCCAGCGGGGCCGCGATGACGATCTCGTTCTCGGTGTGTGCGGGCATGTCAGGCTCCCATCAGCAGCGCGTCGTTGACCATGTCGATGAACTCCGCGGGCGACTTGCACTTGTCCGCGTCGGGCGGCAGCGCTCGTCCGTGCCGGTTCTCGAGCTCGCCGACGATGCCGAGGAGGCCGAGGGAGTCGAGGCCGAAGTCGCTGAACTTGGCCTGCGTGCGGTTCTCGAGCTCGTCCGGGTCGACGGTGATGCCCGCGCTCTTCTTCATCAGCAGGGCCAGTTCCTGGTAGTCGAGTTCAGGGGTCATGAGGGTTTCCTTTTCTGCGAAGGGTGGGGGCGGAGAGAAGGGTGCGGTTACGCGGGCGGACCGGCGGCCCCTCGGAGTACCAGCGCCGAGTTCGAGCCCATCAGCCCGCGGCTCAGCACGAGCGCGGTCCGCAGCTCGGCGGGGCGCGCCGTGCCGGTGACCACGTCGAGGTCGTGGCAGACGTCGAAGACGTTCGGCGTGGGCGGCAGCAGACCGTGCTCCATGGCCAGGACCGCGGCGGCGGTGTCCAGTACCGGGGCACCGCAGTACGCCCGCCCGGTGCCGGACTTGGGCGCCGTGACCGGTACCCGTCGGCCGTGCGCACCGAGCGCGTCGGCGATGGCGAGTGCCTCGGCGCGGTCGGCGTCCGGGATGCCGAGGGCGTCCGCGAAGACGACGTCGACCTCCTCGGGCGCGCAGCGCGCCGCCCGCAGCGCGCCGCGGATCGCGTGGGCGAGTCCCTCCCGGGACTCCTCCCAGCGGGAGGCGCCGGTGAAGGTGGTGGCGTGCCCGGCGAGTTCGGCCCGGACCTGGGCCCCGCGTGCGACGGCGGTCCTCTCGTCCTCGACGAGGAACATGGCGCCGCCCTCGGCCGGCACGAACCCGCAGGCGCCGGAGGTGAAGGGGCGGTAGGCGCGGGCGGGGTCCTCCTCGGTGCTGAGTCCCTCGTAACCGAGCTGGCAGACCATCGAGTACGGCGCCAGTGGCGCCTCGGCCGCGCCGACGACCACCGCGTCGGTGCCGCGCCGGACGGCCCCGGCGGCATGCGCGAGCGCGTCCAGGCCGCCGGCCTCGTCGCTCGCGACGACTCCGCACGGGCCTTTGAAGCCGCCACGGATGGAGATCTGGCCGGTACTGGCCGCGTAGAACCAGGCGATGGACTGGTACGGCCCGACGAAGCGGGGTCCCTGACCCCACAGCCGTTGCAGTTCGCGCTGGCCGAACTCGCCGCCGCCGGAGCCCGCGGCGGTCACCACTCCGACGGCGAACGGCGCGTCCTGGTAGTCGGCGCGGGTCAGCCGGCCGTCGTCGAGGGCGAGGTCCGCCGCCACCATCGCGAAGTGGGTGAACCGGTCGGTCTGGACGAGGATGCGCTCCTCGACCAGCGCGTCGAGTGCGATGTCGCGGACCTCGCCCGCGACCCGCAGCGGGAGTTGCTCACACCCTTCACGGGTGACCCGGTCGAGGACGCTGATGCCCTCCTGGGTGCTCTTCCAGAAGGTCTCGGTGCTCGTCCCGTTGGGGGCGACGACACCGATGCCGGTGATGACCGCGCGCCGGTCGTTCGGTTGACTCATGTTTTCCTCCCACGGGGCCGGGACAGCACCACAGCGGACTGGAAGCCGCCGAATCCGCTGCCGACCGAGAGCACGCTGCGCAGCTTCGCCGCACGGGCGGTGCGCGGTACGTAGTCCAGGTCGCACTCGGGGTCGGGGGTCTCGTAGTTGGCCGTCGGCGGCACCACCTGGTGGCTGAGTGCCAGTACGCACGCCACGACCTCGATGGCGCCGATGGCGCCGAGCGAGTGGCCGACCATCGACTTGATCGAGCTCATGGGTATCTCGTGGGCGTGGGCGCCGAGCGACCGTTTCACCGCCGCCGTCTCGTGCCGGTCGTTCTGTTTGGTGCCCGAGCCGTGTGCGTTGACGTAGTCGATCCTGCTGCCGTCCAGCCGGGCGTGGTCGAGGGCGGTGTTGATGGCGTGCGCCATCTCGACTCCGTCCGGGGTCAGCCCGGTCATGTGGTAGGCGTTGCCGAAGGTGGCGTAGCCCTGGATCTCGCAGTAGACGGTCGCACCGCGGGCCCGGGCGTGCTCGAGCTCCTCGAGTACGAGCACGGCGCCGCCCTCGCCCATGACGAAGCCGTCGCGGTTGGCGTCGAACGGCCGGGAGGCGTGCTCCGGGTCGTCGTTGTTGGGTGAGGTCGCCTTGATGGCGTCGAAGCAGGCCACCGTGATGGGGGAGATCGGGGATTCCGACGCGCCCGCGAGGCACACGTCGACCCGGCCTTCCTCAATGGAGTGGAAGGCGTACCCGATCGCGTCCAGGCCGGAGGTGCAGCCCGTGGACACCGTCTGGACGGGACCGTGCGCGCCGATCTGTTCGGCCACCGCCGAGGCGAGGGAGCTGGGCGAGAAGGCCCGGTGCAGTTCGGGGCGGGCCGGCCGGTGGTCGACGTCCCAGCGGGCGCCGTTGGCGCTCACCTCGACGTAGTCCTGCTCCAGCCGGGTGGTACCCCCGACCGCGGTGCCCAGCGAGACCCCGATGCGCCACGGGTCCTCCTCGCCGGGTTCCAGGCCGGAGTCGTGCAGCGCTTCGTCCGCTGCGACCAGCGCGAACTGCACGTACCGGTCGTGCCGCACCAGTTGGTCCGCGTCGAGGCCGTGCTCCGCGGGGTCGAAGTCGCACTCGGCGGCTATCCGGGAGCGGAAACCCGCCGGGTCGAAGAGGGTGATGCCCCGGGTCGCGGTGCGGCCGGCCGAGAGCAGGTCCCAGAAAGCCGGTATGCCGGTGCCGCCCGGGGCGACGACGCCTATCCCGGTGACCGCCACACGCCGGGTCATGAGGTGGCCGCCGTTCTCTCCGCGGGCGGTCCCTGGTCGATCAGGTCCTCGCCCTCGGTGTCCACGTGTCCCAGCTCGGGACGCGGGGCCAGCGGGCCGAGATGGAAGACCATCCGGGCCTCCACGTCACCGACGTTGCGGAAGCGGTGACGGACGTTCAGCGGGATGAGGAGCCCCTGGTCGGGGCGCATGCTGTGGGTCTCGCCGTCCAGGTCGACCTCGAGGAGACCGTTCACGACGTACACGAACTCCTCGGAGTACGGGTGGTAGTGCTCGCCGATCCGGTCGCCGGGCTCGATGAGAGCCAGGCCCATGAAGCCGCTGGTCGCCCCCACCGCCGTCGGCGTGAGCATGGCGCGCAGATCGCCTCCGCGCCTTCGGTTGGGCTGGGTTTCGCTGAGGTCCACGATGCGTGGCCGGTGCAGGTTCATGACAGCTTTCTCCTGGGTCTGAGCCGACGGGCCGGAGCGGGGGGTGCTCCGCCCGGAGGACGCGCGGGTCAGGGTCGGCGCGGGGGTCGGTCCGACGCGCTCCGGTCGGTGATCGGGGTCATCCGGGAACGCTCCAGGAAACCGGCGGCCCCCTCCTCCGTGGTCGGCACGCCGTCCGCGCCGCCGTCGAGCAGGCGGGCCAGCACATGCGCCTTGCGGGGGCCGTCGATGCCCAGCACCTGTCCGGGCCGGGCGTCGACCGGGCCCGCCACGTCGACGACCCGCACCACGACGTCGTCCCGCTGGAAGATGGTGCTGCCGGCGACCGGGGTGGTCGGGTCGTCGGCGACCGCCTCGTCCTGGCCGGCCAGCAACCGGGCCAGCGCCGTGCCGCACCCGTCCTTGGCCTGGTAGAAGAGCGCGTGCCTGCGGACGTCCGAAGGCGCGTACCGCCCCGCCGACTCGTGATGCACCATCGGCAACGCGGCCCGGGTGAAGAAGGTCCTGGCGGAGTTGGCGTCGGCGAGGTCCCGGTCCTGCTCCAGGTAGGGGTTGAGCGCCTCTTCGACCGCTCTGATCTCGGGCTGCTGGGACACATGGCGCAGCGCCGCCAGCAGATCGCCCTCGACCTCGACGGCCCGTACGACGCGGTTGCCGTGCATGAACAGCGAGGTGCGGCGCAGCCGGGTGTTCTCGTCGACCCGGGCCTCCGGGGACTCGTAGCCGGAGAGGATCTTCGCCACGACGTCCTCCGTGCCGGGCTTCACCGTGAAGGTGAGGGCGTGGCGGACCACGCCGTCGCCGAGCCGGGGGGCGGCCTGCAGACCGCCCCTGACCGGCGCGGTCGCCACGCCCCCGGCCGTGTTCCCGGTCTCCCGGAGCACGCTGTAACGCAGCGAACGGGTGTTGCGTACGCAGCTGTGCAGCGGCTGGACCATCTGGACGTGCTCCTCGCTGTTCACCCAGGCGAGGAACGGCGGCGCGGTCTCCCACTCGCTGGTGATGAGCCACTGCGAGGGGTTCTCGATCGACTGGCACAGCTGGTCGCTGACATGGCCGGGTACCGAGGCGACCTGTATGCGCATCTGCTCGTAAGCCTGCAGGAACTGCTCCTGGGCACCCTCGTGCAGGTCCAGCAGCAGTACGACGCGAAGTCTTGAGCCGTCGAAGGCGGACTGGGAAACCCGTTCCGACAAGACCGTCATGGGAACACTCCTTCGAGACGAAACGGCGGTCACCTCCGGGGCCCACCGTCAGTCGTCGGTCATCAGGGCAATCCGGAGCGGGCTCCCGGTAACTCCCCGTGGCCCGCTCCCCGGATTCGGGGCTGTCGCACCCTTGCTCGATCGTGAGCCGGTGCCGGGAGTGGCGCGAGAGCTGGGCACCATGCGGGTGAATGCCGTCCGAAACGAGGCCGTGACGGGCATGAGAAAACCCAGACGCTGTTGTCCACCCGCAGGACCTCTGGCTGGAGCATGCATGAACGAGAAAGTCGACCACCGCGTACCGGTCCTGATCGTGGGCGGTTCCCTGGTGGGCCTGTCCGCTTCCCTGTTCCTGGGGCGGCTGGGCGTCGAGCATCTGCTGGTCGAGAAGCACGCCGACACCTCGGTGCATCCGCGCGGCCGCGGAAACAACGTCCGCACGATGGAACTGTTCCGCACGGCGGGCGTCGAGTCGCAGATCCGGGAGGCGGCGTCGGTGCTCGCCGACAACCACGGGATTCTGCAGGCCGGTTCACTGACCGGCGACGACCAGGAGTGGCTGTTCAAGGAGATCGACCCGGGTGGCGGACTGGCGCGCTTCAGCCCCGCCGGCTGGTGTCTTTGCAGTCAGAACGACCTGGAACCGGTCCTGGTGAGGTGCGCCCGCGACCTCGGGGGCGACCTGCGTTTCTCCACCGAACTGGTCTCCTTCGACCAGGACGCCGACGGAGTGACCGCGGTGCTGAAAGACCGGAGCAGCGGCGAGCGCAGCACCGTACGCGCGGATTACCTGATCGCGGCCGACGGGCCGCGCAGTCCGGTCCGTGAGCGGCTCGGGATCGGGCTGTCGGGGGCGGGCGACCTGTTTCACAACGTGAGCGTCACCTTCCGGTCCCGGCAGCTCGCGGATGTCGTCGGCGACCGCCGTTTCATCGTCTGCTACCTCACCGGTGAGGACGCGGACGGTGCGCTGCTGCCCGTCGACAACCACGAGCAGTGGGTGTTCCACCTGCCGTGGCAGCCCGACCGGGGCGAGACCCTCGACGACTTCACCGACGACCGCTGCGTGGCGCACATCCGCCGGGCCACCGGGGCACCCGACCTCGATGTCGAGATCACCGGCAAGGCGCCCTGGCACGCCGCCGAACGGGTGGCCGACCGCTATGCGTCGGGCCGGGTGTTCCTGGCCGGTGACTCGGTGCACGAGATGTCCCCCACCGGGGCCTTCGGCTCCAACACCGGCATCCAGGACGCGCACAACCTGACCTGGAAGCTGGCCGCCGTGCTGAACGGGTCAGCGGGCGCCGGGCTGTTGAAGACGTATGAGGCGGAGCGCCGGCCGGTGGCGGAGGCGACGAGCCGCCGCGCGTCATCCCGCTCCGCGGAGCACAGTCACCCCGGTTACGCACCGGTCCCCGGACCGGCCGGCGGCAAGCAGGGCGGGCTGCTCCCGGTGGCCCTCGGTTACCGCTATCCCCGTGGCGCGGTGGTCGGCGCCGACCCCGAGCAGCCCGTCGTGCCCGACGGAATGCGCCTGGCGGGCGACCCCGGCTCCCGCGCCCCGCACCTGTGGGTGAGCCGGTACGGCGTCCGCAGGTCGACCCTGGACCTCTACGAGCGGTCCTTCGTGCTGCTCACCGACGTCGGCGAAGAGGCCTGGCGGTCGGCGGCCAAACGGGTCACCGACCGGCTGTCCGTACCGCTGGACGTCTACGCGGTGGGTGCCGGAGCGGGCGCCGACCTGGTGACGGAGGGCGGCACGGACTGGGCCGAGGCGCACGGTACGACGGCCGCAGGAGCCGTGCTGGTGCGCCCGGACGGGTTCGTCGCCTGGCGGGCGCCGGCCGGGGTGACCGATCACGAGGCGGTGCTGGCCGAGGTGCTCGGCACGCTGCTGAGCCGTCCCTGAGGCGGCCGCTGCCGTCATGACTGCTGCCCGGCCGGGGTCGTCCCGGCCGGGCAGCAGTCGTCGGGCATCAGCCCTTCGAGCGGTGGGCTCCGGTTCAGACGGTCCCGGTGGAGTCGAGGTGGGCGAAGACCACCACGTTGTCCTTGTAGTCCTTGACCTGATGGTCGTACACCCCTCCGCAGGTGATCAGGCGCAGCTGCGGGTCGGGGGTGTCGGCGTAGACCCGGCTGTCCGGGAAGTCGGCCTTGCTGAACTCCTCGACGGAGTCGACCTTGAAGGTGGCGACCGTGCCGTCCTCGCGGGCGATGTCGATGGTGTTCCCCGGCTTCAGCGCGTAGAGCAGCATGAAGACGGCGGGCCCGGTCTTGGTGTCGACGTGGCCCGCGACGATGGCCGGGCCGGTCTGGCCGGGTGCCGGGCCGCCCATGTACCAGCCGACGAGGTTGTTGTCGTCGGCCGGTGGCGGGCTGAGCTCTCCCTGCGATCCCAGCGAGAGGTTGGTGAAGGGGGCGTTGACCCCGATTGCCGGGATGGAGATCCGGGTCGGCGTCGACCGGGGCAGCACCAGGGTCCGGTCGACGGACGGGGAGGACGCGGCCGGGGGGCTGGGCTCGGCGGAGGCGACGGCCGTGGGGTGGGGTTCGGTCGTGCCGTTGCCTTCGACGGAGTTGTACATGAGGAGCGCCCCGAGTGCCACCGCCGCGGCGGGCCACAGCATGGAGCGCCTGCGGTCCGGCGGGGTCGGCTCGGGCGGCTTCTGGGCGGTCATGAGGCGAACCTTCCATCCACGGGACGACAGAGCGGGTGCGGGAAAACCGGGTACCGGAAAAGCCGGTTACGTGGAAACGCAGTCGCCGCGGCCACCGTCCCGACGAGACGGCGACCGCGACAGCCCGGGGGGTGACTCGACGGCGATCAGGCGAGGGCGGAGCCCGAGGTGGTGCGGCGGCGCAGCATGTACGCCCCGGCACCGAGCCCGCCGACCAGCAGCACCGTGCCGGCCGCCAGGCCACTGCCCGTCACCGCGAGACCGCCGCCACCGGCGTGCACGCCGCCGTGCGGCTCCTTGCCGCTCCATGAGTCGTTGTCGCCACCCCACGAGGGGTCCTTCTGCCCGTGCTCGGACTGCCCGTGCTCGGACTGGCCGTGCTCGGCGGAACCGCTGTACTTGCCGGAGTCGCTGCTCGACGAGGAGCCGCTGTCCGGGGTCCACTGGGTGGGTGTCGCTGCGAGGGCCACCGGTGCACCGAAGGAGAGGATCGCCGTGGCAGCCGCGGCGGCGAACAGGGTACGAGCTGTGCGCATGTGGATGTGTTCCTTCCGCCACCACTGCGCGAACCGACACGTCGTCGGCTCTTCGGATTCGCAGTAGGGACGTGCTCACCGTCAACCGGAATCGGACCGCCCACCACCGGAGTGTGCTGCATTAGGGCCATATCTTGGGCCCTCCGGGTGGACATCACGGTTCAATCACCCGTTGGCAGCCAGGAAAGGTGTAAGACCGGCCCGGCGCACGGGGCGGCGTCGAGTTTCGCGGTGTCGTGCTCCGGCTTAGCCTGAGAACCCCCGGGAGAGGAGCGCGCCATGCGAGCGACCTGGAAGGGCGCCATCTCGTTCGGGCTGGTCACGATTCCGGTCCAGCTCTTCACGGCTGCCCAGGAGCACGACGTACCGCTCCACCAGGTGCACGAGGAGGACGGCTCCCGGGTGCGGATGCGGCGCTTCTGCGAGGCGGAGGACAAGGAGATCCCCTACTCGGAGGTCACCAAGGGCTACGAGGCCCCGGACGGCAGCACGATCACCCTGTCGGACGACGACCTCGCGGATCTGCCGCTGCCCAGCAAGAAGGTCATCGACGTGCTGGCCTTCGTGGACGCCGACACCATCGATCCGCTGATGTTCTCCAAGGCCTACTACGTCGGCAGCTCCGACCGGACGGCCAGCAAGCCCTACGCGCTGCTCCGAGACGCTCTGATCGAGTCCGGCCAGATCGCGGTCACCAAGATCGCGCTGCGCTCGCGGGAGTCCCTGGCGGTGCTCCGCGTGCACGAGGACACCCTGGTGCTGCAGACCTGCCTCTGGCCCGACGAGGTGCGGCCCGCGGCCGGCGTCGCTCCGGAAGGCGATGTCACGGTGCGGCCCCAGGAGCTCAAGATGGCCAAATCGCTGATGGACACGCTTTCCGAGGACTTCGACCTGTCGGCCATGCGGGACGAGTACCAGGAGGCGCTCCAGCAGGTCATCGAGGCGCGGCTGCAGGGCGTCGAGCCCCCGCACGAGCGGGAGGCCGCCCCCTCCGACGGCACGGTCATCGACCTCATGGCCGCCCTGGAGAACAGCGTCCGGGCGGCGAAGGGGACGCGGGGGGAGGACGCCGAGGAGGAGGGTGAAGGGGAGGACGCCGAGATCCACACGCTGCGGGCCGGCAAGGGGGGCAAGAAGAGCGCGGCCGAGAAGAGCACGGCGGCGAAGAAGAGTTCGGGCCCGAAGAAGAGCACGGCCGCCTCGAAGAAGACCCCGGCAAAGAAGACCCCGGCAAAGAAGACCGCGGCCAAGAAGACCGCAGCGAAGAAGACCACGGCCAAGAAGACGGCCGCGAAGAAGACCACGAAGCGGGCGTCCGCCTGATATGCCGCCCCTCACCGAGGTGGAGGGGCGGCGGCTGCCCCTCACCCGACTCGACAAGGTCCTCTACCCGGCGACCGGCACCACCAAGGGTGAGGTCCTGCACTACTGCGCCGAAACCGCCGGTCCGCTGCTCGCGCACCTGCGTGATCGGCCGGTGTCCTTTCTGCGCTACCCGGACGGCCCCGACGGGCAGCGGTTCTTCACCAAGAACGTGCCGCCCGGCGCCCCCGACTGGGTGCAGACCGCCGATGTGCCCCGCTCCCGGGAGCGGACCGCATGTCAGGTGCTGGTCCAGGATCTGGCGACGCTGATGTGGGCGGCCAACCTGGTCGTCGAATTCCACACCCCGCAGTGGCAGGCTCAGCACCCCGCCCGCGCCGACCGGCTGGTGTTCGACCTCGACCCCGGCCCCGGGGCCACCGTGGTGGACTGCTGCACGGTGGCATGCTGGCTGCGGGAGCGGCTTTCGGACGACGGCCTGACCGCCTATGCGAAGACCTCCGGATCGAAGGGCCTCCATCTGCTGGTGCCGCTCGAGCGCACCCCGTCGGACGAGGTGTCGGCATATGCCAAAGGCCTCGCCATCGAGGCGGAGGCGGCGCTGCCGGAGCTGGCCCTGCACCGGATGGCGCGGGCGCTACGGCCCGGCAAGGTCTTCGTCGACCACAGCCAGAACGCGGCCGCGAAGACCACGGCCACCCCCTACACGGTGCGCGCCCGCCCGGAGCCGACCGTGTCGGCGCCGGTCACCTGGAAGGAGGTCGAAGGATGCACCGACCCTGCCGAACTGGTCTTCCTGATCGGCGACATCGGGCCCCGGCTGAAGAAGCACGGAGACCTGCTCGCCCCGCTCGTCGACCTGGAAGGGGCCCGGCGGCTGCCCGGCTCTTGACACCGGCGGATACGGTGAACCGCTATGACTGGCCAGGAGGGGACATAACATGATCATTTTTGGTACCAGGGGTTACATCTACCAGTTGGCGATACTCACCCTGGTGTGCGGCCACTGCGGTAACCCGTCCGCGCACACGCTCCGCAAGCGCGTCACCAAGTTCACGCTGTTCTTCGTGCCGCTCTTCCCCCTCTCCGTCAAGTACGCCACCCAGTGCACGTTCTGCGGCGTGGAGAGCCGGCTGACCAAGGAGCAGGCCGAGCAGCTGCAGGCGCAGAGCACGGGTCAGCCGCACGGCCCGCAGCAGGGTTACGGCCAGGCCGCGCCGCAGCAGCAGGGGCAGAACCCGTACCAGCAGTGAGCGGTGCGCGGCCGGCCCCGGCAGAGCGTCGACGCTCCGGGGCCGCTCCCGCGGCACACCAGGACATTGACGGATATATCGCCCGGGGCTTGCTACGTTGCGTGCCATGTACGCAACGACTGCGGACACTCCCCCGCCCGATCCCCGTCGGCCGAAGCGGCGCGGGATCGAACTCGTGCTGCTGTTCGCCGCCGTACTGATCTCCGTCTGCGGCTACATCGACGTCGGGCTCACCCGGCACGACTCCGTACCGGCGGATGCCGCGAGCTACGGCGCGGGGCTCGCGCTGCTCGCCCTGCTGGCCCATCTCGCCGTCCGCTTCCGCGCCCCGTACGCCGACCCGCTGCTGCTGCCGATCGCGGTGCTGCTCAACGGCATCGGCCTGGTGCTGATCTACCGCCTCGACCTGGAGACCCGCCACGACGCGGCCGCACCCACCCAGCTGATCTGGTCGACCTTCGGAGTGGGGCTCTTCATCGTCGTCGTGGTACTGCTGCGCGACCACCGCGTGCTGCGGTCGTACGCCTATCTCTCGGTCGCCACCGCGCTGGCCCTGATGATCGCTCCGATCCTCTTCCCCGCGGTGAACGGCGCGAAGATCTGGATCCGGCTCGGCGGTTTCTCCATCCAGCCGGGCGAGTTCGCCAAGGTGCTGCTCGCGGTGTTCTTCGCCGCCTACCTCGCGGCGAACCACCACGCCCTCTCCTACACCGGCCGCCGGATCCGGCGGCTCCAGCTGCCGACCATGCGCGCTCTGGCGCCGATCCTGGCCATCTGGCTGGTCAGCGTCGGTGTCCTGGTGCTGGAGCGCGACCTGGGCACTTCACTGCTCTTCTTCGGGCTGTTCATCATCATGCTGTACGTAGCGACCGGCCGCGGCAGCTGGGTCGCGATCGGCATGCTGATGGCCGGCTTCGGCGCTTTCATGGTGGGCCATCTCGAACCCCATGTCCGCAGCCGGGTCGAGGACTGGCTGCACCCCTTCGCCTCCATCGCGGCCGGCCAGGGCCCGAGCCAGGTCGCCCAGTCGCTCTTCGCCTTCGCCGCGGGCGGCATCCTCGGCACCGGCCTGGGCATGGGCCACTCGGTCCTGATCGGCTTCGCCGTGAAGTCCGACTTCATCCTGGCCACGGCCGGTGAGGAGCTCGGCCTGGCCGGACTCTGCGCGCTCTTCCTGCTGTACGGGCTGCTGGTGGCCCGCGGCTACTCGGCGGGGCTGGCCCTGCGGGACTCCTTCGGGCGACTGCTGGCCGTCGGTCTCGCCTCCATCCTGGCGATCCAGGTGTTCGTCATCGCGGGCGGGGTGATGGGGCTGATCCCGCTGACCGGCATGGCCATGCCCTTCCTCGCCCAGGGCGGCTCCTCCCTGGTCACCAACTGGGTGATCGTGGCCCTGCTGATCCGCCTCAGCGACTCCGCTCGCAGACCACGCCCGGACCTCGTCGAACCCGGAGTCGTGGCGCCGGTCGTGGAGACGGCGTCATGACCCGCAACATCCGGCGCGCCGCCGCCTGCTGCGTCCTGCTGCTGCTCGCACTGCTGGCCAATGCGGCCAGAGTGCAGGTCATCCAGGCCGACTCGCTCGGCAAGAACCCGGCCGACCGGCGCCAGATGATCGCCCGTTACGCGCAGCCGCGCGGCGACATCCTGGTCGACGGCCGGGCGGTCACGGGGTCGAAGGACTCCGGCGAGCAACTGCGCTACGAGCGGACCTACCGGGACGGGCCGCTGTACGCGCCGGTCACCGGCTACGCCTCTCAGACGTACGGCACGGCGCTGATCGAGAACGCCGAGGACGGCATCCTGGCCGGCACCGATCCGCGGCTCACCCCCTTTCCGATGTGGAACCAGCTGACCCGGACCCGGCAGCCGGGCGGCGATGTGGCCACCACCATCGAGGCCCGGGCGCAGGAGGCCGCGTACGAAGGGCTCGACGGCCGGCGGGGCGCGGTGGCCGCGATCGAGCCGGCCACCGGCCGGATCCTGGCGCTGGTCAGCAGCCCCTCGTACGACCCCGGCGCGTTCTCCGGTACCGGCCCGCGCGTCACCCGGGCCTGGGCGGGGCTGAACGCGCTCGCCGACCGGCCGATGCTGAACCGGGCCATCCGGGAGACCTACCCGCCCGGTTCGGCGTTCAAGATCGTCACGGCGGCGGCCGCGCTGGACGCGGGTGTGGTCTCCGACATCGACGAGGACACCGACACCCCCGATCCGTACCTGCTGCCCGACACCACGACCGAACTGCCCAACGAGGCGAGCGGCTGCGGCCACGCATCACTCGCCCACGCCATCGAGGTGTCCTGCAACACGGTGCTCGCCCATCTGGGGGTACGGGTCGGGCTCGACGACATGGTGGCCACGGCGCGGAAGTTCGGCTTCAACGACAGCGGTCTCAGGATTCCGTCGGGGGTCGCCCGGAGCAACTTCGACACCGATATGAGCAGGGACCAGCTGGCGCTCTCCTCCATCGGGCAGTTCAACACCTCGGCGACCCCGCTGCAGATGGCGATGGTCTCCGCCGCGGTAGCCAACGACGGCGCCCTGATGTACCCGCACCTGATCGACCGGACGCTCGACCAGCACGGCGGCATCGTTCACCGGACCGGTCAGAAACCCTACCGGCGGGCGATGAGCGCCCCCGCGGCCGAACAGCTCCAGCAGATGATGGTGGACGTCGTGACACACGGCACCGGCTCCACCGCGGCGATCCCGGGCGTCACGGTCGGCGGCAAGACCGGCACCGCCCAGAACGGCGTCGGCAACGCCGGGCTGCCGTACGCCTGGTTCATCTCCTGGGCGCGCGCCGACGGCGCGAGCCGGCCGGCGGTGGCGGTCGCCGTGGTGGTCGAGGACGCCTCGGCGGACCGCGCCGACATCAGCGGCGGCGGCTTCGCCGCGCCGATCGCCCGGGCGGTCATGGAGGCGGCGCTCAGCGAGCACGACGACCGGTGAGCGTGTCCACCGCTCAGGACTGCGCGCCCTCCGCGATGGCCGACTCGACCTCGGAGACGCGGGCCAGCTCCTCCTGCGCGAACCTCTCCTTGTCGAGCTGCTCGGCGATCTCCTCGTCCTGCGTCATCAGCAGGTCGAGGTTGGAGTTGCCCATCTCGAAGACGCCCATGTCGACGTAGGCCTTCTGCAGCCGCTCGCCCCAGAGGCCGATGTCCTTGACACACGGCACGATCCGGCTGAACAGCAGCTGGCGGAAGAGCTGCAGGAACTCGGAGTTCTCGGAGAGCTGCTCAGCCTCCTTCTTGGGGATGCCGAAGTTCTCCAGGACCTCGACGCCCCGCAGCCGGTCGCGCATCAGGTAGCAGCCCTCGATGACGAACTCCTCGCGCTCCCGCCGCTCGGCATCGGTCAGCTGCCGGTAGTAGTCGCGCAGCGCCATCCGCCCGAAGGCCACATGCCGCGCCTCGTCCTGCATGACATACGCCAGGATCTGCTTCGGCAACGGCTTGTTCGTGGTGTCCCGGATCATCCCGAACGCGGCCAGCGCGAGCCCTTCGATGAGGACCTGCATGCCCAGGTACGGCATGTCCCACCGCGAGTCGCGGAGGGTGTCGCCCAGCAGCGCCTGCAGGTTGTCGTTGATCGGGTACAGCATCCCGAGCTTCTCGTGCAGGAACCGGCCGTAGATCTCGGCGTGCCGGGCCTCGTCCATGGTCTGGGTGGCCGAGTAGAACTTCGCGTCGAGGTCGGGCGCGGACTCGACGATGCGGGCGGCGCACACCATCGCGCCCTGCTCGCCGTGCAGGAACTGGCTGAACTGCCAGGCGGTGTAGTGCTTGCGCAGTTCGCCCTTGTCCCGGTCGGTCATCCGGTCCCAGTAGGGCGTCCCGTACAGCGTCATGGCCTCGTCGGGCGTGCCGAGCGGGTCGTACGGGTCGACTTCGAGCGACCAGTCGATCCGCTTCGCGCCGTCCCACTGCTTGTCCTTGCCCTTCTGGTACAGGGCGAGCAGCCGGTCGCGCCCGTCGTCGTACTCCCAGCTGAAACGCGCCGAACCGGCGGCCGGTATCTGCCAGTTCGGTGCGACCGGACCGTTGGTGTAGAGCTCATGAGTCGACATACTTGGCAGGCTCACACGTTGGTAGACGCCGGGTCAACAAGTCGCGGTAAAGGATTGACACATCTTGCTGACAAGCAGTCTCATAAAGAGTAACCAGTGGTAACGCCCGAGCGTGAGGTGCCCCAGCGATGACGACTGCGACCGACAGCCAAGTGCTCCGCGACGCCCTCGGCATGCTCAGGGACCGTGAGCAGACCGCCGAACGGCTCCTGGAAGCGTCCGCGAAGCACTCCTTCGACCCGGACAAGGAGCTCGACTGGGCGGCCCCGATCGAGGACGGCAAGTGGTTCTGGCCGCCCGAGCTCGTATCGCTCTACGACACCCCGCTGTGGCGGAAGATGTCCCAGGAACAGCGGATGGACCTCGCCAGGCACGAGGCGGCCTCGCTGGCCTCGCTCGGCATCTGGTTCGAGATCATCCTGATGCAGCTGCTCGTCCGGCACATCTACGACAAGTCGGTGACCAGCAGTCATGTCCGCTACGCGCTGACCGAGATAGCCGACGAGTGCCGGCACTCCATGATGTTCGCCAGGATGATCCAGAAGGGCGGCGCACCGGCCTACCCGGTGCCCCGGCTCTACCACAACCTCGCGCGCGTCCTGAAGACCGCCTCCACCACGCCCGGTTCCTTCGCCGCCACCCTGCTGGGCGAGGAGATCCTCGACTACATGCAGCGGCTGACCTTCCCCGACGAACGGGTGCAGAGCCTGGTGCGCGGAGTGACCCGGATCCACGTCATCGAGGAGGCCCGCCACGTCCGGTACGCCCGCGAGGAACTGCGCCGCCAGATGGTGTCCGCGCCCCGCTGGGAGCAGCACTTCACCCGGGTCAGCTGCGGTGAGGCCGCCCGGGTCTTCTCCACCTGCTTCATCAACCCGCAGGTCTACACGAACGTCGGCCTGGACCACCGCGAGGCCGTCGCCCAGGTCCGGGCGAGCGGCCACCGCACACAGGTGATGCAGACCGGTGCCAAGCGCCTGACGGACTTCCTGGACGACATCGGCGTACTCCGGGGCGTGGGCCGCCGGCTCTGGGTCGGCTCGGGGCTGCTGGCCCGATGAAGCCGAAGCCGCGCGGCGGCACCGAGGTCCGCTGAGCGGCGCTGCGGGCTGATGCGCGGCAGGACCGGCGGGACGAGCAACGGAACAGGACGGGCGGCACAATGGGGATCATGTCCCCGTCGCTGACCTTCCAGCCGGTCCTGGAGCGCATCGCCACCGAGATCGAGCAGACGCCCGGGCGCGGCCGGCCCGCCGACTACATCCCGGCGCTCGCCGCCTGCGACCCGCGCAGCTTCGGCATGGCCGTCGCGGAGCTCGACGGCACGGTGTACGGAGTGCGGGACTGGCGGCAGCCGTTCTCCACGCAGTCCCTCACCAAGGTCTTCACGCTCGCCCTCGACCTGGCCCGCGAGGGCGGCGAGCTCTGGGAGCACGTGGGCCGCGAGCCCTCCGGCAATCCGTTCAACTCGCTGGTGCAGCTGGAGTACGAGAACGGCATCCCGCGCAATCCGTTCATCAACGCGGGCGCCCTCGTCGTCACCGACCGCCTCCAGACACAGACCGGTGACGCGGCGGGCGCGCTGCTGGAGTTCCTGCGCGCCGAGAGCGGCAACCCCCGGCTGACCTTCGACAAGGACGTCGCCGCATCCGAGGCCACCCACGGCGATCGCAACGCCGCCCTCGGCCACTTCATGGCGTCGTACGGCAACATCGACAATCCGGTGCCGCTGCTCCTGGAGCAGTACTTCCTGCAGTGCGCGATCGAGGCGTCCTGCGCCGACCTCGCACTCGCCACCGGGTTTCTTGCCCGGCACGGCATCCGGGCCGACGGCTCCCGGCTGCTCAGCCGCCGTCAGGCCAAACAGATCAACGCGGTCATGCTCACCTGCGGCACCTATGACGCGGCCGGCGACTTCGCGTACCGGGTGGGCCTGCCCGGCAAGAGCGGTGTGGGCGGCGGCATCATCGCCGTCGTACCCGGCCGCTGCACGCTGTGCGTCTGGAGCCCCGGACTCGACGAACGCGGCAATTCGGTGGCGGGCGTCGCGGCCCTGGACCGCTTCACGACGCTGACGGGGCTTTCGGTGTTCTGACGGCCGGACCGGCCGGTGGGTCAGTGATCCGCCGAGGCGAGACGGCCCAGCAGAGCGGGAAGGTCGGCGAACGATTCCAGGACGTGATCGGGTGTGCCGCTCGCGGCCTCATGCGTCTCCGGCAGGTACTTGCCGGTCTTGACGAGGACCCCGGTGAGCCCGGCGCGCTGCGCGGCAAGCACGTCGGACTCGATGTCGTCGCCGACCATCAGCGCCTGATCGGGACGCACGCCGAGCCGGGCCAGCGCGGTCTCGAAGAACGCGGCCGCCGGTTTGCCGGTGATCTCCGCCTCCGTGCGCGCGGCGCGCTCCAGACCGATCAGGTACGCGCCGGTGTCGAGTTGCAGTCCCCGGTCGGTGCGCCAGTAAAGATTCCGGTGCATGGCGACCAGTCGGGCGCCCTGCTGAAGGTGGCCGAAGACGCGGTTGAGCGCGATGTGGTCGAACTCGGGGCCGGCTCCCCCCACGATGGCCACGTCCGGGACGGTGTCGTCCTCGTCGAGCAGCGTCACGTCCGAGAGGTCGTCGCGGATGTCACCGCTGTTCAGCAGCGAGCAACGGGCACCCGGGTAGTGCTCGGTGAGGTACGCCGCGGTGGCGGCGGGCGCGGTGAGGATGTCCTGCGCATCGACGGCGAACCCCTCAGCGGCCAGGGCGTGAGCGATCGAGGCGCGGCTGCGGGAGGTCGTGTTGGTGAGGAGGGTGATGGCCGGCCCGGCGGTGCGGATGCGCTGCAGCGCCTCGACCGCCCCCGGCAGCGCCTTCCAGGAGACCGTGAGGACACCGTCGATGTCGATCAGGACCGCGCGTACTGGCACCATGCCAGGACGTTACCGCCGTCCCCGCTCCCCCGTCCGAAGCGACCTTCCGGGGCCACCGGCAGGCACAGCGGTCCGAGGGAGAAAGTTCCGGCGGACGACTACCGTAAAAGCATGAGCAGCACGGTGACGCTGTTCCTCTGCGGCGATGTGATGCTCGGGCGCGGCGTCGACCAGATCCTCCCCCACCCGGGTGATCCGACGCTGCGGGAGGACTACGTCCGGGATGCCCGCTCCTACGTCGACCTGGCGGAGGCTTCGAGCGCCCTGATCCCGGCCCCTGTCGGCCCCTCCTGGCCATGGGGCGAAGCGCTGCGGGTGCTCGACGAGGCCGCTCCGGACGTCCGGATCATCAATCTGGAGACGTCCATCACCCGCAGCGACGAGTTCGCCCCCGGGAAGGCCGTCCACTACCGGATGAGCCCGGCGAACCTGCCCGCGCTGGCGGTCGCCCGGCCCGACGTCTGCGTCCTGGCCAACAACCACGTACTGGACTTCGGCCGCCCGGGCCTGCACGAGACGCTCGACTCGCTGGCAGGCGCGGAACTGCGGGCGGCGGGCGCGGGACGGACCTCCGACGAGGCGTACGCGCCCGCGACGGTTCCCGCCGGCTCCGGCGGTGGTCGGGTGCTGGTGTTCGCCCTGGGAGCACGTTCCAGCGGCGTCGCGAGGAGCTGGGCGGCGGCAGCGGACCGGTCCGGTGTCGCCTTCGTACCCGAGTTGTCGGCCGAGGCGGCCGCCGCCACGGCCGAGCGCGTCCGGGAGGCCAAACGCCCCGGCGACATCGCGGTCGTCTCCGTGCACTGGGGCTCCAACTGGGGCTACCCCGTCCCCCGCGAGCAGGTCCGCTTCGCGCACGCCCTGGTGGACGGCGGCGTCGACGTGGTCCACGGTCATTCCTCGCACCATCCCCGTCCCGTCGAGGTCTACCGCGACCGGCTGATCCTGTACGGCTGCGGCGACTTCATCGACGACTACGAGGGCATCACCGGACACGAGGAGTACCGCGACGATCTCCGCCTCATGTACCTCGTCTCGGTGCAGGCGGATACCGGCACGGTGACCGCCGTGCGCATAGTGCCCCTGCAGGCCCGCCGCATGCGGCTGGAACGGGCGACGGACGAGGACCGCGGGTGGCTGCAGGCAACACTCGACCGGATCAGCGGCGGCGTACACGTCACCCTGGAACCGGACAGGACGCTCGCGCTCGCGCACCTGGCTGTCTCGCACGGGACGTGAAGACCGATGGTTCTGTCGGCAGATGATGGCAGCAGCTACCCGTATGCGACGACTAGCGGTCCTCGCTCCGGCCGAACCTGAGGTAGGCGAACAGCCCGAACACGTTCCCGAATGCGCAGATGGCCAGCCATGTCTGTGGCGAGAGCTGGCGGGTGCGCGGGTGGCGCGTCATGTCGATCATGTAGAAGACGGCCGGGAAAATTGCAATCAGCGGCACGATCGCGATCCACGGCGTGGTCGGCGGTGCGGTCGAGGACTGGGCCAACATGGGACGGTCTTTCTCGGAGCGGTGACAGGGAGAGCAGCTGCGGCCGGGACGGACCGACCGTGGCCCGAGGGCGAATGCGGACGAGGTTTCACGGGAACTCGGGTGCGACGATGACGATTCCAGCGACTTTCTCGTCCGTGCGGCGGGTGTGAAGCCGAGTGGCGGGCCCTGTACGTACGCGGAGTCGCGAAGGTGGACCGCGCCGGGGGTGGTCGCCTCTCCGAACGCGAGAACGAGCTCTGTACCAAGCAGTCAAGGACTTCCGGGTGGCGGCACGCCTCTCCGTCGGCAATACGGACCGACCCCCACCCACTCGACCACCAGAGACGTGTTCGGCACCCGTCGCAGGGCCCGCACCGCCTCCAGCACGAGGCGGACTCATCGCGGAACGCGGCCTGCTGTTCGTCGCTGGTACGCGGACGCGGGACTGGCTGTACGTGTCGTGGTCGGGCGGCCCGAGCGGATCGGCTCAGCATTCCTGCTCTGCCGAACGGCCGCTTGGACGCCACCGCTGCCGACAGGCGAGATGGCGAAAACGCGACGAGGGGTGCCGCCTCCTGCGGGTCGGCGTAGCCGCTTGCGTAGCGTCAGTCGTCGCGGGCAGACGGGGGGTTGATGCCGCTGCGGGCCGCCAAGCCGCCGCCAACCGAGCAGAAGAGGGCCAGGATGTTCGACGGCTTCGAAGAGGCGTACGTCAAGGTCGGCGAGGCCTCCGTCTTCGTCCGCTTCGGCGGCGAGGGCACACCGGTGGTGCTGCTGCACGGTCATCCCCGCACGTCGGCCACCTGGCATCGGGTCGCTCCGCTGCTTGTGGAGGCCGGTCACACGGTGGTCTGCCCGGACCTGCGCGGATACGGGCGTTCCCGCGGACCGCGGTTCACGACGGATCACGCGGGCTATTCCAAGCGCGCGGTCGCCGGTGACGTCGTGGCAGTGATGCGCCACCTCGGCCATCCCCGTTTCGCCCTCGTCGGGCATGACCGCGGGGGCCCGTGGCGCTGCGCCTCGCGCTCGATCAACCGGAGGCCGTCACCCGGGTGGCGTTTCTTGACTGCCTGCCGCTGACGGAGCACCTGTCGAGGATCACGGTCGAGTTCGCCACTCAGTGGTGGCACTGGTTCTTCTTCGCGCAGCCGGACGTTCCCGAGCGGGTGATCACCGCCGACCCCGACCGTTGGTATCGCGGTGACCCCGACAGCATGGGGCGCGAGAACTACGACGAGTGGCAGCAGGCGATCCACAATCCCGACGTCGTGCGGGCAATGCTGGAGGACTACCGAGCCGGCCTGACTGTCGACCGGCAGCATGAGGAAGCCGACCGGTCCGTCGGCGCCCGCATCACCTGCCCGGCGATGATCCTCTGGTCGCTCCAGGATGACCTGGAGGATCTCCACGGCGATCCCCTCGCGATCTGGCGCCGGTGGGCCACCGACGTACGCGGCCACGGCATCGACTCCGGACACCACGTAGCCGAACAGGCACCCGAAGCCCTGGCCTCCGCACTCACCGGCTTCCTCCACCCGAAGGCGGCCGACCCCAGACGGCAAGCACGCACGGAACACCCCAAGAGTTGAGATCTTCGCCGAGGATGGGGCCCGGGGGCGGTGAAGATCCGCTGTAGCCACGTGCCACGGCTGTCGTGCGGGATGAAGGATTACGCTGCGCTCATGACCCCCGCAGCAACCCCCGCCTACCGGCGCCTCGGCGTCGAGGAGCGTCGAATACAGCTTCTCGATGCGGCCCTGACGCTCTTCGCGCACCGGGCGCCGGAGGACGTGTCGCTCGATGACGTGGCGGAGGCGGCGGGGGTTTCGCGGCCGCTGGTCTACCGGTACTTCCCCGGCGGTAAGCAGCAGCTGTACGAGAAGGCACTGCGTTCGGCCGCTGACCAGCTGGAACTCTGCTTCGCCGAGCGGCAGACCGGTCCGCTCACCGGGCGTCTCCGTCAGGTACTCGACCGTTATCTCGCATTCGTCGACGAGCACGACGCGGGTTTCTCGGCGCTGCTCCAGGGTGGCAGCGTTGCCGAGACGTCCCGTACCGGCGCCATCGTCGACGAGGTGCGCCGGGCCGCCGCCGAGCAGATCCTGGTGCATCTCGGCGCGGACTCCCCGGGGCCGCGGCTGCGGATGCTGGTGCGTACCTGGATCGCCGCGGTGGAGGCCGCGTCGCTCATCTGGCTCGACGAGGGGAAGCAGCCGCCGCAGGGCGAGCTCCGCGACTGGCTGATCGACCACCTGATCGCGGTGCTCACGGTGAGCGCCGCGACGGACGCGCAGAGCGCCGCCGTCGTACGGGCCGCCCTGGCGCAGGAGCTTCCGGAGGGCCCGGCCGGCGTTCTGGCCCGGCGGCTGCTGCCGGCCCTGCCTGAGGCGTCCCACCTGCTGGCCGCACCGGGGGACGAGGCCCCCGAGGAGGGCTGAGTCAGACTGGCCCGGTGAAGAGCGAAGAGACCCTGTTCGAGGGCGGCCCGCTGGACGGGCGCATCCTGCCGATCCTACTGGGGCCGACCGGCAACCCGCCGAAGGTGTACGAGGTGCCCGTCCCGGACGCGGCCGGCGGACCGCCGACCGTGCTGGTCTACGTGCGCGTACCCGCAGGTCACACCAGGCGGCTGGGGCTGCTGCGCGGCTGGAAGTACGTGTACACGCCCGAAGGCCGTCCGCGCACGCTGAAGTGGCCCTGGTCGAAGGCGGAGGCCGCGTCCCGACAACCCCGACGCCCCTTCCGAGTGATCGCATTGGGCCGAACAGACCGCTACTGATGCGGCATCAGGTATCCCACCGCATGCTCGGCCCGGGCGGACGGCCCGCCCCGGAAGCGGAGGTGATGTGGTGTCAGGCGGGATGTCAGGCAGAGCGTCGGTCAGGCTGCTGCGGTTGGTCTGTGCGACGGCGGTGATCGGCATGGTCGTCACCGCGTCGCCCGCGCTCGCCGAGCCGGATCCGGGTGCGAGCGCGGGTACGCGTGCGGGCGCGGCTGGTGCGGGTACGGAAGCGACCGCACCGGCAGCCGCCGCCCCGGAGGCCACCACCACCGCGCCCACCACCGCCGCGGCGCTGCTGGACCGGCTCAAGAGCCTCTACCAGAGCTCGGAGGCGGCCGGACAGACCTACACGGCCGCCGCGGAAGCGCTCAAGCGGCAGCAAGCGGCGACCAGCAAGGTCGGCGCCGGGCTGGCGAAGGCGCGGAAGGAGCTCGCCGAGAGCCGCGACGCGGCCGGGCAGCTGGCCCGCGAGCAGTATCAGGGCAGGACGGGGCTCTCCCCGTATCTGCAGTTGTTGCTGGCCGACGATCCGGAGCAGGCCCTGGACGAGGGCCACCAGATCGCCCGGGCCTCCGCCGACCAGTTGGCGAAGATCAAGCGGCTCAAGAAGGTCGAACGGCGCGCGAGCGCGCTCGACAGCCGTTCGCGTGCCGCCCTCGCCGAGCAGCAGAAGCTGGCGGCCCGTAAGAAGAAGGCGCACGACACGGCCGAGTCCCGGCTGCGCGAGGCGGAGGCGCTGCTGGCCGGCTTCACCCCCGGTCAGGCGGCCGACGTGGCGGCGCTGGACCAGGCGGACACCGGAGCCGCGCAGAAGGAGCTGGTCGACTCCGGGGTGCTCAGCGGCCCGCCGGCGGCCGCGTCCGCGCAGGGCACCGCGGCGATGGCCTACGCGGTGGCGCAGGTCGGCAAGGCGTACGCCTGGGGCGCGGCGGGCCCGGACTCCTTCGACTGCTCCGGGCTAACCCAGCAGGCCTGGGCGCACGCCGGCCGGAAGATCCCGCGCACCAGCCAGGAGCAGTGGCGCGGTCTCCCGAAGGTGTCGCTGAGCGCACTGCGGCCGGGCGACCTGATCGTGTACTTCCCCGACGCCACCCATGTGGCGCTGTACATCGGCAACGGCAAAGTGGTCCAGGCACCCCGCCCCGGGGCACGGGTGGAGATCTCCCCGCTGGCGTCCGCCCCGGTGCTGGGCGCGGTCCGCCCCGATTCCGGAACCGCGGGAGCCCTGAAGGCCGGAACAGCACCGAAGGCCGGGGCGGCGTCGAAGGCCGCTCAGCCGGCGGACACCTCGGCGAGGTAGGCGCCGGTCTTCTCCGGGTCGTAGAAGAAGTTCTCGAAGTCCGCGGGGTTGTTGAAGCCGTTCGCGAAGCGGTCGGCGACCGGCTGGAGCTGCCCGGCGGCACCGATGAGGTTCAGCACGTGCTCGGGCGGGACGCCCAGCATCGCGTTCGTCCACTTGGTGACGTGCTGCGCCGTCGCCCAGTAGCGGTCGAAGGTCTGCTGCATCCACGCCTCGTCGAAGGGCCGGTCACCGTGCTCGGTGATGGCCTCCAGATACGCGGCCGCGCACTTCGACGCGGAGTTGGAACCCTGTCCGGTGATCGGGTCGTTGGCCACCACCACATCGGCCACGCCGAGGACGAGGCCGCCGCCGGGGAGCCGGCCGACGGGGTTGCGGACCGTGGGGGCGTAGCGCCCGGAGAGGGTGCCCGCCGCGTCGGTGAGTTCCACGTGCGTGGCGCGCGCGTACTCCCAGGGGGTGAACTTCTCCATGAGTTCCAGCGTGAGCGAGAGATGCTCGGCGGGGTCCTTGACGCCCTGGAAGGCGTCCAGCGGGCCACCGGGTATGCCCTCCCAGAAGAGGATGTCCGCACGGCCGCTGAGGGTGAGCGTCGGCATCACGAAGAGCTCGCCGACGCCGGGCACGAGATTGCAGCGGACCGCGTCGAAGTCGGGGTGCTCGGGTCGCGGGCCCATCCCGTGCACGTACGCCACGGCCAGCGCGCGCTGCGGCGCGGTGAACGGCGAGCGGGTGGCGTCCCGGCCGAACATCGAGACCAGTTCGCCCTTGCCCGCCGAGACCAGCACCAGGTCATAGGTGCGGGCGAAGAAGTCCAGGTCGGACACGGCGGCGCCGTGGATCACGAGTTGTCCGCCGCGCTGTGCGAAGGTCTCCATCCAGCCGGCCATCTTCACCCGCTGGTCGACCGACTGGGCGTACCCGTCGAGCTTGCCCACCCAGTCGATGGGGCGGGACCCGTCGGGGGCCGCGACGGAGACGCCGAGGCCCTCGATCCTCGGGGCCTGCGACTCCCAGAAGTTGATCCCCAGGTCACGCTCGTGCTGCAGCGCGGTGTCGAACATGCACTGCGTCGACATGACCCGGCCCGATCGGATCTCGTCGGCGGTGCGGTTGGACATCAGGGTGACCTCGTAGCCCTGCGACTGGAGACCGAGGGCGAGTTGAAGCCCGGACTGACCGGCTCCGACGATGAGTATCTTGCGCATGGCGGGCTGTTCTCCTATTCGGGGGTGGAGTCGAGTGCGTGGCCCACCAGGGCCAGCAGCGACTCGATCACCGTAATTCTGTTACGCGCGTCCATGATGAGTACAGGGACGTGGCGCGGGATCGTCAGGGCCTCGCGTACGTCCTGCGGTTCGAAGCCCGGGGTGCCTTCGAAGTGGTTGACCGCCACGATGTACGGCAGACCGCAGCTCTCGAAGTAGTCCAGCGCCGGGAAACAGTCGGCGAGACGGCGGGTGTCGGCCATCACTATCGCGCCGACCGCGCCGCGCACCAGGTCGTCCCACATGAACCAGAAGCGCTGCTGTCCCGGTGTGCCGAACACGTACAGCACCAGGTCGTCGTCGAGGGTGATCCGGCCGAAGTCCATGGCGACCGTGGTGGTCAGCTTGTCCGGTGTGGCGGTGAGGTCGTCGGTGTCCTCGCTCGCCTGGGTCATCAGCGCTTCGGTCTGCAGCGGTGTGATCTCCGAGACGGCGCTCACGAAGGTCGTCTTTCCGACGCCGAAGCCGCCCGCCACCACGATCTTGGTGGATATCGGTGCGCGGGTACGGTCGTTCTGCCAGGCCTGGATACCCTCGTCGGCCTCGGCGGGGATCAGCGTCTCAGAGACGGCGGAGTCCACTCAGCACCCTTTCGAGCAAAGCGCGGTCGGGCTGGCCTTCGCCGTGCCCGGTCCCGTACACACGGATCTTTCCCTGGTCTGCGAGGTCGCTGAGGAGGACCCGGACCACGCCGAGCGGCATCTTCAGCAGGGCCGAGATCTCCGCGACGGTGCGCATCCGGCGGCAGATCTCCACGATGGCCCGCATCTCCGGCATCAGGCTCATCGGACCGTTGGCCAGCTCCGGCCGCTCCGGAACCGCCTCGATGGCGGCCACGAAGGTCTCCACGAAGAGGATGTGGCCGAATTTGGTGCGGCCGCCGGTCAGTGAGTACGGCCGGACACGCGCCGGCCGCCGGTCGGGGCTGCGGACCGGTAGGTGAGGGGCGGGGGTCACTGGGCGCTCTCCATCGATTTGCGCAGCTCAATGCGGAGTTCGGGGGTGAGGACATGACCGGCGCGGCCGACGAAGAGCGCCATGTGGTAGGCCACCACGCTCATGTCGCAGTCGGGGGTGGCGTGCACCCCGAGCAGCGATCCGTCGCTGATCGACATCACGAAGACGCTGCCTTCCTCCATCGCGACCATCGTCTGCTTGACGGCTCCGCCGTCCATCAGCTTCGCGGCGCCGATGGTGAGGCTGCCGATGCCGGAGACGATGGTGGCGAGGTCGGCCGCCGACCCCTTGGGTCCGCTCGGAACATCTCTCGGCGCGACCGGCGTCTCCGGATCGGAGGAGAGCAGCATCAGTCCGTCGGACGACACGACGGCGACGGAACGGAGGCCTGGCACCTCCTCCACCAGGTTCTTCAACAGCCAGTGCAGGTTACGGGCTTCGCGGCTCAGTCCGAATGTGCTGGGCGCAGTCAACTGCGTGCCTCCTCGACACTGTCCCCCGCGTCATCGTTCCTTACAACCTCGGTCCCAAGCTGCTCCGAGATCTCTGCTTCGACGTCCTTCCGGCCGTTCTTCGCTCCTTGGTGGAAGCCACCGAGCCTACGACGCAGGGCCTCGGCGTCCACACCGCCGGGGCGCTGCCGGGGGGTGGCGTCGGCGGGCCTGCTGATCTTCGGGGTGCGCTTGGGCAGACCCTTGTCGGTCACGCGTTCCGTGACGCGTTCAGTGGTCTGTTCAGTGGTCTGTTCGGTGGTTTGTTCAGGGGTCTGGTCGGTGGTCTGCTGGCGTGGGAGCCGCATGGTGAAGGTCGGCTCGTCCACCGGTACCGCGCCCCCCGCAGCCCCCGCGTCCACCGTGTCGGCCGTCCGCTCGTGCGCGTCGGCCCCTATCGCGTAGCGCGAACGGGTGGGCAGCACGTTCGAGTTCGACTCCGCGACCGAACCCGGCAGGTTCAGCGTCGGCGCCGCCCCCGCCGTGGGCACGAAGTGCGGTGGGGCGAGCGGCGGTTCCTCGGGGAGCAGCGCACTCGGCAGCACCACGACCGCGGTGATACCGCCCTGCTTCTGCTCGCGCAGTTCGACCCGGACGCCGTGGCGCGCGGCGAGCAGCGCGGCCACCTGCAGACCGAGTCCGGCGCCGTCGTCGTCGGGGCGCCCCGGGTAGTAGGTCTCGGGGTCGGCCAGCCGGGCGTTGAGCTCGGCGCGCCGTCCGGCCGACATGCCGATGCCCTCGTCCTGCACCGAAAGCATCACCTCTCCGCTCTCCAGGAGCCAGCCGGACAGCTGGACCTGGGTGTCGGGCGGCGAGAAGGACGTGGCGTTCTCGAGGAGTTCGGCGATCAGGTGGCTGATGTCGTCGGCGGCGAAGCCGGCCACCTGGGAGTGCGGCGGCAGCGACCGGATGGCGACCCGTTCGTACCGTTCGATCTCGCCGGCGGCGGCGCGCAGCACGTCCACCAGCGGCACCGGGCCGCCGTGCGCGGGGCTGTGTTCGGTACCGGCCAGGACCAGCAGGTTCTCGCTGTGACGGCGCAGCACGGTCGCCATGTGGTCGAGCTTGAAGAGGGTGGCGAGCTGTTCCGGGTCCTGCTCGCGCTCCTCCAGGCCCTCGATGACGGTGAGCTGACGCTCGACCAGGCCGAGGCCGCGCAGCGAGAGGTTGACGAAGGTCGACTGGACGGTGTGCCGCAGCCGGTCGAGCCGGGCGGTGACTTCGGCGATCCTGGCCTCGTACGCGGCACGTTCGGCGGCCGGCAGCTCGCGGTCGCCGAACGGACCCGTGCCGACGCCGCCCACGGCATGCTGCGCCGCCCGGGCCTCGGCGGCCAGGACCCTGCCGTGCAGTGTGTTGATGGACCGGACGACCTGGGCGAACTCGTCGTTGCGGCCGGTGAACCTGATCGGCTCCTCCGCCCCGGGGCCCGCGGCGAGCCGGGCGGCCCCGATCCGCAGCACCGCGAGCGGGCGGGTGAGCGTCCGGGCCACGGCGGCGCCGACCCCGATGGTGAGCAGCAGCAGCGCCCCGGTGAGCGCGATCCGCCACTCGAGCGCGGTCACGGCTTCGTCGCGCAGCGCGGCGAACCGCTTGGCCTGCCGGGCGCCGAGAGCGGACTCCACGCCGCGCATCTGGTCGATGCGCGCGGTGAGCGCCGAGCCTGCCCTGGTCGGGCTGGTCTTCAGGTCGGATGCGGAGAGCTGCGGCTGGTCGGTGAGCCGGGTGAGGTACTTCTCGGCGGTGTCGACCTCCGGGCCGGAGACCGTGGCGTCCAGCGAATCCCGGGCGTCCGGACCGGCCGCCTGGTCGAAGTCGGCGAGTGCGGCCAGCTCCCTGACCCTGGACAGCTGGGCGGCGGTGCTCAGTTCGTCGCGGGTCCGCACCTCGGGGCCGTTCGGGTTGGCGTCCCGGGTGACGTACTGGCCGCTGACCGGGTCGTACGCCGTGGTGCTCGGCGGGCTGGGGACGGCCAGCGCGGCCAGCAGCAACCCGCGGGTGGCCGACGCCTGATCGACCGCGTGACCGAGGTCCACCTGGGCGCGGGTGGCCGCCGCGGCCGCCGGCGGAGTCTGCTCGGCGAGCTGGTCGGAGACCTCCTGGACCGTGCCGATGAGGTCCGAGTACGCCTTGTCGGCGTCCAGCGCGGAGCCCTTGCCGGTCAGTGCGGTCCTGCGGACGGCGGGCAGGGTGGCGAGAGCATGCCGGAGCGAGGCGGGAGCGGCCGCACTGATCTCGTCGATCTCGTTGTCGACGCGTACGGCCCGGTCGGCGGCCTGCTTGTCCTTCCGGTGCCGGCCACCGGCGATGTAGACCGTGACGTCGTCACGCTCGTCCGCCAGGGCGTGCGCCAGCGAGACCGCCTGCTGGTCGAGGCCGGCGAGGGTGACCTGGTGCTGGGCGTCCGTCAGTTCCGACGATGCGGTGAGGGCCGAGGGCACCCCGGCCGCGAGGACGGCCACGCCGACGGCGGCCACCCCCATGACCAGGCGCCTGCGGACCCGAACCGTGCGCTCGACAGGCCCGCTGTTGTTGCGCCGAAGCCGCTTGTTCCGCACCGGTGCTCGCAATCTCGTACTCGTCCTTGTACTCAGACGACTGGTCAGGCGACTGGCCCCAGCAAAAACGTCCCGCCCCTGATACGGCTACCGACCATTCCAGTGGTTTTGGGAGGGGACGGGGCATCACCCGGTCAGCCACTCGAAGGAGTGAACATCAACAGCGAGTTGGCGAACAACTCCGCGCCCGGCGCGCGCGAGGGGCGCGGCGGACATCGGTTGGAACTTCCGGACAGGCTTTGGCAGGATGCCCGCCCGCACTCACCGGACTCCCCCATTCCGCCCCAACGGACCGCCCCGGCCCGCTGGTACAGGCCAATCGATCACCGGCGCGCGCCGCCGGTACACGGTCGGGCAGACTGATCCACATGCGCACCGAAATCGCCTCCGCCCCCGGTTCCCCGGATCGTCCCAACGAGGACTGGGTGGGCGCGGTTCTGCCCGCCTCCGGACAGGGGGGCGTACTCGTCCTGCTGGACGGCGTGACACCGCCCGCCGGCACTGACGGATGCGAGCACGGGGTGCCCTGGTTCACCGCACGGTTGGGCGGCTCACTGGTCGAACTGTCCGGTTCGCGGCGGGATATGAGCTTGCGTGAGGTCCTTTCGGCGTCAATCCGACGCACCGCCGACGCCCACCGCGAGGGTTGTGACCTTTCTCACGTCCGTACGCCTCAGGCGACCGTGGTCCTGGTGCGTTGGTCCTCGGACGCGGTCGAGCATCTGGTGCTCTCCGACTCGATCCTGCTGATCGAGGACGCGCACGGTGCCGTACGGGCGGTGCTGGACGACCGGCTCGACCGGCTGCCGCGCACCGTGCTGGCGACCGAAGCGACAGCCGATGCGGTGCGCAACCGGGAGGGCGGCTTCTTCACCGCGGCCGCCGACCCGCAGGTGGCGGCGCGCGCGGTCGCCGGCCGTACGCCCGCTGGCCAGGTCCGGGCGCTGGCTGCGCTCAGCGACGGCGCGGGCCGCTGGGTGGAGACCTTCGGCGAAGGCGACTGGACCGAGTGCTTCGGCATCCTGCGCAAGGAGGGTCCGCAGTCACTGATCGACCGGGTGCGTGGACTGGAGGACGCGGACGCGTCGGCGGGCCGGACGCGGCTGCGGCGCAGCAAGACGCACGATGACGCGTCGGCCGCGCTTCTGGAGCCGTAAGGGGCTGTCCCGTAGTCACCGCTCGGCGCGGGCGTTCAACTGGTGCAGCAGCCTGGCCAGCTCGGAGACCTCCCTGCGGTCCCAGCCCTCGAGCCTGCGGACGTACTCGGCCCGGCGGGCGTCCCGCACCCGGCGCAGCCGTTCGCGTCCCTCGTCGGTGAGCCGGATCAGGAAGGCCCGGCCGTCGTCCGGGTCCTGCTCGCGGGCGACCAGGCCCAGCTCCTCCAGGGCGCGCAGCTGGCGGCTCATGGTCGCCCGCCCGACCCCGATGAAGCCGGCCAGATCGGTGGCCCGCCGGCTGCCCCACTCGTCCAGGCACACCAACAGCCCGTACGCGGCGGCCTCCAGGCCGGGATGGACGGCCCGGGACATCTCGCCGGAAGTGGCCCGCGCCCGGCGCAGGAAAACGGTCAACTCGCGCTCCACAGCGAGGAATGCCTGGTCCACACCACTTGGAGGCGTGGCCGCGTGTTCGCCGTCCGTACCGCTGTCGTGCACGTCAGCACCCCTCACGAGCTTTCCCGGTCCTGAAAGTTTCTTTCATCCCCTGCTATTGCCGCAGCTCCGCCAGTATTTCGCAGGAGTAGACCAACGGCAGCACCGAGGTCCTCTTCCGCCGCACCGGTCTACGTGCGTAGCGTCCTTCCTGACATGTTCATACCAGCACGTGTCAGCAGGTCAGCAGTCCCCCCACCGAGCCTTTCGGAGGCACGCTCATGCCCGTGCACAGATCCGGAACGGCCGGCCGCGGACGTATCGCCGCGGTCGGGATTCTTCTCGCATTCCTCACCTCGCTCCTCACCATGCCAGGTACCGCGTTCGCCGCGCACAAGCCGGGCACGCCGGCCCGCGGCACGGCCACGATGGGCATGGGCGTCATCGCCCATGACGGCCAGGGCGGCGCGCCGCACGAGACCCTCGCGACGCAGACCGAGGGTGTCGACGTCTCCAACTACCAGGGCAACGTGAACTGGACGACGCTGTGGAACAGCGGCGTCCGGTGGGCCTACACCAAGGCCACCGAAGGGAACTACTACACCAACCCCTCGTTCGCCCAGCAGTACAACGGCTCGTACAACGTCGGGATGATCCGGGGCGCCTACCACTTCGCGACGCCCAACGATTCGAGCGGCGCCAACCAGGCCAACTACTTCGTCAGCCACGGCGGCGGCTGGTCACGCGACGGCAAGACGCTGCCCGGGGTGCTGGACATCGAGTGGAACCCGTACGGAAGCGCCTGCTACGGGCTGAGCGCGGCGGGGATGGTCTCCTGGATCCGTGACTTCACCAACACGTACAAGTCGCTCACCGGGCGGGACGCGGTGATCTACACGGCCACCAGCTGGTGGACCCAGTGCACCGGCAACTCCGGGGCGTTCGGCTCCACCAACCCCCTGTGGATCGCCCGTTACAACACGTCGCCGGGCACGCTGCCGGCCGGCTGGGGCTACCAGACCATGTGGCAGTACACCTCCACCGGTCCCACGGTCGGCGACCACGACAAGTTCAACGGCGCGTTCGACCGGGTGCAGGCGCTGGCCAACGGTTAGGCCTTGCTTCGAACCGAATCCTGGACACACAAGCCCCGGCGCCGCCACGAAGGCGGCGCCGGGGCGACCCGTGTCAGGCTGCGGCCGGGATCCGTACCTCCGCGGCGGACAGTGCGATGTCCAGGACCTGCCGGACATCGGTCACCGGGTGCACGTCCAGCTTGTCGAGCACCTCGGCGGGGACGTCGTCCAGATCGGCCTCGTTCCGCTTGGGGATCACCACCGTGGTGATGCCCGCCCGGTGTGCGGCCAGGAGCTTCTGCTTCAGGCCGCCGATCGGCAGCACCCGACCGGTCAGCGACACCTCGCCGGTCATCGCCACATCCGTACGGACCTGCCGGCCGGACAACAGGGACGCCAGCGCCGTCGTCATGGTGATGCCCGCGCTCGGACCGTCCTTGGGCACCGCGCCGGCCGGGAAGTGGATGTGCACGCCGCGGTCCTTCAGATCGGCGACCGGCAGTTCCAGTTCGGCGCCGTGCGAGCGCAGGAAGGAGAGCGCGATCTGCGCCGACTCCTTCATCACGTCACCGAGCTGCCCGGTCAGGGTCAGTCCGGCCGCGCCGGTCTCCGGATCGGCCAGCGACGCCTCGACGAAGAGCACGTCACCGCCTGCCCCGGTGACCGCGAGCCCGGTGGCCACCCCGGGCACCGCCGTACGGCGCTCCTCCGGCAGCTGGGCCGACTCGGGGACGTGGTGGGGCCGGCCGATCAGCCGGCGCAGCTGCTCGTCGGTGACGGTGAACGGCAGCTCCTGCTCGCCGAGCTCGTGCCGGGCCGCCACCTTCCGCAGCAGCCTGGCCACCGCCCGCTCCAGATTCCGTACGCCCGCCTCGCGGGTGTACTCGCCCGCCAGCTTGCGCAGCGCGGCGTCGTCCAGGGTCACTTCGCCGCTCTCCAGGCCGGCCCGTTCCAACTGCCTGGGCAGCAGGTGGTCACGGGCGATGACGACCTTCTCGTCCTCCGTGTACCCGTCGAGGGTGACCAGTTCCATCCGGTCGAGCAGGGCCTCCGGGATGGCTTCCAGGACGTTGGCTGTGGCGAGGAACACCACATCCGAGAGGTCGAGCTCGACCTCCAGGTAGTGATCGCGGAAGGTGTGGTTCTGCGCCGGGTCGAGCACCTCGAGCAGGGCGGCCGCCGGGTCTCCCCGGAAGTCGGAGCCGACCTTGTCGATCTCGTCGAGCAGCACGACCGGATTCATCGACCCGGCCTCCTTGATCGCCCGGACGATCCGGCCGGGGATGGCTCCCACATAGGTGCGCCGGTGTCCGCGGATCTCCGCCTCGTCCCGCACACCGCCGAGCGCGACCCGGACGAACGTCCGGCCCATGGCGTGCGCGACGGACTCGCCGAGCGAGGTCTTGCCCACGCCGGGCGGGCCGACCAGAGCCAGCACCGCGCCGCCGCGGCGGCCTCCCACGACGCCCATGCCGCGGTCCGCGCGGCGCTTGCGCACCGCCAGGTACTCGGTGATCCGCTCCTTCACATCGTCCAGGCCCGCGTGCTCGGCGTCGAGAATCTCCCGGGCGCCCCGGATGTCGTACTCGTCCTCGGTCCGCTCGTTCCAGGGCAGCTCCAGGACGGTGTCCAACCAGGTCCGGATCCAGGAGCCCTCGGGAGACTGATCGGAAGAGCGCTCCAGCTTCTCGACCTCCTTGAGCGCGGCTTCGCGCACCTTCTCCGGGAGATCGGCGGCCTCCACCCGGGCCCGGTAGTCGTCGGACTCGTCCTCCGGGTCTCCGTTGAGCTCGGAGAGCTCCTTGCGTACGGCGTCCAGCTGGCGGCGCAGCAGGAATTCGCGCTGCTGCTTGTCGACACCCTCCTGGACGTCCTTGGCGATCGACTCGGCGACGTCCTGCTCGGCGAGGTGTTCGCGCAGCCACTGGACGGCGAGCTTCAGGCGGGCCACCGGATCGCCGGTCTCCAGCAGCTCGATCTTCTGGTCGAGGGTGAGGAAGGGCGAGTAGCCGGAGTTGTCGGCGAGCGCGGACACGTCCTCGATCTGCTGGACCCGGTCCACCACCTGCCAGGCGCCGCGCTTCTTCAGCCAGTCGGTGGCGAGTGCCTTGTACTCCTTGGCCAGCTCGGCGACGGCTCCGGGCAGCTCCGGGTCGGTGTCGGACACCGTCGGCGCGGCCTCGTCGATACGGACGCCCTCCACCCAGAGTGCGGCGCCGGGGCCGGTCGTCCCGGCGCCGATCCGCACGCGGCCGCGGCCCCGGATGAGGGCTCCCGGGTCGCCGTCGGAGAGCCGGCCGACCTGCTCGACGGTGCCGAGGACGCCGGTGCTCGCATACCTGCCGTCGATGCGCGGAACGAGCAGGACCAGCGGCTTGTTGCCAGTGGAGCGGGCCGCGGACGCCTGTGCAGCCTCCACCGCGGCACGCACCTCGGTGTCGGACAGGTCCAGCGGCACCACCATTCCGGGGAGCACGACCTCGTCGTCGAGGGGCAGCACGGGCAGGGTGAGCGGTGTGGACGTGGAAGCCATGATCTCCCCTTAGGCAGTGAAGTTGAGCAATGCAGACTCAATGCTCGCTCAATGCGCCAAGGGTCACCGATGTTCCCCGGAGCGTGTTCGCTCTCAGCGATCTATCGCGCGCCACCCGCGTGACCGCCCGGTGCACCGCCCGGACCTGCCGCGATAGCCTCCGATCCGTCACGGAGTACGGCGGACGATGCCCGCAGCACGGAGGCGATCACCATCGAGACGGCACACACACTGGACCGGCGCGACGGCCCGTACGGAGAAGTCGTCCTGCGCGGGCGGGGCGAGCACTTCGAGATCATCGCCAACGGGTGCTTCCTGATGGACACGTCGGACGGCCGCTCCGAGCGCCGGCTGATCGACTCGGCGCTCGACGCCCTGCCACCCGGACGGGACCGCCCGTCCGTACTCATCGGGGGTCTCGGCGTGGGTTTCTCGCTCGCGCATGCGGCGGCCGATCCGCGCTGGGGCGCGATCACGGTCGTCGAGCGGGAGCAGGCCATCATCGACTGGCATCTCGAAGGGCCTCTCTCGGCGATTTCGGGTCCGGCTCTCGCAGATCCGCGGACTGTGATCCTGCGCACCGATCTGATTGCTCACATCCGCGATGCGACCGGCGCATATGACGCCTTGTGTCTGGACATTGACAACGGACCGGACTGGACGGTGACCGAGGGCAACCACGGTCTCTACGCCCCGAGCGGGCTCATGGCCTGCATGGACCGCCTCAAACCGGGCGGAATCCTCGCGGTCTGGTCCGCCCGCCCGTCCCCCGACTTCGAGCAGTCGTTGCGGAATGCCGGATTCAGCGGGGTAAGAACCGAAGAGATCCCAGTTGCCCGAGGCGTTCCCGACGTCGTCCATCTCGCTGCTCGCCCTGCGTAGCCGGGACGCCTTAATTGCATCTAGTCTGCTCAGCGACGGATGAGATCGATAAGCCGTTTCCCGTCAGCAAAGCCGAACATCAGCAAACCCAGACATGTACCCAGACATCTAAAACCGCGTACGCGCAATTCCGAAGAACATGCACACGCATACCAAGAGCGCACTTCCAGGGGCGGGCGATGGAGCAGACACACACCACCCACAACGGCGTAGCGGCCACCCCCGGCGCCCAGCGCCGGGTGTTGGTCGTCGAGGACGACCCGACGATCGTCGACGCCATTGCCGCCCGGCTGCGAGCCGAGGGTTTTCAGGTGCAGACGGCAACCGACGGTCCGGCCGCAGTGGACGCGGCCCAGACCTGGCAGCCGGATCTGATGGTCCTCGACGTCATGCTGCCGGGCTTCGACGGCCTCGAGGTCTGCCGCCGCGTCCAGGCGCAGCGGCCGGTCCCCGTCCTGATGCTGACGGCGCGGGACGACGAGACCGACATGCTGGTCGGCCTGGGCGTCGGCGCCGACGACTACATGACCAAGCCGTTCTCGATGCGGGAGCTGGCAGCGCGCGTGCACGTCCTGCTGCGCCGGGTCGAGCGGGCCACCATCGCGGCGGCGACGCCGCGCAGCGGAATCCTCCGGCTCGGTGAGCTGGAGATCGACCACGCGCAGCGCCGGGTGCGGGTGCGCAACGACGATGTGCATCTGACGCCGACCGAGTTCGACCTGCTGGTCTGCCTGGCGAACACGCCGCGCGCCGTGCTCTCCCGGGAGCAGCTGCTCGCCGAGGTGTGGGACTGGGCCGACGCCTCGGGCACCCGGACGGTCGACAGCCACATCAAGGCACTGCGCCGGAAGATCGGTGCGGAGCGGATCCGTACGGTGCACGGCGTCGGCTACGCACTGGAGACGCCCGCCCCATGAGACGGACCCGAGACGGCCGGCCCGGGAACCGACGGCGGCCCGTCCAGGTTTCGATCGCGGCGAAGCTCGGCACGCTCGTCGTGGTGTCGGTCTTCATCACCACCGGCCTGGTGCTGGTGGCACTGCGCACCAAGACCGAACTCCGGTTCATCACGGTCTTCTCGGTGATCGCCTCGATGCTGATCACCCAGTTCGTGGCACACAGCCTGACCTCCCCGCTGGACGAGATGAACACCGTGGCCCGGTCGATCTCGCACGGTGACTACACCCGGCGGGTCAGCGGCGTCGGCCGCCGGGACGAGCTGGGTGACCTGGCGTCGACGATCAACCGGATGGCCGAGGACCTGGAGGCCGTGGACCGGAACCGCAAGGAACTGGTGGCGAACGTCTCCCATGAGCTGCGGACGCCGATCGCGGCGCTGCGCGCGGTGCTGGAGAACGTCGTGGACGGGGTGTCGGCCGCCGATCCCGAGACGATGCGCACCGCGCTGAAACAGACCGAGCGGCTCGGCCGGCTGGTCGAGACGCTGCTCGATCTCTCCCGCCTCGACAACGGCGTGATCCCGCTCAAGGCCCGCCGCTTCGAGGTGTGGCCGTACCTCTCGGGCGTACTGAAGGAAGCCAACCTGGCGTCGGCGCAGCGCCGGGGAACCGGCTCCGGCGGCCAGCACACCCGTACCGACGTGCATCTGCATCTGGACGTGTCACCGCCCGAGCTGACCGCGCACGCGGACGCCGAGCGGCTGCACCAGGTGGTCGCCAATCTGATCGACAACGCGGTCAAGCACTCCCCTCCGCACGGCCGGGTCACGGTGCGGGCCCGGCGCGGACTGCAGCCCGAGTCGCTGGACCTGGAGGTCATGGACGAGGGCCCGGGGATCCCCGAGCAGGAGCGCCACCGTGTCTTCGAGCGCTTCAACCGGGGCCGGGCGCCCTCCCCGCACGGACCGGGCAGCGACGGCGGTACCGGCCTGGGGCTGGCCATCGCGCGCTGGGCGGTGGATCTGCACGGCGGACGGATCGGGGTGGCCGAATCCTCTCGCGGCTGCCGGATCAGGGTCACTCTTCCGGGGGCACCGCGCACGTCCGCTTGACGTAGGGTTCCAAGCGGAAGCGCGCATTCTGCTGGCACATTCTGCCGAGAAGCCACGGGGTGAGCACGTCGGAGGGGACCGGCCGGGGGCCGGTGGCCCGGCGGTGTCGTACCCGGAGAGCGCCGAACTTCGCTTGTTTCCCGCCATTTCAAGCCCCGAAACCCGCTCTCAGATGTGACTTACGCGACGATGGGCGGCCCGGACTGCGCCTCCAGGCCAGGGAGGCGTAGCCTTTATTTCCGCTGTCCATCACCTTGTGAAGCGGAAGAGGGCGGTTACCGCCGTGTCGTCTCAGTCCCCCAGTAACTCGAGCATCTCGACCGACCAAGAGGGGCAGGGCAAGAGCCCTGCCGACGCTTTCGGTCCCAATGAGTGGCTCGTCGACGAGATCTACCAGCAGTACCTCCAGGACCCGAATTCGGTCGATCGTGCCTGGTGGGACTTCTTCGCCGACTACAAGCCGGGCTCTGCCGGCGCCACCGACGCGGAGCCGGCGAGCCCGAGCGCTCCCCACCAGACCGGTACCACCAGCCCGTCCGTGCAGGGTGGCGCAGCCGCGGGGGCTGCGGACACCACCGCCGCGGCTCCGGCGCCCGCGCCCGCCACCGCGAAGCCGGCCGAGGCGAAGCAGGCCACCCCGAAGGCTGCCGCTCCGGCGGCGGCCCCGGCCGCGCCGGCCAAGCCGGCCGCTGCGAAGCCCGCGGCCCAGCAGGCCGCGAAGACCCCGGCTGCCGCCGAGGGCCCCGAGCTGGTGACGCTGCGCGGCCCGTCCGCCGCAGTGGCGAAGAACATGAACGCCTCGCTGGAGCTGCCGACGGCCACCTCGGTCCGCGCGGTCCCGGTGAAGCTGCTCTTCGACAACCGGATCGTCATCAACAATCACCTGAAGCGCGCCCGGGGCGGGAAGGTCTCCTTCACCCACCTCATCGGCTTCGCGATGGTGCAGGCCCTCAAGGCCATGCCGTCGATGAACTACTCCTTCGCGGAGAAGGACGGCAAGCCGACGCTGGTCAAGCCGGCCCACGTCAACCTCGGACTCGCCATCGACCTGGTGAAGCCCAACGGTGACCGCCAGCTCGTCGTCGCGGCGATCAAGAAGGCCGAGACGCTCAACTTCTTCGAGTTCTGGCAGGCGTACGAGGACATCGTCCGCCGCGCCCGCGCGAACAAGCTGACGATGGACGACTTCACCGGAGTCACCGCCTCGCTGACCAACCCCGGCGGCATCGGCACCGTGCACTCGGTGCCGCGTCTGATGCCCGGCCAGGGCCTCATCATGGGCGTCGGCGCGATGGACTACCCGGCCGAGTTCCAGGGCACCTCGCAGGACACCCTGAACCGGCTCGGCGTCTCGAAGGTCATGACGCTGACCTCGACGTACGACCACCGGGTCATCCAGGGCGCGGCATCCGGCGAGTTCCTGCGGATCCTCGCCAACCTGCTGCTCGGTGAGAACGGCTTCTACGACGACCTCTTCGAGGCGCTGCGCATCCCGTACGAGCCGGTCCGCTGGCTCCGGGACATCGACGTCAGTCACGACAATGACGTCACCAAGGCCGCCCGCGTCTTCGAGCTGATCCACTCCTACCGGGTCCGCGGCCACGTCATGGCCGACACCGACCCGCTGGAGTACAAGCAGCGCAAGCACCCCGACCTCGACATCATCGAGCACGGCCTCACCCTGTGGGACCTCGAGCGCGAGTTCGCGGTCGGCGGGTTCGCCGGCAAGTCGATGATGAAGCTGCGCGACATCCTCGGCGTCCTGCGCGACTCGTACTGCCGCACCACCGGCGTCGAGTTCATGCACATCCAGGACCCGAAGCAGCGCAAGTGGATCCAGGACCGCATCGAGCGCGGCGCGCACGCCAAGCCCGAGCGCGAGGAGCAGCTGCGCATCCTGCGCAGGCTGAACTCCGCCGAGGCCTTCGAGACCTTCCTGCAGACGAAGTACGTCGGCCAGAAGCGCTTCTCGCTCGAGGGCGGCGAGTCCGTCATCCCGCTGCTCGACGCGGTCATCGACTCGGCTGCCGAGTCGCGCCTCGACGAGGTCGTCATCGGCATGGCCCACCGCGGCCGGCTCAACGTCCTCGCCAACATCGTCGGCAAGTCGTACGCGCAGATCTTCCGCGAGTTCGAGGGCAACCTCGACCCGAAGTCGATGCACGGCTCCGGCGACGTGAAGTACCACCTCGGCTCCGAGGGCACCTTCACCGGCCTGGACGGCGAGCAGATCAAGGTCTCGCTGGCCGCCAACCCCTCCCACCTGGAGACCGTCGACCCGGTCCTGGAGGGCATCGTCCGGGCCAAGCAGGACCTCATCAACAAGGGCGGCACGGACTTCACCGTCCTCCCGGTGGCGCTGCACGGCGACGCGGCCTTCGCGGGCCAGGGTGTCGTCGCCGAGACGCTGAACATGTCGCAGCTGCGCGGCTACCGCACCGGCGGCACCGTGCACATCGTGATCAACAACCAGGTCGGCTTCACCGCCGCACCGGAGTCCTCGCGCTCCTCGATGTACGCCACCGACGTGGCCCGCATGATCGAGGCGCCGATCTTCCATGTGAACGGTGACGACCCGGAGGCCGTGGTGCGGGTCGCGCGCCTCGCCTTCGAGTTCCGGCAGGCGTTCAACAAGGACGTCGTCATCGACCTCATCTGCTACCGCCGCCGCGGTCACAACGAGGCCGACAACCCCTCCTTCACCCAGCCGCTGATGTACGACCTGATCGACAAGAAGCGCTCGGTGCGCAAGCTCTACACCGAGTCCCTCATCGGTCGCGGCGACATCACGCTGGAAGAGGCCGAGCAGGCGCTGCAGGACTTCCAGGGTCAGCTGGAGAAGGTCTTCGCGGAGGTCCGCGAGGCCACGTCGGCCCCCGCCGAGGCACACGTCCCCGCGCCGCAGGCGGAGTTCCCGGTGACGGTGGACACCTCGATCTCCCAGGAGGTCATCAAGCGGATCGCCCAGTCCCAGGTCAACATCCCGGACCGGATCACCGTGCATCCGCGGCTGCTGCCGCAGGTGCAGCGCCGGGCCGCGATGATCGACGACGGCACGATCGACTGGGCGATGGGCGAGACCCTGGCGATCGGCTCGCTGCTCCTCGAGGGCACCCCGGTGCGCCTCTCCGGGCAGGACTCGCGCCGCGGCACCTTCGGTCAGCGGCACGCGGTGCTCATCGACCGCAAGACCGGCGAGGACTTCACCCCGTTGCTCTACCTCTCCGACGACCAGGCTCGTTACAACGTGTACGACTCGCTGCTCAGCGAGTACGCGGTGATGGGCTTCGAGTACGGCTACTCGCTGGCCCGCCCGGAGTCGCTGGTCATGTGGGAAGCGCAGTTCGGTGACTTCGTCAACGGCGCGCAGACGGTGGTCGACGAGTACATCTCGGCCGCCGAGCAGAAGTGGGGCCAGACGTCCGGCGTCACCCTGCTGCTCCCGCACGGTTACGAGGGCCAGGGCCCGGACCACTCGTCCGCCCGCCCGGAGCGCTTCCTGCAGCTGTGCGCGCAGAACAACATGACGGTCGCCATGCCGACCCTGCCCTCGAACTACTTCCACCTGCTGCGGTGGCAGGTGCACAACCCGCACCACAAGCCGCTGGTCGTCTTCACCCCGAAGTCGATGCTCCGCCTCAAGGCGGCCGCTTCGAAGGCGGAGGAGTTCACCACCGGCGGGTTCCGTCCGGTCATCGGCGACGACAGCGTGGACCCGAACGAGGTCCGCAAGGTCGTCTTCACGGCCGGCAAGGTCTACTACGACCTGGACGCGGAGCGCACCAAGCGGGGCGCCACGGACACCGCGATCATCCGTCTGGAGCGTCTGTACCCGCTGCCGGGTGCCGAACTGCAGGCGGAGATCGCCAAGTTCCCGAACGCCGAGAAGTACCTCTGGGCGCAGGAGGAGCCGGCGAACCAGGGTGCCTGGCCGTTCATCGCGCTCAACCTGATCGACCACCTGGACCTGGCGGTCGGCGCCGACATCCCGCACGGCGAGCGCCTGCGCCGCATTTCGCGGCCGCACGGTTCTTCCCCGGCGGTCGGCTCGGCCAAGCGGCACCAGGCGGAGCAGGCGCAGCTGGTCGCCGAGGTCTTCGAGGCGTAAGCGACTCCGAGGCGCATGCTTCGACGCGTAAGCGGCACAGGACGGAGGGCCCGGTCATCCCGCGGTGGGATGACCGGGCCCTCCGTCCGTAGCCTTGCTGTCCCCACCACTGTGACCGTCACGGCGTACGCATATCGCTCACGCCCAGGCATGCAGGAGAAGGCTCACATGTACTTCACCGACCGCGGCATCGAGGAACTGGAGAAGCGGCGCGGCGAGGAGGAGGTCACCTTCGAGTGGCTCGCCGAGCAGCTGCGGACGTTCGTCGATCTCAACCCGGATTTCGAGGTCCCCGTCGAGCGCCTTGCCACCTGGCTGGCCCGTCTCGACGACGAGGAGGACGAGGACGAGTGATCCCGCGCGCTTGACTTCCCGCGACCGCGATATATCGTGTCTTACCAGAGACGCGATATGTTGCGTTGTCGGTCGACCCGGGAGGTCAGTCCCATGTACGAGGGATCCGTGGCAGAGCCGCAGAAACTCTCCTTCGACGATCCGGTACGGGCGCTGAACGTACGCCTCGTCAATGGAACGGTGAACGTGGTCGGTACGGAGGAGGCGTCCGCCCGACTCGAGGTGTCCGAGATCGACGGACCTCCGCTGATCGTGACGCTCAAGGACGGCACCCTGACGGTGGCCTACGAGGATCTGCCCTGGAAGGGCTTCCTGAAGTGGCTCGACCGCAGAGGCTGGCACCGCAGCGCGGTGGTCTCGCTCGCGGTGCCCGCGTCCGCGAACGTCGAGGTCGGCGTGGTGAGCGCCGGTGCGGTGGTCTCCGGCATGCGGGGGCGCACCGAGGTCCGCGGCGTCACCGGTGACACCGCGCTGGTCGGAGTCTCCGGCTCCGTCTCCGCCGAGACGGTTTCGGGAAATCTGGAGGCCCAGGCGGTCACCGGGGATCTGCGATTCCAGTCGGTCTCCGGGAACCTCACGGTGGTCGAGGGCGCGGGCTCGTCCGTACGGGCGGATTCGGTCAGCGGCGACATGGTCATCGACCTGGACGCCGGCGGCCGGCCCACCGACATCCGCCTCAACAGCGTCTCCGGCGAGGTCGCCATCCGGCTGGCCCACCCGACGGACACCCGGGTCGAGGCGAACACCACGAGCGGCTCCGTCTCCACCGCCTTCGACGACCTGCGGGTCACCGGCCAGTGGGGTGCGAAGAAGATCACCGGCACCCTGGGTGCGGGCAACGGCAAGCTCAAGGCGACGACCGTGTCCGGGTCCATCGCGCTGCTGAGCCGGCCCGCCCGGGACAATCTCGACGAGCTCGATGAGAAGGTGCTCTGACATGGCCCCCGTCTTCGCACACGGCCGCCTGCGGCTCTACCTGCTGAAGCTGCTGGACGAGGCCCCGCGCCACGGTTACGAAGTGATCCGACTGCTCGAGGAGCGCTTCCAGGGTCTCTACGCGCCGAGCGCGGGCACGGTCTACCCGCGGCTGGCCAAGCTCGAGGCCGAGGGCCTGGTGACCCATGCGTCGGAGGGCGGCCGCAAGGTGTACTCGATCACCGAGGCGGGCCGCACGGAACTTGCCGGACGCAGCGGTGAGCTGGCCGATCTGGAGCTGGAGATCCGCGAGTCGGTGTCCGAACTCGCGGCGGAGATCCGGGCCGATGTCAGTGGCTCGGCGAGTGACCTGAGGCGCGAGATCCGGCAGGCCGCGAAGGAGGCCCGCACCGGTTCCGGCACTCACGCCGGCTCCGAGGCCGGCGGTGCGGGAACGCGAGGCGGCGCGGCGGCGGGTTCGCGCAAGCCCTTTCCCGGGTTCCCGGAAGCGTCCGACTTCTTCGACGGCGCCTGGGGCGACAAGGAGAGCTGGCGCCAGGCCAAGGAGGAATTCAAGCGTGCCAAGCAGGGGTGGAAGGAGCAGGCCCGCCGGGCGACGGACGAGTCCCGCCGCGCTCGCGAAGACGCCCAGCAGGCCCGCCGCCAGGCCAAGGAGGCCCAGGAGAAGGCGCGTCGGCAGATGCAGCGGGTCGCTCAGCAGGTGCAGGAGCACTTCGCACGCGGCGACTGGCCCGCCGGTGTGCGGGAAGGCATCGCCGAATTCACCAAGGAATTCGGCCCGTTCAGCCAGCCCGGCCGGGGCCCGGCCGCGGGCTCCACGGACTCGTCGGACTCCGCGGGCTGCACGGATTCCGCGGATGCCACGGGTTCGGCGCAGGAGCCCGAATGGGCCCACGAGGAGTCCTCCGGCAACCCGGCCCGCGACCTCGACCGGCTGCTCGACCGTTTCCGCGACGACCTCCGGGACGCCGCGCGGGACCACGGGGTGACGGAGGACCAACTACGGGACGCACGCCGCCACCTGTCCGCAGCGGCGGCGCACATCGGCGCGGTCCTGCGGAGCCCGAAGGCGTAAACCTGCGCGATCCCCCGGCCCCGGCAATGCCGGGGCCGGGGGATCGCGCAGGTTTCAGGGGCTGGTGAGCACGATCTTGCCGAACAGCTCGCCGGACGCCATCTTCTCGAAGCCCTCCCGGGCCCGGTCCAGCGGCAGCACCTCGTCGATGACGGGACGCACACCGGTGGCCGCGCAGAAGGAGAGCAGGTCCTCCAGCTCGTCCTTGGAGCCCATCGTGGAGCCGACGACCTTCAGCTCCAGGAAGAAGATCCGGGTGAGTTCGGCGGAGTCCGGGTTCGGGCCGCTGGTGGCGCCCGAGATCACCAGGGTGCCGCCCGGCTTCAGCGACTTGACGGAGTGCGACCAGGTGGCGGCGCCGACCGTCTCGATCACGGCGTCCACCCGCTGCGGCAGCCGCGCCCCCGGTTCGAAGGCGTCCACCGCTCCCAGTTCCACGGCCCGCTTGCGCTTGGCATCGTCGCGGCTCGTGGCGTACATCCGCAGGCCCGCGGCCTTGCCCAGCACGATCGCCGCGGTCGCCACACCGCCGCCCGCGCCCTGGACGAGTACCGAGTCACCCGGGCGTACGCCCGCGTTGGTGAAGAGCATCCGGTAGGCGGTCAGCCAGGCGGTGGGCAGGCAGGCGGCCTCCTCGAAGCTCAGCTCGGCCGGCTTGCGGAGTACGTTCCACTCCGGGACGGTGACCTGCTCGGCGAACGTGCCCTGGTACTTCTCGGTCAGAATGGACCGGCCCTCCCTGGCGCCGACCCCGTAACCGGTCTGGCCGACGACCGAGTGCAGCACGACCTCGTTGCCGTCCTGGTCGGTGCCCGCGGCATCGCAGCCGAGGATCATCGGCAGCTTGTCCTCGGCGAGTCCGACCCCGCGCAGGGACCAGAGGTCATGGTGATTGAGGGATGCGGCCCTGACATTGACGGTGACCCAGCCAGGACGCGCCTCCGGCGCCGGGCGTTCGCCCAGGACGAGGCCGTCGAGGGGGTGGTCACGGTCGATGCGGGCGGCGTAGGCGGCGAACATGACCATGACGATAGGCGTGGTCGGTTCCCGAAGGAACCGACCACACGTGTGACCCGCGCCGCGCTGCGTTCCCTGCCGGGCCTCAGGCCACGGAAGGGCGGGACGTCAGCGCCGCGCCACGCCCTCCGCCCGGGCCGCCGCCGCCACCGCCGAGGTGACCGCCGGCGCGACCCGCTCGTCGAACGGCGACGGAATCACGCACTCCGCACTCAGCTCATCCGCCACCACCGCCGCCAGCGCCTCCGCAGCCGCCAGCTTCATGCCCTCGGTGATCCGCGACGCCCGCACCTGGAGCGCCCCGGCGAAGATCCCGGGGAACGCCAGCACGTTGTTGATCTGGTTGGGGAAGTCACTGCGCCCGGTGGCGACGACCGCCGCGTACTTGTGGGCGATCTCGGGATGAATCTCCGGGTTCGGGTTGGCCATCGCGAAGATGAACGAGCCCTCCGCCATCGAGGCGACGGCCGGCTCGGGAACCGTACCGCCGGAAACCCCGATGAAGACGTCCGCACCGGACATCGCGGCTTCCAGCGGCCCGACCAGACCCGCCTTGTTGGTGAAACCGGCCACCTCGCGCTTGATGTCGGTCAGGTCGTCCCGGTCCGAGGAGAGGATGCCCTTGCGGTCGCACACCGCGACGTCCCCGATACCGGCCTCGATCAGAATCTTCGCGATGGCGACGCCCGCCGCACCCGCGCCGGAGATGACCGCCCGCAGCTGCCCCAGCGTGCGCCCGGTGAGCGTCGCGGCGTTCCGCAGAGCGGCCAGCGTCACGACGGCCGTGCCGTGCTGGTCGTCGTGGAAGACCGGAATGTCCAGCTGCTCCTGCAGCCTGCGCTCGATCTCGAAACAGCGCGGCGCGGAGATGTCCTCCAGGTTGACTCCGCCGAACGAGGGCGCGAGCCGCAGCACGGTCTCGACGATCTCGTCCGTGTCGGTGGTCGCCAGCGCGATCGGGACGGCGTCGACGCCACCGAACTGCTTGAAGAGGATCGCCTTGCCCTCCATCACGGGAAGGGACGCCTCCGGGCCGATGTCACCGAGTCCGAGCACCGCGGTGCCGTCCGTCACGACGGCGACGACCTGCGACTTCCAGGTGTAGTCGTGGACGAGCTCCGGGTTCTCGGCGATCGCGCTGCACACCTTCGCGACTCCGGGCGTGTACGCGAGGGACAGCTCGTCCCGGTCGCGCACCGGCACCGTCGCCTGGATGGCCATCTTGCCGCCGCGGTGCAGGGCGAACGCCGGATCGAAGGGCTCCGCACCGGCCGTGGGGGAGCTGAAGCTGTCGCTGCGAGGATTGACGATCTCCGCTGCCATTGGTTGTGACCCCTTAAGTCTTCATCAGTTGAGGGTTGGCCACTCCTGGTTGAGGAGGGGTGGGCGGGCACCGCGTATGCGTCCCGCACCGGCCGGTTGGCCCGCCGGGCAGGGGGAGGTACATACGCGCGGGCGCGCCGCACACGCGCCCTGAGCCCCGGATGAGGGGTGTAACCGTCTGTTTTACCTGATGGACCGCACCGTGCACGAGTTCACACCGACGTGGTGACATGACTCATAGCGCGGATGCCCGGACAAACCCGTCCTGCGTCACGAACGATGTCCAGCAGGTGAGACGGACCGGAGATTCTCCGGCTGAAGCTCTGTCTGCCAGCAGATGGTCCGGCCTTGCGGTACCGGCCGACTGGAGACTCACTGGAGAACGGGGATGACCCGTTACCCGATTTTGACATGACCGGCCCCCTGAATGGGCTAGTCCGACTGGCAAGATGCCCTCGGGTATCCCCAATCACACATGGTCGCGACACCCGATGACGTGTGCGCGACTCCTGCATCGGCTATCCCTGATCCGCCGGAGGACCATCACCATGACCGCAAGCTCCACACGCCGCACGACCGCAATGAAATCCCGGACAGCCGCGGTCGGCGCACTCGCGGTCGCCGGCGCACTGCTGCTGACCGCCTGCGGCGACCAGACCAAGAACGACACGCAGGGCTCCGGCACGGCCAAGAGCAGCGCCGCTCCGCTCGCCGACCTGCTGCCCAAGGACATCAAGGACAAGGGCGTCATCAAGGTCGGTTCCGACATCGCCTACGCACCGGTCGAATTCAAGGACAGCTCCGGCAAGGTCGCCGGCATCGACCCCGACATCGGCGCGGCGCTCGGCAAGCAGCTCGGCGTGAAGTTCGAGTTCGAGAACGGCACGTTCGACACCCTGGTCACCGGTCTGCGCGCCAAGCGCTACGACATCGCGATGTCGGCGATGACCGACACCAAGGACCGGCAGAACGGTCTGGAGAACGGCAAGAAGGTCGGCGAGGGCGTCGACTTCGTCGACTACTACACCGCCGGCGTCTCGATCTACACCCCGAAGGGCAAGGACCAGGGCATCAAGACCTGGGCCGACCTCTGCGGCAAGAAGATCGTGGTGCAGCGCGGCACGGTGTCGAACGACCTCGCCAAGGCGCAGGCGAAGAAGTGCCCGGCCGGCAAGAAGCTCTCCATCCAGGCCTTCGACGACGACCAGCAGGCCCAGACCCGGCTCCGCTCGGGCGGCGCCGACGCCGGTTCCTCCGACTCGCCGATCGCCGCATACGCGGTGAAGACCTCGGGCGGCGGCAAGGACTTCCAGATCGTCGGACCCACGGTCGAGGCCGCGCCGTACGGTATCGCGGTGGCCAAGGGCAACGACCAGCTCACCAAGGCCCTCCAGAAGGCCGTGGACGCGATCATCAAGAACGGCGAGTACGGCAAGATCCTGGCCAAGTGGGGCGCCGAGCAGGGTGCGGTCACCGCAGCCAAGCTCAACGGCGGATCCTGACCGGTCCGGCGCTGAGAGGCACACACCATGAGCACTGACATGAAAAAGGCGGGGCCCGAAGACGCGCCCCCCACCACCCCCCAGGCGATCCGGGCCATCCCGGTCCGGCACTACGGGCGGTACGTCACCGCGGTGATCGCCATCGCGGTCCTCGCGTCGATCATCTACGCGTTCGCCCAGGGCAAGATCCGCTGGGGGGCCATCCCGGACTACTTCTTCGACCACCGGATCATCCACGGTGTCGGCCAGACGCTGCTGCTGACGGTGCTCTCGATGGCCATCGGCATCGTCGGCGGCATCATCCTGGCGGTGATGCGGCTGTCCAAGAACCCGGTGACCTCGTCGATCTCCTGGTTCTACATCTGGTTCTTCCGCGGCACGCCGGTCCTCGTCCAGCTGATGGTCTGGTTCAACCTGGGCCTGGTCTTCGAGTACATCAACCTCGGTCCGATCTACAAGGACTACTGGTCGAGCTTCATGACGCCGCTGCTGACGGCGCTGCTCGGCCTGGGCCTCAACGAGGCCGCGTACATGGCGGAGATCTGCCGGGCGGGTCTGCTGGCGGTCGACGAGGGCCAGACCGAGGCCGCGCACGCGCTGGGCATGAGCCACGGCAAGACGCTGCGCCGGATCGTGGTCCCGCAGGCGATGCGCGTCATCGTGCCGCCGACGGGCAACGAGGTCATCAACATGCTGAAGACCACCTCGCTGGTCGCGGCGGTGCAGTTCTACGAGCTGCTCCGCACCGCCCAGGACATCGGGCAGACCTCCGGGGCCGCGGTCGAGATGCTCTTCCTGGCGGCCGCCTGGTATCTGGTGCTGACGACCATCTTCTCGATCGGCCAGTTCTATCTGGAGCGGTACTACGCACGTGGTTCCAGCCGCAGTCTGCCGCTGACCCCGTTCCAGAAGATCAAGGCCAATATCGCTTCCTTCAGCAACCGATCGGCGGTGTCCGGATGACCGCGATGGTGAAGGCCGAGGGCGTCCACAAGTCCTTCGGCGCCGCGCACATCCTCAAGGGAATCGACCTGGAGGTCGCTCCGCGTGAGGTCTTCTGTCTGATCGGCCCCTCCGGGTCCGGCAAGTCGACGTTCCTGCGGTGCATCAACCACCTGGAGAAGGTCAACGCCGGGCGGCTCTACGTCGACGGTGACCTGGTCGGCTACCGGCAGAAGGGCGACAAGCTGTACGAACTCAAGGACAGCGAGGTCGCACTGAAGCGCCGGGACATCGGCATGGTCTTCCAGCGCTTCAACCTCTTCCCGCACATGACGGCCATCGAGAACGTCATGGAGGCACCGGTCCAGGTGCGCGGCGAGACGAAGGCGGTGGCCCGCGCAAGGGCCGAGAAGCTGCTCGACCGGGTCGGTCTGTCCGACAAGGCGAAGAACTACCCCACGCAGCTCTCCGGCGGGCAGCAGCAGCGGGTGGCGATCGCCCGGGCACTGGCCATGGAGCCCAAGCTGATGCTCTTCGACGAGCCGACGTCCGCGCTCGACCCGGAGCTGGTGGGTGACGTCCTGGACGTCATGCGCGGCCTCGCGGACGACGGTATGACGATGGTCGTCGTGACCCACGAGATGGGCTTCGCCCGCGAGGTGGGTGACGCGCTGGTCTTCATGGACGACGGCGTGGTCGTCGAGTCCGGCCACCCGCGCGACGTACTGAGCAATCCGCAGCACGACAGGACGAAGTCGTTCCTGTCGAAGGTTCTTTAGTCGTTATCGCTGGACAAGGAGGGGCGGTACGGGCCGGCGCGGCCCGTACCGCCCCTCCCCTGCGCCGTTCCCCTCATTTCAGCGCGAGCAGCAACGTGTCCGACGGTGAGGCCCAGACCGGCCGCGCCTCACCGAACCCGGCGGCCCGCAGGGTCTGTGCGTGCCAGCACGCCGAGGGCTGGTCGCCCTCCGCGTGCTCGCCGTAGATCCGGAAGCGCTCGGCGGTCGGGGCCGCGAGGGCGGGGTCCTGGGCGGCCCGCGCCCACCAGTCGGCCCAGTCGAGGGCGCCGGCGGCCTTGGCGCGTTCCATGGCCGCGTGCCGGCGGGCTCGCTCGGCGGCGTTGATCCGGGGTGTCTCGTCGTCGATCATGTGGTCGGCGTTCATGAACACGCCGCCCTCCCCGACCAGACCACCGAGCTGCCCGTACAGCACCGCCAGCGGCTCGCTGTGCAGCCAGTGCAGGGCGGTGGCCGTCAGCACGGCGTCGTACTGCCGGCAGGGCAGCTGCTCCGCCCACCGCGGGTCCTTCAGATCGGCGGTCACGAAGGTGACCCGCTCATCCCCGGCGAAGTACCCCTCCGCGATGGTCAGCAGGGCCGGGTCCAGGTCGACGCCCGTGCTGGTCGCCTTCGGGAACCGCTTGAGCAGCCGGTCCGTGATACTTCCCGTACCGCACGCCAGATCCAGCACCCGCGGTTCCGGCCCGACCAGCGCCTCCAGCATGTCGAGCATCACCCGGAACCGCTCCTCGCGGTCCGGCATGTACCACTCCTGCTGCCGGTCCCAACTGTGTTGCCACGCCTGCCAGTCCGTGCCCGTCGTCGCACCCGCCATCGGAAACCCCTCCACCCGTAATACCCTCGAAGCCACAGCAGCCGTTACGTCACCCGCCGGACTCGACCCTAGACCGCACCCGTAAGGACTACAAGTGGAACTGGCCTATTACTCGGACTACGCCGTGCGCCTGGTCAACACCGAGGAGCCGGCCCGCAACAAGGACTCCCTCACTTCGGTCGACGCGGTGCGCGAACTCTTCGGGACGAACACCTCGGCGGCCCGGCGGGCCACGGACGCCGACCTCACCCGTTTCCGGTCGGTACGCGGCCGGCTGCGCGCCGTCTTCGAGGCTGCGGACAGCGGGGACGAGACACTCGCGGTGGACCTGCTCAACTCGCTGCTGATGGAGTTCCCGGTGTCACCCCAGGTGTCCGGCCACGACCACCGGGACGAGGACGACCGCCCGATCTGGCACATGCACCTGGCGGACCACCCGTCCAACGCGACCTCCGGTTACGCGGCCATCGCCTCGATGGGTCTGGCCTTCCACCTCACCGAGTACGGCGTGGACCGGCTCGGCCTGTGCGAGGCAGCGCCGTGCCGCAACGCCTACCTCGACACCTCGACCAACCGCTCGCGCCGCTACTGCTCGGACCGCTGCGCGACCCGCGCCAACGTGGCCGCCTACCGGGCGCGCAAGCGCCTGGAGACGTCACGGTCCGCCAGCACCGGCCTGACCGACGAGGCCAGCCAGGAGAGCACCACCCCGAGCGAGCGCTGACGGCCCGGCGTGATCGGCCGATAGCGGGCCCGCACCCGCCCCAGCAGCAGCTCATCCGGCACGACCCCGTAATCCCGGCTGTCCTGCGCGCTCTCCACCGAGCTGTCCCCGAGCACCCACCAGCCGCCGTCGCGCCGCTCGATCAGCCGCTTCACGATGAGCAGATCCTGCTGCAAGGGATGCCGCAGCACCGCCACATCACCCGGCCGCAGTTGCACGCCGTAGTGGACCAGCACCTGATCACCGTGCAGCAGCGTGGGCACCATGGAAAGCCCGCCCACCTCCGCGACCCCGAAGGGCACTCTCTGTTCCCGCCCCTGATCCGTCATCCGCCACCTCCGGTCCGATCGTCCACCAGTCCCATACTGGCCCTGGACTTTTGACCTAAGCCCCAGGGGGCACTCGCGAAATTGGGCCACTCACGGAGTAATGTCCCACCCGAGAAGACGATCACGAGGAAGGACAGCTCAATGCTTTCCCGCCTGTTTGCCCCCAAGGTGAAGGTCAGCGCCCACTGCGACCTCCCCTGCGGCGTGTACGACCCGGCCCAGGCCCGCATCGAGGCCGAGTCGGTCAAGGCCATCCAGGAGAAGTACCAGGCCAACGAGGACGCGCACTACCGGGCCCGCGCCACGGTCATCAAGGAAGAGCGTGCCGAGCTCGCCAAGCACCACGTCTCGGTGCTGTGGAGCGACTACTTCAAGCCCCCGCACTTCGAGAAGTACCCGGAGCTGCACCAGCTCGTCAACGACACCCTGAAGGCGCTGTCGACGGCCAAGGGCTCGACGGACCCGGCCACGGGCCAGAAGGCACTGGATTACATCGCCCAGATCGACAAGATCTTCTGGGAGACCAAGAAGGCCTGATGGACGGCTGGACCTGCACCTTTCGTAGGTCGAACCGCCCACCTGACCGCACCCGCTCCGCAGGCCGCCGAACACGGCGTCCCTGACGGAGCGGGTGCGGTTTTCGTTTCACCCGGCCACAGGAAGACGTGGCGGTTCCGCTCCCGGCAGGCCTGCCTGCCTGCAAGAGTGCGGGCATGAGTGATGTCGTAATCCGTCGTGCCGAGCTCGACGACATACCTGCGTTGGTGGCCCTGCGCTGGCGGTTCAAGGTGGAGGAGGACGGTGACGAAGTCCTTCAGGAGGAAGAGGAGTTCATCGCTGGATGCGACGGGTGGCTGCGTGCTCGGATGGGCGGGTCGTGGCGTGCCTGGCTCGCGGAAGCGGGTGGCCGGCCTTGCGGCCACGTGTTCGTGTCCCTCGTGGAGAAGATCCCGAGTCCCTGCCCGGGGCCCGAGGCGCTCGGATACGTGACGAACTTCTATGTCATTCCCGAGCAGCGCAACCGCGGCCTGGGCAGGGCCCTCCTCGATGAAGTGACCCGCTACGCGCGCGCCGACCAGCTGGACACGTTGATCGTGTGGCCGTCCGAGCGAAGCGCTCCGCTGTACCGGCGCTGCGGCTTCGACGCACCGGTTGAGCTCCTCGAACAGCCGATCGCGCCCAGCTGAACGAAATCCCGGAGTGGCTGTGCCGAGGGTCCGCCGCAGGGTGTTCCGCGGCCTGGTCACGTGGTGAGCAGCACGCCCCCGTAGGCGGCGGAGGCCACCACGATCCAGGCGGCCAGGCCGAGCAGCGCAGTTCTGGCGCCGGACCTGACCAGCGAGGGCAGGTGTACGGCGCTACCGAGGCCGAACAGGGCGGCGGCGAGGAGGAGTTGCTGGGCGGCGTCGGCCGTGGTGAGGGCGGCGGTGGGCAGCAGGCCGGTGCTGCGCAGGCCGGTCATCGCCAGGAACCCGATCACGAACAGCGGCACCAGCGCCGGGCGGCGGGTGCCCGTCACCGGCCGGCCGCCGTCCGCGTCGTACGCGCGGCGGCGCCGGTAGGCGACCGCCACCACGGCGACCAGCGGGGCGAGCATCGCCACCCGGATCAGCTTGACCAGCACAGCCTCGCCGAGCGCGGTCGGGCCGGCCGTCTGGGCGGTGGCCACGACCTGGCCGACATCGTGGACGCCGGCGCCGACCCAGCGGCCGAACTGGACGGAGTCCAGGCCCAGGGGGTGGTGGAGCAGCGGCAGTACCGCGATCGCCAGGGTGCCGCAGAGCGTCACCAGGGCGATCGAGGTGGCCACGTCCGATGCGTGCTCCTCGTCGTCGTCCTTGCCGAGCGCACCGCTGACCGCGGCGATGGCGGAGGCACCGCAGATCGCATAGCCGGTGGCGACCAGCAGCGGCTGGTCGCCGGGCAGGCCCAGCTTCCGGCCGAGCCACCAGGTCCCGAAGAAGGTCGCCAGGACCACGCCGAGCACCATGGCCACGGTGGCCCAGCCCAGTCCCAGTACGTCGCCGATGCTGAGCTTCAGTCCGAGGAGCACGATGCCGGCCCGCATCAGGTGCTTTCCGGCCAGCGCGAGTCCCTGGCGCCCCCGACCGCGTACGAGCGAGTGCACCCCGGGAACATGCGCGGCCACCACACCGAGCACCACGGCGGCGGTCAGCATCGGCACAGCGGGGAGCAGGGCGTGCACGCCCTCGGCGAGTGCCAGACCGGCGACGGCGAGCGCCACGCCGGGTGTGTTACGGCGCACGGGGCCGGGCCTCTGCGCCGGCGTACCGCTGTCGGACAGCTGCTTCGGCGTCGGCGTGCGATCGCCCGGGACTGATGGGGTGCGCTCGGTACTGAGGGTCATGATCACCAGACTGCTGGGGATCCGGCGACCCCGGTAGACGCGAATCGGTGGCCAGGTCATAGGGTTCCCCTATGAAGGATGCCCGATGAAGGCGAGCCGATGAGTGACCGTGGTGATGGCCCGGAACCGGGGCAGCGCCCGCTGCCCGACCTGCAGTCATTGCAGTTGCTCGTCACGGTGGCGGAGACCGGCAGCCTGGGCCGGGCGGCCTCCCGGCTGCTGATCAGTCAGCCGTCCGCGAGCGCCCGGATGCGCACGCTGGAACGCCATCTGGGCCTGCACCTCCTGGACCGTTCGACGGCCGGCTCCCGGCTCACGCCCGCCGGTGCGGTGGTCACCGACTGGGCGCGCGCGGTGCTGGAGCAGGCCGCGGCGCTGGTCGAGGGGGCCGCGGCGCTGCGCTCCCGGCAGGACGACCGGCTGCATGTCGCCGCCAGCCTGACCATCGCGGAGGAGCTGATGCCCGGCTGGCTGGTCACCCTGCGGGACGGCGCGCCGCACGCCCACGTCGGGCTGACCGTGACCAACAGCTGGGGCGTCATCGAGGCGCTCCGCCGGGCCGAATGCGACCTGGGGTTCGTCGAGGGCCCGCGGGTCCCCGACGACCTGCACCGGTCGGCGGTCGGCCGGGACCGGCTCGCGGTGGTGGTCGCCCCCGGCCATCCCTGGGCGAACCGCCGCAGCGCGCTGACCGGGCGGGAGCTGGCCGACACCCCCCTGCTGCTCCGGGAGGCCGGCTCCGGGACCCGGGAGACCCTGGAGCGGGCCCTGCGCCCGTACGACGGGATCGCCGTTCCGGTCCTGGAGCTGGGCTCCACCGCGCCGCTGCGCAGCGCTGCCGCCCGTGGTCTCGCCCCGGCTGTGCTCTCCGCCCTCGCCGTGCGCGAGGACGTGGACAACGGACGCCTGGTCGAGGTCGAGGTCGACCCGGCGGTCCGGCTGCACCGCATCCTGCACGCGGTATGGCCCAAGGGCCGCGAGCTCCCCGAACCTGCGCTTCATCTGCTCCGCGCGGTGCGGGGGCGGTGAGCTGTCGCGACGCGCCCGCGCTCAGTCGTGCAACCGACGGTCCGCGGGGCCGACCGCGAAGCGGGTGAAACGCACCTCGAGGCCCTCGCTCAGCGGCGAACAGCAGAACGGCCCGGCCCAGGCCTTGGCGCTGGGCTCGAGCGGGGCCAGCCGCATCATCCGCCACGGACCGTCCTCGCAGCGCGCCCGGAACGTCACGGCGTCGCCGGTGCGGCTGGCCCGGACGGTGACCTGCCGGCCGGCCCATTCGGGAACGGGGGCCATCGACCAGTCCGACACTCCGCGGGTGACCACGGCACCCAGGTGCGGCGCGGAGTCGGTCAGTTCGATCCCCGCTTTGATCCAGTTCTCGGAGTCGGTACGGACCATCACACCGGCCTGGTCATACAGCGCACGGAAGCCGGCAACGAAGCTCACTTCGACGGCCGATCCGGCGCTCAGGCCGGTGAGCAGGGCGTGGCCGTCGTCATGCACGAAGCCGTAGCCGGTGGTACGCCAGAAATCGGTCCTCGCCCGGGTGGTCACCCGGAGGTCCGGGCCGTCCGCGACGGCTGCCCGGGGCGGGTTGAGCCACTCGGCGTCGGACCAATCGACGGCGTAACCGCCCTGCCAGGGCACGACCTTGGTGACGGCGTCCACCGGCAGGGGGCCGTAGATGTGGGGGAACTCGTCGGCGCCGTCGGCGGGCGCCTCGTACCGCACGGGTACCGAGAGCCGGTCGCTGTCGATGACCAGGACGACCAGTTCGCCGGCGCTCTCCGCCGCCGGACCGCCGTACAGAAATTCGGCGACCCCGACGAGTTGCCCACGCAGCGAGCAGTGGATGAAGCCCTCGTCGTGCAGGGTGCGGCCACGGGTGGACATCTCGTACGTACCGGTCCCCCGGGCCGCTTCCCAGAGTGCTCGCTCGGTGATGTGCAGCAGTTCGGTCATGGGCCCACGCTATGCGCCGGCGGGGCTCAGCGAGCTCTCGGGCTGCTCCGGTGCCTGCTGCTTGCTGTCCGGGAGCAGTCCGCGTTCGGCGAAGACCTTCTTGGCGACGAAGGTGGCGTTGAGGGCCTTGGGCATGCCGCAGTACACCGCGGAGTGCAGCAATGCCTCGACTATCTCCTCAGTGGTGAGGCCGACGTTGAGGGCCGCGTTGATGTGGACGTCCAGCTGGGCTTCACAGCCGCCGAGCGCGGTGAGCATGCCGAGGGTGACCAGCTGCCGGTCGCGCGGAGCGAGGCCGGGACGGCTGTAGATGTCACCGAAGGCCCAGGCGACCACCTGGTGTCCCAGTTCCGGTGAGATGTCCGCCAAGGAGTCGACGACCCGCCGGCCGCTCTCCCCGTCCACCCGGTTGAGCACATCCATGCCACGCTCGAAACGGTCCTGCCGGGTTTCGGCGACGTCGGCGGTCTCGGCTGTGCCGGCGGTCTCGCTCTGGTCGTTGTGGGCGCTGGTCATCTCTGGTCCGTCCTTGCTGAGTAGTCGGGCAGCGGTGCATGAAGGGGCCGGGGCGCCACCGCCGTTGATCAAGAAGGACGGTAATTGTTGGAGCGTACTCAAGGTCAAGTCCGCTACGACGAAGGCGCCGGGTCGCAGCCCCCGAGCACCTTCGCCTCCACCGCTTCGTCCAGACCGACCGCGGGGCGGTCCGGGCGCAGTGGGGCGACGCCGCCGATCGAGCGGAGCCACGTCCAGGTGTCACGCACCGTGTCCTCGACTGGGCGGCACCGCAGGCCGGCCGCCAGGGCCTTGTCGGTGTTGCCCTGGTGCATCATGGCGTGCATCTCACCGGGCGGCAGCCAGATCGGGAGCTGTGACCAGGGTTCGATGCCGGCTTCGAGGATCACCTCCGGTGGCGTCCAGCGCAGTTCGGCCGACGATCCGGTGACCCGTAAGCAGGCGTCGAGCAGTTGGCCCATCGTCGCGTGCCCGGACGGGCTCACGACGTTGTACGCGCCCGACAGACCGGCCTCGGCGGCGTCCAGGACCCAGGCGGCGAGGTCGCGAGCATCGATGTACTGGATTGCCAGGTCCCGCGGCCCGGGCGCCAGTACGGGGCCGCCTCGGACGATCCGCCGCAACCACCAGGGCAGCCGGCCCACGTTCTCGTGCGGTCCGATGACCAGGCCCGCACGGGCCAGCAGTGCTCGCTCCTCGAAGGATTCGACCGCCGCCAGCTCGCCGCCCCGTTTGGCCTCCGGATAGGGGACGTCGCCGGCGAGGTCCGGCGCCGAGTCCACCAGCGGGCCGTTCTCCGGAAGCCCGGCCGGGGCCGGGTAGGCGTACACCGAGCGGCTGGAGACGTAGACGTAGCGGCGGGCGCGGCCGGCGAGCAGCCGGGCCGACTGCCGTACGGCGGCGGGAGCTCCGGTCCAGGTGTCCACGACCACGTCCCACTCACCGTGCGCCAGGGCCGCCAGGCCGTCGGGGGCGGTCCGGTCGCCCCGCAGCACGGCGGCACCCGGCGGGGCCGTGGTGGTACCGCGGTGGAAGACCGTCACGTCCCAGCCGCGTCGCAGCGCCCGGTCCGTCACGGCCCGGCCCACGAATTCCGTTCCACCCAGCATCAGCAGCTTCATGAGGGCAACCCTGCCCGGTGTGGCCGCCGGCCGGAAGCGGTGCATGCTCTCAGCAGAATCGCTGCGTAGGGTGCCCGGATGAGCAGACGGTGGTGGGCGAGCGGGGCCGCGGTGGTGACCGTGGCCGCAGGTCTCGGGGTGCGCGCGCTGACGGACGGTGCGTTCGCCAAGTGCGCGGGGGACGCCCTCTACACGGTCCTGGTGTATCTCGTGGTGGTGCTCGTCGCGCCCCGGCTGACGGCGGTGACCGCGGCCGGGATCGCTCTCGGCTTGAGCTGGGCCGTGGAGTTCCTGCAGATGGCGGGGGTGCCCGCGCTGCTGCAGCCGTTGCTGGGGTCGACCTTCAACGCGCCTGATCTGTTCTGGTACGCCGTGGGGGCCGCTCTGTGCTGGGCGGTAACGACCGGTTCCGTCAGGGTGGTCGCGCTGCGTAGACCTTGACGACGGGCCGACGCGATCACATAGTTTCGGGGCCATGGACGCGCCGTACACACGCTTGCTGGTGGACCGATTCGCCGAGACCTTCCGCTTCTACCGTGATGTGCTGCCGGGGCTCACCGGGGCCGAACTGGCCCGCGGGGACGAGTTGTCCGGCTACGCCAGCTGGGACCACAGTGGCCGCACGGTCTTCGCCCTGTTCGACCGGCACGTCATGACCCGGGCGCTGGGAACGGACGAGCTTCCGGACGGGGAGAAGGCCCAGGACCTGTTCTCCGTCGTGATCCACATCGACGACCGCAGCGATCTGGACGCGGCGGTCACCCGGTGCATCGAGGCCGGTGCGACCGTCGCCGCAGCCGCGCAGGACCGGCCGCAGTGGGGGCCGACCATGCGGACGGCGCACCTGCGCGACCCCGACGGTCGGCTGCTGGAGCTGCAGACCTACTGACCGTGCAACGGCCGGGACATGCGGGGTGGCCCGGCCGTACTCCCCTCCGCCCTACACGCCGACGGCGAACGGGGCCCGGAGGGTGGCGCCGGAGGGGAGCTGCTCCTGTATGAGGGCGAGCGCAGCTCCGAAGTCGCCCTGGTCGTTGCCGGAGACGTAGCTCGTGCCGCCGTAATGCAACGTCACGCCGAGGTCCGTGGTCGGCCGCCGCAATGCCAGCAGACAGCTCAGCGTGGCCTGTTGGGTGGTGCTGTCGGCTGAGACGACGGGCAGCGGCATGTCCCACTCCAGCACACAGTCGCTCAGCGGTCCAACGCCAGCCGAACGGTCCGCGTCCACCGGTTCGAACGAGTCGAAAGATGCTCCCGCATACTCAACTCCCCGGATTTTGGTGTGGAGTTGCTGCTCGATCGCGCTGATCACAAGGGCATCTGATCCATGGCTGTCCCGGTACCAGCCGGCCCATGACTGTGGTGTCATGAGCGCGACTGTAGCGCTGTCACCAGCCCGGCGTCACCAAGAGTGACCAAGTCCGGCATTACCACTTACCGGCGTACTCGTCACGAGCGTCCCCTTCTCGGAACAGACCGGCCCGATGTCAGCCGCGCGGCTCTCGCCACATCGGCCACATCTGCGGGCCGTCCGGAAGCTGGACGGCAGTGCCCATGAACACGAAGCCGAGCCGCTCGTAGAGCCGCCGGCTGCGTGCGCTGCTCGCCTCCAGGTAGGCGGGCGTGCCCTCGCGGTCGCACCGCTCAAGCACCGGTGCCATCATCGCGGTTCCGAGCCCCTCCCCCTGTCGCTCCGGGGCCACTCCGATCATCAGCAGGTAGGCGTGTGCCCGGTCGTGCGGATGGATTTCGCCCATCAGCCGGCCGACCTGTTCGGCCCGTTCGTTGTCCGGGTCCGCGGCCTCCCGCATCCGGGCGGGGGTGTCGTCCTCCTCCTCGGGCAGGCCGGCCGGGATGTCCAGCCAGAGCGCCATCGCCGAACCGTCCTCGCTCAGGTCCGCCCTCCCCTCCGCGAGCGTCACGTCGACGAACACGCCCAGGAACTTTCCGTGCACCTTCCTGCGGTGCGTTTCGTCCGGGAAGACCCAGCTGCTCACCGGGTCGTGCAGAAAGGCCTCGTCCAGCAGCCTTACGAGCACCTCGCGGTCGGCCCCGCCCGCCCGTCGTATCGCCACGCCCATGGTCCGGTCCCTTGTCTCTCGCCGATCACGTCGCATTAACTCGCCGACACGATATTGGAGTTGGGCCCGGACCACGGGCAGGGGCTCAGCTGCTTCGCCGGGTGACGTACTCCGCGAGGGAGAGCAGCCCGTCCGCCGCCGCAAGATCGGGCAGCGCGCGTGCCAGGTGGCCGATGGCCTTGGCCATCCGGTCGGCCGCCTCCGTCTGGGCCCAGTCCCGGCCGCCCGCCCGGTCGACCGCGTCGGCGGCCCGCCGGATGCCCTCCGCGTCCAACGGACCGCGGTACAGCTCCGCGAGCTCCGCGGCCGCCGGGGTGCCCGAGGCCAGTGCGGCGACCACCGGGAGGGACTTCTTGTGGGCGGCGAGGTCCGCCCCGGCCGGTTTGCCGGTGCGCGACGGCTCCCCCCAGATGCCGATCAGGTCGTCGATCAGCTGGAAGGCCAGGCCCGCCTCGCGCCCGAACGCGTCCAGGGCCGCCGCCTCGCCCGGTCCGGCGCCCGCGTACAGCGCACCCGTCGCGCAGGCGCAGCCGAGCAGCGCGCCGGTCTTGGCCTCCGCCATGGTCAGGCACTCGGCCAGCGACACGTCCGTCCGGGTCTCGAAGGCGGAGTCCGCCTGCTGGCCCGCGCAGAGTTCGATGACACAGGCCGTGAGCCGACTGGACGCGGCCAGGGCGGCGGGGTGGCCGTCCTCGGCGAGCATCCGCAGGGCGAGCGCCTGCATCGCGTCCCCGGCGATGATCGCCTCGGGTATGCCGAAGACGGTCCAGGCGGTGGCCCGGTGCCTGCGGGTGGCGTCCCGGTCGATGACGTCGTCGTGCAGCAGCGTGAAGTTGTGCACCAGCTCCACTGCGGCAGCTGCCCGCACGGCCCGGCGTGCTTCCCCGCCGAATGCCCGGGCCGCCTCCAGGACCAGGGCGGGCCGGATCGCCTTGCCGGCCTGTCCGGCGGCCGGGGAACCGTCGGCATGCTCCCAGCCGAAGTGGTACATGGCGATACGGCGCAGGGGTCCGGGGAGGCTTCCGACCCAGGAGCGGAGCTCCGGGTCGACCAGGGCTCGGGTGTGTCCCAGGAGCGCCGCGGCCTCACGGCCCCCCTCGGTCGCGGCGTCCGTACTGGTCAAGGTCACGGTCACTTCCTCAGCAGCAGGCGTACGGAGTCTTCGGCGGCCCCGGGCGGACCGGCCGGGTGGCGTCCACGGCAAGGGTGCCCGGCCGGTCCGTCCGGGGTGCCGCGTCACCTCCAGCGGCTCACCTCCACGTTTTCCAGGACGCCGAGGGCGTCGGGGACCAGGACGGCGGCGGAGTAGTAGGCCGTCACCAGGTAGGAGATGATCGCCTGCTCATCGATGCCCATGAAGCGGACCGAGAGACTCGGCTCGATCTCGTCGGGGATGCCGCTCTGCTGGAGTCCGATGACGCCCTGGTCGGACTCACCGGTCCTCATACAGATGATCGATGTGGTGCGGGCTTCGCTGACCGGGATCTTGTTGCACGGGAAGATCGGCACTCCGCGCCAGGCGGGCACATATTGTCCCCCGACGTCCACACTCTGCGGTACGAGACCGCGCTTGTTGCATTCACGGCCGAATGCGGCGATGGCCCTGGGGTGGGCGAGGAAGAGCTTGGATCCGCGCCTGCGCGACAGCAGTTCGTCCATGTCGTCGGGGCTGGGCACGCCGTCGTGCGGCTGGAGCCGCTGCCCGTAGTCGCAGTTGTTGAGCAGTCCGAACTCGCGGTGGTTGATCAGCTCGTGCTCCTGGCGCTCGCGCAACGCCTCGACGGTGAGCCGCAACTGCTGCTCGGTCTGGTTCATCGGCTGGTTGTAGAGGTCGGCGACCCGGCTGTGCACCTTGAGGACCGTCTGCGCGACGCTCAGTTCGTACTCCCGCGGCGCCGCTTCGTAGTCCACGTAGGTGTGCGGTACGAGGGCTTCGCCGACATGGCCGGCGGACAGATCGATCTGTGCTTCGCCGTAGTTGTTGGTGCGCTGGTGCGGAATGGAGAGCAGACCGGCGAGATGCTCGCGCAGCGAATCCGCGCGCTCCGCCAGGTTCAGCACGTCGGCCCTGGTCAGCTCCAGGGCGACGCAGGAGGTGGCGGCACGGGCGGTGTATTCCCAGGTGGCGCCCTCCTCGACCAGCGCCTGGTCGCCGAAATACGATCCGTCGGCCAGCACGCCGAGCACCGTCTCGTCCCCGTAGGGACCGGTGCCGATCTTTTCGACGCGTCCGTGCGCCAGCAGGAACACCCGGTCGGCGGCCTCACCGGACACGGCCAGCACATCCCCCGGCGCGAACTCCCGCTGCGCGCAGCGCTGCGCCAGCTCGGCGAGTGCCGCCTCGTCGTCGAAATCCCGGAGTGCGGGCAGCTCACCCAGCTCCGCGGGGATGACCTGCACCCGGCCGCCGGTCTGCACGAACGTCACGCGTCCGTCACCGACCGAGTAACTCAGCCGCCGGTTCACTCGGTACGTACCGCCCTGCACCTGAACCCAGGGCAGCATCTTCAGCAGCCACCGGGAGGTGATCTCCTGCATCTGCGGTGCGGACTTGGTGGTCGTCGCGAGGTTCCGCGCAGCTGCCGTGCCCAGGCTCTGCTGCGGCGGTGCCTGCGTGTCGCGAACCTCTTCACCAACGGACATCTGTCGTCCTCTCGATCATGGGCTGACCTGCCTGATGAACACTTCCAGGCGGAGGATCCGACGCGCCATTACACAAAAGAGTGCGACTAACGGGGCTTTGAGCTGGGCACACGGCCGCTGACCGCGGCGCATCTTTGTTGTATCTCCGGTGCAAGTTATCTAGCGTGACCGTCATGCGGCTGACGAGATTCACCGACGTGGCACTGCGCGTGCTGATGCGGCTGGCTGTCGCGGAGGGCGAGGATCCGCCGACCACCCGGGACGTGGCGGCGGCGATGCAGGTGCCGTACACCCATGCCGCGAAGATCGTCGCGCGACTCCAGCACCTGGGTCTGGTGGAGGCGCGCCGTGGACGCGGTGGCGGTCTGACGCTCACCGGAGCCGGCCGGTCCGCTTCGGTCGGCAGCCTGGCCCGGGAACTGGAGGGGCCGGGGGACGTCGTCGAGTGCGAGGGCAGTACTCCTTGCCCGCTCCGCTCGGCCTGCCGGCTCCGCGCCGCTCTGCGCGACGCCCAGGAGGCCTTCTACGCCTCATTGGACGAGGTCACGATCGCGGACCTCGTCACCGCGCCCACCGGACCGCTGCTGATCGCGATCAGCGGCCGCCCGGCCACCGACTGAACCGCCGACGGTAGAACCGGCCGCAGGCGACCCGAGGCGACCGCAAGCGACCCGTCGGCGGACACATCCGGACCCCGGCGCAAGGCGGATCAACCACCCACGATAATGTGCATCTTGAATACCAATTCAGATGCAAGGAGTATCACGATGCTCACCGAGCAGTCGACCGCCACCGTCCGTGCCACTCTGCCCGCCGTCGGTGCGGCCATCGGGGACATCGCCGATCTCTTCTACCGCAAGCTCTTCGACGCGCACCCGGAGCTGCTGCGCGACCTCTTCAACCGCGGCAACCAGGCCTCCGGAGCCCAGCGCCAGGCCCTCGCCGGCTCCATAGCCGCCTTCGCGACCCGCCTCGTCGAGGACCCGGACACCCGCCCCGACGTCATGCTCAGCCGCATAGCCCACAAGCACGCGTCCCTGGGGATCACCCCGGCGCAGTACAACGTGGTGCACACCCACCTCTTCGCCGCCATCGCGGAGGTGCTCGGCGACGCGGTCACCCCGGAGGTCGCAGCGGCCTGGGACGAGGTCTACTGGCTGATGGCCAACGCTCTGATCGCCATCGAGGCACGGCTCTACGCCGAGCAGGGCGTGCTCGCCGGTGACGTCTGGCGCGAGTGGCAGGTGGCCTCCCGCATCGAGGAGACGGCCGACGCCGCCACCTTCCAGCTCCGCCCGGCCGACGGCACCGAAGCCCCGGCCTTCCGGCCCGGACAGTACGTCTCCGTGCAGGTCGAACTGGGGGACGGTGCACGGCAGATCCGCCAGTACAGTTTCTCCTCCGCCCCGGGCTCGGAGCTCCGGTCGATCACCGTCAAGCGGGTGAGCGGCGCGGGAACCCCAGACGGTGAGGTCTCGCAGCACCTGCACGCCCACGTACAGGCCGGTGACCGGCTGCGCGTCTCGGTGCCGTACGGCGACCTCGTGCTGGACGACACCGAGGCTCCGCTGCTGCTGGCCTCGGCAGGCATCGGCTGCACGCCGATGCTGGAGCACCTCGCCGGCACCGGCCACCGCGCACCGGTCACCGTCGTGCACGGCGACCGCGCCCCCGCCGACCACGCGCTGCGCACCGACCACACACTGCTCACCAGCAAGCTCCCGGATGCGGTGGCGCACTTCTGGTACGAGCTTCCGGAGCCCGGCCACCCCGCCGACCGCACCGGTCTGGTCGATCTGGAACCGCTCCCGGTCGCTTCGGGCACCCGCGCCTACCTCTGCGGTCCGCTGCCCTTCATGCGGTCCGTCCGCGCCCAGCTGCTGGCCAAGGGCGTGTCGGCTGCCGACATCCACTACGAGGTGTTCGGCCCCGACCTCTGGCTGGCGCAGAACTGACGTACCGCACCAACCGATACGCCGCACAATGGGACGCATGTCCCCTGGAGCTCCCGGCCCCGACCGGCTGCAGCCGGCCCTGCCGTCCCCGCTGCAGCCGGTCGACGACGCGCGCTTCACCCGCCACGGCGTACAGCTGCTGCTCAAGCGCGACGATCTGATCCACCCGGACCTACCGGGCAACAAATGGCGGAAACTCGCCCCGAACCTGGCGGCGGCGGCGGCCGGCCGCACCGTACTCACCTTCGGCGGCGCCTACTCCAACCACCTGCGGGCCACCGCAGCCGCGGGCCGCCTGCTCGGCTTCCCCACCATCGGGGTCGTCCGCGGCGACGAACTGGCCGGCCGGCCGCTCAATCCGTCGCTCGCGAGGTGCGCGGCCGACGGAATGCGGCTGTACTTCGTGGACCGGCGGGCGTACCGCGCCAAGACGATCCCGGCCGGGCTGACCGGCGACGGCCTGGTCGACGACGAGACGTGCGTGATACCCGAGGGCGGCAGCAACACGGCTGCCGTGCACGGCTGCGCGGCGCTCGGCAGGGAGTTGCACGGCCTCGCCGACACGATCGGCGTGGCCGTCGGCACCGGCGGCACCCTCGCGGGCCTGGCGGCCGGCCTGGCGCCGGGACAGCGGGTCATCGGCTTCCCGGTGGTCCGGGGCGGCTTCCTCGGCGATGACGTGCTGGCCCTCCAGCAGGCCACCTTCGGCAGCAGGGCCGGCGACTGGCGCCTCGACGACCGCTTCCACTGCGGCGGCTACGCCCGGGTGAGCCCCGCGCTGGAATCCTTCGCCGCGGACTTCGAGGACCAGCACGGACTGCCGGTGGAACGGCTGTATGTGGCCAAGATGCTGTTCGGGCTGACCACGCTGGCCACCGAAGGCCGTTTCCCACCCGGCACCCGGGTCGCCGCAGTGGTCACCGGTCAGCCTGTCTCCTCCCGATAGGCCGCCGCCTCCTCCAGATCCAGCCGGCGCAGCAGCGTCCGCAGCAGTTCGTCGTCGATCCGGCGCCGGTCGCGCAGCTCCACGAAAACCGTCCGCTCGGCCTCGATCACGCTTCGGGCGAGACGCCGGTAGGTGTCGTCGGCTGTCTCCCCGGTCATCTCGTTGACGGTGCCGAGCCGCTCCCAGACCGCGTTGCGACGCCGCTCGAGCACCGCGCGCAGCCGGTCGGCCAGCGGCTGCGGCAGCGCGTTGGACTCATCGGTGAGCAGCCTGTCGAGCAGTTCCTCGGACGCATGTGACGCCTCGTTCTGTGCCTGGGCCTCGGCGAGGGTCTCGGCGTGCGTGTCGCGCCCGGGGATCCTGAGCAGCCGGATGAGCGGCGGCAGCGACAGTCCCTGGACGACGAGGGTCGCGATCACCGTCGTGAAGGTCAGGAAGAGCACCAGGTTCCGGGCCGGAAAGTCCTTGCCGTGCGAAGTCAGCGGGATGGAGAAGGCGATCGCCAGCGAGACCACGCCGCGCATCCCCGCCCAGCCGACGACGACCGGCGCCGTCCAGTTCGTGTCGGGCTCCCGGGCTCGGATCCGACTGGACAGCATCCGGGGCAGGAACGTCGCGGGGAACACCCAGACGAAGCGCATCGCCACCACCACCGCGAAGACGGCCAGCGCGTACCAGGCGGCCTCCCAGCCGCCGTACGCGCCGAGTCCCCGGAGCACAAAGGGCAGTTGCAGTCCGATCAGGGCGAAGACCGCCGACTCCAGAATGAACGAGACCATCTTGCGGACCGCCTCCTCCTGGAGCCGGGTCGCGAAGTCCACCTGCCAGTTGCGGTGCCCGAGGTAGAGCGCGACGACCACCACGGCGAGTACCCCCGAGGCATGCACGCGTTCCGCCGCCGCGTAGGCGATGAAGGGGATCAGCAACGAGAGCGTGTTCTGCAGCAGGGCCTCCCGCAGATGGGTGCGCAGCCAGTGCAGCGGCACCATCAGGACCAGCCCGACCACGATTCCGCCGACCGACGCCAGGGCGAATTCCGCGACGCCGCCCGCCCAGGACACGCCCTCACCGACCGCGGCGGCCAGCGCCACCTTGTATGCGGTGATCGCGGTGGCGTCGTTGACCAGCGACTCCCCCTGCAGGACCGTCGTGATCCGGCCCGGCAGCCCGAGCCGCCGGGCAATGGCGGTGGCCGCCACCGCATCGGGCGGCGCGACCACGGCGCCCAGCACCAGCGCCGCGGTCAGCGGAAGTTCCGGCACCACCAGGTACACGAGCCAGCCCACGGCCAGCGTCGCGAACAGCACATACCCGACCGAAAGCAGGGCGACCGGCCGCAGATTGGCGCGCAGATCGAGATACGAGGAGTCGACCGCGGCCGTGTAGAGCAGAGGCGGAAGCACCAGCGGCAGCACGACATCCGGGTCCAGCGTGTATTCCGGCACCCCCGGCAGATAGGCGGCGGCGAGGCCGGCCGCCACCAGCAGCAGCGGTGCGGGCACCGGTGTCCGGCGTGCCGCCCCCGCCACCGCCGCGCTTCCGGCCACCAGTGCCACCAGCGGCAACGCATCCATCAACCGGCCCGCCCTTGTCCCTGGTCCGTCGTAACCTGGCAATCATGAGTGAGTGCCAGCATGTTGGAGAACTGCCGCTTCCCGAGCCGGCACCGTTGAGCGACACCTGCCGCGAGTGCCTCGCGATCGGCAGCCACCCCGTGCAGCTGCGGTTGTGCCTGGAATGCGGGCACGTCGGCTGCTGCGACTCCTCACCCCATCAGCACGCGACCGGGCATTTCAAGGAGACCGGACACGCGGTGATGCGAAGCTTCGAGCCGGGCGAGGACTGGCGTTGGTGCTTTGTCGACAGCTTGATCGTCTGAGCGCTCCGCCCAGGAAGACCGCAACCCGTCGCGAGCGCGTGGCATTCCCGGCAGACTTCGTCTTCGCAAGAGCACGTGCACACCCCTAGCGACCGTTCGTACATGTTGTCTTACGATGAGTGACAACATCGATGGGGGGCCTGGCGACAGGGAACCATGGATCGCGATAGCGTCACGACGTCAGGAAGCGACCATGTCACGCACGGTTGCGGGAGAAGATCTTCCCGACCATGCAAATGCTTGTGCCACCTTGGAGGTGAGGGTGTCCCAGATCGCAGGCGAGCCCGGGAACCAGGACTTCGTGGAAGTCCGGCTGCCCGCTGCGGGTGCCTACCTGTCTGTGCTGCGTACGGCCACGGCCGGTCTCGCGGCACGCTTGGACTTCACTCTCGACGAGATCGAGGACCTGCGCATCGCGGTCGACGAGGCCTGCGCGATCCTGCTTCAGCAGGCCGTGCCCGGCTCCGTACTGAGCTGCGTGTTCCGGCTGGTGGAGGACTCGCTGGAAGTCACGGTGTCCGCCCCGACAACCGACGGCCGCGCGCCTGAGCGCGACACCTTCGCCTGGACCGTGCTCTCCGCACTCGCCGGCAAGGTCGAATCGACGGTCGCCGACGACCGTACGGTCAGCATCAGCCTGTACAAACAGCGCGGCGCGGGACCTGGACCGGCGTGAGCGGGGACGGACCGGTGCGGGACGACGAGCGTGACGCGCGGGCGCTGAGCACGGGAGACATCCCGGAACAGCAGGCCCGGCCGCACCCGGTGGATGGCCTTTTGGAGTCGGCGGATCAGGCGGCCCTCATGAGCGAGCAACACGAGAACCACGAGCACCACGGCCCCCGGGACCGAAACGGGGCGCGGGCGCTCTTCATCGAGCTGCACGCCCTCCCGGACGGTTCGCCGGAGAAGGCCGAACTGCGCAACAGCCTGGTGCGTATGCATCTTCCGCTGGTCGAGCATCTGGCCCGGCGGTTCCGCAACCGCGGTGAGCCGCTGGACGATCTGACCCAGGTCGCCACCATCGGCCTGATCAAGTCGGTCGACCGGTTCGACCCCGAGCGCGGTGTGGAGTTCTCCACCTACGCGACGCCCACGGTGGTCGGCGAGATCAAGCGCCACTTCCGCGACAAGGGCTGGGCGGTCCGCGTGCCGCGACGCCTCCAGGAACTGCGGCTGTCGCTGACCACCGCCACCGCTGAGCTCTCCCAGCAGCACGGACGGGCGCCGACGGTGCACGAACTGGCGGAGCGGCTGGGCATCTCGGAGGAAGAGGTACTGGAGGGCCTGGAGTCCGCGAACGCGTACTCCACGCTCTCCCTGGACGTCCCGGACACCGACGACGAGTCCCCCGCGGTCGCGGACACGCTGGGCTCGGAGGACGAGGCCCTGGAAGGGGTCGAGTACCGGGAGTCGCTGAAACCGCTTCTGGAGGATCTCCCCCCGCGGGAGAAGCGGATTCTGCTGTTGCGTTTCTTCGGGAACATGACACAGTCGCAGATCGCCCAGGAGGTCGGTATCTCGCAGATGCACGTCTCGCGTCTGCTGGCCAGGACCCTGGCGCAGCTGCGGGAGCGGCTGCTGGTGGAGGAGTAAGAAGCGGGGCTCCGGGAGCAGGCCTCGGGGGAAGCCGTGCTACGCCCCCCGCGGCCCCCGGATGCCCAGCGCCTTCGCCGTCGTCGGGTTCACCAGGAGGACCAGCGCGGTCACCGCGACCACCGCCAGCACCGCGCCGGCGGGGATCAGCAGCCCGGCCGCCGACAGCAGCGTCCAGGCCACCGGCAGGGCGATGATCTGGGTGATGATCGCCGGGCCCCGGCTCCAGCTCCGCCGTCCCAGCAGGCCGCGGGCGGCGACGAGCGGGATGAGGGCGAGCACGATGAGGGTCACGCCGGTGATGGCGGCCTGGCCCCGGCTGCCGTCGCCGAAGAGGCCGGTACCGATCGCGTACAGACCTCCGGCGGCCAGCGCGCCGCCCTCCAGCGCGGCCAGCGACGCGGCGGCGGTCAGGCGGGCGGGACGGGGTTCGGCGGACTCGGTGCTCTGCTCGGTACTCACCCCTGCAGGGTAGCGGGGAGCGCCGCATCCGGACCGAGGCCGGGCTGGGTCGGTGCCGCTGCACTGGGTAACCTTTGCCCCATGCGCGCACTCCTCGTGGTCAATCCGGCAGCAACCACCACCAGTGCCCGCGTTCGCGACGTCCTCATCCACGCGCTGGCCAGTGAGATGAAGCTGGAAGTGGTGACGACCGAGTACCGGGGTCATGCCCAGGACCTCGGCAGACGGGCCGCGGAGAGCAGCGACATCGATCTGGTCGTCTCGCTCGGCGGCGACGGCACCGTCAACGAGGTCGTCAACGGTCTGCTGCAGCACGGCCCCGATCCCGACGGCCTGCCGGGACTCGCGGTGGTCCCCGGCGGCTCCACCAACGTCTTCGCCCGCGCGCTGGGTCTGCCGAACGACGCGGTGGAGGCGACCGGCGCGATTCTGGACGCACTGAGTGAGCGCCGGGTGCGCACGGTGGGCCTCGGGCACGCGGCAGGCACGCCCGGCACCGAGGACGAGAGCGTGCCCGCCCGCTGGTTCACCTTCTGCGCGGGACTCGGCTTCGACGCCGGCGTGGTCGGCCGGGTCGAACAGCAGCGGGAGCGCGGACGGAAGTCGACACACGCGCTGTACGTGCGCCAGGTGGTACGTCAGTTCCTCGACGAGCCCAACCGCCGGCACGGCGTGATCACCCTGGAACAGCCCGGCGAGGACCCGGTCAGCGACCTGGTGGCGACCATTGTCTGCAACACCTCCCCCTACACCTACCTGGGCAATCGCCCGATCTACGCCTCCCCCGAAGCCTCCTTCGACACCGCTCTGGACGTGCTCGGGCTGAATAGGCTGTCAACCCCCGCTGTGACGCGTTTCACTACCCAGTTGCTGACATCGACGCCCGAAAAAGGGCCACACGGAAAGCACGCAGTTTCACTGCACGACCTGACGGACTTCTCCTTGCATTCCAAGGCCCCGCTGCCCTTCCAGATGGACGGCGACCACCTGGGACTGCGTACGAGCGTGACGTTCACAGGCGTACGTCGTGCACTGCGTGTGATTGTGTGAGTGGAAGGCCCGAAAGTCCTTTAACTCGAACGTTTGGGCGCGGATCCACCCCATGGAAGTACGGCTGTGACCTAGCCGACACCGAGGAATCAAAAAAAACTTGCCGGAAGGGGTTGTATCCGCCGCCGAGGTTTGCGAATCTCTTCATGGCGATCGGGACGGCCCGCAGGACCGGCCTCCCTGAAAGTCAGAACCCCTCCACACATCACAGGACCACAACCAGCCCATCTGGAAGTCGGCCCTTCAGTTGCGGGGGGATTCGTGAAAGCGTTCACATTCACAAGCAGGTAACACCCTAAGAGAGGTAGCAGCCATGGACTGGCGTCACAACGCCGTTTGTCGTGAGGAAGACCCGGAGCTGTTCTTCCCCATCGGCAACACCGGTCCCGCGCTGCTGCAGATCGAGGAAGCCAAGGCCGTCTGCCGCCGCTGCCCCGTCATGGAGCAGTGCCTGCAGTGGGCGCTCGAGTCCGGCCAGGACTCCGGCGTCTGGGGTGGCCTCAGCGAGGACGAGCGCCGCGCGATGAAGCGCCGCGCCGCTCGCAACCGGGCGCGCAACGCGACCGCCTGACCCACCCTGTTACGAGCCCCAGCCCGGCGGCGCGCGTACAGCGAGTACGCACCCACCGTCGCCCCCGAAACGCAGCGCGCAGTACCCCCGATGCGCAAACGTAGGACACTGCCGGTGAGTCCCGGACCGAATCACCTTCGGTCCGGGGCTCACTGCTGTGCGGCCCCCGGACGGCCCGAGCCGTCGAGCCGGTCCGGCTACTTGTCGGGCACCGGTATGTCCAGGACCACCTGGGTACCGCGGTCCGGAGCCGGCACCATGTCGAAGGAGCCACCCAACTCGCCCTCGACCAGGGTTCGTACGATCTGCAAGCCGAGGTTCCCGGCCGTCTGCGCGTCGAAGCCGGGGGGCAGCCCGCGGCCGTCGTCGCGCACCGTGATCAGCAGGCGGCTGTCGGCACCCCGGCCGCCGCGGACGGCGGAAACCTCGACGGCGCCCAGGTCACCCGGTGCGAAGGCATGTTCCAGGGCGTTCTGCAGCACCTCGGTCAGCACCATCGAGAGCGGTGTCGCCACCTCGGCGTCGAGAATGCCGAACCGGCCGGTACGGCGGCAGTCGATCTTCCCGGGCGAGATCTCGGAGACCATCGCGATGACCCGGTCGGCGATCTCGTCGAACTCGACGCGCTCGTCGAGATTCTGCGACAGCGTCTCGTGCACGATGGCGATCGAACCGACCCTCCGCACCGCCTCGTTGAGCGCGTCCTTGCCGCGGTTCGAATCCATCCGGCGGGCCTGGAGCCGCAACAGCGCGGCCACCGTCTGGAGGTTGTTCTTCACCCGGTGGTGGATCTCCCGGATGGTGGCGTCCTTGGTGATCAACTCGCGCTCACGGCGCCGCAGTTCGGTGACGTCCCGGAGCAGGACCAGTGAACCGATCCGGGTGCCCTTGGGTGACAGCGGGATCGCCCGCAGCTGGATCACCCCATCGTTGCCTTCGACCTCCGTCTCCCGCGGTGCGTAACCGCTGGCCAGCTTGACCATCGCCTCGTCGACCGGGCCCTTGGACGGTGCCAGATCGGTGGTGATCTGGCCGAGGTGCTGGCCGACGAGATCGGACGCGAGACCCAGCCGGTGGTAGGCGGAGAGCCCGTTGGGGCTGGCGTACTGGACCACCCCGTCCGCATCGAGCCGGATCATGCCGTCGCCGACCCGGGGGGACGCGTCCATGTCGACCTGCTGGCCGGGGAACGGGAAGGACCCGGCAGCGATCATCTGGGCCAGGTCGGACGCCGACTGGAGGTAGGTGAGTTCCAGGCGCGAAGGGGTGCGCACCGTGAGCAGGTTGGTGTTGCGGGCGATCACCCCGAGCACCCGCCCCTCCCGGCGGACCGGGATGGACTCGACCCGCACCGGCACCTCCTCGCGCCACTCGGGGTCCCCCTCCCGCACGATCCGGCCCTCGTCGAGCGCGGCGTCCAGCAGCGGGCGGCGTCCGCGCGGAACGAGGTGGCCGACCATGTCGTCCTGATAGGAGGTGGGGCCGGTGTTCGGCCGCATCTGCGCCACCGAGACGTAGCGGGTGCCGTCCCGGGTGGGCACCCACAGCACCAGGTCGGCGAAGGACAGGTCGGAGAGCAGCTGCCACTCCGAGACCAGCAGATGCAGCCACTCGAGGTCGGTGTCGCTCAGAGCGGTGTGCTGGCGTACGAGATCGTTCATGGAGGGCACAGCAGCGAGCGTACCCGGCGGATTCTTCCTGCCGTACGCATGGACAGCGGCTAATGGTCTAGTCCACAATGTCGGTGCGCTCTCCCCGCACAGGAGAGCCGAGACGAGGCACGCGGCGCGATCCTGACTGCGCCCGGCCTCCCCGCGACCGCCGGGAACCGCACACCCGACGGTCGATGCAGCTGAGGGCTGCGGTGCCGGCCGGACAGGCCGAGGGTCCTGTCCGCTCTGGCGCCGCGGCCTCAGTCGTTTCCGGCCCGGATCGGCCGACCCGCGGGACGCATCGGCCGTCCCGGCCTGCGTATGCGTTTCGCCCGCCACCGGCCGAACATGAAAGAGCGGGGAACCTCCGGCCGAAGGGTGACGCTCTGCTAGATTGGTCTATACCACATGTTGCACTCTCCAGATCGGCAGGCCCAGCGTGGAAGTTGTCATCGTCCCGGACGCCCAGGCAGGCGGCGAGGTCATCGCGGAGGCCATGGTGGCTCTCCTGCGCCGCAAGCCCGACGCGCTGCTCGGTGTCGCCACCGGATCGACCCCGCTTCCCGTCTATCAGGCCCTGACCGCCAAGGTCGGCGCCGGGGCGGTCGATGCCGGACGAGCCCGTATCTGCCAGCTCGACGAGTACGTGGGGCTGCCCGCCGGGCACCCCGAGTCGTACCGCTCGGTGGTGCTGCGCGAGGTCGTCGAGCCGCTGGGGCTCGACCAGGCTTCCTTCATGGGCCCGAACGGCTCGGCCGACGACATTCCGGCTGCCTGCGTGGCCTACGACCGGGCGCTCACCGAGGCCGGCGGTGTCGATCTGCAGCTGCTGGGCATAGGCACCGACGGGCACATCGGCTTCAACGAGCCGTGCTCCTCGCTCGCCTCCCGCACCCGGATCAAGACCCTGACCGAGCAGACCCGGATCGACAACGCCCGCTTCTTCGACGGTGACATCGACCAGGTCCCGCACCATGTCATCACCCAGGGCATCGGCACGATCCTGGAGGCGCGTCACGTGGTGCTGCTGGCCACCGGCGAGGGCAAGGCCGAGGCGGTCGCGCAGACCGTCGAGGGGCCGGTGTCCGCCCTGGTGCCGGCTTCGGCGCTGCAACTGCATCCGCACGCGACGGTGGTCGTCGACGAGGCGGCCGCGGCGAAGCTGAAGCTGGCCGACTACTTCCGGGCGACCTTCGCGGCGAAGCCGGAGTGGCAGGGGCTGTAAGCCGCCGTTCCTGTGCGAAGGGCCGGGCCACCATGACGGTGACCCGGCCCTTCGGCATACGGTGCGAGCCGTTACGCCGGAGCGACTCCGGCGATGACCTCTGCCGCCGCGCGGCCACAGACCCGCGCGGCGCCGTGCGTGGCGATATGCAGGGAGCCCCGGGGTGCCGCCCGCGGGACGCCCATCTCCACCACCACGGTGTCCGGGCGGGCCGCCAGCAGACCGTCGAGGGCGGCTGCCATCCACGGGTGGCGGTGGACGTCGCGGACGACCGCGACGATCCGGCGCGCGGCCGCTGCCCGCAGCACCTCGTCCACCGACGAACCGGCGTCGTAGGTACCGGTCTCGGTGCCGGGAAGCAACGCCGTCAGCTCGACGGCGATGCCCCAGGGGGTCTCGTGGCCGACGGCGATGTTGGTGACGGGGGTGAAGGCGGCGACGTACGGAGTCGTGGTCTGCGGCAGCCGGGCGCCTGCGGTGATCTTCAGAGCCCGGCGGGCCGCGGTGAGTCCGATGTCGGTGCCGGGCGCGGTCCCCTCCTGAGACGCCGCGCCCGGCTCCGCAGCCCCCCTGGCCCGGCGGGTCCATTCCGCGAGCGCTCGCACGCGCGCGGCGGCGTCCGCCAGCCGTTCCTCGGGCAGTTCGCCGGCCCGCACGGCCGCGACCAGCGCATCGCGCAGCCGCAGCACGGTGTCCTCGTCGGACAGCCCGCCGCCGACACAGATCGCGTCGGCGCCGGCCGCGACGGCGAGCACGCTGCCCCGCTCGATGCCGTACGTCGATGCGATGGCCCGCATCTCGATACCGTCGGTGACGATCAGCCCCTCGTACCCCAGTTCCTGCCGCAGCAGGCCGGTGATGATCTGCGGGCTGAGCGTCGCGGGACGCTCCCGGTCGAGTGCCGGGAGCAGGATATGCGCACTCATGACCGCCTTGGAACCGGCCGCGACGGCCGCTCTGAACGGCACCAGCTCGCGGGCGTGCAGCGTCGCCGGATCCGCGTCGATACGCGGCAGTGCGTGGTGCGAGTCGACCGCGGTGTCGCCGTGGCCCGGGAAGTGCTTGGTGCAGGCGGCCACACCGGCGGCCTGCAGGCCCTCGATGTACGCGGCGGTGTGCCGGGCGACCAGCGCGGTGTCGGCGCCGAAGGAACGCACCCCGATGACCGGGTTGTCCGGGTTGGAATTGACGTCGGCGGACGGCGCCCAGTTGAGGTTGACCCCGCACTCGGCGAGCCGGCGGCCCAGTTCGCGGGCGACGTCCCTGGTCAGCTCGGTGTCGTCGACCGCGCCGAGGGCGAGATTGCCGGGGAAGGACGAGCCGGTCCGCACTTCGAGCCGGGTGACGTCGCCGCTCTCCTCGTCGATGGCGACCAGCAGGTCGTCCCGCTCCGCCCGCAGCTGAGCGGTGAGCGCGGCGACCTGCCCGGGCGAGGCGACGTTGCGGCCGAACAGGCCGACGGAGGACAGCCCTTCCCCGATCCGGCGCAGCAGCCAGTCGGGGGCGGTGGTGCCGGCGAACCCGGGCTGGAGCACGGCGAGTGCGTCGCGGGTGAGCGTGTCCGTGCCGGTGGTGATGGTGGTCATGGGGCGGCGTTATCCCTTCACTGCGCCGGCCGTCAGACCTGCGGCCATCTTGCGCTGGACAAGGAGGAAAAGAAGCACGACAGGGACGGCCATCATCGTGGAGCCGGCCATCATCGGTGCGTACTCGGTCCCGTGCTGCGTCGTGAAATTGCTGAGCCAGACGGTAGCGGTCTGCCGTTGCTGGCTCATCAGCATGAGGGCGTAGAGATACTCGTTCCACGCCTGGATGAATCCGTAGACGGAGGTGGCGACCATGCCGGGGGCGAGCAGCGGGAAGACCACCCGGACGAAGGCCCCGGTGCGGCTGCAGCCGTCGACCATGGCTGCCTCCTCCAGCTCCTTCGGGATATTGACGATGAAACCGCGCAGCGTCCATACCGTGAAGGGCAGGATGAAGGTCAGGTACGTGATGATCAGGCCGGTGAGCCGGTCGTACTGACCGAGGTCGTTCAGCAGCAGGAAGACCGGGATGATCATGGCAACCAGCGGCACCATCTGGACCGCCAGGATGCCGACGATCACGATCTTGCGGCCCCGGAAGGCGAACCGGGAGATCGCCAGTGCGGCCAGCAGGCCCACGACGAGCCCGATGGCGACCACGGAGATGGAGACGATCGCGCTGCGCCCGATCGGGCCCCAGAAGTCCGCGACCTTGAGCGCCCGGTGGAAGTTGTCCAGCGTGAACACGCTGGGAAAGAAGTGCGGGTTGGGGTCGATCGCATCCTTGGCCGGCTTGAACGCCGTGTTCAGCATCCAGTAGACGGGGAAGCCGATGGTGACGAAGACGAGCAGGCCGAGGATGTTCCAGCCCAGCTTCGGCTTCTTGCGGCGGGGGCGGGTGGCGGCGGGAGCCGCTGCGGTCGTGGTCACTCCACCTCTCCGATCTTGAGCATCTGGCGCATGTAGACAGCGACCACACCGAGCAGCAGAAGCACGGTGACGAAGGCGATGGCCGAGCCGCCGGAGTAGTCGTTGACCACGAAGGCCTTGTCGTACGAGTACGTCGTGAGTAGTTGGAACTCGGCCTCGGGGTGGCCGTTTCGCATCACGAAGACCTGCGGGAAGACGCCCATGTCCCAGATCACCGAGAGGGTCGTGAGCATCACGATGATCGGCTTGAGGATCGGCACGGTGACATGGCGGAAGACACCCCAACCACTCGCGCCGTCGAGACGGGCGGCCTCCTCGAGCTCCTTGGGTACCTGGGTGAGACCGGCGCCGAGCGTGATGACGACGAACGGTACGGCGCCCCAGACCACCAGGAGCATGATCACGGTGAGTCCTTGGGGCCCGCTCGCGAACCAGTTGTGGCCGATCATGTCGACGCCGGGGATCCGGCTGAGCAGCCAGTTGAAGACTCCGTAGTCGGAGTCGAACATCCACTTGAAGATGGTCACCGCGACGATGATGGGCATGCCCCAGCTCGCCACGAGCGCGATATTGATGAGCGTCTTGACCCAGCCGGATACCTGCTGGAGGAGCAGCGCTATCAACATGCCGAGCACCATGGTCAACACGACCGCCGCACCAGCGAAGAGCACGGTGCGCAGAACGACCCGCCAGAACTCGCCGTCACTCAGAATGGTGCGGAAGTTGTCGAGACCCGCCCATTCCGCCGGCTTGAACCCCCACAGCTGCGGCTGTCCGAACTTCTGGAACGAGAGAGTGACGAGCCGGTAGAGCGGATAGCCGAGGACCAGGGCAAGAACGAGCAGGCAGGGAGCGAGCAGCGCCCAGGGCACCGCGGCGCCGCCGTTGCGCCGGGGTCTGGTCGGCTTCTTGGGACTGCCGGCCCCGGAGGCCGGCGACGGTGAGCTCCGCTTCGAGGGCAGCTCTGCGGTAGTTGTCTCTGCGGCACTCATCAGGTGCTCCTCAACGGTCCCTCTCTCGGTTACGGGCCGGGCAGGGTCCTTGTGCTCCTGGGCGCGGAAGGACCCTGCCCCGTCTCAGCTCACTTGGTGTTGATGACCTTGTCGATCGCGGTGTCCGCGGTCTTCGCGGCAGCCTCGACCGACGCCTTGCCGGTACCGATGGACTGCAGCATCGTCTGCAGGACCTGGGCCTTCTCCACCGCGCCCCAGCCCGGGGCCATCGGGACGAACCAGCTCTTCTCGGCCGCGGTGGCCGCGACCGTCGTCTTCGGGTCGGCCTTCAGGGGAGCGAGGTCCTTCTTGTTGTTGGGCAGGTTCTGCTTGGCGATCAGACCCTGCTGCCCCTTCTCACCGGTGAAGGCGTTGATCCACTCGGCGGCCACGCCCTGCGCCTTGGACTTGACCGGGATGGCCAGGTCCGAACCGCCGAGGAACACCGGCATGGCACTGCCGGACGGACCGGGCATCACGAAGGTCTCGAGCTTGTCGGCGAGCTTGCCGACCTTGTCGTTCTCCGGGAGGGCCGCGGTGCCGCCCTCCCAGCCGGCGCCGAAGATCAGCGCGGACTTGCCCTGGCCGTAGACGATCGGACGGTCGGACTCGTCCTTGGTCTTGTCGCCGTGCATGTAGGCATCGAGCACGTGCTTGTACTCGTTGAGGCCCTTGAGGGACTCGGGGGACGAGAGGTTCGCCTTGAACTTGCCGCCGTCCTCCTTGGCGATGGAGCCGCCGGCGTCGTAGACGAAGGACATCGCCGCGTACCAGTCGCGGGAGGGCTGGTACCAGGCGCTGAACTTGTCGCCCTCCTTCTTCTGGATCTTGTCCAGGTCGGAGGTGAGCTCGGTGTACGTCTTGGGCGTCGCCTTGACGCCGTCCTTGGCCGCTATGTCCTTGCGCCAGGTCGCCACCCGGCCACCGGCGTAGTACGGCACACCGTAGACCTTGCCGTCGTAGGTGACCGAGGCCTTCAGGCCGTCGAGCCACTGGTCGGAGTTGTCGAACTTCGACGCGTCGACCGGGGCGAAGGCGCCCTTGAGGGTGTACGGCAACATCTCCGTGTTGCCCATCTCGACCACGTCAGGAGCCTTGTCCGTGGCGAGGACCGCGTCGAGCTTGGTGTTCTTGTCCGGCCAGCCGTAGTACTCGTGGTTGATCTTCAGGCCGGGGTGCTTCGCGACGATGGCATCGTCGGCTGCCTTGACCAGGTCGGGCCAGTTCTTCTGCGCGTCGACCGTGAGCCACACGGTCAACGACTTGGGCTCGGCCGTCTTGCTGCCGCCGTCCCCCTTGCTGTCGGAGCCACACGCCGCAATGCTGACCATCATGCCCGCGACGCCGATCGCCGCGATGAGCTTGCGCTTCACGCCATCCTCCTCAGGGATGCTGCAACCCCCCATCCACCGCGAAGACATGCCACTAGGAGCTAGTACTGCCTTTGGGGCTGGGTACTGGTCTTTAATGGTTTAGACCAGTACTCGGGAGCTTGGCCTAGACCTATAGGGGTGTCAAGGGTGTATAAGAAGGCTGTCGTGTCCGTTATCGGACCGACACCTGAGGGAGGGCGACGTCCCGCTACCGGACCGTGCCACCATGTGAGCCGCGACAGACGGAGGAGCCGGTGACGGCAGCAGCGCAGCGTTCGGGAAGGCAGGCGATGGGCACCGACGGGGGCAGCACCGATACGGAGAACGCGGCGCCGGGACGTACCGCGCGTGTGCCCAAGTACTACCGGCTCAAGCGACATCTGCTCGACATGACGGAGACCCTGCCGCCCGGCACCCCGGTGCCGCCGGAGCGGACGCTGGCCGCCGAGTTCGACACCTCACGCACCACGGTGCGCCAGGCGCTCCAGGAGCTGGTCGTGGAAGGCCGGCTGGAGCGCATCCAGGGCAAGGGCACCTTCGTGGCCAAGCCCAAGGTCTCGCAGGCCCTGCAGCTCACCTCGTACACCGAGGACATGCGGGCGCAGGGTCTCGAGCCGACCTCGCAGTTGCTCGACATCGGTTACGTCACCGCCGACGACACACTGGCCGGGCTGCTGGACATCACAGCGGGCGGCCGGGTGCTGCGGATCGAGCGGCTCCGGCTCGCCAGCGGTGAGCCGATGGCCATCGAGACGACGCACCTGTCGGCGAAGCGCTTCCCGGCGCTCCGCCGCTCGCTGGTGAAGTACACCTCGCTGTACACCGCGCTGGCCGAGGTCTATGACGTCCGGCTCGCCGAAGCGGAGGAGACGATCGAAACCTCACTCGCCACCCCGCGCGAGGCCGGACTGCTCGGCACGGACGTCGGCCTGCCGATGCTGATGCTGTCCCGTCACTCGGTCGACGGCGCCGGTGAACCGGTGGAGTGGGTGCGCTCGGTCTACCGCGGCGACCGCTACAAGTTCGTGGCCAACCTCAAGCGCCCGGTCGATTAGCGGGCGTGACGGCTGAGCGGCGCGGGCGCCGCTCAGCCGACCAGCACCTCGGCGGCGGCGATGCCGGAGACCCGGGTCGCACCGTTCGTGGCCACGTGGACGGCGCCGAGCGCGTCCCCCGCCGGTACGCCCATCTCCACCACAAGGGCGTCGGGGCGTGCCCGGAGCAGGCGGGTCAGGACATCGGACATCCAGCGGTGCCGGGCGGCGTCACGCACCACGACCACGAGCGCCCGGTCCCGCGCGGCAGTCAGCACGGCCCGATCGAGCAGATCGTCCGAACCGTCGAGATCGGCCTCCGTCAGACGGACGGACGTGGTCCCGGGCCTCAGATCGCGCAGCGGGCCGGCCACTCCCCAGGGGGTCCGGCCGTCGATGGCGAGACTCATCGTCGGGGACAACTCGACCACATGCACGGCGCCCGCGACCGGCAGCGCGCCGTCGGTGCCGGGCCTGCGGCGCACCCGCACCGCTCGCCTCGCCGCGACCAGCCCGATATCGGAACCGGTGACGTTCCGCGCCACCTCCCTCCGCCGCGCGCCGGACCAGGAGGCGAAGGCGTGCACCCGCGAGGCCGCCTCCACCAGCCGGTCCTCGGGCAGGGTGCCGTCCCGTACGGCTGTGACGAGCGCGGCGCCGAGCAGGTCGACGGTGGACTCCTCGGCGCTCTCGCCCCCCACGCAGACGGCGTCCGCGCCGCCGGCCAGGGCTCGGACGGTCGCCCCGTCGATCCCGTAGCGGTCCGAGACCGCCCCCATCTCGATGCCGTCCGTCACGACCATGCCGTCGAAGCCGAGCTCTTCGCGCAACAGGCCCAGCAGAATGCGGCGGCTGAGGGTGGCGGGCAGTTCCGCGTCGTACGCCGGCACGAGGAGATGAGCGGTCATGACCGCCCGGACACCGGCCTCCATCGCCGCGATGAACGGCGGGAGCGCCGTTCGGGCGATCTCCCCGGCCCCGGCCGACACCCGGGGCAGTCCGTGGTGCGAGTCGATCGCCGTGTCCCCGTGTCCGGGGAAGTGCTTCGCGCAGGCGGCGACGCCCGCCTCCTGCAGGCCCCTGATCCAGGCGGCGGTGTGCCGCGATACGACGTCGGTCCGCTCCCCGAAGGACCGCACCCCGATCACCGGATTCAGCGGATTGGAGTTGACGTCCGCGCTCGGCGCGTAGTTCAGGGAGACACCCGCCGCGTGGAGCTCCCGCCCGATGTCGCGCGCGACGGACTCGGTGAGGTCGATGTCGTCCACGGCCCCGAGCGCGAGGTTTCCCGGCCGGGAAGCCCCGGTCCATGCCTCGATCCGGGTGACGTCGCCGGCCTCCTCGTCGATGGCGACGATGAGATCGGGGTTCTCGGCGCGCAACGAGCCGGTGAGCTCGGTGACCTGCTCCGGGTTGACGATGTTCCGCCCGAACAGCACAACGGAGCTGAGGCCGTCGGCGATCCTTCGCCGGATCCAGTCCGGTGCGGTGGTCCCCACGAACCCCGGCTGGAGGACAGAGAGAGCTGTCCGCTCCAGATTCGGGTGACTGCTTGGCTTCATGGCGGGGCCTCCGAAGGGCACGGGCACAGAGCCGGCCGAGTCCGACCGGCGGAGACTAGGTACAGGCCAACGTCATATTGGCGTAGACCAATTGGGGGTGTCAAGACGTCACAGGGGGCTCGAAAAGCCGCATTCGGCCCGTGCGGCAAGGCCGTTGGACCGGTCATGCGTCGGTCGGAGCCATCCAACGGATCTGCATGGTGCACAGAGACACCAGGAGGGCCGAGACGGCGACGGCGCCCATGCCCCAGACCAGGCTGCCGGCGCTCGCTATGAAGCCGATCACGGCGGGCCCGGCCAGCAGTCCGGTCGTCCCCATGGCGGCGACCAGTGCCAGCGCCTCGGACCCCTGCCGCGCCGCCGCGACATAGATGCACGGCGTCGCGGCGGCGATGCCGAGGCCGACGCAGGCGAAGCCGATCAGCGCCGGCACCACGCCGCCGGCCAGCAGAGCGAGCGCCAGCCCCGTACCGGCCAGAGCGCTGCCGACGCGCACGATACGGCCGTCGCCCCAGCGGGTGCGCCAGCCGTCGGCGAAGACACGGGCCAGCACCATCATGACCGAGACCACCGCGATACCCATCGGCGCCAGTTCCGGCGTCGCGTGGACGACGTCCTTCATATAGAGCGCCGACCAGTCGTTCATGGCTCCTTCGGTCACGGTGCCGAACACCATGGCACCGCCCATCCACATCGTCACCCGGGACGGCATGGTGAAGGTGCGACGACCCTTCTGCCGGGTCCGGACCTCAGCCGGCTGCTGCTGCTCCTCCGTCAGCAGCCCTGGCCGGGCGTAGGCGACGAGCAACAGGATGAGGACGGTAGCCACCCCGAAATGTGCGGCCAGCGAGGGGGTCAACACGTTGATGCACGATGCGAGGAGCGCCGCGCACAGGGCCCCGCCGCTGAACGTCGCATGGAATTTGGCCATGGCGGTGCGCCGGTACGCGACCTCGAGCGCGGCGCCCTGCGCGTTCATCGCCACGTTCAGGCATCCCACCGCGACACCGTCGCAACAAACGATCAGGACGGCGACCGGATAGTCGGGGGCCGCTGCCAGCAGCGGCAGCAGCAGACCAAGACAGAGGGCCGACATACATGCGAGACGCCGGGAGCCGAGCCGCCTCATCAGTATCGTCACCAGTGGAAAGGACACGGCTGCGCCCACCCCACAGGCCATCAGCAGAAGGCCGAGCTCCGCTTCGGTCAGGTGCAGCTTCGCCTTGAGCACGGGAAGCCGCGAGGCCCAGGTGCCGTACTGAAAGCCGAGAATGCAGAAGAGTGCCGCAATCGCGAGCTGTGCCCCGCGGAATCCGTCGTTACTGCGCACTACCTGATTCAGCATCATTTCACCTCCTTGGACATGTACACGGCTTCCGGGCCGTAACTCTTCGGGAGCGCTACCTCTTGGTGCGCCCGGTAACCGCGTGCCGACCAGAAGCTCGCGCCGCCCGCGACCGCGATCAGGGAGATGTGTTCGTACCTCTTCGCTCCGGCCGTTGCCGTGAGGCGGCCCAGGAGTTGTTTCGCGAGCCCTCTGCCGCGGAAACCCGCGGCGATGACGAGGTCGTGCAGATGCAGGTTGCGCGAGGCGAAGCGCCCCTCCTCGATTCGCGTCAGATCCGGATATCGGAACCTCGGATAGGGCAGCGCCAGCACATATCCCACCGTCCGCCGTTCGCAATCCAGTACGAAGCACGTGTCCGGCGATGGGCGGGCCCTGGACTCGAGCGCGGGCCGTCCCTCCGACAGCGCGTGGTCGGCATAGGCGCCGGCTTCGAGTGCCACGATGTCGCTCCAGTCGGGCTCGGCGATGTGCCGTATGCGTATGTCGAGGCTCATTTACTCCGCACCTTCCGTGTCCTCGCCGTTGATGCACGTGTACGGGAGCGGGGCGAACCCGTTGAAGCCTTGCGTGGTGTAGCTGATGGCGTAGGCACCGGAAGAGAAGATCCAGACCGGATCCCCTGACGCCGCTTTCTCGGGCACCTGAACGAGATTGTGCTCGTGAGCAAAGGCATCGTCGGTGTCGCAGGTGGGGCCCGCCACAACGGCCGGTACGTATGCGGCATCGCGATGAGACGGAAACTCGAGCCGGTACTGCAGCTCGTCCATTTCATAGAGTCCGTTGAATTTCCCACAGCTCAGGTACAGCCAGTACTGGCGTTCGCCGTTCAGTTGCCGCCGGTGGGACAGCCGGGACACATGTGCCCGTATCGCACCGTGGTCGGCGACCAGATAGCGCCCGGGCTCCATGACGAAGTCCAGCGGGGCTTTTGACACCTCGCGAAGCCGCTGCACGCCTTCCCGGATCACCGCCCAGATCTTGTCCATCGGAGGATCCAGCGGCCTGCCCCGCCCGTCGAGACAGCCGAGGGCGGGCAGACCGCCACCGAGATTGACGTGGTCCGGAAAGATCCCCCGCCGGTTCAGGGTTTCGAGTACCTCGGCGATCCGCTCCACGGCGTCCGTCCAGGCCTCAGCCGTCATCTGCTGCGAGCCGACGTGGACGGACAGGCCGGCCGGCGTGAGGCCGGCGGCCCGGGCCGCCTCCATGACCAGCACCGCATCGGTGTCCGAGCAGCCGAACTTCCGGCTGAGCCCCCAGAGCGCCCCGTCACCGGTGGTGGCGAGCCGGCAGAACACCCGGGCACCGGGAGCATGCACCGCGATCGCTTTCACGTCCTCGACACTGTCCGTCGCGAAGTCCCGGACACCGAGCCGGTATGCGTCGGCGATATTGCGGTCGGACTTGATGGTGTTGCCGTAATGGATGAAGTGCATCGGCACGCCGGTCCTGATGGCCTGCACGATCTCATGGGGGCTCGCCGCATCGAAGCCGGCGCCCTTGTTCGCCAGGCAGGAAAGCACCTCGTCCACCGGACACGCTTTCATGGCGAAACGGACGGAGATGCCGGGCAGCTCCCGTTTCAGCGATGCGTATCGTTCTTCGATTCCTGCGAGATCGAAGACGATCCGGTCATCGGCGGCCGCTGCCAGCGCAGCGCGCATCAGTGTATTCATGACCGGGGGACGGCCGTGGTCCTGCTCGCCCGCATCAGCGGTTCCCATGCCTCGATCAGCAGCGCGAAGTCCTCGATGTCCCGCCGGGATTCCTCGAGCAGTCGGCGGCTTCGCGACAACAGGACGTCGGCGAAAGCGGCATATCTGCCCCCCAGCTTTCGGTAGGACCGATCAAGGCTGTTCAATCGCTGCACGTTCTCCTCGGTGTCCAGCAGGGCGCTCTCCCTGACGAATTCGACGACGGCGGATGCTTGGACGTGATGCCGGTCATCGAGCAGCGAGTCGCCGGCTGCCGCCATCCTGCCGTAGATGAAATTGAAATAGAGCATGGAAAGGAAGAATTTCGTCAACCGCATCTGATAGGCCATGAATCCGGAGTCGGTTCTCCGTTCCCGGGTGTAGAAATTCACGATGTTGCGGTTGTGCAGGACGCCGGGAAGTCCGGCATCCGCGACCAGGTGCATCAGGAAGTAGTCGCTGCCGATGGTGTTGGTCGCCGGCGGCAGTGGCACGCGCTCGTACACCTGCTGGAAGCTGATGTTGCACATGTCCACCCGCATGGGGTCGACGATGGTCAGGGTCGAGCGATCGCCGCTGAACGCTTCGGTGCCGGCTCCCTTGAACGATTCGTCGACCAGTTGTTGCTTCTCCTCCTCGGACCAGCCGACCGGGGCCCACAGGCTGACGATGTCGCGGTAGGTGCGGGGGTCGATCCGCTGCACCTCGCTGATGTCGACCGACAGCTCACCCACGAAGGAGCCACCGACCAGCACCACCGGCCTGTCCGCGTGGACCGGGTCCAGCGCGGTCTCGGACACGCCGTCCGCCGCGTCGGCCGCGCGCTTCCCCAGCGACCCGAGCTCGTGGTGAATGGGAAAGACGGGCTCACCGTTCAGGACCTGGTAACTGCTGTCCGAGTCCCTGCGGTGCACGGACCGGCACCCGAGGGAACTGCCGATCAGGAACGCTCGATTGGTGCAGGCGCCGTAGGAGACGTCGTCCGGGAGCATGAGGTCCAGCATCAGATCGGGCTTGATGACGTCGGCCCGGTGGATCACTCGCTGCAGATAGTCCCGCTGCGCCGCCTCGTTGAGATGGTGCACCACCACATGGGCCGGTCTTTCGACTTCACCGACAACGTCGGCATGCTCCGCGAACTCGTGTTCCTCGGAGGAGTCCAGAATCAGCAGGTGCACCTCCACGTCGAAGTGCTCGGCCGCGTAGGCCGCCTCCTTGCTCATGGCGGAGATCGTGGCGGCACACGCTCTGTTCGTGGGAAGGGTCAGGCAGATTCTGTGCATTCCGGCTCTCCGGTCGGCCGTACGAATTCCTGCCCGCTCCAGGACGTGAGCCCCAACAGCTTTTCGCCGAGGTCACTGAGTTCGGCACTGCCGTACCTGCGGGACTCGTGGAGCGTGACGTCGCCGACCAGCGTCTTGTTCCAGTCCGGTGTGCTGAGACTGCGCCACGAACCGACCCTGGATTCGCGCATCTCCCGGTGCGTCTCCAGCGCGGGCATCATCGAGAGGTACTGGACCGCTCGGACGCCCTTCTCCGAGGTGTTGGATGCCACCCCGTGCGCGAGAAGTCCGTTCCAGATCAGCAGGTCGCCCGCCTCGAGTTGCGGCCGGACCACGGGAAACTCCGCCGGATCCGCCCCCGGCCGGACAGGATCGCGATCGGCCGGCTGAGCAGCCTTCCACCGGTCGAACTGGCGGAACAGCTCGGGCGAGCACTGGAACCCGCCCTCCTCCTGCTGCGTGTCGGTCAGCGCGATGATGCCCTGGACTCGCTGCGGCGGCACGCCGAGTGTGCTGTCGACATCCCAGTGGAGCTCGATGTCGAAGCCCTTGTCCGTGGGCGCGATGAGCGCGCGATCACGGTTCTTGATGTTGGGCGGGTTCAGATTGAGCCGGTCCAGGGTCACCCACAGCTCTGCGCAGTCCCACACATCGACGAACGCATCGTAAACACGCTGCGTCTGACGGTTGTCCCACATGAGCTGGTGGTGGTACGCCTCGACGAATCCGTAGATGTGAAGCTCCCGGTCCAGGTCCGTACGGAAGGGACGATCCGCATACCAGTCGTCCGGGCGAGCCGGGTCGAGGCCCTGGAAGTCCCAGGCGAATTCCAGCAGGCGCTCCGCCGTCGAAGCGGGGATCGCCTCTCTCACCACGACATAGCCGTAGGTCTGCCAGAAGGCGAAGTCCTCCTCGGACAGCACGCGAAGCGGCTGTGACTTCTCGAGGTCCCGCAACGGCGTCTGCGCCAGGTACGCCTCACCGTCCGGGCTGAAATAGGGGATGTCCGAAGAGGCTCGGTACAGATGGGGGGCAGGTGTGGGCATGCAACCACTCCAGGGATCGGATGTGTCGCTGACTGGATCGGCCGCTCACCGGCGGCTCCAGCGCGGGGACACATCGCCGCGGTAAGGCGCCCAACGGCGTCAGTGCGGTGGTTCGGGATCCCACCCGGCCCAGAAGCCGCAGCAGGAGCTTCCCCGCGCTCAGCAAGCGTTCCCAGAACATTGGACTAGACCAACTCGCGCTGTCAAGGCTGTCGTTGGGGCGACGCGTCGACCGGGGGCAGCTCTGCCCGATCGGGCAGCCGGGCTGCCCTCGGCCGACGGGGAGGCGTGCGCGGAGGCCGCCGGGGGGCGGGGGCGATCCGGCCCTTCCCGGAACCCGCCCGCATCGGACGCCGCCGAGACCTGCCACCACCCCCGTCACCTGCGCTAACGTCCTCGGGTCAAGCGCAGGAACGACAGGGCCCGGCGCAGCTCGGCCACCGGTGGGTTCGGATGAACCCCACGGCGTTGCCGTACCGATATGCGGACAGGGGTTCCGCTGCTCGGACCGCCTCGCTTAGATTTCCCTGCGCCTTCTATCAGGTGCTCAGTGAGGGGACGGACCGCACCATGCCGGAGAAAAGACCGCTGATCACGCCGGGGCGCGTGGTCATCGCGGTATGCCTGATCGCGCCCTTCGTTTCGATGCTCTGGGTGAGCTCGTACGCCAAGGTGGACCCGACCTTCATCGGCATCCCCTTCTTCTACTGGTACCAGATGCTCTGGGTGCTCATTTCGACCGCACTCACGATGCTCGCGTACAAGCTGTGGCAGCGTGACCAGCGCGCCCGCAAGGGAGGTGCGTCCGCATGAAGGACGGTGTGAACGGCATCGCTCTCGGTGTCTTCATCTTCTTCTTCGTCGCCGTCACGGTCATCGGCTTCATGGCCGCACGCTGGCGCAGGGCCGACACCTCGGAGAGTCTCGACGAGTGGGGCCTGGGCGGTCGTTCGTTCGGGACCTGGGTCACCTGGTTCCTGCTCGGCGGCGACCTGTACACGGCGTACACCTTCGTCGCCGTGCCCGCGGCCATCTACGCCGCGGGCGCGGCCGGCTTCTTCGCCGTGCCGTACACCATCCTGGTCTACCCGCTGATCTTCACCTTCCTGCCGCGGCTCTGGTCGGTGTCGCACAAGCACGGCTACGTGACGACCTCGGACTTCGTCCGCGGCCGCTTCGGCTCCAAGGGTCTCTCGCTGGCGGTCGCCATCACCGGCATCCTCGCCACGATGCCGTACATCGCCCTGCAACTGGTCGGCATCCAGGCGGTGCTCGACGTGATGGGCGTGGGCGGCGAGAGCGGCAACTGGTTCGTCAAGGACCTCCCGCTGCTGATCGCCTTCGCGGTGCTCGCCGCGTACACCTACTCGTCCGGGCTGCGGGCCCCGGCGCTGATCGCGTTCGTCAAGGACGGGCTGATCTACCTCGTCATCATCGTGGCGATCATCTACATCCCGATCAAGCTCGGCGGCTTCGACGACATCTTCGCCAAGGCCGGCCATGCCTTCACGCAGACCAACCCGGCGACCGGCAAGCCCCGCGGGGCGCTCGTACCGGGCGCGGCCGGTCAGTGGGGTTACGCCACGCTGGCGCTCGGCTCGGCGCTCGCGCTGTTCATGTATCCGCACTCCATCACGGCGACGCTCTCCTCGCGCAGCCGTAACGTGATCCGGCGCAACACCGCGATCCTCCCGCTGTACTCGTTGATGCTGGGCCTGCTCGCGCTGCTCGGCTTCATGGCGATCGCGGCCGGCATCAAGGTCAAGAACGGCCAGCTGGCGATCCCGCAGCTGTTCGAGAACATGTTCCCCGACTGGTTCGCGGGGGTGGCCTTCGCCGCCATCGGCATCGGTGCGCTGGTTCCCGCGGCGATCATGTCCATCGCCGCCGCGAACCTCTTCACCCGCAACATCTACAAGGACTTCCTGAAACCGGACGCCACAGCGGCGCAGGAAGCCAAGGTCTCCAAGCTGGTCTCGCTGGTGGTGAAGGTCGGCGCGCTGATCTTCGTCCTCTCCATGGACAAGACGGTCGCGATCAACTTCCAGTTGCTCGGCGGCATCTGGATCCTCCAGACGATGCCCGCACTCGTCGGCGGCCTCTTCACCCGGTGGTTCCACCGCTGGGCGCTGCTGGCCGGCTGGGCGGTCGGCATGGTCTACGGGACACTCGCCGCGTACGGCGTCGCCAGCCCGACACAGCACCATTTCGGTGGCTCGTCCAAGGAGATCCCCGGTCTCGGCGAGATCGGCTACATCGGTCTCACCGCGTTCGTCATGAACGTCGTGGTGACGGTGGTCCTGACCTTCGTCCTCAACGCCGTCAAGGCGCCGGCGGGGATCGACGAGACCTCGCCGGAGGACTACACCGCGGACGCCGGCGACCCCGGAGTCCAGGTGGACCTCCCGCCGGCCACGGCGGGTGCGCCCGGCGGTCACTGACACGCCGTCGGCCTGCCCGCGGAGGGGCCGTACCGCTCACCGGTGGTGAGCGGTACGGCCCCTCCGCTTTCGGCTGACTCCGCTTTTCGGCCGACTCCGCGTTTCGGATAGGCGGCGGGCTGGGTTTCCTGCGGACCCCCGAGCGAGACCGGGAGGCGATCCCCGGCCTCCCACTGCTGACGTACGCCCTGACGCTCTGACACAGCGCCCGGATCATCACCGCGACACAAGATATGGGGGGTGACACATCCAACGCCCACCACATGTATGCTCAGGCTCGCTGTCGCCGCAGGGGAATCCGGTGCGAATCCGGAACTGTCCCGCAACGGTGTGAACGGTGCGCTTTCGCGCACCGTGGAGTCCGAGGACCTGCCGACGGCGCATCCGGCTCGACCGAACCGGATGGGAACCGTCCGGGCCTCGCGGTTGGGCCTGCGGATGCTGTGCGGCGCGCTGCCCTGCGGTGCGCCCGTGCGCACCCGCGCCTCCCGCCGGCCCCGGCCGAGCGAGGGAGAGCGCTCCGTGACCACCGCGCCCACCGCACCTGCCCCCGATGTCCGGGAACAGCTGGCGGATGCCCCGGGAACCGTACTGCTGCGGGTCCTGACCGACCTCACCGCGGACCTCCCCGACACCGACCCGGGCAAGGTCGCCGCCGCCGCACTGCGCGGTCGCCACGCCGGGTCGGACGAGGCGGAGTTGCGGGAGCTGGCCACCGAGGCGGCCGCGGGACTGATCTCCGAGGACCCGGCCTACTCACGGCTGGCCGCGCGGCTGCTGACCCGGTCCATCGCCGAAGAGGCGGCCGGGCAGGGTGCGGTGTCGTTCTCCGCCTCGTTGGGCGTCGGCCACCGCGAGGGCCTGATCGCGGACCGCACAGCGGACTTCGTACGCCGGCACGCGGCGCGCCTCGACGCGCTCATCGACACCGGCGCCGACGACCGCTTCGGATACTTCGGCCTGCGCACCCTCTACAGCCGCTACCTGCTGCGCCACCCGATCACCCGCCACGTCATCGAGACGCCGCAGCACTTCATGCTCCGGGTGGCCTGCGGGCTGGCCGACGACGAGTCGGAACGCGCGGTGGACGAAGTCGCCGCGCTGTACGGCCTGATGAGCCGGCTCGACTACCTCCCCTCATCGCCCACCCTCTTCAACTCCGGCACCCGGCACCCCCAGATGTCGTCCTGCTACCTCCTCGACTCGCCGCTGGACGAGCTCGACTCGATCTACCGCCGCTATCACGAGGTCGCCAGACTCTCGAAGCACGCCGGCGGCATCGGCCTCTCGTACTCCCGGATCCGTTCCCGGGGTTCGCTCATCCGCGGCACCAACGGCCACTCCAACGGCATCGTCCCCTTCCTGCGCACCCTCGACTCGTCGGTCGCCGCCGTCAACCAGGGCGGCCGGCGCAAGGGGGCGGCCTGCGTCTACCTCGAGACGTGGCACGCGGACATCGAGGAGTTCCTGGAGCTGCGCGACAACACCGGCGAGGAGGCGCGGCGTACGCACAATCTGAACCTGGCGCACTGGATCCCCGACGAGTTCATGCGCCGGGTCGACGCGGACGGCGACTGGTCGCTCTTCTCCCCCGTCGACGTCCCCGAACTGGCCGACCTGTGGGGCGACGCGTTCGACGCGGCGTACCGCGAGGCGGAGGCGGCGGGTCTCGCCCGGCGCACCATCCCCGCCCGGGAGCTGTACGGACGGATGATGCGCACTCTGGCGCAGACCGGCAACGGCTGGATGACCTTCAAGGACGCCTCGAACCGCACCGCCAACCAGACCGCCGAGCCCGGCGCCGTCGTCCACTCGTCGAATCTGTGCACCGAGATCCTGGAGGTCACGGACGACGGTGAGACCGCCGTCTGCAACCTGGGCTCGGTCAACGTCGGCGCCTTCGTCTCCGGCGACTCCATCGACTGGGAGCGGCTCGACGCGACCGTACGCACCGCTGTCACCTTCCTCGACCGGGTGGTGGACATCAACTTCTACCCGACCGAGCAGGCCGGCCGCTCCAACGCCAAGTGGCGTCCGGTGGGCCTGGGCGTCATGGGTCTGCAGGACGTCTTCTTCACCCTGCGGCTGCCCTTCGACTCGCCCCGCGCACGGGAACTCTCCACCCGGATCGCCGAACGGATCATGCTCGCCGCCTACGAGACCTCCTGCGAGCTCGCCGAGCTCAGTGGCCCGCTGCCCGCCTGGGAGAAGACCCGCGCGGCCCGCGGTGTGCTGCATCCCGACCACTACGTCACCGCCCCCGAGTGGCCGGAGCGCTGGGACGCGCTGCGCGCCCGTATCGCGCGGAGCGGCATGCGCAACTCGCTGCTCCTCGCGGTCGCGCCGACCGCCACCATCGCCTCGATCGCGGGCGTCTACGAGTGCATCGAGCCGCAGGTCTCGAACCTCTTCAAGCGCGAGACGCTGTCCGGTGAATTCCTCCAGGTCAATGCGTACCTGGTCAACGAGCTCAAGCAGCTGGGTGTCTGGGACGCACAGTCCAGGGAGGCGCTGCGCGAGGCCAGCGGCTCGGTGCAGGGCTTCGACTGGATCCCCGAGGACGTCCGCGCCCTCTACCGGACGGCCTGGGAGATCCCGCAGCGTGGCCTGATCGACATGGCGGCCGCCCGTACGCCGTACCTGGACCAGAGCCAGTCGCTGAACCTGTTCCTGGAGACGCCGACCATCGGCAAGCTCAGCTCGATGTACGCCTACGCCTGGAAGCAGGGTCTGAAGACCACGTACTACCTGCGCTCGCGCCCGGCGACCCGGATCGCGCGCGCCGCGTCCGCCGCCACCGTCCCCGTACAGGCTTCGGAGCCCGACGAGGCCGCCGTCGCCTGCTCCCTCGAAAACCCCGAATCCTGCGAGGCCTGCCAGTAATGACCACCCACCCGGAGAAAACCGCTTCGCGCAGGAATCTGCTCGACCCCGGTTTCGAGCTGACCCTGCGGCCGATGCGCTACCCGGACTTCTACGAGCGCTACCGCGACGCGATCAAGAACACCTGGACGGTGGAGGAGGTCGACCTGCACTCGGACGTGACCGACCTGGCCAAGCTCTCGCCCGGTGAGCAGCACATGATCGGACGGCTGGTCGCCTTCTTCGCGACGGGCGACTCGATCGTCTCCAACAACCTGGTGCTCACCCTCTACAAGCACATCAACTCCCCCGAGGCGCGGCTCTATCTCTCCCGCCAGCTCTTCGAGGAAGCCGTGCACGTCCAGTTCTACCTGACGCTGCTCGACACCTATCTGCCCGACCCGGACGACCGGGCGGCGGCATTCGACGCGGTCGAGGAGATCCCGTCCATCCGGGAGAAGGCGCAGTTCTGCTTCACGTGGATGGACTCTGTGGAAAAGATCGACCGCCTGGAGTCCAGGGCCGACCGCCGCCGCTTCCTGCTGAATCTGATCTGCTTCGCGGCCTGCATCGAGGGGCTGTTCTTCTACGGCGCCTTCGCCTACGTGTACTGGTTCCGCTCGCGTGGTCTGCTGCACGGTCTGGCGACGGGCACGAACTGGGTGTTCCGGGACGAGACCATGCACATGAACTTCGCGTTCGAGGTCGTCGACACGGTCCGCAAGGAGGAGCCCGAGCTCTTCGACGACGCGCTGCGGCAGCAGGTCACCGACATGTTGCGGGAAGCGGTCGAGGCGGAGCTGCAGTTCGGCCGTGACCTCTGCGGAGACGGTCTGCCGGGGATGAACACCGAGTCGATGCGCGAGTATCTCCAGTGCGTCGCCGATCAGCGGCTGACACGTCTGGGGTTCGCGCCGGTGTACGGCTCGGAGAACCCGTTCTCCTTCATGGAGTTGCAGGGCGTCCAGGAGCTGACGAACTTCTTCGAGCGGCGGCCTTCGGCGTACCGGATCGCGGTTGAGGGCTCGGTCTCCTTCGACGACGAGTTCTGACGCACCCGCATGGGCGCATCCCACAGGTACATCTCCGCCAAGGGTGCGCCCATGCCCGCCGGGAGGGTCAGAGGTCGTCAGGCAGCAGCCGGAGCACGTCGGGCGAGACCTCGGGTACGAGCACGCGCAAAGCGCGTTCCTCCCCAAGCAGCCAGTCGTTGACCGCATGCGCCGCTCGCCGGTCGACGTACCTGATGGTGATGTGCTCGATCTCCATAAGGACGAGCGGAGACACCACCGTCGCCGACGCGCGCTGCAGCGCCGTACGTGCCGCTTCGTGCTCAGGGTCCGACACATTGAGCATGCGGTTTTGGTACCCGCACCATAACCTCGCCCTCGGGGGCCGGTCGGCGCAGTCTGATCAGAGGTTGGGCACCGTCTCGTAGCGCGGGGTGCCCTCCTCCATCTGCCGCAGCGCGTCCTTGCGGTCGCGCTTCGAGAGACGGTCGATGTACAGGTAGCCGTACAGGTGGTCGGTCTCGTGCTGGAGGCAGCGGGCGAAGTAGCCGGTGCCGCGCACCTTGACCGGGTTGCCCTCGGCGTCCTGGCCGGAGACCTCGGCGTAATCGGTGCGGGCCAGCGCCGCGTACGCCGTCGGGACCGAGAGGCAGCCCTCGTTGGAGTCGTCGAGGTTGCGGCGGTCGGCCGGGATCTCGGCGAGGACCGGGTTGCAGATGGCCCCGACGTGGCGGACGCCGTCGTCGTCCGGGCAGTCGTAGACGAAGACCTTGAGGTCGACACCGATCTGGTTCGCGGCCAGCCCGACACCTTCGGCGGCCTTCTGGCTGGCGAACATGTCGTCGATCAGCTGGGCCAGCTCGCCGTCGAAGGAGGTGACGTTCTTGCACTCCTTGTGCAGCACCGGATTGCCCACGACGGTGATCGGCCGGACGGTGCCGCGGGCACGGTGGGCCGCCTCGCGCTCCTCGCAGTCCTCGGTGTCCACGACGAAACCGTCATTGATCTGCTGGTCCGTCTCCTGCTGCGCCATGTCCGCCGTACGCCTTCCATCAAAACTTCCGACAACACCGAAAGAGATCCCGCAAATGGATCCCGTACAGCCTACGGGCAGTCCGCGGTGCCCTCAGCAGACTTCTTCGAGATCCCGCCACTCACGGCTGTCCGGGCTGTCGGCGACCCATCCGTCGAGGAGACCCCGCACCAGACCGTCGGGGGCGGCTATGCCGCATTCACGCTCGGGGACCCACAGATCGCCCGCCGTGCGGTGGCCGAGCGGGCCGGGGTGGCCCGGCTCGCTGTGGTCGTGCGGGTCCAGGCGCTGCTGGCCGTCGCCCTCGTCGCTCTCCATCTGCGACTCGGAGCAGGCCCGGCAGAGCAGCCGTACGGAGGAGGACCAGTCCTCGGCGGCGAATCCTGCATCGGCCGCCAGTCGTTCCAGCGCGTCCCGGTCCGATTCGGTGGCCGCTTCCAGCAGGACCACCCAGGTCGGCACGGGCGAGGGGGCCCACAGTTCTATCTCGTCGAAGACCGGATACGAGGGCCCCGCGGCGGTGACGCGTTCGCCGTTCGGGACGCCGTCGTGGAGGACCACCTCGCCCCAGCGGCGACCGGAGGACGGCAGCGGGATGGAGAGCACCTCTATCCGGGCCGGGTCGAGCCGGCGGCCCCAGACGACCTCGGCCTCGCCCTCGGGCGACAACCGCACGGCGGCGGAGCCGAGCTCCATGCCGAGCGGCTCGCCGCTGGACGCGGCCTCGCCGGGCACCTTCAGCCCGTAGGCCTGCCAGGCCCGGCGGGCCAGCGGCCAGTCCTGCAGGCCGGTGGCCGCGATGCCGACGTTCCACCAGTCGGGGGCGCCGGTCTCCCGGTCGAGGAGGGCCACCGCGCGCAGCCCGGCGGTCCGGGCGCGGTCCCAGTCGTGCCGGAACTTGTGCAGCAGGGCGAGGTTGAACCAGGACTCGGACAGCCACGGTTCGAGGTCGGCGGCGCGGGTCAGCAGCGCCCCCGCGTCCTCGTACCGCCCGTCGCCGATCAGCGTGAACGCGCGGTCAGTGGCCTGCCGCCACGAGGCGGAGGGCCGATGCCGTACCTTCCCGAAGATCCTCACGATTCCCGCCTGCCGGTCGCTGAAAAGTCTCTGCTTCCCGGGCTCCTATGCCCCCGGAACACCCTCTCTTCGCATCCAACCATGCTCGGTCGGAGCCTCGCTCATTACCCACTGGTTACCCAGGTGAGGGAGCACACATCCACCGGGCACCGGCTCTGCCTCCGCTAGGCGAGGCCCCCGCGGGACAGCACCCGGGCCAGAGATTCCACCACCTCGGGCTGGTAATCGCGACCGGTGCCGAGCCGCAGCCGTTCCAGCGCGCTGAGCGGGCCGCCCGCACCGCTGCCTCCTGCGTGTTCCCCCGAGAGGTCCTCGTACGCATTGACCGCCCTGACTATCCGGGCGGTCAGCGGCTGCTCACGGTAGGGGTCTGCCTGGCTCTCGACGACCAACGCGACCTCGGCGGGTACTCCGGTCTGGCGGACCACCGCGCCACCGAGCAGGGCGATCCGGCGTTGTTCGGCGAGGGGCAGCAGGGCGGTCGCGCCGTCCGGGACCGGGTCGACGAGCGACAGCTGCCCGATGTCGTGCATGAGCGCCGCGTACTCCAGCACGGTCAGGGCCGACTCGGTGAGCCCCAGCTCGCGGCCCACGGCCCGGCTGAGGACGGCGACCCTGCGGGCGTGGCCGTGCGGCGTGTACCCGGCGACCTCGGTGGCCCGGGCCAGCGAGGTGATGGTTTGTGCATAGGTGGTGCGGACGAGCGCGTGGCGGCGCAGCGACAGCTGGGTGAGCAGCAGCGGTACGGAGAAGACGGGCAGCGCCCACAGGCCGACGACGGCGACCCCCAGGGCCATCACCACGCCGGTGGCACAGACCGCGGAGCCGATACCGAGCAGCGCGCGGAGCTCGTCGCGGACCAGTGGTCCGTAGGGCAGGGGGGCGCCTCCGCGGCGTTTGTAGCGGTGCGGAAGGGAGCGGGCCCGGGTCATCGCGGCGGCGATGACCGCGTCGCAGAGAGCGGTCAGCCCGAGCAGCAGCAACAGCCCCACGGCGTACGCAGGGCCTCGCACTCCCCAGGCGTCCAGCCGTCCCGAGTTGTACAGCGGCTGGAAGCAGACGGCGGCGAAGGCGACGGTGAGCACCCGGCGGGCCACGTGGTCGACGGTGGGCCCCCGGCCGCGTGCCACATGGGGCGCCGTCCCCGCCAGGGCGCCCGCGACCACGACGGCGACGACCTGGGGGGCGCCGTGTCCGGTGGGGTGGCCGCCGTTCTGGCCCAGCAGCGCGTAGGCGAGGGCTCCGGCGGCGCCGAGAGGCGCCGGCTCGCGTTCACTACCGGGGCCGGTCCGCCGGGCCAGTTCACCGGCGGCGACGAGTAATCCGAAGGTCAGCGCGGTGCCGCCGTCCCGGATGCCGTGCCAGCAGGTCCAGCCGAGGCACACCGCGGTGACCAGGGCGGCGGCGCCGTGGACCAGCGCGACAGCGCGTGGCGTGCCCGAGCTCACCCGAGCCGCTCCCGGTCGGCGGCCGACGCGGCGGGAGACGCCCCGGCCCGGGCCTGCGGGACCGGTCCGAGCGGGCGGGCGTCCGGTTCGTCCGCGGTGACCGCGGGACGCCAGCCGTGCTGCGCCAGGGCCCGTACGAACGCCTGGACCATCCGCGGGTCGAACTGGGTCCCGGCACAGCGCTGCAGTTCGGTCAGCGCGGCGTCGACGGGCCTGGCCCGCCGGTAGGAACGGGTCGATGTCATGGCGTCGAAGGCGTCGGCGATGGCCACCACCCGGGCGAATTCGGGGATCTGCTGCCCGGAGAGGCCATAGGGGTAGCCGGATCCGTCCAGCCGCTCGTGATGGTGCAGGATCGCCGCCCGCGCCTCGCCGAGGAAACCGATGCCGCGGACCATTTCGTGTCCGTACTCGGGATGCAGCTCGATGACCCGTCGTTCGTCGGGCGTCAGCGGCCCGTCCTTCCTGAGCAGTCTGGTCGGCACCCCGAGCTTCCCCACGTCGTGCAGGATCCCGGCGAAGCGCAGCGCTTCGAGCCGGTCACCGTCCATGCCGAGCTCGCCGGCGATCATCGCCGACGCCTGACCGACCCGTTCGCTGTGCCCACGGGTGTACTGGTCCTTGATGTCGACGGCCTGCACCAGCGCCCGGATGGTGGCCCGGTGGGCGGCGCGCTCGCGGTGGTACTGGGCGAAGACCCAGCTGGAGATGTACATGGGCAGCAGCACGAACAGCGCCGCGAGCGGCCCGAAGGGACTGCTCCAGAGGACCGCCATCATCAGCCCGGCCAGCCCGTGCACGATGTGCGGGGCCACCGACCGGGCCAGGCCACGCCAGGCGACGCGCAGCCGTACGCGCTCCGCCGCGGCCAGCACGAGCCCCTCCAGCACCGTCACGACCAGGCAGAACACCAGGGCGGCGGCGAGCGCGGGCAGCAGCGCGTAGGGAAAGTCGGGCGTCCGGTGCGGTCCGCCGAGCCGCACCGCGACCTCCGCCGCGGCCCGCACCGCGAGGGCGAGCTGGGCGGCGTGCCAGACCCGCCGCGTGGCATACGGGCGGTGCTCGACCCGGCCGACGAGCGCGCCGGGGACTGCGACCAGCGCCGCGGCGGCGGGAGGCAGCAGCAGTGCGGCGGCGAGCAGTACCGCGAAGAACGACCCGGCCCCGGGCGACCTGCGTCCGGCGAGTTCGCACCCGGCACAGACCACGGCGAGCAGCCCGAACGTGAGCCACGGTGTGCCGGGGGCGGTGACGGCGGGCCACACGCAGCCGGCGGCGGCCAGGACCGCGCACACGATGCAGACACGTGCGGCCGGCGGCAGTGCCCGCATGCGGTCTCCTTCTCCGGGTCCGTACGGCTTCGGAGTCCGTACAGATTCGGGAGGATAAGCGCGCGACTGCGTGCGGTGTGGCGCAACCGGGGATCCGCAGCACCATCGGGTGACAAGCCGGGGGACAAATCGGGGCCCGGGGCTACTCCTGAGCGGCGGCCGACCGGTCGGAGACCGACACGTCGTGGTCGGGTACGGCCTCTCCGGAGCGGATCAGGTCGATGCGGCCCATGACTTTCGACCGCAGGTCGGCCGGTACGTCATCGCTGCCGCAGCAGCGCTTCACCAGCTTCTTGACGGCCTGTTCCAGGCCGTACTTCTCCAGGCACGGGGAGCACTCCTCGAAGTGCACTTCGAACTTGGTGCAGTCCTTGTCCGGCATCTCATGGTCGAGGAACTCGTAGAGATGGTCCAGAACCTCGGAGCAGTCCGTTTCGTGCGGCTGTCCGCAACTCATGAGCCCGAACCTTTCGCTTCGTTCGACTCTCCGGCACCCGCAGGGACCAGCCCGCGGTCGCGTGCGTAGTCCTCGAGCATGCCGCGCAGCTGACGACGGCCCCGGTGCAGCCGGGACATCACCGTCCCGATGGGTGTACCCATGATGTCCGCGATCTCCTTGTACGCAAAGCCTTCTACGTCGGCGAGATAGACCGCGATGCGGAACTCCTCGGGAATCGCCTGCAGCGCGGACTTCACGTCCGAATCGGGCAGGTGGTCCAGCGCCTGCGACTCGGCGGAGCGCAGTCCGGTGGACATGTGCGACTCGGCGCGTGCGAGCTGCCAGTCCTCGATCTCCTCGGCGGCACTGCGCTGAGGCTCCCGCTGCTTCTTGCGGTAGGAGTTGATGAACGTGTTCGTGAGGATGCGGTACATCCACGCCTTGAGGTTCGTGCCCTCACGGAACTGGTGGAACGAGCCGTACGCCTTCGCGTAGGTCTCCTGCACCAGGTCCTCGGCATCGGCCGGATTGCGCGTCATGCGCAGCGCGGCCGAGTACATCTGGTCGAGATAGCCGAGGGCATCCCGCTCGAAGCGCGCGTTGCGCTCCGCGGTCGTCTCTTCCGCGTGGCCGTCTTCGGTCCCTGTGTCGGTCCCAGTGACCGGACCCACCTCCTCCAACGCCTTGGCGGATCCGAAACCGGACCCACTCGAATCGGAGGATAGACGACGATCCGGTCCGCCCGCCGCCCGGGAAGGAGCACCGGTGGCCGTCGAGAACACCGTCCACTCCAGCTCAGCGTTCTGCGGGCGGCGCGGGCAGATGGTCGAACCCATGCGACGGACTCCCTCTCCACATCCAGGCTTCTGTATCGATGTCCGGCACAACAGCGGCCCCGGGCTCAACATTCCCGGATGCGTCCGACCCACCCGGCGACGGCGTCGGTGATGACTTTCAGGGCTTCTTCCCGGCCGATTCCGGCGCGCTTGGGGACCGCGAAGCCATGGTCGGCGGACGGTACTTCCACCAGCTCGAATGCGCCGGCCGGGAACTCGGCCGGCTTTCCGAAGGGATCGTTCCCGCCCTGCACCACGAGCGTGGGCGCGCCGGCCCCGAGCAGTTCGTCCTGCCGGGACTTCTCCGGCTTCCCCGGAGGGTGCAGCGGAAAGCTCAGTGCCAGGACGCCGCGCGCGCCCAGTTCCGCCGCCGTTCTGCAGGCTACCCGTGCCCCGGCGCTGCGACCGCCCGCGATCACCGGCAGGCCGGGCGTCAGCAGCGCCGGCCACACCGCGCGCCATCCCGTGTCCAGGGTTTTCGGCGCGGGGGCGACCTTCTTCCCGGCGACCCGCCAGGGCTGCTCGACCAGCGCGACGGTCACCCCGAGCCGCGGCAGCGCATCGGCCAGGGCCCGCAGATCGCGGGCCTCGATACCGCCCCCGGCGCCATGGCCGACGGCGAGCACCAGACGCGCGCGGGCGGCGGTACGCCAGGTGATGCGGGCCTCACCGGCAGGGGTGTCGACACTCTCGACAGCAGACGTCACATCGGAAGCAGTCACGTCAGAAGAGTGTGCCCTCCTCGGGCCCCTCCAGCGCGGTCAGCAGCTCCGGCCCGTTGTTGCGGACATTGCTCACCGCCGTCGACACCGGGTACGCCCGGACCAGCCCGGCGGGCGGCGGTGCCAGTAGTTCCGTCAGCTCCGCGGGGTCCGTACGCGCCGGGTCCAGCCAGGGATCCCACCGGTCCGGGGTCAGCATCAGCGGCATCCGGGGGTGGATGTCGGCCAGCGACGCGGGACCCCCGGTGCCGTCCGCTCCTCCCGCGAGCGGTGTGATCTCGGCCTCGGTCGTGACGATCGTGCAGGTCGTCCACCAGGCCTGCGGGTGGTCACCGGGCAGCGCCGGGTCCCGCCAGAACTCGTACAGTCCGGCGAACCCCATCACCGACCCGTCCGCGGGGGTCACGAAGTACGGCTGCTTGCGCGGCCGCTTCTTCTTGCCCTCGACCTCCAGTTCCCGCTCCCCGGCGGCGGTCAGCCACTCGTAGTAGCCGTCGGCGGGGACGATGCAGCGCCGGGCGGCGAAGGCCCGGCGGAACGACGGCTTCTGCTGGATCGTCTCCGCCCGCGCGTTGATCATGCGGGCCGCGCCCTCCGGTGATTTCGCCCATGAGGGCACCAGGCCCCACGTCAGATTCCGCAGCTGACGAACCGGGCGCCGCGGATCGGCGTCTTTCACCGGACGCTCCAGGACGACCTGGACCGTCTTGGTCGGTGCCACGTTCCAGTCGGGGACCGCGGTCTCGGTCGGGTCCCACTTCTCTATCCCGAAGAGGCCCACGAGATCCTCGGGCTTACGACTCGCTGCAAACCGTCCGCACATATGCGCCAGACTGCCATTTCCACCCAGCGCCCGGCCAGCAGCCCGGCCACCGCCCGACCGAGGAGTCCCCGCACCCATGGACCGCGTCTTCGGCACCCAGCCCGATCCCGACGAGTGGCTGGTGATCGTCACCGCCGCCGTGGCGCTGCTCGCCGTCGCCCCGCACCGAATATGGCGGCTCAGCCGCAACGCCGTCACCATCGCCCACGAAGGCGGCCACGGCCTGATCGCCCTGCTCACCGGCCGGCGGCTGGACGGCATCCGGTTGCACTCGGACACCAGCGGCCTGACCGTCAGCCGCGGCAGGCCGAGCGGCCCTGGCATGATCCTCACCGCGGCGGCCGGCTACACCGCGCCGCCGCTGCTGGGTCTCGGCGGCGCCTGGCTGCTGGCCGCGGACCACATCACGCTGTTCCTCTGGGCGGCCTGTGCGCTGCTGCTCGCCATGCTGATCATGATCCGCAATGCGTACGGGGCACTCACCGTGATCGTCACCGGTGCGGCCTTCGTGCTGATCTCCTGGCTGACCAGTGCCCAGGTCCAGTCGGCGTTCGCGTACACCGCCGTCTGGTTTCTGCTCATCGGCGGTGTGCGACCGGCGTTCGAGCTTCAGCGCAAGCGGCTGCACGGCCATGCGGGGGACTCCGACGCCGACCAGCTGGGCAGGCTCACGCACCTCCCGCCGACCGTGTGGCTGCTGCTGTTCCACGTCGTGTCGCTCTGTTCACTGATCGGCGGCGGGCGCTGGCTGCTCGGACTGTGACCCGAGCCGGGACACGAGCGACTTTCGGGCCTGTGCACCATCAGTAAAGTAAGGGGCATGACCGAAAGCTCCGTGCACACCGCCCGCTGGCCCGCCCCTTACGCGTCCGGGGCCGTCGACGCGACGGTCACGGTGCCCGGATCGAAGTCGGTCACCAACCGCGGCCTGGTGCTGGCCGCCCTCGCCGCCGAGCCCGGCTGGCTGCGCCGCCCGTTGCGTTCCCGCGACACCCTGCTGATGGCCGACGCGCTGCGCGCGCTGGGCGTGCGGATCGAGGAGACGGTGTCGTCCAGTTCGTCGGCCACCGGCGACCCCGGCGTGGCCGGCGAACCCGAAGGCGCCGGCGAGGCCTGGCGGGTGATCCCGTACGGACTGCACGGTCCCGCCGCCCTGGACGTCGGCAACGCGGGCACGGTCATGCGCTTCCTGCCGCCGGTCGCGGCCCTCGCCGACGGACCGGTCCGCTTCGACGGCGATCCCCGTTCCTACGAGCGGCCGCTGCACGGCGTCATCGACGCGCTGCGGGTGCTCGGCGCCCGGATCGAGGACGAGGGCCGCGGCGGACTCCCGCTGACCGTGCACGGCGGCGGCGCGCTGGACGGCGGGTCCGTCGAGATCGACGCCTCGTCCTCGTCGCAGTTCATCTCGGCGCTGCTGCTCTCCGCGCCACGCTTCAACCAGGGGGTGGAGGTGCGGCACACCGGCGCCACCCTGCCCTCGCTGCCGCACATCCGGATGACCGTCGACATGCTGCGCAGGGTCGGCGCGCAGGTGGACGAGCCGGAGACCGGCGGCGAGCCGAACGTCTGGCGGGTCTCCCCCAGCGCTGTGCTGGGCCGCGATCTGACCGTCGAGCCAGATCTGTCCAACGCCCAGCCGTTCCTGGCGGCCGCCCTGGTCACGGGGGGCCGGGTCACCATCCCGGACTGGCCGGAGACCACCACCCAGCCGGGTGACGCGCTGCGAAGGATCTTCACCGAAATGGGTGGCTCCTGCGCCCTGACCCAGCAGGGCCTGGTCTTCACCGGCTCGGGCCGGGTCCATGGCATCGATGTCGACCTCGGTGAGGTCGGCGAGCTCACCCCCGTCATCGCCGCCGTCGCCGCCGTCGCGGACTCGCCGTCCACGCTGCGCGGTGTCGCGCATCTGCGGCTGCACGAGACCGACCGGCTGGCCGCACTCACCAAGGAGATCAACGAACTCGGCGGAGACGTCAGCGAAACCGCCGACGGCCTGCGGATCCGGCCTCGTCCGCTGCACGGCGGTGTCTTCCACACCTACGACGACCACCGGATGGCCACCGCGGGTTCGGTCATCGGCCTCACCGTCGAAGGCGTCGAGATCGAGAACGTGGCGACGACCGCCAAAACACTCCCCGACTTCCCCAGGATGTGGACCGAAATGCTCGGGGTCTGACGCCATGCGCCGCTACGGCAAGAACCCCGACGAGGACGACATCCGGGTCCGCCCCAATCCCAAGGGCAACCGCCCCCGCACCAACATCCGCCCCAAGCACGAGGAGGCGGCCGAGGGCATGGTGGTGACGGTCGACCGGGGGCGCCTCACCTGCCTCGTCGACGGCCGCACGATCACCGCGATGAAAGCCCGCGAGCTGGGCCGCAAGGCCGCCGTGGTGGGCGACCAGGTCATGATCGTCGGAGATCTCTCCGGCGCCAAGGACACACTGGCGCGCATCGTGCGGATCCAGCCCAGGACGTCCGTACTGCGCCGCACCGCCGACGACGACGACCCGTTCGAGCGGGTGGTCGTCGCCAACGCCGACCAGCTGGCGATCGTCACCGCGCTCGCCGACCCGGAACCGCGCCCGAGGATGATCGACCGCTGCCTGGTGGCCGCCTACGACGGCGGGCTCTCCCCGTTGCTCGTCCTCACCAAGTCCGACCTGGCCCCGCCCGACCAGCTCCTCGAGGCATACGGGGCCCTCGACATCCCGTACGTCGTCACCAGCCGTGACGAGCTGGCCCACGGCGAGGCCGCCGACCGGGTCAGGGACTTCCTCAACGACAAGGTCACCGCCTTCGTCGGCCACTCCGGCGTCGGAAAGACGACTCTGGTCAACGCACTGGTTCCGCGGGACAAACGGCGCAGCGTCGGCCATGTCAACGCGGTGACCGGCCGCGGCCGGCACACCACGACCTCGGCGCTGGCGCTGCCGCTCCCCGACGAGCGCGGCTGGGTGGTCGACACCCCGGGAGTACGCTCCTTCGGCCTGCACCACGTGGACCCCTCCCGTGTCATCCTCGCCTTCCCGGATCTCGTACCGGGCACCGAGGACTGTCCGCGAGGCTGCAGTCATGACGAACCGGAGTGTGCGCTGGACGCCTGGGTGACCGAAGGACACGCCGATCCGGCCCGGCTGGACTCGCTGCGCAGACTGCTCGCGACACGGGAGCGGCGCGAGGGCGACTGATCAGGCGCGTTTGCCGCCCGGCCGGCCCGGTAAATGCATAGGCGCACCAAGTGATGACGGAGCAGTCACCGATGTGGAGGCACTGAATGGCGTGGCTGCTGGTGGTGGTCGCGGGGGTTCTCGAGACGGGTTTCGCGGTATGTCTCAAGCTCTCGCACGGCTTCACAAGGCTCTGGCCGACCGTCGCGTTCTGCTGCTTCGCACTCGGCAGTTTCGGCCTGCTGACCCTCTCGCTGCGCAAGCTCGACGTGGGGCCGGCCTACGCCGTCTGGACGGGCATCGGCGCGGCGGGTACGGCCATCTACGGGATGGTCTTCCTCGGGGACCTCGTCTCGGTACTCAAACTGGTTTCGATCTCCTTCGTGATCGTGGGCGTGATAGGCCTCCAGTTGTCGGGCTCGGCGCACTGATCCGCCGGGTCCCCCGGTGCCGCCGGCCCACTGGGGCTCACACCGACCCGAGGACCAGCCGGTCCACTCGCTGGTCCCCCGGGGCGACGACATGGGAGAGCGCCAGGCGCACGGCCACCTCGCAGCAGCGGATGAATTCCGTGCTCTCCTCCTCGGTTGCGCCCACGGCCGGCGCAAGCGCCGCCCGGTGCCGTACCGCGGCGATCAGCTCGGCCGGGGTGGGAGGGCCGGCGTCGGCGCGGCGCTGAGCGGGAATGTGCGAACCGACGGACCGGGCCGCCGGGCCCGGTGCGGGCAACCGTTCCGGCCAGCAACCGGTGAGCAGCGCCCGGACCAGCGGATACGAATGCGCCGCGTCGACCGTCCACTCGGCGACGCCGACCAGCCGCTCACCGCACGAGGTCGGCCCCGTGAGCGCCCGGTCGACGCCCAGCAGATAGCGGTCGGCCTCGCGGCGCATCAGGGCGCGGGCCAGACCGTCCTTGGAACCGAACTCGTTGTAGAGGGTCTGCCGGGAGACCCCGGCAGCGGACGCCACGTCCACCATGCGGACGCCGGACCAGGGCAGCTCGGCGAGCGCGGAGAGCGCCGAGTCGAGCAGGGATTCGCGCGCTGCAGGCATCATTGCCTCCCGGGTGCGGCTCTGCGCTCAGAGTTGACGGAGGTTACCGGGCTGTCAAGGTTCGCGGCACGGACAGGGCCCGGGCAGGGGCCTGTGGCCCGATCGAGCGCGCGGTGGATACTGTGACGCTCATGTCCGATTACCACGATGATCTGCGTCTCGCCCACGTCCTGGCGGATGCCGCCGACGCGGCGACGATGGACCGGTTCAAGGCCCTTGACCTCAAGGTCGAGACGAAGCCGGACATGACCCCGGTGAGTGAGGCCGACAAGAACGCCGAGGAGCTGATCCGCGGACAGCTCCGGCGCGCCAGGCCGCGGGACGCGATCCTCGGTGAGGAGTACGGCCTTTCGGGCACCGGCCCACGGCGGTGGATCATCGATCCGATCGACGGCACCAAGAACTACGTCCGCGGCGTACCGGTGTGGGCGACGCTGGTCTCCCTGGCGGTGGCGGGCGATGACGGCCATGAACCCGTGGTCGGCGTGGTGTCCGCGCCCGCGCTGGGCCGCCGGTGGTGGGCCGCGAAGGGCGGCGGCGCCTACACGGGCCGCAGCCTCACCTCGGCGACCCGCTTGCAGGTCTCCAAGGTCTCCAGGATCGCGGACGCCTCGTTCGCCTACTCGTCGCTGACCGGCTGGGAGGCCCAGGGGCGGCTCGACGGCTTCCTGGACCTCACCCGGGACTGCTGGCGCACTCGTGGTTACGGCGACTTCTGGCCGTACATGATGGTCGCCGAAGGTTCGGTCGACATCTGCGCCGAGCCGGAGCTCTCGCTCTGGGACATGGCGGCGACCGCCATCGTCGTCCAGGAGGCCGGCGGGGAATTCACCAGCCTGGACGGGGTGCGCGGGGTGGAGGGCGGCAATGCGGCCGCCTCCAACGGCCTGCTGCACCAGGACATGCTCGGGTATCTCAACCAGCGTTACTGACGGAGTATCAGGACCGCCGCGCGCTTCCGGCCCGAGCCGGCCAGGTCCGGCCCCTTGCCGAGCGCACGTCGTGATGCGACCCTGGGAACGTCCCCTTGTGAACTTGTGAATAGAAGCGCAAGCAGGGATTCCCCCAGGAGGTGGCACCCTTCATGTTCGTCCGCGACGCGATGAGTACGGTGATTCTCACCATCGGTCCCGCACACACCCTCCGCCAGTGCGCCTGTCTGATGTCCGCGCGCCGTATCGGCGCGGCCGTCGTTCTCGACCCCGACACCAGCGGGCTCGGCATTCTCACCGAGCGCGACATCCTCAACGCGGTGGGCGCGGGGCTCGACCCCGACCGGGAGACCGCAGGTGCGCACACGACCACCGACGTGGTCTTCGCCGCAGCCTCCTGGACCCTGGAGGAAGCCGCCGAGGCGATGTCGAACGGTGGTTTCCGCCACCTGATCGTGCTCGACGACGCGGGCCCGGTCGGTGTCGTGTCGGTGCGCGACATCATCCGCTGCTGGGCGCCCGCCAGGGCCGAAGCGGCGCTGACCTCCTGATGCGCCCGCGCCTCTTCGGCCCCTGGCCCGGCGTCAGGCGCGCAGCTGCTGCACCGCGGCATCGAGACGCTTACCGAAGTCACCGTCGGCCTGGCGGAAGTTGTTGATCGCCCGCTCCGCGATGTCGTCCCGCGAGACCTGCGCGATGAAACCGGCGAGATTCGCGACGAGCCGGCTCTTCTCGTCCTCGGACATCATGCGGTAGAGATTGCCCGGCTGGACGAAGTCGTTGTCCTCGGGGTGGCTGGGCGCCTCGTGGTTGCCGGTGCCACCGCCGACCGGGGTGGACTGCCACTCGTCGGCTACCGGAGCCCCAGTCTCCGTGGTGAGTGGCCCTGCGTCACGTGCGCCTCCTGCGTGGATCCTGCCAGTCCTGTCACCGGGTGATTACGGGTTCGATCCTACATTGGACTTTGTCCAATTCAATTCTCAGTCCAATGTCACACCCGTTCCGGACCGGGTCTTTTCCCCTGTTAAGCTGGGCTCCATGAGTGACCTGTTGGAACGTCTGCGCGAACGCGGCTGGCGGATGACCGCCCAGCGTCGTGTCGTGGCCGAGGTCCTCGACGGGGATCATGTGCATCTGACCGCCGACGAGGTACACGCGCGTGCCGTGGCGAAGCTGCCCGAGATCTCCCGGGCGACCGTGTACAACACCCTGGGCGAGATGGTCGTCCTCGGTGAGGTCATCGAGGTCTCGACAGACCGCCGAGCCAAGCGGTACGACCCGAACGCCCACCGCCCGCACCAGCATCTGGTCTGCGCGCAGTGCGGTGCGATCCGCGATGTCCACCCGGCCGGAAACCCGCTGACCGATCTCCCCGACACCGAGCGTTTCGGCTTCACCGTCTCGGACGTCGAGGTCACCTACCGGGGCATCTGCCCGGCCTGCGCCTCCGCCTGATCCGACGGGAACGCCCCACTCCTGCGGGCGGGGCGTTCAGAGGACCGGGCAGTTCAGATGATTGGTCATACGACTGGGCCTACGACTGAGGGCCCGGACTCTTTCGAGTCCGGGCCCTCAGTCTTCAGTAGCGGGGACAGGATTTGAACCTGCGACCTCTGGGTTATGAGCCCAGCGAGCTACCGAGCTGCTCCACCCCGCGCCGTTGTGATGGCAACTCTACGTCGGCCCGGTCGACCAGCGCAAATCCATGAACGGAGTCCCGATGTGCGCCCGCTAGGCGCTCAGTTCCTGCCGCAGTGCCTCGGACAGCCTGGCGGCACGCTCAGCGACCTCGGCGGGGCCCAGTTCCACGGCCTGGGCGCACCACTTCCGCCCCTCGGCCAGCTCACCACGGCGGATGGCGAGCAACGCGATGCGCAGCGCGGCGCGGCCGTGACCGGCGTTCGCGGCCCTGGCCCACCAGAAGCCGGCCTCCCGCTCGTTGCCCTCCCGAGCGAGCAGCAGACCGAGGTTGAAGGCGCCGTTGCGGCTGCCCGCTTCGGCGGCCTCCCGGTACCAACGTGCCGCCGCCTCGATGTCGTTGCGGGATGCAGCGAGCATGCCGACGCGCACCTGGGCGCGGCGGTGCCCGTGCTCGGCGGCCCGCTCGTACCACTCCTCGCACTCGCTCTTGTCCGTGACGGGCTCGCCGAGTATCGGCGGTCCCGGCGGCGGCATCCGCGAGTCGAGCAGGGCGCCGAGCCGGAAGGCCGCCTCGGTGCTCCCACCGCCCGCCGCGCAGCGCAGATGGCGCTCCGCGGTGTGCTCCTCACCGTCCCGGAGCAGGGCGATGCCGACCTGCAGAGCGGCCTCGGTGTGGCCTGCGGCCGCCGCCCGCTCGTACCAGGTGAACGCCCGGCGGTCGTCGCCGCGGCCGGCGTGCAGGATGCCCAGGTTGAAGGCGGCGTCCACGCTGCCCGCCTCGGCCGCCTTGGAGAACCACGGCTCGGCGCCGGCCGGGTCGCCGTTCTGCAGGAGCAGGACGGCGAGCGCGTTGGCGGCTTCGCGGTGACCGGCGTAGGCGGCGCGGCGGTACCACTGCTCGGCCTGGGCCTTGCGGTCCTGGGCGGCGCAGAGCAGCGCGAGGTTGTACGCGCCATTGACGTCGCCCGCGTCCATGGCGCTGCGGTACCAGCGCTCGGCCGTCTGCTGCTCACCCCTGGCCGTGTGGAGGGCCCCCAGCGCGTTGGCGGCGTTACCGTCGCCCTCCTGGGCGGCACGCAGCCACCACACGGCGGCGCTCTCCTCGTCGCCCGCGTCGCGCAGCAGGAAGCCGAGCGCGCAGGCGGCGCGGGCCTCACCGTCCTTCGCGGAGGTCAGATACCAGCGGCCGGCCTCCTTGAGGTCGCCACGCTTCTCCAGGATCACTCCGAGGTGCAGCGCTGCGCGCCGGTGACCACGGGCCGCGGCCTGTCGGTACCACTGCTCGGCCTCGGCGGCCGGCGACTCCTCGGCGGCCGCCCGGTCCAGTGCGCGGGCCAGGCGATAGGCCGCCTCCCGGTGGCCCTGCTCGGCAGCGGCGCGCAGCCAGCGCTCGGCACCCACATCGCTGCGGTGCTCCAGCAGGTCGGCCAGGGCGTAGGCGCCCAGCGCGTGGCCGGATTCGGCGGACTGGCGCAGCCAGTACTCGGCGGCGGGCTCATCGCCCCTTTCCCGGTGGTGACGGCCCAGCGCGTGAGCGGCAGCGGCGGAACCGGCGACCGCGGCGATCCGCCACCAGCCGGCCGCCTCGTCGGCATAACCCCGCTGGTGCAGCAGGACACCCAGGTTGTTGGCACCGGCCCGGTCGCCCTCGGCGGTGGCCGCACGCAGCCAGCGCTCGGCGCCGTCGAGGTCGCCGCGGCGCAGCAGCAGCGCGCCCAGCGCGCTCATCGAGGCGGCGTCGCCGCTCTCGGCGCCACGTCGGTGCCGCGCCTCGGTCTCGGCGTCAGCCGTGTCCTGCGCGCCGACGACGTCTCCGCCGTGCTCGGCACGCTCGGCGTGCGTGTGCACAAACCGCCCTGTCTCCAACAGAGTTGCCCTGTCCCCCATAAACCCCATCGTCCCACCACCCGCAACCCGCGTACACCTGGTATATCGCAGCCCAGGAGGTCACTTCAGCGTTTTGTCGACATGCCCACAGAGAGATAAGTGAAACATGAACGAGCGCCAACTCCCGGTAGGCGCAGGGAGATTTCACCTGTCGCTCACCGATCCGAGTCCGCCCGGTGTATGACGAAGGCCCGGACCTCTTCCGAGATCCGGGCCCTCAGTCTTCAGTAGCGGGGACAGGATTTGAACCTGCGACCTCTGGGTTATGAGCCCAGCGAGCTACCGAGCTGCTCCACCCCGCGCCGTTGTGTGACAACCGTATCACGGTGCGAGGAGGAACTTCACCAGCGTCGGGTCCCGCCTGATCAGGGCTTTTCGCCCTGATCAGGCTTGGTGGTCAGCCGCCCTTCTGACTCGACTTGGCCTTGGCGCCGGCGTCGGCAGCCCGCTGAAGGGCGTCCTGCAGGTCCTTCTGGGCCTTGCCGTAGGCAGTCCAGTCCTGCTTCTTCAGCGCTGCCTGGCCGGCGTCGTACGCGTCCTGGGCGTCCGCGATGGCCTTCTTCAACGCGTCGTTCCCGGTGGCCGGCGGTTGGGTGGTGCCCGTGTCCGGGGGCGTGGTCTGCGCGCCGTCCGCCCCGAAGACCTCGTTCAAGGCCTCCGCCAGGGTGTTGCGGAACGCCGTGGTGTCCCCGTCCGGCGAATCGGCGTCCGCATACGAGACGGCCACCTTCTTCAGCAGCGGGTAGTGCGAGTTGCGCCCCTGCGCGTACACCGGCTCGACGTACAGGAAGCCGCCGTCCAGTGGCACGGTCAGCAGGTTGCCGTACTCGATGTCCGAGTCGGCGCCCTTCATATCTCTCACGAAGGTGGCTACATCGGGCAGGCTGTTGAGTTTGTTCTGCACCTGCTCGGGGCCCGGCACTTCCGAGGTGACTCTCAGAAGTCTTATGGTGCCGTAATTCGGACTCTCCGCGTCCGCGTCGACCGCCATGAAGCCGCCGAGGTTGGGACGCCCGCTCGGCGTGAAGGTGGTGGTGAGCGAGAACTGCTGCCCCGTGCCCTTCTGGCCGGGCAACTTCATCGACAGGTAGTAGGGCGGAACAGCCCTGTTGTCCCTGGTGGTCGGGTCGTTGGGCACCTGCCAGGCGTCACTGCCGCTGTAGAACTGCTTGGGGTCCGTCACGTGGTAGCGGGTGAGCAGCTCACGCTGGACCTTGAACATGTCCTGCGGATAACGCAGATGCGCCTTCAGGTCCGCCGGGATGTCGGCCTTCTTCTTGACCGTGTTCGGGAACGCCTTCATCCAGGTCTTCAGGACCGGGTCCTTGGTGTCCCACTGGTAGAGCTTGACCTGCCCGGTGTAGGCGTCGACGGTGGCCTTCACCGAGTTGCGGATGTAGTTGACCTGGTTCTGCTGGGCCACCACCGCACGCTGGTTGTCGGTCAGCGAGTCGGCCGTGGTGTCACCCAGGGTCGTACGCGAGGCGTAGGGATAGCCGTTGCTCGTGGTGTAGGCGTCCACGATCCACTGGATCTTCCCGCCGACCACCGCCGGATAGGCGTCGCCGTCAATGGTCAGCCAGGGGGCGACCGCCTCGACGCGCTGCTTCGGGGTGCGGTTGTAGAGGATCCTCGAACCTTCGCCGATGGCTCCCGAGTAGAGGATCTGCGGCTCGCTGAAGGCCACGGCGTACGCCGCGCGGTTCACCGGGTTCGAGAGGTCGACCCCGCTCTTCCCCGCATAGCTGGTGGTCTTCTCGCCGTTGTCCTCGTAGTCGAGTTCCTTCTGCGGGCCTCCGACGATGGAGTACTGGGTGGTCTTCTCGCCGTAGTAGATCCGCTGCTGGTACGACGCGGGGAGCTTGCCCGTGGTCGGCAGCCCCGACTCGGTGAAGACCGGGGCGCCGTTGCTGTCGGTGGCCGTGCCCTTGGCCGTGATCGCACCGTAGCCATGGGTGTACGTGAAGTGGTCGTTGATCCAGTTGTGCTTCTGGATGCCCGCGATGTTGAGCTCGCGCAGGCCGATCACCGTGTCCTGGCCGTTGTAACGGTCCACATCCAGCGTCGCCGGGAAGCCGTAGTACTTCCGCTTCTGCTCCAACTGCTGGAAGGTCGGCGAGACGACGTTGGGGTCGATCAGCCGGTAACTGGCCGCCGCATTCGCGTCGCTGCGCTGCTTGGTGGTGTCCTTCGTGCTGCTCTTGCCGGAGTAGTTGTCGACGTCCGTATCGGCGATACCGTAGGCGTCGCGGGTGGCCTTGATGTTCTTCTGGATGTACGGCGCTTCTTTGGCCTGCTCGTTCGGCTCGACCGTGAACTTTTGCACGATCGCCGGGTAGAGCCCGCCGATCAGGATCGCCGAGAGCACCATCAGACCGAACCCGATCACCGGCAGCTGCCAGGTGCGGCGCCAGAGCGTCGCGAAGAACAGCAGGGCACAGATGACCGCGATGCAGAACAGGATGGTCTTCGCCGGGAGGTAGGCGTTGGCGTCCACATACCGCAAGCCCGTCCAGTTACCGGTGGCCTTGAAGTCGCTGGACTTCACGGCGAGCCCGTACCTGTCGAGCCAGTAGGCCACCGCCTTCAGCGCGACGAACACGCCGAGCAGCACCGACAGATGGCCGGTGGCCGCCGAGGTGGCACGCGCCCCCGGGCTGGTCACCCGCAGTCCGCCGTACAGATAGTGCACCAGCGCTGCGGCGATCAGGGACAGCACGACGGCCGCGAAACCGAAGCCCAGCAGGAAGCGGTACCAGGGCAGATCGAACGCGTAGAACGACACGTCGAGTTTGAACTGCGGGTCCTTCTGGTGGAAGGGCACGCCGTTGACGAACATCAGCCAGGTGCGCCACTGGCTGGTGGCGGAGGCACCCGCGATCAGCCCCACCAGCGCGGTGATCCCGAGCAGCAGCCACTTCTTGTACGGTGCGACGCCCATCCGGTAACGGTCGAGGCTCTGCTGCTCCAGGGACATCGCGCTCAGCGGCGGCCGGAGCCGGTGCGCCAGCCAGATGTTGACGCCGACGGCCGCGGCCATCAGCACGCCGAAGACGAGGAACAGTCCGATCTTCGTCCACAGGGTGGTGGTGAAAACGGACGAGTAGTCGACGGAGCGGTACCAGAGCCAGTCGGTCCAGAACCCGGCGAACATCACGAACGCCATGGCCAGCACGGCCAGCACGCCCAATGTCAACAGCAGGGTCCGGGCGCGGCGGGACGGCCGTCCCACTCTGATCCGTGGCCCGGTCGGGCCTCCGCCGCGGTCCGGCATCTGGAAAGCCAACGTGCGCACCTCGAAGTTCGCGGTCGTGTGGAGCAGGCCCAGCGATCGTAGAGCCCACTCATGCAACTTACTGAGGGTTTACTCAGTTCCCGCTTCCGGGGTGGAAGAGGGCAGGATATTGCCCATGCCCAACGTTTCTTCACCCTCAGGCCCTCCGATGGCCTCCAGTCCGCTCACGGTGGCGGTGCTGGAGATCGACGAGTACGCGTCCGGCCTCGGCTGGGACCAGCCCGCGCGGCTCTTCGCACTCGTGGACACCGCGAAGCTGCGCAGCCAGGAGCCGGGCCTCGCCGCCCAGCTCGGTCTCGACGGCGGCGAACCCGCCGCTTCGCTGACCCCCGTGGAGCAGGACGAGATCCCGTCCACCACCCCGCTCGACGAATTCCTCGCCACCATCGCCTGGCCCGACGCGGTGGCCGGCTGTGCGATGACGGTGGAACGGCTGATGCTGCCGCCGTCCGCCGAGGCCTCCGTGCCGGAAGGGATGGACGAGGCACAGCTGACGGACTGGGTGGCCAAGCACCCGGACCGCCAGGAGGTGCGGATGACGGTCGCGGTGCTCCGTGACGGCACTCGCGAGTCCGCGCTGCGGCTGCGCGCGAAGGACTCCCCCAACGAGGTGCTCACCGGCTCGGAGCTGGTGCCGGGGCTCGCCGAGGCGCTGTCGGTGACCTTCGAGGCGTAACCGACCGGTGCCGCTCCGCACGGGGGCACCGCGGGCCGCCGCGTTCGTTGCGCCGGCTACTTCGCCGAGCAGCTCGGCAGCGAGGCGGTGTCCCCGGTGCGGATCTCGTCCAGCGCCTTCTTCGCGCCGTCCATGGTCTTCACCTTCACCAGCGTGAGGCCGGACGGTGTGTCGGCGGCCGCGGCCGAACAGTTGTCGGCGGGTGTCAGGAAGTACCTGGCGCCCGCATTGCGCGCCGCGATGAGCTTCATCTCGATGCCGCCGATCGGGCCGACCTGCCCCTGGTCGTCGATCGTGCCGGTACCCGCGATGAACCTGCCGCCGGTCAGGCTGCCCGGCGTCAGCTTGTCGACGAGGCCGAGGGAGAACATCAGGCCGGCGCTCGGGCCGCCCACATCGGCGAGCTTGATGTTGATGTCGAAGGGGAAGGTGTGGTCGGTGCCGGCCGTGATGCCGACGATCGCACGGCCGGTGTCCGGGGCCGGGGCCTTTGCCGTGGTCATGGTGACCTTCTTGCTGCCCTTGGACTCCGTGCCCGCCTTCGCGGCATCGGCCGCGGCCTTGGCCGGGACCACCGTGAAGACGACATCCTGACCGGGTTTGTGTTTGGTGACCAGCTTCGCCACGTCGGTGGGCTCCTTGACGGGCGTGCCGTCCACGGCCCTGATGAGATCGCCCGCATGCAGCTTGCCCTCGGCGGGGCTGTCCTTGACGACCGTGGAGACCACGATCCGCGACTTCACCGGAATGCCCAGCTCGGTGAGGGCCGCGACCTTGGCGCTCTCCTGGGACTCGCTGAACTCCTCGGCGTTCTGCTGCGTCGACTCCTGCTCGGTGGTGCCCTGCGGGTAGAGCGTGTTGTGCGGTACCACCAGGGTGTCGTGGGCGAGCCAGCCGTAAACCGCCTCGACCAGGTTCATGTTGTAGTCGGCGGTGGTGACCCGGACGGTCACCATGTTGAGATTCCCGGACGTCGGGTAGGTCTTGTGCCCGGAGATCTGCAGCACCGGCTTGCCCCCGGACTTGCCGAGCGTGTTCACCGTCGGCCCCGGGCTCATCTCCCCGTACGGAACGGTGAGGAACACTCCGCCGCACAGCAGCGCGATCAGAACGAGCGTCGAGGTGAGCAGCGTCAGGGTGCGGCGTGGCATGGAACGACAGTACGGGACAGCTCTGTCGGTGCCTCGTCGGGGCCGGTTCGTCCCGGAGCCCATGGCGAAACCCGGGTCGCCGTGCTCAGAGCAGGTCCGAACCGGACCCGGCCTTCTCCATGGCGTCACGGAACCGCGCATAGCCCGCGAGTTCGGCGCCGTCGCCGATCGCGCGATGCTTCGCGGCCCAGCTGCCCCACACCGCCGCTCCGACCGCGGCAAAAAACGGAATCAGCAACCAGGCGAGTGCAGCCATCCCGACCTCCCGACCCCATGATCAGCCGCGTACCGACTGATCAACAGATTAACCGTCTGCGGAGTCAACGCTCGCGGTAGGGGGGTGGTTACGCAAATCGGGCAATCGGACGAATTGCCAGCTGGTCTTCAACGAGGAGCTACGCGCCCACCCGCCCTCCCGTCGCCCGACCACCGCCCCCCAACGAGGCGCTACGCGCCCACCCACTCTTCGGAACCGTCCGCGAACGTCTGGTGCTTCCAGATCGGCACTTCGTGCTTCAGGTCGTCGATCAGCATGCGGCACGCCTCGAACGCTTCGCCGCGGTGCGGACACGAGACGGCGACCACGACCGCGAGATCCCCCACCGCGAGATCCCCCACCCGGTGGACCGCGGCCAGTGCCCGCACCGGGAACCGGCCGGTGACCTTCTCGGCGACACGTCGCATCTCCGCCTCGACCGAGGGGTGGCAGGAGTAGCCGAGGGCTTCGACATCGCTGCCGCCGTCGTGGTCACGCACCGTGCCGACAAACAGCGCCGTGCCGCCGGCCGCGTCGTCGCCGACGGCCCGGAAAACCTCGTCAAGGCTCAGCGGAGTTTCACGAACAGCCAGCAGCCGGATGGGGTCCTGCGCCGCCTGCTCGCCCGGGTGATCGTTGGTTGATGCCATGCCGCCATGGTGCCGTACCCGCAGGCCGGCGCGGAATAGCCTTTTCGCCCGGCACCGGCGGCGGCCCGTTGGAGCGTCCTACAGAGCAGGCCCGGCGCACCCCGCCTCGCGGGGCCGGCGGCACTAGATACGGCCGCGTCGCGCCTTGCGGGCCCGGCGGACCAGCGCCGCGGTGCCCAGCAGCGCGACCGTGGCGCCCGCAGCGCCCGCGGCCGTGGCGTCCTTGCGGCCGAGCCGACGGCCGCCGACCGTATACCGCCCGGCGACCTCTTCCAGCAGTTCCGCGAGTACCTCCTCGTTGGTCCATTGGGGTCGCCACCCCGCGTCGTGCAGTCGGCCGACGCTCACCACCCAGGGGTGCATGGTGTAGGCCAGGTCCCCGGCGGGGGACGGGGTCAGACCGATCCGGTGCAGCCGGGCCGCGGCGCCCAGCGCGACGGCGGACGGCAGTTCCATCCGGCGGATACCGCTCAGCGCCTCGACCTCGTCCTGCTCGAGCCAGCCGTCGCAGCCGACTGCGAACTCGCCGTCGACCTTCTCCAGTGCGGCGTACTCCAGCGCACTGACCAGGTCGTCGACATGGCAGAACTGCCAGGTCGGGCGGGTCCCCGCGACCACGAGCAGCCGGGGCGACTCGAAGTAGCGGGTGAGCGCGGTGTCGGTGCCGCCGACCAGCACGGCGGGCCGGACCACCGTGACGTTGAGGCCGGGATGAGCGCGCGGCGCACGACGGCCGAGCCGCTCGATCTCCAGCAGGTCGCCGACCCCCGTCGCCTCCGCGGTGGCCCGCAGCTCGGCGTCCTCGGAGAGCGGGATGTCGTTGTCGGGCTGGGCGCCGTAGACCATCGCGGAGGTGCACAGAACGACTCGGTGCACGCCGACCGCAGCGGCCGCCGTGAGGATCGTCTGGGTGCCGCGCACGTTGTAGGCCGTACGGGCGGCCGCGTCGGTCTCCAGATCCAGGTCGAGGGCCAGATGCACCACGACGTCCGCGCCGCGCAGCTTCTCCGCGATGGCCGGGTCCCGTACGTCCAGGACGTGCCAGGTCGCCGCGGAGACCTCACCGCGGCGTTCGTCTATGGCCACCACCTGCTTGACCTCGTCCGACGCGGCCAGACGCTGGGCGAGCAGCGCGCCGACGCCGGAAGCGGCTCCGGTCACCGCGACGACGGGTCCTCGGGGGGACTTGGTTGAGAGGTTTCGCGCTGCGCGAACCTGCGGATCTGGGGAACTCACCGGGCGTCTCCAGCGGTTGTCTTCAGTACGTACGCGAACTGACACGTACGGACCAGGTGGCGTCCATCCTGCCGCAGGCCCCGCCCCGGCGAGGCACTCAGCCCTCATCCGGGCGGAGTGTCCGGTGGACTACCGCCCGGTCGGACCCGGCCTGACCGGGCCCTCACCCTCTACCCTGGGTGGTGTTGTCGGGCAATCGCTGTCGGCCAGTCGGCCGACGGCCCTACGAGCCGAGGAAACCCGTGAGTGACACTCCATTCGGATTCGGCCTTCCGCCGGAGGAGCCGGAGGACGGCGACGAGGGCAAGAGCAAGGGCGGCCAGGGCGGCGGGCAGTCCCCGATGAATCCGCTCGGGTTCGGGCCCGGCAGCGGCGGCGACAATCCCTTCGCGGCGATGTTCGGTTCGATGAACCCCAACGATCTGGGTGCGGCCTTCCAGCAGCTGGGCCAGATGCTCAGTTACGAGGGCGGGCCGGTCAACTGGGACATGGCCAAGGACATCGCACGCCAGCAGGTCGCCCAGGGCACCTCGGACGGCACCAAGGACACCAGTGTGGGCCCCGCCGAGCGGTCCGCCGTCGAGGAGGCCGTCCGCCTCGCCGACCTCTGGCTCGACGGCGCGACCTCGCTGCCCTCCGGAGCCGGTACCGCGGTCGCCTGGAGCCGCGCCGAGTGGGTCGAGGCGACCCTGCCGGTGTGGAAGGAACTCGTCGACCCGGTGGCCGAGCGGGTCGGTGCGGCGATGGGCGGCATACTGCCCGAGGAGATGCAGGCCATGGCGGGCCCGCTGCTCGGCATGATGCGGTCCATGGGCGGAGCGATGTTCGGCCAGCAGATCGGGCAGGCGGTGGGCGTGCTCGCCGGCGAGGTCGTCGGGTCGACCGATATCGGCCTGCCGCTCGGCCCGGCCGGCAAGGCCGCGCTGCTGCCGCTGAACATCGAGGCCTTCGGCAAGGACCTGGGCATCGACAAGAACGAGGTCCGGTTGTATCTGGCCCTGCGCGAGGCCGCCCACCAGCGGCTCTTCGCCCATGTGCCGTGGCTGCGCTCGCATCTGTTCGGTGCGGTCGAGGGGTACGCCCGAGGGATCAAGGTCGACACCTCCAAGCTGGAGGACGTGGTCGGCCAGCTCGACCCCTCGCACCCCGAGCAGCTGCAGGAGGCGCTCCAGCAGGGCATGTTCCAGCCGGAGGACACCCCGGAGCAGAAGAGCGCACTGGCCCGGCTGGAAACGGCCCTCGCGCTGGTCGAGGGCTGGGTGGACGCAGTGGTCCACGAGGCCGCGAAGACCCGTCTGACCTCGGCGGACGCTCTTCGCGAGACGCTGCGCAGGCGTCGGGCCTCCGGCGGCCCCGCGGAACAGACCTTCGCCACCCTGATCGGCCTGGAGCTCCGCCCGCGCCGGCTGCGGGATGCCTCGCGGCTCTGGGCCTCGCTGACCGACGCCCGGGGCGTCGACGGACGGGACGCGCTCTGGGAGCACCCGGACATGCTGCCGACCGCCTCCGACCTGGACGACCCGGACGGCTTCGTGCACCACGAGACGGCGGACTTCTCCGAGCTGGACAAGATGCTCGGCGAAGCCGCCGGCGGGGCGCCCCGCCCCGGTTCCGGCAAGCCGGATCCGGAGAAGGGCGACCGGGCGAAGGGCGACAGGGACGACGAGGACGACACCGACAAGTGAGCCTGCACAACGACGCGGTCCGGGTACTCAAGAGTTACAACGGCCAGCGGCACGGCGCGGACCAGGAGGAGCTGCGGCAGCGCTATCTGGACCACCTCGCGGCGCGCCCCGACGGCATGTGGAAGTCCTGCGAGGCGGGGCACATCACGGCCAGCGCCCTGGTGGTGGATCCGGAGCGCGGCCGGGTGCTGCTCACCCTCCACCGGAAGCTGCGCAGGTGGCTGCAGATGGGCGGCCACTGCGAACCGGGCGACACCGCGCTCGCCGCGGCGGCGCTGCGCGAGGCCACGGAGGAGTCCGGGATCGCGGGGCTGACGCTGCTGTCCGGGGGGCCGGTGACGCTGGACCGGCACGCGATTCCGGCGCCCTGCAACTGGCACCTCGATGTGCAGTACGCGGCGCTGGCGACGCCCGGAGCGGTGGAAATGATCAGCGACGAATCGCTGGACCTCCGTTGGTTCGGTTACGCCGAGGTGGCGGACGTCGCGGACGGCTCGGTGCGACGGCTGGTGGAGCGCACCCGGGCAGCGCTCTGAACCCGCTCTGAACCGCGGCTGACAGCTCGAGGGGCCCCGCTCGGGGCCCCTCAGCCGTGCCCGGCTAGTTCCAGGCGTTGCCCTGGTTCTGCGCGTGCGCCCCGTGCTGGCCCACGCCGTACTGCGCGCGCAGTCCCTGCCCGATCTGTGCGTGCTGCGGCGGCATCACCTCGCTGGGCTGGACGAGCGCGAAGCCCTGTCCGAGGAAGCTGAGCTCCCAGCCCTCACCGGTGTCGCCGCGGCGGCGTCGCACGTTCGACGAGTGGGTCTGTGCCTGCATCTGCACCCGCAGCCCCGACGACCAGGCGACGATCGCGTCGGCGTCGGCGTTGACGTACTTGTCCGGTGTGACCTGCATCATCAGGGGCTGACCCGAGGTCATCAGCGCGACCTTGCCCTGCCCGGTGATGACGAGCTGGTACTTGCCGGAGCCGGAGATGCCGTACTGGCTGTCCACCGCGACGACCGTGTAGCTGAGGCTGGAGTCCATCGCCAGGACATAAGCACTGTCCACTGTCAGGCCCTCGTGGTCCACGTCCACGATGTGCACGTGCTGCGCCAGATTGGCGAGATAGAGGGTGCCCTGCCCGTGGCAGCGCATCAGGTCGAGTCCCTCACCCGTGTGCGCACGCGCGCGGCGCTGCTGGTTCGACTGATACTCGGCATCGAATTCGATCAGTCCCTGGTAGGCGACCATCGATCCCTTGCGGGCGAGGATGTCGTCGTGCCCGGCCAGCGCGATCCGCAGCAGCTGCGAGTTCTGCGCGGTGTACCGCTCCTGGGTCTGTTGTTCCGTGTAGTTGAAAAGCGGGCTCTGCATGATGTTCTGGCTCCCCTCAGTGCCGGATCCGCAGGCGGTCGGTACTGTCCTCGCTCGGCTGTACGACGACGATCCCCTGTCCGGAGAACGCCATCTGGTACGCCTCGCCGCTGCCCCGCCCGATGAGCGAGGCGGCCTTGAAGCTGCGCTTGCCCTTCACCTTGAGGTTCGGGGACCAGGCGACCAGGGCGTCCGGATCGACGTAGGTCTCGTCCTCGCCGCTGCCGCAGTTCACCACCAGCGGGGTGCCCCGCGAGGTGATGGCGACCCAGCCGGTCCCCGACACCTGGATGTTCCACAGGCCCTGGCCGGCCAGCTTCGCCATGCCCTTGACCCGTTCAACACCCCAGGTGAGGCTCGCGTCGAGGGCCAGCAGATTGGTGCCGTTGACCGAGAGGGCGTCGTTGTCGAGGTTGATGACGACGACATCCGCGCCGTAGTCGGCGAGGTAGAGCAGTCCGTCGCCGGAGCACTTCATGAGCGGCGCGCCCTCACCGGTGATCCAGTCACGGGCGATCTGGCGCACCGCCGGCGGGTTCGGTTCGTACTGGACGAAGCCCTCGTACGCGACCATCGAGCCGGTGCGCGCGAGGAGATCCTGACCGGTCTGCATGGCGACCTTCAGCATCTTGCTGCCGTGGTTCTCCATGCGGGCCGTGATCGGGGTCGGGGCGAAGCCCGCGAGTTGCTGATTCATGACGGGCTCCCTCAGACCTCGTACGGCTGGACGATGATGAAGTTCCCGGGAGCGCCCCGGAACTGGAGGTTGACGCTCTCGCCGGTGTCGCCCGGGTAGGCGTTGCGTCGCAGCCGTACCTGGCTGGAGACGATCACCTGGGAGGCGGACGACCAGGCGACGACCGCGTTGCAGTCGGCGAAGGTCGTCGGTGTGACCGGCAGAACCACCGGGGTGCCGTGCGTCTTCACCACGATGGTGCCGGTGCCCTGGAAAAGCATCGTGAACAGCGCGCCACCGGGGATGCCATGGCCCTCGATCCTGCGCACCTCGTACTGCAGGGTCTCGTCGAAGGCCAGCACGTTCTCCGCCGAGACGCAGATGCCGTCGCCCTGGAGTTCGATGGGGTGCAGATGGGAGCTGTCCTCGGCGAAGAAGACCTGCCCCCGGCCGGTGCAGCGCATCAGCTGCATTTCCTGGCCGGTTGCGTTTCCCACGATCCGCCCCGCGAAGCCGGCGCCCTTGTAGCTGAAGTCGACCTTGCCCTGGTACATCACCATGCTGCCCTGGCGGGCGAGCACCGGATTACCGCTGACGGTGAGATCGGCCCGCATGAGGTATTTGTTCTGCGGAGTCCACCGCTGCCCGGTGGCGGTCTCGCGATACTTCTCGAAGGCCGCCTGCAGGCCGGGGCCCGCAGCCTGGGTCGGCTGCTGACCGTACGGAGCGGCCTGTCCGAACTGCGGCTGCTGGGACGGCTGTCCATAGGGGGCCGGGGCTCCCGGCGGCTGAGCCTGGCCCGGCACCTGCCCGAACTGCGGCTGCTGCGGCGGCTGTCCGTAGGGAGCGGGAGCGGGCGGCGGCACCGTCCCACCCGGCATCGGCATCGGCGCGGCGATGGTGGGCGCCGCGTGCACCGGGGGCGGCGCGGGGGCGGGCGCCTGCGGGGGGCCGACGGGGCCACTGAACGAGGGGGCCGGTTGCGCGGCCGGGGGCGGCGCGGCCGGAGCACCGAACGAGGGGGCCGGAGCGGGGGGCGCGGCGGGAGCGCCGGAGGCGGGCACCCCGAAAGCGGGCGGTGCACCGTGCGGGTGCGGGGCGGGCTCCTCCTCGGCCACCTCGCCGCCGAAGTTCTTCAACAGCGCGTCGAGCCCGCCGTCGAAACCCTGGCCGATCGCGGCGAAGCGCCAGACGTCCTTGAGGTAGAAATCGCCCAGCATGACGGCGCGCTCGGTGCTGAACTCCGAGCCCGTGAAGGCATAGCGGACGACCTCTTCGCCGCCCGCGACAATGCGGATGTAGCCGGGGCCGATCTGCGACATCTGGCCCGCGCCGTCGATCGTCGCGGTGAAGGAGAGCTTGTGGATGCTCGCGGGGATACGGTCGAGTGTCACCCGGAACGACTCGGTGTCACCGGCCTGCGCACCGAGAAGCTGAACCGACTCCTCCGGAGACTTCGGCTGGTTGAAGAAGATGAAGTATCGGTCGTCCGAAAGCTGTTCGTCGGCGTCGAGCCCGAAACAGCTGATGTCGAAGGTCAGTCCGGCGCCGGCGATCTGCACACCCACGTACAGATCGGTGCCCGCTGTGAGGTCACTGATCTTGGCCTTGTGGCCGCGTTGGAATTCCCTGGCCATACGAAACGACCGTCCCCCATCCCGAAATGCGATTACGTCGAGCCAGGCTAACGGCAAACACCGACATCCGGCCGACGCGGTACACACCCGGTACGCAGACGGTACAGAATCACTCAGCGTCACTCTCCGCGCGCGGCAGGCAGATGCGGGAGCCGCACGGCCGCCACCACACCTTCGAGATAACCCCGGGCCCGCTCGGTGCGCGGATATGCCTCGAGGAGCTGCCAGAAGCGCGGGCCGTGGCCCGGCACGAGCAGATGGGCCAGTTCGTGCAGGAGCACATAATCGAGCACGTATTCCGGCATGCCCTGCAGGCGGTGCGAGAGCCGGATGCTGCCCTCGGCGGGGGTGCAGGAGCCCCACCTGGTGTTCTGGTTGGTCACCCACCGCACCGAGTCGGCGCGGGCCCGGCCCTCGAAATACTGGGCGGACAGCCGATCGGCGCGCTCTGTCAGCTCCGCATCACCGAGGACGCGTTTGCTCTCCTGGGCAGCGAGCTTGTCGAGCATCACGGTGACCCAGCGCTGCTCCTCGGCTTCCGACATGCGCGCCGGAATCAGCACGATGGTGCGGTCGCCCTCCCGGTACGCGGAGACCGTCCTGCTGCGCCGGGCACTTCTGCGCACCTCGACCGCGCTCGTCGACGAGCCGCGGGGCGGCTGGCTCCTGGCGCGGCGCGGTGGATTTCCGGCGGTGTGCAGAGGGTCGACGGACACGCTTCGACGTTACCCGCTGTCAGTACGGGAAGTCCCGCCCCCGGACTGCGGGAGCTTGATCCATTCCACGGTGTGCACCATTTGAAGTACTAATACACCACCCCTGTGGACAACTTTCCGCACCGTTTGTGATCTCCCGCCATTCTGACAACAGGCGAGCGCGACAAGGACTCGCCCGAAGCGAACGGGGACAGTGATGCATCCGATGGTGAAGCCCGCGCTGCGGCGCGCATGGCGGGACAGGCAGTCCGTGCAATTCGGGGTCACCCCGGACCGGGCGATCGTGCTCGGCCCCATCGACACGGCGACCGGTTGCCTGCTCGATCTGCTCGACGGGACCCGCGGACTGGAACTGCTGCGTCAGGAGGCCCGCGCGCTCCATCTGCCCGAGGGACAGGCGGACGAGTTGGTGGGCCGCCTGTCCGCCGCGGGACTCATCGACGACGCCTCGGCCGGCGGGCCGGCGGCCGAGGCATTGCGGAAACGGGCCTCCGTCGTCGACCGGCTGCGCCCGGACCTTGCCTCGCTCTCCCTCGTCCATCCCGAGCCGGGCGACGGTACGGCGAAGCTCGCTGCCCGGCGCGCCATACGGGTTCAGGTGCGGGGCGCGGGCCGGGTCGGTGCCATGGTCGCGGCGCTGCTCTCCGCGGGTGGAGTCGGGCACGTCGAAGTGCTGGACGGCGGCTGCGTCGAGTCGTGGGACCTGGCGCCCGGCGGATTCCCCGCGGAGTCGGCAGGCGAGCGCCGGGACACCGCGGCCCGCCGGCTGGTGCGGCGGTCCGCGCCGGCCCCACCGCCCCGGACACGCGGAGCCGGTGGGGTCGGCGGGGCGGCCTCGAGCGGTACGGACGGCGAGGCCGGGATTTCCCTGATCGTCGTCGCACCGCGGGACGGGTTCGAGGCCTATGTTCCGGATCCGTCCCGCGCCGCGGACTGGATCGCCGCCGGTATCCCGCACCTCTATACGGGGGTCGTCGAAAGCACCGGTGTGGTCGGGCCGCTGGTGCTGCCGGGCGGGACGGCGTGTTCTCAGTGCCTGGCCCTGGGCCGGGCGGAGCGCGATCCGGGGTGGCCCAGGATGCTCGCACAGTGGCGCTCGGGGCGGCGCGGCGCCACACCGGCCTGTGATCTCGCGCTGGCCACCACCGTGGCGGGGCTGGCCACCGCGCACGCCTTGACGTTCATCGACGGAGACCTGCCTGCCTCCACGGGCACTCGATGGGAGGCATCACTGCCGCTGCTCGACTGGCGTTCGATCCGGATCGGCCCCCATCGCGACTGCTCCTGCGGTGCGGGCGGGCACACTGAAGGGGAGTGCCTCTCGGAGGCCGGGTCTCCGCACGACACAATGGCCGGGTAACCGCCGTACGCTCCACGGCAGTCTGGGATTTGGAGGGGCGCATGTCTGATCTTCCCCGGAAAGCGGTCACCCGCACGGCCAAGCTGGCCGCGCTCCCACTGGGCTTCGCCGGACGTGCCACCTGGGGCATCGGCAAGCGGATCGGCGGTAAATCGGCGGAGATCGTGGCGCGCGAGCTGCAGCAGCGCACCGCGGAGCAGCTCTTCCGAGTGCTGGGCGAGCTGAAAGGCGGGGCCATGAAATTCGGACAGGCCCTCTCGGTCTTCGAGTCGGCACTGCCCGAAGAGGTCGCAGGCCCCTACCGAGCCGCGCTCACCAAGCTGCAGGAATCCGCTCCACCCATGCCGGTGAGCACGGTCCACGCCGTACTGGCAGAACAGCTGGGCACGGAGTGGCGGGAGCTGTTCGACGAGTTCGACGACAAGCCGTCCGCCGCCGCCTCCATCGGCCAGGTGCACCGGGCCGTGTGGCACGACGGGCGAAACGTCGCGGTGAAGGTGCAGTACCCGGGCGCCGGTGAGGCGCTGCTGTCGGACCTCACCCAACTCAGCCGCTTCGCGCGGCTGCTGGGGCCCCTGATCCCCGGCATGGACATCAAGCCGCTCATCACCGAGCTGCGCGACCGGGTGTCGGAAGAGCTGGACTATGAGCTGGAGGCCCAGGCCCAGCAGGCACATGCGGCGGAGTTCGCGGACGACCCCGACGTGGTGGTCCCCGATGTGGTGCATCAGAGCGACCAAGTGCTCGTGACCGAGTGGATCGACGGGATCCCGCTGGCCGATGTGATTTCGGGGGGCACGGTCGCAGAGCGGGACCGGGCAGGGCAGCTGCTTGCCCGATTCCTCTTCTCCGGGCCCGCCAGGACCGGTCTGCTGCACGCGGATCCGCACCCCGGCAATTTCCGCCTGTTGCCCACGGCTGACGGCGAGGACTGGCGGCTGGGCGTGCTGGACTTCGGGACCGTCGACCGACTGCCCGGTGGGCTGCCCGGCACGATCGGCAGGTCACTGCGGATGACCATCGAAGGGGAAGCCGAGGCCGTCTACGAACTGCTCTGCGAGGAAGGGTTCGTCAAGGAGACCATCGATCTCGACCCGGAGTCGGTGCTGGAGTATCTGCTGCCGATCATCGAGCCGGTGCAGGTCGATGAGTTCACCTTCACCCGGGGCTGGATGCGCGCCCAGGCGGCCCGGATCGCCGATCTCCGCTCCCCGGCCCACCAGTTGGGCAAACAGCTCAATCTGCCGCCCTCTTATCTTCTGATACACCGGGTGACGCTGAGCACGATCGGGGTGCTGTGCCAGCTGGGTGCCACGGTTCGGCTGCGCGACGAACTCGAGAGGTGGATGCCGGGGTTCCTGCTGGCGGACGCTCTGGAAGCCGAGGAGGAGGAAGAGGAGCTTCCGTCCGCCGAGGCGCGCGTCTGAATCCTTCCGCGAAGCGCAGCCCAAGCCCCGGCAAGCAGTGGCAACCAGCGCGAAGGGGCCGGTCGCGATGGCGACCGGCCCCTGACTCTTCTTCACCGCTCTTTGCGGTGCTTACTGCATGACGGCCATGGCCAGCGCACGACGGGCTCGCAGCGAGGCGCGCTCGGCGCGGCGCTGCATCCGACGGGCGGCCAGCAGGTGCAGGGCCCGGCGCTCCATGTCGGCTTCCCGGCGGCGCTCGTGCATATGAGCACGAGCCATGGCTTCTGGGATGAGTTGCATCTCAAGGGTCCTGTTCTGATGCGACGCGGTCGCGCCGATGGTGGTGACGACTGGGGTTGCGGAGCCGGACGGCTCACTGGTGGAAAAGGTCATCGGGTCCTGCTTCTGGGGATCGTGCGTGTGGGGGCGGTCAATCGTTCCGAGGCCGTTGAGTTTCATGCCGCGACCGGGTTCTTGCGCGGACGGCCACGCGGCCGCTTGCGGGCCACGACGACGCCCTGGACGAAGAGCTCGCCACCCCAGACGCCCCACGGCTCGCGCCGCTCCTTGGCGCCGGCGAGGCAGGCCTCGACGAGCGGGCAGGTACGGCAGAGGGACTTGGCGTACTCGACGTCGGCGGGGGTCTCGGCGAAGAAGACCTCCGGGTCGTAGGCCCGGCAAGGCACGGGCACCTCGAGGTTCTCGATGGCGTCATCGAGCACGGTCAGCGCGGTGAGCGGGAACACGGTGGGGTCCTCCGGGGCATCAGGGGGCGGGAGCGTCTGCGAGGGCGGTACGGACGGGGCGTGTGCTTCGGTTTGCACGGTGATTTCATTCCTCGTCTGGTTGTTCCGGTCTGTTTGACCGGAGGTCGTCTGGTGGCCCAGTACAAACAAAAGGGCCGCGGATCCCGGGTGGGGTTCCGCGGCCCTGAAGGCGCCTGCCTGATGCTGTATCAGACTGGATCACTCCAGGGTTCGAGCCCACGGAAGGCCCACATCGTGTGATGCTGCGTTTCCTGCTTGCCGAGTCCGGCACCGGTCGCCGCGAGCGCATAGCCCTCGGGCGCCGCGATCGCTACTGCTGCTGCCGGTGCCTCGGTCGGTCGCTCATTGCGATCCCGGACGGGAAGGCTCGCAAAGGAGGCAGAGCTGACGGCAGAGATGCCGGACAGTCCGGTCCCGCGGAGCGAGGCGCCGAGCAGGCAGGTGGCGACGACCGAGCGGTCGGTCATTTTGGTGAACTTCGTCATGGTTGCCACTGGTCTCGCCTCCTCTCGGCGTCTCGGGGACGGTCGGCCCGAGGGCCTCGTCCCATACGTATTCGGATGAATTACAGCACAGAATCAGGGCTTCAGAGAAGTCGCTGTTCCCGTGGTTAAGAACCTAAGGGGGTTCCCGGGGCGCGCGCAAACTATTTTTTCAACGAGTTTCGGTCAGTCTTCGCCGTCCGCAGCGACAAGCTCCTGACCTGCACACATCGTCAGGACATCAGCTCCGAACCGGGCAATCTTCCGGGCGCCGACGCCGGCGATGCCGGTGAGCTCGCTCTCGGTGGACGGCACGGCCTCGGCGATGGCCATCAGCGTCTTGTCGGTGAACACGCAAAACGCGGGCTGCCCGATCTTCCCGGCCTGGACCGCACGCCACTCGAGGAGCCGCTCGTACAGTCGCTCGTCCATGTCCGAGGGACAGTCCTCACAGCGCATCAGCTTCATCTCACCGGCGTCGGTCAGCGTCTTGCCGCACACCCGGCACCGCACCGGCCCGCGCTGCCTGCGACGGCTCGTGCTGCCGCGCTCGATGCCGCCGGTGCCACCACGACCGCCGGCGCCGCCCCCCGCACTGCCGCGCAGGCTTCCCAGCGCCGTAGAGCCAGGTCGCAGGCCGTTCAGGAAGCGACTCGGCCGGCGGGAGGCCCGGCCGCCGGGTGACCGGGACAGCGCCCAGGAGAGTGTCAGGTGCAGCCGCGCCCGGGTGACGCCCACATAAAGCAGCCGCCGTTCCTCCTCGACCTGCTCATCGGTTTTGGCGTAGGTGATCGGCATCATGCCCTCGGTCAGCCCCACCAGGAACACCGCGTCCCACTCCAGGCCCTTCGCCGCGTGCAGCGAGGCCAGGGTGACGCCCTCGATGGTCGGGGCATGCTGCGCCGCCGCACGCTGGTCCAGCTCGGCGACGAGATCCGAGAGGGTCGCCCCCGCCCTGGCCCGCGCGAAGTCCTCCGCGAGACGCACCAGCGCCGCCAGTGACTCCCACCGGTCGCGGACCGCTCCGGAACCCGCGGGCGGTTCGGCACGCCAGCCCTTGGTGCCGAGCACCGCCCGCACCTGGGACGGCAGGTCCACGGCGTCGTCGAGCAGCGGGTCGTTGCCGCCGGCCCGCGCGGCCCCACGCAGCGCGACGCCCGCCTCCCGCACTTCGGGGCGCTCGAAGAACCGCTCGGCGCCGCGCAGTTGGCAGGGCACCCCGGCATCGGCCAGTGCCTGTTCGTAGACCTCCGACTGGGCGTTGATGCGGAACAGCACGGCGATCTCCGAAGCGGGTACCCCGGCGGCGATCAGATCGCGGATACGGCGGGCGGTGCCCTCCGCCTCGGTCGGCTCGTCCTGGTACTCGGTGTATGCGGGATCGGGGCCGGGGTCGCGCTGCGAGACCAGCTCCAGACGGTGCTCGGCGGCGCGGCCGCTCGCCTGACCGAGCAGACCGTTCGCCAGGTGGACGACCTGGGGGGTCGACCGGTAGTCGCGGACCAGCTTCACCAGGGTCGCCTCGGGATGGCGGACCCGGAAGTTCAGCAGGTGTTCCGGGGTCGCCCCGGTGAAGGAGTAAATCGTCTGGCTGGCGTCGCCGACGACACAGAGATCGTTCCGGTCGCCGAGCCAGAGGTCCAGCAGCCGCTGCTGGAGCGGGCTCACATCCTGGTATTCGTCCACCACGAAGTGCTGGTACTGGCTGCGGACCTGCTCGGCGATGTCAGGGCGGTCCTGGAGGATGCCCACGGTGAGCAGCAGCACATCCTCGAAGTCGATCACTCCACGGTCGTTCTTGAGCTGCTCGTACATCGCGTAGATCTGCGAGATCTCGGCGGGATTGCGCGGCGCCTCACGGACCGATCCGGCGATCGCGGCCGGATAGTCCGCGGGCACCGTCCGGGTGACCTTGGACCATTCGATCTCGCCCGTCACATCCCGCAGCTCGGTGCGGTCGAGCCGGACACCGCAGCGCGCCGCCGCCTCGGCGACCAGCTGGACCTTGCGCTCGAGCAGCCGGGGTACCGTGCCCCCGACCGCCTTCGGCCAGAAGAACTGCAGCTGACGCAGCGCGGCCGAGTGGAAGGTCCGCGCCTGGACACCGCCGGCGCCGAGCATCCGCAGCCGCCCGCGCATCTCGCCCGCGGCCCGGTTGGTGAAGGTGACGGCGAGCACCGTGGCAGGCTGCAGGATCCCCGCACGCACGCCGTAGGCGATGCGGTGGGTGATCGCTCGGGTCTTGCCCGTACCGGCTCCGGCCAGCACGCAGACCGGGCCGTGCAGGGCGGTGGCGACCTCGCGCTGCTCGGGGTCGAGCCCGTCGAGCACCGCGTCGGCCGATTCGGGGACCTGCGGGAAGAGGGAGGAGTGCGTTGCTGCTGTCACCCCGCCATGCTGCCAGGTCGCAGGAGACGCACGGGACGGTTGTCCACAGGGCACCCCTCGCAGTCGTACGAATACGGGAATGGCGGCCGGGCCGCCTGCGTTCCCCCATCGGAAGAAGCAGCGAAGCAGCAGAGGAGCGCGAGAGACATGCCGGGCACTGTGACGATGTACAGCACCACGTGGTGCGGCTACTGCCGTCGGCTGAAGGGCCAGATGGACCGAGAGGGCATCGCGTACAGCGAGATCAACATCGAGCACGACCCCGACTCCGCGGCATTCGTCGAGAAGGCGAACGGCGGCAACCAGACCGTGCCCACCCTGCTGGTCGTCGGCTCATCGGGCGCCGAGTCGGTCATGACGAACCCCTCGCTGGCACAGGTGAAGCAGGCGCTGGCAGCCTGACCCGGCTACCCCCCGGCCCGTCCCGGCCACCCCTCTTACCCGGCCGGGCTGCCGCAGACGCTCGTGGCGGGCAGCCAGTCCGCCCTCGAGAGCCGCTTGCGCTCGGCTTCCAGCTGTCCCAGGGGCGCGTCCGCCAGGCCGCGGTGGGGCGCGCTCAGGAACTGCAGGACGGCATGCTGGAACGCGTCCCGCAGGGTGGGCGGCATGGTGTCGGACGCGTCGAAGCAGAGCAGCCGGGTCGGCGCACTGCCGGTGCCCCCGGTCAGAGCGGTGGCGACCCGCTTGCCCACCCGGTCCTGGGGCTGCGGGTCCGCCGCGCTGGGGAAGTTCGGCTTCAGCATCTGCTTGGCCTGGTTCATCCAGGTGGTACGGCCCTTGGTCCCGGAGAGCCGGTTGAGCAGTTGCAGCGCCGCCGGGCTGTCACGGAACACCGCGGCCATGTCGGCCGACACCTCGTAGGCGTCCTGGTTCCTGCGCAACTGGGGGACGGCGTCGACGGACGGCTCGAAGTCGGTGTCGGGACCGTAGAGGTAGCGGATGAACGACCCCTCGTGCTCCTGGGTGCAGGTGCCGGTGTCGAGCAGTCCGGTGCCGCCCTTGCCCTCGTACGGGGTGTCCAGCGCGCTCCGCCCGTCCTGCCCTTCGATCAGTGCGGCCCAGGTGCGCCAGGCGTCCTTCATCGCGTCGCTGGTCCAGGAGAGCTCGCCGTTGGCCCACTGCTCGTACACCTGCCACCCCGAGCGGTGCAGGAGGATGTCCTCGATCCAGTCGGTGCCGGGCCAGCCCGTGGTGGCCTGTGAGCTCATGCCCAGGCACCAGGTGTGCGGCGTGACGGGCTGCGAACGTTTGCTCCACACCAGGCTTTTGAGGTCCACCTTCAGCGGCACCCAGTAGGTGTGTCTGCTTCCGTTGACGACCAGCTCCGGTGCCCACGGCGGGTAGGCCTTGCTGCCCAGCTCCCCGGTCAGCGGCGTCAGCACGCCCTGGTGCGCGTACTCGGACAGCTCGCCCTGGCTGTTGAGGATGGCCACGTCCGGCGGCGCACCCGCCTCCAGCTGTGCGACCAGCGTCTCCCGCAGCGAACGGGTGCCCTGGTAGGTGTAGATGTACGGGGTGCCGTCGTCGAGCAGGTCGAGGGTCTTGGTGAAGGCGGCCGCCTCGTCCCCCATCCACGGGCCGAGTACCACCACCGTCTGTTTGCCGTGGCTCGCGCAGCCGCCGCTCAGGGCGGCGAGCACCAGCAGTGTCGCGGACAGCAGCGAGCGCAGTCCGGCCCGGGAGCACCACGGGCGGAGGTCTCGGCTCAATGGAACTCCTCCCGGCCCGGTACCCGGACGTAGTCGCGCCGGTAGGCGAGCAGCGCCCAGCCGGTGGCCGTCGCGCTCAGCAGCCCGACCGGCAGGATGAAGCCCGTCACCGCGGCCCACCGCTCGCTGTGCGCGCGGTGCATGGAACCGTCGATCGACCGCTGCAGGGTGTCGATGGGGTCCGGCACCGCCGGGGTGACGCTCGCCGGATCCACCCTGGCCAGTGCTCCCTCGACGGTCTGTCGTACGGCTGTCTGCCCCTGGTGGGTCTGTACCGTCCCGAGGACCAGCACCGGCAGTACCAGCAACGGCAGTACGGCGCCCGCCAGCGGAAGGCTCAGCAGCCGGAATCTGATCCGCAGGAAGTTGAGCGTGCGGAGCAGACCGACGGCGAGCAGCACGCATGCGACGCCGGCCACGGCGGCGAGGATCATCGGTCCGGTTCCCCAGCCCGCCTCGTCCGCCAGATCTGCGCGCAGGCTGCGTTCCAGCGAGCCGATCCGGTCCTGGATGGTGGTCGCTTCGTAGCCGCGGGCGGTCGATTCGGTACACCGTGCGGTCTGCGGGGTGCTGCCGGTGGTCTCGCAGAGCATGCTCAGCGCGTACAGCAGGTAGGCGCTGCTCAGCGTGGAGTCGGCCCTGCTGCGGTCGGCCCGGCCGACGTAGTCGTTGTAGTCGATGACCAGGCCGGACACGACTTGCAGGCTCTGGCGCTGGGCTGCGTTCAACGCGCCGGTCTGGGCGACCTTGTTGAGGTTCTGGGTGGCTCTGGTGATCAGGCCCCGGTAGTTCTGGTCGAGGCCGACCAGCGAGGGGCCGCTGAGCGCCGATTCGGCCTCCTTCTGCGCCTGCGCCAGCGAGACTTCGGCACGGGTCAGGTCCACCAGGGCGGGGGCGCTCTCTTCGCTGACGTGCGCGGAGTCGCCGTGCACCCCTCCGTAGGACATCGACAGCGCGCCGAAGGCGATCACGGTGAGCAGCGGCAGCACGACCAGCCGGTCGCGGAGAAAGTCCGCGGTCCGCCCTTCGCTCACCGGCGCCAGACAGAGATACCGTCGGAGCACGCCACCCGCGTCTTTCAGCCACTCGCCGATAGCCTGCGCGACGACCGGTCCGATGCCCTTGCCGAAGTCCTTGCCGATGTCGCTGTCGGTGCCGCCGGTGGTGTCGGGGCCGACGGACCGGGCGGGGCTGTTCACCGGTGCCACACCGTTCGGCTGGTGCGGATCCTGGCCGCCTCGATGTCGAACGGCCGGATGCGGTCCAGGAGTTCGGCCTCACCCTCGTCGCCGGGCCTGATCAGTTTCGCCAGATGTTCCTTCATGGCCTCGTCGCCGACCTGGCAGGCGAGCCGCCAGGCCTCTCCGAAGGCCCGGCGGGCGGCTTCGGGGTCCTGGGTACGCAGGGCCGCGCAGCCCTCCTCGAAGACTCTGACCAGTTCCTCCTGATGCAGATAGTGGCCGACGGTGGGGTGCATCCGGCTGTAGAGCCCGTGGTCGCCCGACCAGCGGACCAGTACGGCCTCCGACGGCGGCAGCGCGACCGTGGGGCGGGCGGTCTCGTCACGGGCCAGTTCCACTTCGGTGAGCATCTGTTCCGAGCCCGGTGGCTCGTCGTCGTGGGTGACGCTCAGCGACAGCAGATACGAACGGGTCTCCTCGCCCCAGGGCGCCGTGGCGTAGTCCCGTACGTAGGGACTCTCCGCCACCGTCCGCAGGTCCTGCCGGGTCGGATACACCTGGCCGATGGAGGTCAGTTCGACGCCCGCACGCCCGTAGAGGCGCAGCCGCAGTCCGGTCAGCGTGCGGTCGGCGGCCTCGCGGGTCAGCGTGCGTAACTCCTCGGTGAGCAGGTCGAGTCGCTCGACGGCGTGCGCGGTGCCGTGCAGCCGGCCGGTGATCAGCAGCAGTTCCTCAGTGGCCCAGCCGTCGCCGATACCGACCGCGTCGCAGGTGAACTCATCGGCGCAGTCGGCGAGATGACCGGCCAGCTCCTCGGGTGTTTCGTAACCCGGCTCGTTCCTGCCGTCGGTGAGCAGCAGGGCATGGCATACGAAGCCCGCGCCGTCGCCGGGCAGTCGCGCGAAGAGCTTCCGGGCGTACGCCAGCCAGCTGCCGATCGCGGTGCCACCACCGGGGTGGCAGGCGCGCAGGGCTTCCTCGGCGCCACGCCGGGTGGTGTCGTCGGCGACCGCCAGGACTCCCGATCCGGGCTCCGCCTGGGACGGCACCGGGTAGACGGCGGATGCCCGGTCGCGGCCCGCGACGACCGCGAACCGGGTGCCGTCGGGCAGGGCGTGCACGGCCGCGGCAGCCGCGTTCCTGGCGGCGGCCATCCGGGCGGGCGGGTTCACCATCGAGGAGGAGTGGTCGATGAGGAACACCACGGCGTGCTGCGGCGGATCGCCCGCATCGGCGGGCGGGCTGCCGACGCGTCCGGCGGCGCGCTGGACGGTCACCGTGACCACCGCGTACATCCGGGCCGCGGTCCCCGCGTCGGGTACCGGGAGCTCGGCGATCTGACTCACTTCGAGGAGGGCCGTGAGTTCGGCCCGTCCCGCAGCCGCTGCCGGTACGTCTTCCCCAGCCATGGGCGTCTCCTGTCGTGGCGGAAGCCCAGCGGGCGGACCTTGTTGGCCCGGTCGATGAGCGCGTCCGCGATCTCGTTGCTGTCCGGGAGGTCGGAGCGTCTGGCCTGCTCCGCGAGGCCGCGGTAGAGCAGCGAAAGAGTCTCCTCCAGTTCCTTGCGGTCCCGGGGAGCGGTGAGCCGCTCGTCGAGGCCGGCGGTGAGTTCACCGAGGCTGCGGAACGGCACGCGTTCCAGCACCGTCTCCCAGAGCTCCGCCTCCAGTCGGCGCCGGGCCCGCGGATCGGTGAGGCCGTGCTCGTGGAAGAGCGGGCCCAGTCGGTGCAGGGCGTCCTTGAGCGCCTCGTCGTCGGGGTCCAGCGGGTTGCGCGCCCGGGCGGCCTTGATGCGGACGATGGCGGTCCTGGCCGCGGTCAGATGGCGTGAATGCGCCGGTACGAGTTCCAGCGCGGCCAGTGCGTCGGCCAGTCCCTCGGCCCTGACGGAACCCAGCCGCACCCGTGCGTAACCGAAGGCGGCGCCGCCGAGGGAGTGGTTGCGCCGGCGCACCGCGTCGTAGAACTCCAGCGCCTGCGGCCACTCCCCTGCCTTTTCCGCGCAGTACCCGAGGACGAGTTTGGGCGCGTACTCACCCGGGATGGCCTGGTAGATGCCGTCGAAACGGTGGCGGGCGCCGGTCAGGTCGCCGCGTGCCAGGGCGAGCAGTCCCAGGTGCCAGTCGATCCGCCAGTCGTACGGCGCCCAGCGCGAGTCGATGGAGCGCCGGGCCCGGCTCACCTCCGCGTACGCCCGCCGGATCGACCGGGGTTCGAGGTCGTTGACCGCGCGTGCCATATGGAGGCGGCAGCGCAGCAGATGGAGTTCGGCCGAGGAGTCCCACCCGCCGATCCGCTGGAGCAGCGCCGTCGCGTCGTCCTCGGTGAGGCGGTCCAGTCGGGGCGCGTTCAGATCGTAGGGGTCGCTCCTCGGTACCGGGAGACCGCACGCCACCTCGCTGGGCGAGGGCGGCACCAGGCCCGGCGAGGTCGGGGCGTAAGCGCCGCTCGCCCAGCCGTTCAGGGGCGGCGGCGAGCCGATGGTGCCGTCGAGGGCGTGGGCCGACTGGACGAAGAGCGGTGACGGCTCGAAGGATTCCTGCTCGGTCCGCAGGGAGCGCAGTTCACGCAGCACCCCGCGCAACTGCAGCGCCATTTCCTCGGCGGTGGCGAAGCGGGCTCTGCGGTCCACGTGGGTGGCCCGCTGCAGGGCCCGGCGCAGCGATTCCGGGCCGAGACCCTTGGCACGCGGGGCCGCGGCGCTCAGTTCGCGCAGCGTCACTCCGAGGCTGTACAGGTCGTCCTGGAAACGGGTCTCGCCGCGCATACCGACGCCTGGGGCGCGGTAGTCGTCGGTGGTCGGGCCCTCGGCGCGTTCCCGGCGGACGCTCCCCACGTCGACGATCTTTATCTCGGTACCGCAGTGCATGACGTTGTGCGGTTTGAGGTCGCCGTAGACCTTGCCCTTCTGGTGGTGGAGATAGCTGAGGGCGTTCAGGATGCGGATGCCGTAGGCCAGTACGAACTCGTGGAAGCGCGCACCGCCGAACGCACCCGGGTCCTGCACGACCCGGGCCCTGACCTCCTCCAGGGTGAGCCCGTCGGCGTACTCGAGCACCAGGAACTCACCGGCGGGTTCGTGCCGTCCGTAGTTGAACACCCGGATGATGTCGGGGTGGTTGAGGCCGACCAGCTCCTGACGTTCGCTGGTCATCGTCTTCTCCCGGAGCCTGATCAGCTCCCGGCCCTCGCTGCTCATCGTGTGGCCGTCGCGCTGGTGCAGGATCTTGATGGCCACCGGTCGGTTCTCGAGGCGGGTGTCCTCCGCGAGATACACCTCGCCCATTCCGCCGTAGCCGACCTTTCTGATCACCTGGTACTGGCCGGCGAGCGTACGGTCGGAGCCCAGGCCGAGTCCCCGCAGGCCTGCCGCGTCGGAGGGCTGCGCGAGGCGCGCCACCGGGCGTACTTCGGGGAGTGCAAGCGGGTCGTCGTCCTTCTCCTGCGGCGGCGGCAGTACCTGGGCGGCCGTGGGGACCCCGCTCACCACGGGCCGGGACGGTCCGGTGCCGGGTGAGTCCGTGTGCCGGCCGGTGGCGCGGTCGACGCGTTTCCCGGTGCGCTGGCAGAAGCCTCCGGGGGTGACCGGGCTACCGCAGTCGGGATGCGGGCAGGAGGTCATCGGTCCGCGGCCCTTCCTTCCGTCCGGTCGATGTCGGCCGGGCCCGTCGCACCCGGTGGCCGCTCGGCGTCGAGGATCCGGTGCACGGTCCGCACGAAGGTCCGCACCGCCTGATCGGCCTGACCGAGGTCGCTGGGTCCTCCGGTGAGGAGCCGTTGCGCCGCCGTGTAGTCGCGCACCGCGTCGGGATGTTCGTCCTGCGCGTGGTCGCCCAGCCGGGCCTGCGCGACTCCGAGCAGGCCGCGCAGTCGCAGCATGGTGTCCAGCGCGGCCTGCAGCGTGCGCTCGATCCGTCCGGCCCGGAGCAGTGCCTCCTCCACGGACTGCTCGGCGTGCGACAGCTTCTCCATGATGTCCCCGCCCCGCCCGTGTTCGGCGGCCAGTTGCACCGTCCACAGCTGGGCGTCGGCGCCGCGCGGGGACGGCGGTGCGGGCAGCGGTGTGACCCGGGGGGCCAGCCGCCGGTGCAGCTCCCGGACGCTGCGTTCGGTCTCCGAGAGGCGGTCGGCCCGCTCACCGAGCCGGGTCAGCCATCGCAGGGCCCGGTCGGACGGCAGCAGCTCGCCGGTGAGCGCGGGCTGCGGGCCGTGCAGGACGAGTAACAGCCGGGTGCCCCGGCCGTGGAGAGCGCGCAGCAGTTCGCCGACCCGGCCGGGGGCGGCCTCGGCCAGGTCGGGTGCCACCACCGCGACCGAGGCGAGGTGCCGTGGCGACTGCGGGTTCAGGGCCTGCGCCAGCTGTTCGGCGTTCATCCCGGCCGCGGCCACCGCGAGGCTGATGGAGCCGGGCCTGGGCACCGTCCCGTCGTCGGACTGCCGGGTCTCGGCGGTGGAGAGGCCCGGCGAGCGCTCCCGGTCGGCCAGATTGAGCGTGGTACGCAGAGCGATCGCAGCCTCCCGGTCGTCCTCGCGGACGAAGACCGTCTCGATGTCCCAGGTGCCGGGTTCGCCGTGCAGCCAGCGGGTCACCGTGCGCTGGACGCCCAGCGGCCTGCCGGTGCGCGCGCCGTCGGGCGCGATCAGCAGGTCGTCGGGGATGACCGTGAGGCCGCTGAGGTGGCCGGCCACCAGCGGGAGATGGCCGGCGATGGTCGCAGCGGGGATCATGTAGAAGTGGAAGAAGTCGGGCTGGGTGTCGTAGACGGCGACCATGATGCCGAGCAGCCGGTCGCTCCCCGTCTCCGTGACACCGGCCCCGCTGAATCCCCGCGGGTCCTGCTCGTGGAAGTCGACCGGGTTGATCTGCACCCAGTCGTCGCCGTGGCCGCCGGGCCCCTTGAGGACCGCGTCCACCCAGAGGCCGCCCGAGCGGCCCCGGGGAAATCCGTCGATCGCCACGCGGGTGTCGTACGGAGCCGGGTCGCGGTCGAGCACCACGGTGGATTTCACCGGGGCCGATGCGGTGAGCCGCAGCAGCGCGAGATCTCCCACGTCGTTGCCGTGGCGCTCCACCCAGTGGCCTTCGATGACGGTCGCGGTGCGCCATTGGCCCTTCGACGGGCCGGTCAGCAACGGGAATTCGACCCGCACCGTGGACTTCGGCCCCGGGATCACATGGGCGCAGGTCAGCACCAGGTCCGTACCGAGCAGCACCCCGGCGCCGAGCAGCCTTCCCGGTGTTCCGCCCGCTGGCGCCTCGCGCAGCCGAAGGCGCCAACTCTGTTGATCCACAGCATTGTTGAAGTGATCCGCTACCCCCTCCATACTTCCCCAGAGTAGGCGCTGCGGGAGACAATGGGGCCCGAGCTGCACAGGCCGGTCGGTCCAAGGGAGACGCATGGGGAACGGGACGAATGAGACCTCGGGGATCGGTCTGGCGGATCTGATCAGCGAGGTGCGGGCCGAACTGGAGGAGGCGCAGCGGCGCGTCGGAACGAGCAATCTGCGACTCGGAGTGCGGAAGGTCGGCCTGGAGATCACCGTGCAGGTGGGCCGGAAGCTCGATGCCAACGGGAAGCTCCGGCTGGGGGTGGTCACCGCGGAGGGCGGCGGTTCGGCGACCCGGGAGAACACCCACCGCATCCAGATCGAGCTGGAGATCCAGAACGCCGAACACGCGCCGGGGTGGATTCCGGTGGGCCGGGAAGAAACCCCGGCGGAGTCGCCGGCCGGTTGACGGCCCCGGACCGGCCCGGCAGTCCCGGGCCGGACGTTCCGGGTCAGTCCAGCGGCTTCGGCAGCGGCTTTCCGTACCAGAGTTCCACCAGCCGGGCCGCGATCGAGATGCCCGCCGGGGGCAGCACCTCGCCGGACTCGATCGCGGTCCGCAGGTCGTCGCGCGAGAACCAGCGCGCCTCGCTGATCTCCTCGCCGTCCACCTGGATCTCCGATGTGGTGGCACGCGCCATGAAGCCGAGCATCAGGCTGGACGGGAAGGGCCACGGCTGGCTGGCGACGTACTGGACGGCGCCGACCGTGACCCCCGCCTCCTCCAGCACCTCGCGCGCCACCGACTGCTCTATGGACTCGCCGGGCTCCACGAAGCCCGCCAGGGTGGAGAACCTGCCTTCCGGCCAGTGCACCTGCCGGCCCAGCAGCGCCCGGTCGTGCTCGTCGGTGACCAGCATGATCACCGCCGGGTCGGTCCGTGGGTAGTGCTCGGCCCCGCAGGCCTGGCAGCGGCGGATGTGGCCCGCGGCCGCGATGACCGTACGTTCGCCGCAGCGGGAGCAGAAGCGGTGCAGCCGCTGCCAGTTCTCCAGCGCGACCGCGTGCACCAGCAGGCCCGCGTCGCGGGGCGGCAGCAACAACCCCGCCTCGCGCAGCCCGGCCGGGCGCGCCGACTGGTCCATCCGGCCGGGGAGGCTGTCCTTCTGGAGCGCGAAGTAGCGCACCCCGTCCTGGTCGGTGCCCAGGAAGTAGCGGTGCTCCTCGGTGAGCGGCGCCTCGAAGCTCGGCGTCATGACGAGTTCGGTGCGGCCGTCCGGGGTCTCGTCGATCAGCGCCTGCGCTCCGGAAACCACGAAGACGCGGGTCGTCGGGTGGCTCCAGGCGGCCGCGAGCCACGCCTCGTCGAGGCGGTGGTGGGCGGCGCGGTCGATACCGCTCGGATCCGTCAGACCGATCGGCCGGCGCGGATCGCCGGGGGCATGAGCCCCTGCGGTACCGGCTCCGGTGGCGCCGCTTCCGGTGGCACGGTTTCCGGTGGCGCTGCTGAAGTTGCTCACAGGTGCTTCCAACTCCCCCTCGTGACTGGTGGTTCGGTTCAGGCGGCCTGGCGTGCGGCAGCGGCGAGTTCGCCCCACAGATGCGCTGTGGTCTCCACGCCCTTGAACAGCAGGTCGAGCTCGACCTTCTCGTCGGGCGCGTGCCAGCCGTCGGACGGTACGGAGATCCCCAGGAAGAGGACCGGTGCGTCCAGCACGTCCTGGAGGTCGGCGGCGGGGCCGGATCCGCCCTCTCTGGTGAAGCGGATCTTCTCGCCGAACGCCCGGCCCATGGCCCGTACGACCGACTGGAGCGCCGGGTGGTCCAGCGGCGTCAGACACGGCCGGGTGCCGGCGCTGAAGGAGATCTCGTGACGGATCCCGGCGGGCACCCGAGCGGCCACCCACTCGGTGACCAGCTGCTCGATCCGGACCGGGTGCTGTCCGGCGACCAGCCGGAAGGACAGCTTCACCAGGGCGGAGGTCGGGATGATCGTCTTGCCGCCGGGGCCCTGATAGCCGCCGCCGATGCCGTTGACCTCGGCGGTCGGACGGGCCCAGATCCGCTCCAGGGTGGTGTGGCCCCGCTCTCCCGCTGCGGCCCGGGACTTCGCGGTGTCCAGCCACTCGGCCTCGTCGAAGGGCAGCTCGGAGAAGAGGGCTCGTTCCTCCGCGGTGAGCTCGGCGACACCGTCGTAGAAGCCGGGGATGGTGACGCGCCCGTCGGCATCGTGCAGCGCGCTGACCAGTCGGGCGATTTCGGTGGCCGGGTTGGGGACGGCACCGCCGAAGGAGCCGGAGTGGATGTCCTGACCGGGGCCGTGGAAGGTGATCTCGCACTCGGCGAGACCGCGCATACCGGTGCACACGGTGGGCGTCGTCTCGGACCACATCCCGGTGTCCGAGACGATCACGGTGTCGGCGGCCAGTCGCTCGGCGTGCTCCTCCACCAGGGTGCGGAAGTGCGGAGAACCGGACTCCTCCTCGCCCTCGATGATCAGCTTGAGGTTCACGGCAGGGGCGGTGCGGCCGGTGGCCGCAAGGTGGGCGCGGACCCCGAGTGTGTGGAAGAACACCTGGCCCTTGTCGTCGGCCGCGCCCCTTCCGTACATCCGGCCGTCCTCGACGACCGGCTCGAAGGGGTCGGTGTGCCAGCCGTCGGCGACCGCTGCGGGCTGCACGTCGTGGTGGCCGTAGACCAGCACGGTCGGGGCGTCGTCCTCGCCGGACGGCCATTCGGCGAAGACCGCGGGCGCGCCGGGCGTATCGATGATCTCGGTGACCGGGAAGCCGGTCTCCTTGAGTTTGGCGGCCAGCCAGTCGGCGCTGCGGCGTACGTCCGCGTCGTGGTCCGGCTGCGCGGACACGGAGGGAATGCGCAGCCAGTCGGCCAGATCGTCCAGAAAGGGCTCGCGGTGCTGCTTTATGTACGTACGGACAGCGCTGTCCGGGGTGTCGCTCATGCCGTCGAGCCTAACCGGCCGGTGCCGGTGGCCGGTCCGGAGGTTCACCCAGCAGGATGCGCTCCAGCTCCGCGCGGCCCGGTAGCCGGGTGGGGCGGATCACTTCGCCGGTGCGTACGTAGAGGAACACGGCATCGACGTCGGTGAGCGGGATCCCCTGCTGCTCGGCCCAGGCCAGGCGGTAGACGGCGAGCTGGAGTGGATCCGCGGTGTGGGCGTGATGGGTCTTCCAGTCGACGATCTCGTAGGTGTGCCGCGAGGTCCGGTACACCGCGTCCATCCGGCCGCGGATCAGCCGGCCCGCCAGGGTGAGCGTGAACGGCGCCTCGATGCGGTAGGGGGTGCGGCGGGCGTACGGGGTGCGCTCGAAGGCCTCCTTGAGCCCGGCCAGATCGCGTTCGTCGGCGATCTCCGGTTCGTCGTCGTCCCCACCGGGGAGCTCGTCGGGGCCGAGCATGGGCAGCGGCAGCTCCTCGAAGCGGGACTCCACCCAGGCGTGGAACCGGGTGCCGCGGCGGGCGGCCGGCTGCGGCGGGCGCGGCATGGGCCGGGCCAGTTCTCGCGCGAACCCGTCGGGGTCCTCGGCGAGACGCAGCAGCTGGGTGGCGGTGAGCGTGGGGGGCACGGGGACGTCCCGGACGGTCTGCTGGGCGCGCATGAGTTCGGCGGTCAGGGCGCCCAGGTCGCGGTCCCAGGAAGCGATGGTCCGCGCGTCCTCGGGGGTCAGGGCGTCGGGCGCGGCACGGGCGTGCGGCACGGTGGCAGCGGTCGGTTCCGGCACGACAGCGAACGCGTCGAGCTCGGAAAGCACGGTCTGCGCCGCGGCCCGTCGGCGCGCCAGCGCCGCCTCGTCCAGCGGGAGCGGCCATGCGAGGTCCGCCGCGTCCTGGCGCAGCGCGGGGTTCTCCTCGTCCGGTTCCGGCGGGTCGGCCCAGGCCTCCGTCTCGCCGAAGCCCTGCGCGCAGTGCTCGTTCAGCGCGAGCAGGAACTCGGAGGGGCCGCGCGGCCGTTTCTGGCTCGGGCCCCACCAGTGGCCGGAGCCGAGCAGCAGGGAGCGGGGGCGGGTGAAGGTGACGTAGCCGAGGCGGAGCTCCTCGGTGTGCTGGTGGGACTTCATCGCCGCCTTGAAAGCCGCCAGGCCCTTCGCGTCCCAATCAGCGACGTCCGGCAGGGTCGCCGCGTCCCCGCGCAAGGCATGCGGCAGCACCTTCGGCTGAGCCGTCCACGCATCGCGGGACTGCTCGCCGGGGAACTGCTTGGCCACCAGCCCGGGGACCGCGACCACATCCCATTCCAGGCCCTTGGACTTGTGCGCGGTGAGCACCTTCACGGTGTTCTCGCCGCCGGGCAGCGCCTGGTCCAGGCCCTTCTCGTACTGGGCGGCGGTCCGCAGGAAGCCCAGAAAGGCCAGTAGGCTTGCCTCGCCGTCGAGGGAGGCGAAGCCGGCCGCGGTGTCCAGGAAGCCGGACAGCGTCTCGTGGCGCCGGGCGGCCAGGGCGTGCGGTGAGGCGGAAAGCTCGACCTCCAGGCCGGTGGTGGCCAGCACCCGGTGCAGCACGTCCATCAGAGGATCGGCCAGCGACCGCCGCAGTTCGCGCAGCTCGGCGGCGAGGCGCGCGAAGCGGACCCGGGCATCGGCGGAGAACGGCAGGCCGTCGTCCTCCCCGCCATTGTCCAGGAAGGTGTCGAGCGCATCGGCGAGCGAGACCACTTCGGCCGGGTCGACCCCTTCGACGGCCTCGGCCAGCCGCCGGTCGGGGTCCTCGTCCCCGGCCCTGTCGTGCCGTACGAGCAGCCGGGCCCGGCGTCCGAGCAGCGCCAGGTCACGTGGGCCGATCCGCCAGCGCGGGCCGGTCAGCAGCCGGACCAGCGAGGCGTTCGCCCCCGGGTCCTGGAGCACCTCGCAGACCGCCACCAGGTCGGCGACCTCGGGCAGGTGCAGCAGCCCGGAGAGTCCGACCACCTCGACCGGCACGTCCCGCTCCACCAGCGCGCCCTGGATCTCCGCGAAGTCGCCCGCGGTACGGCAGAGCACCGCGATCTCGGCCGGTTCCTTGCCGGTACGCACCAGGTGGGCGATCGAGTCGGCCAGCCAGCCGATCTCCTCCTGATGGGTACGGAGCAGGGCGCACCGCACCATGCCGTCCCGCTCGGCGCCCGGCGCGGGCCGCAGCGCCTCGACCCCGGCGTGCATCGCCCGCAGCGGAGCGGCGAGGCCATTGGCCAGGCCGAGCAGGCGGCCGCCGCTGCGGCGGTTCTCGCTGAGCGAGAACCGGGCGGCCGGGCGGCCGTCCGTGTGGGGGAAGTGCTCGGGGAAGTCGTCCAGGTTGGCGACGGAAGCACCGCGCCAGCCGTAGATGGCCTGGCAGGGGTCGCCGACCGCGGTGACCGGATGCCCGGTGCCGCCGCCGAAGAGCCCGGAGAGCAACAGCCGCTGCGCCACCGAGGTGTCCTGGTACTCGTCGAGCAGCACCACCCGGAACTCGTCGCGCAGGATGGTACCGACCTCGGGCCTGGTCAGCGCCAGCTCGGCGGAGAGGGCGATCTGGTCGCCGAAGTCGAGCAGGTCACGGCTCCGCTTGGCCGCCCGGTAACGGTCCACCAGGTCGAGCAGTTCTCGGCGGGCTGCGGCCGCCTCCGGGACCTTGCGCAGATCGGCGTTGGACAGCCTGGCGCCCTCCAGGGTGTGCAGCAGTGCGGTGTCGTGGGCGCGCAGTCGGCCCGGCGGCACGAGGTGTTCGGCCAGTTCGCCGTCGAGCGCCAGCAGGTCGCTGACCAGCGAGGAGAACGATCGGGTCAGCGCCGGGTAGGGGCCGGGCGCCTCCTTGAGCACGCGTGCGGCCAGCTGGTAGCGGGTGGCGTCGGCGAGCAGCCGGGCACTCGGTTCGAGGCCTATCCGCAGCCCGTGGTCGGTGAGCAGCTGCCCGGCGAAGGCGTGGTAGGTGGAGATACGGGGCTCACCGGGAGGGTTCTCCGGATCCATGACGTCCGGGTCGGTCACGCCGGCGCGGACCAGCGCCTTGCGGACCCGCTCAGCGAGCTCGCCGGCTGCCTTGTTGGTGAAGGTCAGCCCCAGCACCTGCTCGGGCGCGACCTGTCCGGTGCCCACCAGCCACACCACCCGCGCGGCCATCACCGTCGTTTTCCCCGACCCGGCTCCGGCCACGATGACCTGCGGGGCGGGCGGCGCGGTGATGCAGGCCGTCTGCTCCGGGGTGAAGGGGATGCCGAGGAGCTCCTTGAGCTGCTCGGGGTCGGTGAGGCGCGGGGTCACATCGCAGAGGCTAACGGCGCCCTCCGACATCGACCGAATGACCGATCGCGCGATGACCGCATGACCGCACGGCTCACTCGACGATGTGCCGGCCTTCGGGCAGTGCGCTGCAGGAGGCGCGGAACGCACAGTGCGAGCAGTGGCTCCCGGTGGTGGGCGTGAAGCGCTCGTCGAGCACCTTGCCGGCCGCCGTGGCCAGCAGATCCCCGACCCACTCCCCCGCCAGTGGTTCCTGCGCCTGGATCCTCGGGAGGGCGTCGCCGCCCTCCTTCCGGGCCGCCGCCTGCCGCAGCTGGACGAGTTCGGCGCCGCCGGGTTCGGGGCGCCGGCCGCCGAAGACCTCGTCGACCGCCCCTTCGCGCACCGCGAGCTGGTAGACCGCGAGCTGCGGGTGGTGGGCGACCTCGTCCCTGGTGGGGGCCGCCTTGCCGGTCTTGAAGTCGACGACATAGGCCCGGCCGTCCCGGTCCTGCTCGACGCGGTCCATGGAGCCCCGGATCCGGACCTCGTACTCACCGGCTGCCAGGGTCACGTCGAAGCCGTGCTCGGTGGCGGCCGCGCTGCGGCCCGCGCGGTCCATCACATGCCAGCGCAGGAAGCGTTCCAGCGCCACCCGCGCGTGTTCCTTCTCCTGGGCGGATTTCCAGGGTGCGTCGAAGGCGAGTGAGTCCCAGACCGAGTCCAGGCGCTCCATGAGGACCGCCAGGTCGGCCGGAGTCCGCCCGGAGGCGACTTCGTCGGCCAGTACGTGCACGACGTTGCCGAAGCCCTGGGCGGCGCTCGCGGGTGCGTCCGCCTTCACCTCGCGGCCCAGGAACCACTGGAGTGAGCAGGTGTTGGCCAACTGGTCGAGGGCGCTTCCGGACAGCGCGACCGGCTGCTCCCGGTCACGCAGCGGGACCTTGCTGTGCGTCGGCTCGTACAAGCCCCACCAGCGGTACGGGTGCGCTGCGGGCACCAGCGGCCGGCCCTCGTCGTCGGCGAGGGCGGCCAGTCCGGCCAGCCGGTGGGCGGCGGCCTCGCGCAGTTCGTCGGAGGACCGCGGGTCCACGACGGTGGCGCGCAGTTCGGCGACGAGCGGGGCGACCGCGAGGGGCCTGCGCGGTCGCCCGGTGATGTCCTTCGGTTCCACGCCGAGCTCGGTGAGGAAACGGGAAGGCTGGTCGCCGTCGTCGGCGGGGGCCTTGACCGCGGTGACGACCAGGCGGTCGCGGGCACGGGTGGCCGCGACGTAGAAGAGCCGGCGTTCCTCGGCGAGCAGGGCGCCGGGGGTCAGCGGCTCGGCGAGCCCGTCCCGCCCGATCCGGTCCGCCTCGAGCAGTGACCCGCGCCGTCTGAGGTCCGGCCACAGCCCTTCCTGCACCCCCGCGACGACGACCAGGCCCCACTCCAGACCCTTGGCGCGGTGTGCGGTCATCAGCCGTACCGCGTCGGGCCGTACGGTCCGCTGCGAAAGCGTGTCGGCGGCGATGTCCTGGGCGTCGAGCTCCTCCAGGAAGTTGAGCGCGCCGCGTCCGCCGGTGCGTTCCTCGGCGCGGGCGGCGGTGTCGAAGAGCGCGCAGACGGCGTCCAGGTCCCGGTCGGCGTTGCGCCCGCCGGCGCCGCCGCGCAGCGCGGCTCGCTCGAGCCGCCGGGGCCAGCCGGTGCCGTTCCACAGCGTCCACAGTGCCTGCTCCGCGGTGCCGCCGTCGGCCAGCAGCTTACGCGCGGCGGCCAGCAGCGCACCGAGCTGCTGCGCTCCTCTGGCGTAACCGGCGTGCACGACGAGCCGCTCGCGCTCGGCGAGCGCCCGGGCGAGCAGTTCGTCGGACGGTGCGGGCAGCGGGTTGCCACCGGCCCGCTCCTCGTCGCGCAGCGCGCGCCCCAGACGGCGGAGGTCGGCAGCGTCCATGCCGCCGAGCGGGGAGGCGAGGAGGGTGAGCGCGACGTCGGTACGGAGCCAGGGTGCGGGCCGGGGCGCCGCCTCCGGTGCCGGCTCGGGCTCGGACGCGGGCGCCGTCTCGGGCTCGGACGCAGGCTCGGTCCCGTCGGCCCCCGGATCGGCCGCCGGGACGCCCGGCCGGCCCGGTCCGCCCAGCGCCGCCTCCGCCACCGCGCGCAGCGCGGTCAGCAGCGGGGTCACCGCGGGCTCGTGGCGCAGCGCGACATCGTCCCCCGCGATGTCCAGCGGCACCCCCGCCGAGGTGAGCGCCCGCCGGACGGCGGGGATGCTGCGGCCGCCGGCCCGGACCAGAACCGCCATGTCCTGCCAGGGCACCCCCTCCTCCAGATGCGCCCGGCGCAGGATGTCCGCGATGTTGTCGAGCTCGGTGCCCGAGGTGGGGTACGTGTAGGCCTCCACCCGGCCCCCGGCCCGTACCGCCGACAGTTCGCGGTGCGCCCGCACCTTGTCCGCGGGCAGCCGGGGCAGCGGCATCCGCTGGGTCAGCAGCCGGGTGGCGGCCAGCAGGGACGCCGAGGAGCGGCGGGACCTGGTGAGCACCTCGACCCGGGCGGGCGCGCCGTCGCTCCGCGGGAAGGCGTCCGGGAAGTCCAGGATGCCGCCGACGTCGGCGCCCCGGAACGCGTAGATCGACTGGTCCGGGTCCCCGAAGGCGACCAGGGTGCGGCCGCCGCCCGCCAGCGCGTGCAGCAGGCGGACCTGTGCCGGGTCGGTGTCCTGGTACTCGTCGACGAACACCGCGTCGTACCGCAGGTCCACCCGCTCGGCCAGCGGCACGGCGCGGTGCACCAGCTCGGCGTAGTCGAGGACACCCTGCGCGTCGAGTACGTCCAGGTACTCGGCCAGGAAGTCGGCGGCCGCGCCCCAGTCGGGCCGGCCGGTGCGCCGTGCGAACGCGGCCAGTGTGTCCGGTCCGAGGCCGAGTTCCCGGCTGCGGGCGAGCACCGCCCGCACCTCGTCGGCGAAGCCGCGGGTGGTCAGGCAGGCGCGCAGTTCGTCGGGCCAGCGGATGTGGCCGAGCTCCAGCTGCCCGGCGAGCAGCTCGCGCACCGCCACGTCCTGCTCGGGGCCCGAGAGCAGCCGCAGCGGCTCCGCGAAGAGGTCCATGTCCTGGTGCGCGCGGACCAGGGCGTAACAGAAGGAGTGGAAGGTGGTCGCCTGCGGCCCGTGCACCCCGCCCAGCCGCACGGCCATCCGGTCGCGCAGTTCCACCGCGGCCTTGCGGCTGAAGGTCAGGACCAGGATGCGCTCCGGATCCGTCCCCTCGGTGATGCGCCGGGCCACCGCCTCCACCAGCGTGGTCGATTTCCCGGTACCCGGCCCGGCCAGCACCAGCAGCGGTCCGGTCCCGTGGTCAACCACCGCACGCTGCTGTGCGTCCAGTACAGGTGGATCAACGGTGCCCGGCGGGGTGCGCACCAGCCGGTACGCGCCCGACGGCCGTTGCCGTACCGGGTGGAAGGTGGAGGAGCTCACGTGGATCGCCGGTCCTGGGGGTTGTGCGTGGGTGTGCGGGTGGTGGGTGCGGGAACGGAGGTGCGTCCGCGGTGCCCCGCTGACGCTACGCCTGCGGACGTCGTGGCTGCAGCCGGTCCGCCCACTGCCCCGGTGCGTCCCCCGTACGGTCCTCAGACCACCCGCGGGACCACCGGATGGCGGAAGCTGTCAGACATGAGCCCCGTCGCCGCCGTCCCAGCGCGCCCGCCTCATGTCGAGGCGCGGTATGTGACCGGCGGCTTCCCGGGCGGCCGACGACGACTCCTTCAGCGGGGTGGACTCCGCCCGGTAGTGCTCCAGCGCCCGCAGCTCGTGGCCGGGCAGCAGAGTGCCGTCCGCGCGCACCACCCGCCACCACGGGGCGGTGCCGCCGTACAGCGCCATCACCCGTCCGACCTGGCGCGGGCCGCCTTCGCCCAGCCATTCGGCGATGTCCCCGTACGTCATGACGCGTCCCGGCGGGATCCGGTCCGCCACATCGAGGACCTGCTCCGCGTACGCCGGAAGCTCGGCCGGTTCGGCACTCACCCGGCCCATCCTGCACTACGCCTCCGACAGCGGGCCGGCTCCCGTACGGAAAGGCCGGTTCATCACAATCGGGCCCTGATGCCCGCCTCGGCCGCCCCGACATGCCACCATCATCCGGGCGCCGCACCGCGAGGCACGGCGCCGTGACGCGCGGCCACCGGGGGCGGCGCGACCGGAAGGACACGACGGAGGGGCCAGGCGTGCAGCAGCCACCGACGGCGGCGACCGCGGCCGCCGCCGAGCCGCCGTCCGGCGGTCCCGGCGGTCCCGGCGGGGGAAACCAGCCGGAAAACGGGCAGGCATCGGACATGGAGACCGGCGCAGAGCCCGGGAAGGAACCCGCCGAGGAACCCACCGTGAAGTCCGCCGCGGAGCCCGGGAAGGCGTCCGGCCCGACCGGCGCGCATCCCGCCACGACGTCCGACTCCGCATCCGGCACCGGCTGCGCGGACACGGGCCCCGTCGACCGGGTCTCCGGCGACGAACCCCTGCTCGCCGCCCGGGTGCACCGTCCCTCCGACCTGCTGCGGCTGCTCACCGGCATCCTGGCCATCGCGCTGGTGCTCGCCATCTCGGCCTTCGCCCACGGCACCACATCGGGCCTGGAACAGGACATCAACAACGGCACCGGTCAGGCGCCCGACCTGGTGATCAAGCTCACCGGTCTTTTCTCGTCGATCGCCATACTCATCCTCCCGGTCGGCTTCGCGATCGAGCGGCTGGTGAAGCGCGACGGACTGCGGATCGCCGACGGGGTGCTCGCCGCCGTACTGGCCCACGGCGTGGCGCTCGCCACCGATCTCTGGGTCACCAGGGCCGCCCCCCGGTCGATCACCGACGCGCTGACCCATCCGATGACGAACGGGAACCTGACCGATCCGGTGCACGGCTACCTCGCGCCGGTCATCGCCTACATGACGGCCGTCGGCATGGCCCGCAGGCCGCGCTGGCGGGTGGCGCTCTGGGTGGTGCTGCTGGTCAACTCGTTCGCCGTGCTGGTCGGCGGACAGACCACCCCCTTCTCCATCGTCGTCACCATCCTGCTCGGCTGGACCGTCGCCTACGGCACGCTGTACGCCGTGGGCTCCCCCAACGTGCGCCCCACCGGCCGGCAGCTGCTGGCCGGCCTGCGACAGGTCGGCTTCAACCCGGTCACCGCGATGCGCGCCGGGGACCTCCCCGACTCCGCCGAGCAGGGCGACCGGGGGCGGCGCTACTTCGTCACGCTGGAGGACGGCGCCCCGCTGGACGTCACCGTCGTCGACCGCGAGCAGCAGGCCCAGGGCTTCTTCTACCGCGCCTGGCGCCGTCTGACGCTGCGTTCCATCTCCACCGGCCGGTCGATCCAGTCGCTGCGCCAGGCCCTGGAGCAGGAGGCACTGCTGGCGTACGCGGCCATCGCGGCCGGGGCCAACGCACCGAAGCTGATCGCCACGTCCGAGCTGGGCCCCGACGCCGTCATGCTGGTGTACGAGCACACCGGGGGCCATCCGCTGGACTCGCTTCCCGATGCGGAGATCACCGACGAGCTGATGCGGAACGCCTGGCGCCAGGTGCAGTCGCTGCAGTCCCGCCGGATCGCGCACCGCCGCCTGGTGGGGCACGCGATCCTGGTGGACCAGGCCGGTGCGGTGATCCTGACCGAGTTGCGCGGCGGTGAGATCGCGGCCTCCGACCTGGTGCTGCGGATGGACATCGCCCAGTTGCTCACCACGCTGGGCCTGCGGGCCGGTGCGGAACGCTCGGTGGCCGCCGCCGTCGCCGTACTCGGACCGGACGCGGTCGCCGACAGCCTGCCGCTGCTCCAGCCGCTGGCGCTGAGCCGCTCCACCCGGTCGACGCTGCGCCAGCTGGCCAGGGAGCGGTCGGAGCGTGAGCGGGAAGCGGTGATAGCGGCGTCGGATGCCGCACGGCAGGCGAAGGCCGAAGCCCACGGGGCGGCCGATGACAGCCGCAGGGCCGCGCGGGCCGACAAGAAGGCCGAGAAGGTGGCGATCGACGACGCGATGGGAGGCGTCCGCGAGGAGGACCTGCTCTCGCAGATCCGCCACCAGGTCCTGCTGATCCGTCCGCAGGCACACGCCGAACCGGTCCGCCTCGAACGCGTCAAGCTGCGCACCCTGCTGAGCGTCATCGCCGGGGCCATCGCCGCGTACTTCCTGCTCTCGCAGATGGCGAACATCCCCTTCCACCAGTTGCTCACCAACACGCAGTGGGGCTGGATGGCGGGTGCGGTGCTCTTCTCCGCGCTGAGCTATGTGGCCGCCGCGATGAGCCTGCTCGGCTTCGTCCCGGAGAAGGTGCCGTTCTTCCGTACGGTGCTGGCGCAGGTCGCCGGGTCGTTCGTGAAGCTGGTGGCACCGGCGGCGGTCGGCGGGGTGGCGCTCAACACCCGCTTCCTGCAGCGCGCGGGGGTCCGGCCCGGGCTCGCGGTGGCCAGCGTGGGGGCCTCGCAGCTCTTCGGCCTCGCCAGCCACATCACGCTGCTCGCCATCTTCGGCTATGTGACGGGCACCGAGCGGACGCCGTCCCTGACGCCGTCCCGCACGGTGATCGCCGGACTGCTGGCGGCTGCTGTGCTGGCCCTGGTGATCACCGCAGTACCGTTCCTGCGGAAGTTCATCGTCACCCGGGTACGTTCGCTCTTCGCCGGTGTGGTTCCGCGCATGCTCGACGTACTGCAGCAGCCCCGGAAGCTGCTCACCGGCATCGGCGGGATGCTGCTGCTGACCGGAACGTTCGTGATGTGCCTGGACGCTTCGATCCGGGCGTTCGGCGAGGGCAACAACCTGAGTTACGCCAGCATCGCCGTGGTCTTCCTGACCGCCAACGCGGTGGGTTCCGCGGTGCCGACCCCTGGTGGCGTCGGCGCGGTCGAGGCCTCACTCACCGGCGCCCTGGTGATCGCCGGGCTGCCCTACGCGACCGCTGCCGCCGCCGTACTGCTCTTCCGGCTGCTGACCTTCTGGCTACCGGTGCTGCCCGGCTGGCTGTGCTTCAACTACCTGACCCGGCGGGGCGAGCTGTAGGCGCCCGCCCGGTGCTTCACAGGCTCCGGCTACGCTCCAGCGTGCGCAGGATCAGCCACTGGTCGCCCCAGGCCATCGCCGTGCCGAGCACGGCCATCAGCACGCCGACGACGACGCCACCGGTCGCCGCACCCACCGCGAATCCGGCCATCCCCAGCGCGCCGCGCACCGCGAACCGCACGGCGAGCAGGCCGACGGCGAGGAGCCGGGTGCGCTTGTTCTTCCAGAGCGCCTTCATGAAGCGCATCCGGGTGCGCAGCACGGTGAGCGACAGCGTCAGGTTCACCGCGGCCACCACCGGGATCAGCCAGTACGCCACCGGGTAGGCGCGGGCGATGTCGAAGACCCCGGCGAAGGTACCGACGATGGGGAAGTACCAGGCGGGGAGCCCCTTGACCGCCGGGATCCCGTCCTGCTGCGTTCCCTCGGCGAAGGCCGGCTTCTCGATGCTCACTGCGGTCATTTCGGGTGCCCCCTGGTGCTCGGTGTTTGCGACACCTGAAGCTTCTCGCCCGGAGCACCCCGGGCGGCAGAGCGAAGCGTCCGTACTCCGGCAGGACAAATGTCCCGCGCACCCGTGCGCAGTTGAAGAGAGGCAGCCAAAGGAGAGAGGGATGGCCGGCACGTACGGTGCCGGCCATCCCTCTTCGCTCACCTGGCGCCGGCTAGTACACCGGCTTCTCGGGCTCGATCTGGTTGACCCAGCCGATCACGCCGCCGCCCACATGGACCGCGTCGGCGAAGCCCGCGGACTTCAGGACGGCCAGGACTTCCGCGGAGCGGACACCCGTCTTGCAATGCAGGACGATCTTCTTGTCCTGCGGGAGGTCCGACAGCGCGGTGCCCATGAGGAACTCGTTCTTCGGGATCAGCTTCGCGCCGGGGATCGAGACGATCTCGTACTCGTTCGGCTCGCGGACGTCGATGATCTCGATCTTCTCGTCGGCGTCGATCCACTCCTTGAGCTGCTTCGGAGTGATCGTCGAACCGGTCGCCGCCTCCTGGGCCTCCTCGGAGACGACGCCGCAGAAGGCCTCGTAGTCGATGAGCTCGGTGACCGTGGGGTTCTCGCCGCAGACGGCGCAGTCCGGGTCCTTGCGGACCTTGACCGTGCGGTAGGTCATCTCCAGCGCGTCGTAGATCATCAGGCGGCCGACCAGCGGCTCACCGATGCCCGCGAGCAGCTTGATGGCCTCGTTGGTCTGGATGGAGCCGATCGACGCGCAGAGCACGCCGAGCACGCCGCCCTCGGAGCAGGAGGGGACCATGCCGGGGGGCGGGGGCTCCGGGTAGAGGCAGCGGTAGCAGGGGCCGTGCTCGGACCAGAAGACGGACGCCTGGCCGTCGAAGCGGTAGATCGAGCCCCAGATGTACGGCTTGTTGAGCAGCACGCACGCGTCGTTGACGAGATAGCGGGTGGCGAAGTTGTCCGTGCCGTCCACGATCAGGTCGTACTGGGAGAAGATGTCCATCACGTTCTCGGCTTCGAGCCGCTCTTCGTGCAGGACCACATTCACCAGCGGGTTGATCCCCTGGATGGTTTCCTTGGCGGACTGGGCCTTGGAACGGCCGATGTCGGACTGGCTGTGAATGATCTGGCGCTGCAGATTCGACTCGTCGACCTCGTCGAACTCCACAATGCCCAGCGTGCCCACACCGGCGGCGGCCAGGTACATCAGGGCGGGCGAGCCGAGGCCTCCCGCGCCGACGGCGAGTACCTTGGCGTTCTTCAGGCGCTTCTGCCCGTCCATCCCGACATCGGGGATGATCAGGTGGCGGGAGTACCTGCGGACCTCATCGACGGTGAGTTCAGCAGCTGGCTCGACCAGGGGTGGCAGCGACACGGGGACTCCGTTGGTCGGTATCTACGTACGATGGTTCTTTTCGTAACACTGCCACGCCCCTTCTCATTCCGAGATACCCGGTCCGATCCGCGAGACGATTTCGTCCCAGTAGCCGGGCAGCGCCTCGAATGGGTCGTTTTGCCCTATGCGTTCCGTGTGGTCCGTCCGGTCGGTGAAGAAGATCGTGCCGGCACCCTGCCAGCGGGCGATCCGGATGGCCTCCTCCAAGTGGGTCCGCGGCACACCGTGCACGAAGTGGCAGAAGTGCTCGGCCGGGTAGTCGGCCGTCCATTCCGCCACCTGCGACCAGCGGTACTCGGCCCACGGTCCGTTGAAGGTGACCAGCTGGTCGGCCGCCTCGGCGTAACCGGGGTACGGATGGCAGCCGTGGCCGAGCACCAGATGGCAGCCGGGGAGGCCGAGGCCGCGCAGGGCGGCGGTGATCCGGCGGGTTTCCGGGAGGCTTCCCCGGTCGGCCGGGGCACGGTCGAGAAAGAAGCCGTCCACGTGGTACCAGTCGACGAAACGGTGGGCCTCCGCGATCAGCTCGCCGAAGTCCCGGCTGCCGTGGGCCAGATCGAGGTGACCGAGCACCCGGGTTCCTGCGTTGCGCAGGCGTCCCGCCGCCTCCAGGCAGTGCGGGTCGGGGCGCTCTCCGGGGCCGCCCGAGACGTTGAGCACCACCCAGTGCAGCGGCGTTCCGGGCCGGGTGAGTTCGGCCCATTCGACCGGGGCGACCAGGGGGTGCGCGTATCCGGGCACCCCGAAGCCGATCTCGTCGGCGCCGGTCCGGTCGGTTGCGGTGTCCGGAGTCGTCAGATGCGGCATGCCGCCTCCATCCAGATGTCGGCGAGGGACTCCTCGAGGTTGATCCGCGGGCGCCAGCCGAGGCGGTCCCGCGCGGTGCGGACGTCGGCCTGCTGCCAGTTGCCGCAGCCGTCCGGGTACGGGGAGGGGGCGGCCAGGTGTTCCAGCACCGGCTCGGCGGGACGCTGGGCGACCAGGCCGCCGTGCCGGTGCTGCGGGCCGTCGATCTCGTGCAGCGTGCCGCCGAAGCCGGCCACCCTGGCCAGTACGGCTGCGGTGTCCCGCAGCTTCACTGCTCGTCCGGTGCCGATGTTCACGACGCCCTGAGCAGCCGAGAGGGAAGCCGCGTGCACGGCGCGCGCCACGTCGCGTACATCGACGAAGTCCCGCTGGACGCCCAGGCCCGAGAGTTTCAGCTCGTTGTCGCCGTTCTGCATGGCGCGCCGCATCGCCTCGGCGAGACGGCCGAGCGGGGAGCCGGCCGGTGTGCCCGGGCCGACCGGTGAGAAGACTCTGAGTACCAGGGCGTCCAGGCCCGAGTTGAGGACCAGTTCGGTGGCGGCGAGTTTGGACACCCCGTAGGGGCCGCCGGGGCGGGGCAGTGCGTCCTCCGCGGTGGACGAGCCCTGCTGACTGGGCCCGTACTCGGCTGCGCAGCCCAGCTGGACGAGCCGGGCACTGCAACTGCTGCGTCGCATGGCCTCGCAGACCGAGGCGACGGCGACGGTGTTGTGCCGGGTCAGGTCACGGGCACCGCCTCGGGTGGCCCCCGCACAGTTGATGACGACTCCGGGGTGCACGGCGTCCAGGAAGCGGGTCAGTGCTCCCGGGCTGCCGCTGGCGAGGTCGAACCGGACGTCGGCGTCGTCACCGCGTCCGAGGGCCGTGAGGTGCACGGCGGGGTCGGCGAGCAGGCGGTCCGCCACATAGCGGCCGAGGTAGCCGTTGGCTCCGAGCAGCAGCACCCTCATCGCGCGGCCACCTCTCCATACCGACGGGCCGGGGCCGGGGCTGAAGGTTCGGGGCTCATTTGTCGTTCTCCTTCTGGTGTTACCGGTGGGTGGGCCCGCGGCGTCGGCTCCGCGGGAGTCTGTAGCGATGGCGGTCGAGGTGCCACCGTGCAGGTGCGGCTCAGGTGTGTGCCGATGCGCGGGACAGCGCGGCGGTGGCACGGATCAGCAGCGTGAGTGCGGCGGCTCCGCAGGCGAGGGCGGGGACGGCCGCCGCGCCCAGCGCCTCGACCGGTACGGCGACGAGACGGCAGCCGGGGAGCCGGCTCACCAGCACGGAGGCGGCAGCGAGGGCCTCGGTGGCGCAGGCGGCGGACAGGGTGAGGGCGGCAGCCCGGTGAAAGCCGTGCACGTTGAGCAGCCTGGCGACGAAGAGCAGCACCCCCAGGGCGGCGGCTCCCACGGTGAACCCCGGCGCCAGGAGCAGCGCGGCCGGGGCGAGCGCGAACAGGGCGGTGACGACCACGACGAGCGGCCTGGTGTGCGCCGCGAACTCCGTGGTGCTCCGGCTGGCCGCGAGCTTGCGCCGGGCCAGCAGTGAGAAGAGCCGCGCGCACCAGGCCGCCGGGGCGACGGCCAGCGCGAGTCCCACCAGCGGAGTGGCGGTGACCGGCCACGGCCCGTCCGGGCCGCCGCGCAGCAGCCGGCCGAGCAGACCGTCGCCGCAGGCCGCGTAGACCAGCAGCCAGCACACCGCGAGCCGGGCGGCGGGTACTACGCGCCTTCTGCCGCTCAGCGGTCCGCGGCGGAGGGTGATCCCGAGCGCGCCGCAGGTGCCGAGCGTCCCGACGACGACGGCGACGAGCCGCCCCTGGCCGTGTGCCGTACCGGCCGCCACCACCGTGGCGAGGGCGCAGCCGCCGGGCAACAGCCCGAACAGCGGGGCGCGGGGCGCGAGCTCCGGCGCGGGCTCGTCCGCCTCGTCCTCCGCGCCGCGGGGCACCCGGGCGTAGAGCTCCTCGGCCAGCGAGAAGACATCCCGGTGCCGGAACCGGGCGGCGGTGCGGTCGGTGATGCCGTGCGCCTCGAGGCCGGCGGCGATCTCCAGTGGATCCACCGCGCGCTCGCACAGCTCCCGGTGGCGGTGCATCAGCGCCCGTACCGGATCGGCGGGTCCCCGCGCGGGCTTGCGCGCCGGTGCCGACTCGGTGGTTCGGGGGGTGCTCATACGACAACCTCTCGGTCCGGTCTGGGCGATGCGGAGTCGCTCGCCGCCCAACTCGGCGTACGGTCCGCGGCCGGCGCCGCCCAACCAGCGGCCACCCGGGTCTCCGCCGGGTGCGCGAACGGGCGGAGGTCGCCGGTGTCGTCCACCGGCGTACGCCGGATCGGGCCGTGCGCGATCAGGTCCAGGTAAATGCCGTGAAATGCCGTGAGGTTCTGCTCGACGGTGAACAGTTCGAGCGCCCGGGCCCGCGCTGCGGCGCCGAGCCGGGCCCGGCGCTGCGGATCACTCAGCAGGGCCAGGCAGGCATCGGCCAGTGCGCGGGGGTTGCGCGGCGGCACCACGAGACCGGTACCGCCGATGACCTCGACGACGGCGCCCACATCGGTGGAGACCGTCGCGCGGCCGCAGAACATCGCCTCGACCAGGCTCACCGGGAAGCCCTCCACCACACTGGACAGCACCACGACCGCGCCGCCCGCATAGGCGTCGGCCAGCTCGGGAGCGTCCGGGCCGCCGATCTCCTCGAAGGTCACCGGGTTGCTGCCGACGGCATGCGCGTCGGTCGCCTCGTCCGGGAAGAGTTGCGCGGCGAGCGCCCGGCAGTGGGCGAGATAGGCCGCCCCGTCCGGCCCCTCGGCGGGGGCGCCGACGATCCGCAACCGGGCGGCGGGCTCAGCCCGGCGGATCTCGGCGAAGGCGTGCAGCAGCGAGATCAGGTCCTTGGCCGGTTCGATGCGCCCGACCCACACCAGGGTGTCCGGATCGCCGGTGTCCGCTCCCTCCCCGACCGCGGCGAAGCGCTCGGCCTCCATCCCGGGGTAGACGGTGCGCAGTTTGGCGCGGTCCGCGCCGCACTTCTGCTGCCAGCGGCGGGCATGCGTGTTGCCGGGGGTGATGACCGCGGCCTGCTCGTACACCTCGGCGGCCAGCCGGCCGTGGAAGGCGGCGAGCAGCGCGCGTACCGGGGCCCGCTGCGTGCCGCCCGCGATGTAGTGCGAGCGCAGCTGGACCCCGTACTCCGTGACCAGCAGCGGAACGCCGAAGAAGCGTTTGGCCAACAGACCGGGCAGCGCGGCCGTTCCGCCGGCGGTGGCGTGGCAGAGGTCCACCGCGCCGAGGCTCTCCTCGGTGTACCAGTCGAGCGAGAGCGGCCGCAGGGCACGCTCGAGCAGGTCGGCGAAGGCGAGGTGGTCGGAGAGCCGGGCCGACTGCACGGTGCGGTTCGCGCCGGGGGCGCGACAGGCGGACTCCAGGATGCGCACCGCGGCTTCGGAGCGCAGCGCGCCGGGCAGCCCGCCGCGTTCCCCGGCGAGTTCGGCCAGGCCGTAGAGACCGGCGGCGAAGTCCGTACCGTCGCCGCAGACGGCTGCTGCCAGTTCCCTGAAGTGACCGGCGAAACGGCTGCGGTCGCGGCGGCCGTAGGTCCGGTCGTCGGCGCCGCCGTCGGCCGGGGTCCAGAGCGGAGCGGTGTGCACCCGCACCACCTGGGGCGGCAGAGCGAGCCAGCCGCACTCCTCCTGGTGGGCGCTGCGGCTCAGGGCGTAGACGTCGAACTCGTGCCCGCCGAGCCCGCGCACCAGCCGGTCGCACCACAGCCTCGACTCACCGGTCGCATACGGATAGCCACCGTCCGTGAGCAGTCCTGTCCGCACGAGTACACCCCCGGTCTCCTTCCGAACGGCCGCCGTTGAATGTCGGCGACCCACAGCGGAAAGACCGTAAGCCGGTACACAGGTGGTGCGATGGACGGTTGTCCATCGCGCCACCGGAAGGGGTGAATCGTCGTAACTTTCCGGTACCGGTCGCGTTCCGTCGCGCTACGGTGCCGTGCGATTACGTTGGGTCAGGCTGCGGCCATCTCCTTCCGGGCCGCGCGGCGCACCGCGGCGAGCGCGGGGTCGAGCGCGGGGACGGCCGCCAGCAGCTGCTTGGTGTACGGGTCCTGCGGGTTGCCGTACACGGTGTCCACATCGCCCTGCTCGACGATCCGGCCCTGCCGCATGACCACGATCCGGTCACTGACCTGCCGTACGACGGCGAGGTCGTGGGCGATGAAGACCAGCGCCAGGCCGAGTTCCCGCTGCAACTCCGCGAGCAGCGCGGTGACCTGGGCCTGCGTCGTCACATCGAGCGCGGACACCGCCTCGTCGCAGACGATCAGCTCCGGTTCGGCGGCGAGCGCCCTGGCGATACCGACGCGTTGCCGCTGGCCGCCGCTGAACTCGTGCGGATAGCGGGCGTACTGCCCCGCATCGAGCCCCACTCGCTCCAGCAACTCCCCGACCCGGCCCCGGATCACCGCCTCGTCGCGCTCCCCACGGGCACGCAGCGGGTCGGCGACGGACTCGCCCACCGAGCGGCGGGGGTTGAGCGAGGAGACCGGGTCCTGGAAGACCATCTGCACCCGGCCGGTCCGGTCGATCCGGCCGGAGGTGGGCGCCAGCAACCCCACGAGCATCCGTCCGAGCGTGGTCTTGCCGCTCCCGCTCTCACCGACGACACCCAAGGTCTCGCCCCGACGCACACTGAGGCTCACCCCGTCCACCGCCGCCACCGCGGACTTCCCCCGCCCGAACACCTGCCGAAGCTCAACCGCCTCAACAAGCGGCGGGGCCATATCAAGCCCCTCCCGGGGGCGCCTCCCAGCGTTAGCCGGGGGAGATTGAGGAGCGGGGGTCCGGGAGCGGAGCCCCCGAGCAGGCACCCGCCGGGCATCCAACCGCGGCACCGCAGCCAGCAAGGCCTTCGTATACCCCTCGCGAGGCGAGCCCAGGACATCGGCCACCGCCCCCCGCTCCACCGCCCGCCCCGCCCGCATCACCAGCACGTCGTCCACCGACTCGGCCGCCACCCCCACGTCATGGGTGACCAGCAGCAACCCCATCCCCGTCGCGCGCCGCAGATCGTGCAGCAGGTCGAGGATCTGGGCCTGGACGGTGACGTCCAGCGCCGTGGTCGGCTCGTCCGCGATCAGCAGCCGCGGCTCGCAGGCCAGCGCCATCGCGATCAGCGCGCGCTGCCGCATCCCGCCGCTGAACTCGTGCGGGCGCGACCGTGCGCGTCGGGTGGCATCCGGGATGCCCACCCGGTCGAGCACCTCCACCGCCCGGGCCCGGGCGGCCCGGCGGGAGGCCTTCGTGTGCACCCGGTACACCTCGGCGATCTGGTCGCCGATCGCGTAGTAGGGGTCCAGCGAGGACAGCGGGTCCTGGAAGACGATCGCGGCCGGCCCGCCCCGCAGCCGCCGCAAATCCGCGTCGGACGCCGACTGCACGTCGACCCCGGCCACCGACACCGATCCGGTGACCTGTGCGCCGCTCCCCCGGTGCAGCCCCAGCAGGGCGTACGCGGAGGCGCTCTTACCGGAACCGGACTCGCCGACGATGCCGAGCGCCTCGCCGGCGTCCAGGGTGAAGGACAGTCCGTCGACGGCCCGCAGCGAACCGTCGAAGGTGATCGCCAGATCGTTGACCTCGACCAGACTCATGACAGAACCACCGGACTCATGACAGGACCACCCGTCGGTCGGCCACCGCGTACAGCACGTCCGCGACGGCATTGGCGAGCACCACGAAGAAACCGGTGACCAGCACCATGCCCACCACCACCGGCAGGTCTACGACGGTCACCGCGTGGACGAGTTCACGGCCGAGTCCGGGAAGCCCGAACAGCGACTCGGTGAGCACCGCGCCGCCGAACATCGACCCGAAGTCGTTGGCGTTGAGCGCGATGACCGGCGCGATCGCCCCGCGCAGCGCGTGCCGTCCGATGATGGCGCGCTCGCTCACGCCGTACGCGCGGAAGGTCCGCACATGGTCGTCGGCGAGCGTCTCCAGCATCGAGGCCCGGGTCAGCCGGGCGTACTTGGCCGATTCGATCAGGGCGAGGGACAGCCAGGGCAGCAGCAGGTTCCAGGCCCACTGCTGCGGATCGTCGAAGAACGGCACGTACTGGGGGTAGGGCAGCCAGCCCAGCGTTCCGCAGACCACGATCATCAGCACCAGGCCGATGACGAAGACGGGGGTGGCGTTGCCGGCCAGGGTGAGGCCGGTGAGCACCCGCTCGGTGGGCCGGCCGCGTCGCCAGGCGGACAGCACGCCGGTGCCCACCCCGAGGATCAGCCACATCACCATCGCGCCGAGCGCGAGCGACGCGGTCACCGGCAGCTTGCTGATGATCAGGTCGGTGACCTGCTGGTCGGTGCGGTACGACTGGCCGAGGCAGGGCGCTGCGCAGTGCTCCACCGAAGTGCCGGTGGAGAAGTCGCGGCCCACGAAGATGCCCTGCAGGAAGTGCCAGTACTGCACATAGACGGGGTCGCCGAGTTGCAGTTGGTCGCTGACCTGCTTGACCTGGAACGGCGAGCAGCGCGGCCCGCAGGTGATCTGTGCGACGTTGCCCGGCGCCACGTAGAACACCGCGTAGATGATCACCGAGATGGCGAGCAGGGTGATGGCGGCGCCGACGAAGCGGCGCAGCAGGAATCCGGTCATGCCGATGCCCTCTTCTCCCGCTTGCGTCCGGTGCCGATCCGCAGCCGGGACGCGGCCCGCGGGTCGAGCGCGGTTCGTACCCCGTCGCCCAGCACGGTCAGCGCGAGCACCGTGACGAACAGCGCCCCGGCCGGCAGCAGCAGGTACTGCGGGGCGGCCTGGTACCAGACGTCGGCCGCGGTGAGCATCTGCCCCCAGGACGGGGTGGGCGGCTTCACACCGACGCCCAGGAACGACAGCGCCGCCTCGGTGGAGATGTTCGCCGGGAAGAGCAATGCGGCGTAGGTGATGACGGGTGCGGCCAGCGCCGGCAGCAGCTCGCGCCGGGCGATGCTCCAGGTGCCCCAGCCGCTGAGCCGGGCCGCCGCCACATGGTCGAGCGACTTCAGGCTCAGTGTCTGGGCGCGCACGATCTTCGCGGTACCGCCCCAGGCGATCAGACCGATGACCAGCGCGACGAGCACCGGCCGGGGGAAAGTGTCCGGCACGATCGCCATCAGCGCCAGCGAAAGGATCATCAGCGGCATGGCGACCACCACGTCGGTGATCCGGCTCAGCACGTTGTCGACGAGCTTGTTGCCGAGCGCGGCGGCCACCCCGAAGGCGACACCGAGCGCCACCTGTACGAGTGTCGCGGCGAACGCCACGGAGAGGGAGACCCGAGCCCCGTACACCAGTCGGGCGAAGAGATCCCGGCCGGTCTGCGGCTCGAGGCCCAGCCAGTGGTCGGCGCTCATCCCGCCGAACCGGCCGACCGGGACGCCGCCGCGGGCGGAGTCGATGAGGTCGGGGTGGTAGGCGTTGGGGTCCTGGCCCTCCAGCGCGGTGAGCAGGGGCGCGCCGAGTGCGATCAGGACGAGCAGGGCGACGACGCACGCCGCGACGACGGCGGTGCGCTGTCCGCGCAGCCGCCGCCAGAACTGACGGCCCGCAGCGGCGGGCGCGGCCGTGGCCGCCCCCGCCTCTTGGGCCAACAAGGCTTCGGACATGGTTACTTGACCGCTACCTGGGAGACGGCGAGCACACCGGTCCAGTCGCTGATCACGACGTTCTTGATGTCCGCGCCGTAGAGCCGCTTGTAGACCGGGTGGAACAGCGGCACGGTCAGCGCCTGCGCACCGATCTTCTTGTCCAGTGCGCCCCAGCGCTGCGCTGCGGCGTTCAGGTCGGTCAGCTTGTTGATCGCGTCGATCTCCTTGTTGACCGAGGAATCGTTCAGGAAACCGGTGTTGAAGTTGGCGCCGTCCTTGACGATCTGGCGGCCGTCGAAGATCGGAGCGAGGAAGGGACCGCCGGAAGGCCAGTCGGCGCCCCAGTGGGCGAGGAAGAAGCCCGGCTCGGTCGCGACGCTCTTGATCTTGTCCTTGTAGTCGTTGTCCTCGAGGCCCTTGAGCTTGACGGTGATTCCGGCCGTCTTCAGGGCGTCCTGGAGCGCGGTGGCGATCTCCGGGCTGGTCTCGAAGTCCTTGGCGTTGGAGTGCGTCAGGGTGACGGTCAGCCCCTTCGGGTAACCGGCCTCCTTCAGCAACTGCTTGGCCTTGGCGGGGTCCCCCGTCTTCCCGGCCGGAAAGTGGTCGTACGGCGTGTAGCCGAAGGACTTCTGGTTCGGCAGGAAGGTGGTGGCGGGCTCGGCGAGCGCGGAACCGCCGGCCGCGTTGACCACCGAGGAGCGGTCCACCGCGTAGGAGATCGCCTGGCGCACCTTGGGGTTGTCGAACGGCTTCACCTTCGGGTTGAAGGCGATGTAGTTGGTGTAGCCGAAGTGCCCGGTACCGACCCGCGCGGCGAGCTTCCTGTCGCCGGTGACCTTCGCCAGTTCGGCCGGGCCGAGGTTGGTGTCGGTGGTCACGGCGGCCGCGTCGGCGCCCTGCGAGGAGGACAGCCGCTGGTTGATGACCGAGGAGTCGAGGCCGGAGCGTACGTCGATCCGGTCCGGGTACGCCTTGCGCTCCGGGTCCGTCTTGGCGGACCAGTAGGGGTTGCGCGCCAGTGTGATCCGCTCGCCGTCGTTCTCGTTCTTGACGACCTTGTAGGGGCCCGAGGAGAGCGGGTGTTCCTCGTACTTGGTGCCGGTGTCCTTGGCCTTGGGTACCGGGGTCGTCTGGGTCTGCGTCGCCAGGTAGGGGAATTCACCCTCGGGCTTGTTCAGATGGAAGACGATGGTCTTCGCGTCGGGCGTCTCGATCGAAGCGAGACCCTTTTTGTCCTTGTACGGGCCCTGGTACCGGTCCCCGCCTATCAGCCAGTCGCGCAGGTAGGGCGCGCCGCCGGAGAGCTCGGCGGCGAAGGACCGTTCGACGCCGTACTTGATGTCAGCAGAGGTGATGGGCGTGCCGTCCTCGTACTTCAGCCCGTCCTTCAGGGTGTACGTCCAGACCGTGGCGTCCTTGTTCGGCGTGCCCAGGTCGGTCGCGAGGTCGGGGACGACCTTCGCTCCTGCGGCGCCGTTCGCCCGGTGGCGGGTGGTGAGCGTACGGAAGACCAGCGAGGGGACGTTGCCGCCACCCGATGTGTACTCGCGGGCAGGGTCGAAGTCCGTCTGGGGCTGGCTGTTCAGGATGTTGAGGGTGCCGCCCTTGTGGGGCTTGCCCGCAGCGCCCGACGTGGCGCCGCCGCCGTCCTTGGGCCCGGCGCAGGCGGCAGCGCCCACGGCCAGGGCCAGACTCGCGGCTGCCACGGACGCTGTGCGCGGGGACAGATGACGCATGGGAACCGGACCTCTCGGTGTAACGCGGAAAGACAGGAAGGTGAATCCGCGCAGGCAGGACACCGGAGAGAAGGACCGGAAAAACAACATGCCGCACCTGCGGGTGAGTTACGCCCGGGCGCGGCAGGACACAGGCCGGCGCGCACCGGGGCAGACGGCGTCAGCGACAGAGAATGTCGGCGACGCAGTGCTCGGTCACGCCGAACAGCACCAGCTCTATGGCGGTGCGTGCGGAGGCGACAGGGCAGTACGACATGCCGAGAAATATGAACGAAGTAAAGTCCGATGTCAAAGTGGATACGGCGAATTCCGAGACGAGTGTCTCAAGCCGTGGGATACACCCAGGGGTTCGGCCTGCACTTGATTCCGCCGATGTCCAGCGACTTGGTCTGCTGCTGCATGACCGGCGCGAGCGCGCCCGGAGTGCGGCAGGTCACATGGTTGTGTCCGAGCCGGTGCCCCGTCTCGTGATTGATCAGCATCTGCCGGTACGCGAAGATCTTGGCGTCGCCGAAGGTGCTGGATCCCCGGGCCCAGCGATAGGCGTTGATCATCACCCGGTCGGTCGCGGCGGAATCGCAGGACACATTCTCGTCGAGGGTGTCGAGACCGGACTTGGCGCACCATTTCGCGGTGGTGACCGGACTCGCCAGAGTTATCACGAAATCGGGGTGCCCGGTGGAAATGCGGGCAAAGGTCATGTCGCCGTTGTGGGCCCAACTCCGCTTGTCGTTGAGGGTCTTCTGCACCGCCTCGGCGAAAAGCGCGCCGTCGAGGGCCATTCCCTTCTCGATATCCACCCGGTAGGTGTACTTGTGCCCCTTGCCGGGCGCCTTGTCCGATCCCGGCACCACGGCGAAAGCACCGGACGCGGCGAGTTTCGGGTCGAGCGGATAGAGCTTGGCCATCTTCTGCTCGTAGGTCGCGGGTGCTGCGGAAGCCTTGCCCGGCGCCGTTCTGGCGTCGCCGCGCGAGGCGGGGCCCGCCCCGCTCCCGCGTTTCAATGCGCCCGATGCCCGCGCATCGTCGCGGCCCTTGCCGCCGTCGGCGACCTGTCCGGCCACCACGATCGCCAGCACGGTGATCACCGCTGCGGCGGCGATCCCGGTGAACGTACGGCCCTTGCCGCCACGGGGATCCTGCGGGTCGTCGGGTGCGCCGGGGCGCCGGACCGGCTGCTGGGCAGGTTCCGGCTTCCGCACGGTCAGTACGGGGCCGGCCCCGGACCGTTGCCCGGGCCCGCCGGCCGGTGATGACCCGTCCGCCGGCGTTGTCCTGTCGGCCGGCGTCTCGAAGGCCTCGACGAACTCCCGGCGCGGTCCCGGTATCCGCGGCCCGTGCTGCACGCCCTGCGAGACGCCGTACCGCTCGGGGCCCGGCCTCTCCCACTCGGGCTGCTCGGGATGTCCGCCGCGTACCTGCCCCGGCTGCTCGGGAGTTCTCCTGCGCCGTCCGCTGCCCGCTTCGGCCGACGGCGCACCGGCGCCGGTCGAGCCGACGGTGTCCTCGACACTCCGGGGCGCGTCGCCCCGGCGGCTGTGACGTCCCACTCCCCGGATCAGCTCCTACTGCTGTCGTAGTCGTCGAGCAACTCCCGGAAGGCCCTGGCGACCGCCTCGGGGTATTCCATCATGGCCACATGGCCTGCGTCGGGCAGCGTCAGCAGCCGCGCCCCCCGGAACGCGGTCGCCGCCTTGCGCGCCATCCGGTAACCGACGAGCTGGTCCCGCCCTCCGTACACGAGCAGCGTAGGGGCCAGCACCCGCTGCGCCTGGCGCCACAGGCCGTGCTGCCCGCCCAGTGTGTAGGAGTTGACGATGCCACGCGCGGAACGCGTCATCGCGTCCCAGAAGTACGGCAGTTCGAGCCGTCGCTCCATCTCGGCGACCGCGTTGCGCAGGCCCTCCTCGCTGACCCGCGAGGGATCCCCGTAACACAGCCCCAGCATGCCGCGGGTGCGCATCTCGGGCGTCCAGTCCCTGGTGAGCCGGGCGTAGAGAGCGGTGATACCGGGCACCGCGAGCAGGCCGGTGGGCGCCGCCGAACGCTGCACCCGCAGCTCGGGAAGGGCCGGCGACACCAGCGTGAGGGTGCGCACCAGGTCCGGCCGCAGCGCCGCGATCCGGGTCGAGACAGCGCCACCCAGGGAGTTGCCCAGGAGGTGGACGGGCCCGCGGTCGCTCGCATCGAGGTAGCGGATGACCGCGCGAGCGTGCCCGGTGACCGAGTAGTTGCCGTCGTCCGGCGGCGGGGAGTCCCCGAAGCCGGGCAGATCGAGCGCCTCGCCGTCCACCAGATCGTCGATCAAGGGCATGAGCGCCGACCAGTTCTGCGAGGAACCACCGAGCCCGTGCACCAGGAGCGCCGGAGGCAGCCCCGCGCGCGCCGGCGGCCGGGAGCGCACACTGAGCGTGAGCCCGGGCAACGTCACGGACCGGAGGTCCTCGCCCTCCGCGATCGCTACGGCACTCGCTCTGGGGGCCGCGGTGGCGGCCGCGATTCCCGGCAGCTCGGTCGAAGACATACGGCGATGTTACGAGATGATCACACCGGGAAGCGTGTGTTCGCCGTCACAGACTGCGTGGCGCCACAGCGGACACCCTTCTACCCTCGTAAGGAGAGGGAGAAGGGACGCCATCATGCCGACCGAACCCGCAGAACCGATCGAACCCGAGACGAACGAAGCGACCGATCCGACCGGTTCCAGGGAAGCCGATCCGGCCGACAGCGCCGAGCAGCGCGCGGAGCTCACACCGCAGGAGGACGACCCGCTGACCGGCATCGATCCCGCTTCCGCCAATGAGGCGGACGCCAGCGAACAGACGCGGGTGGTCCCTCTCGACGAGGACGACTACCGCTGATCGCTCTTCCTCAGGTGTCCGACCCGTGAAATTCTCGGTCCGGACCCCACACAGCCGGGTTACCCAAAAGTACGATGGCGGGGCAGCGACGCACCAGCGTGTGCTTGTTCAACTGGGCTTGTTCAATCATTGGGAGGCGGCGTGACAGCCATCGAGCAGACCGAGGCAGCGCGCCCGCGGGGGACACGGCTGCCGCGCCGCGCGCGGCGAAACCAGTTGCTGGGGGCGGCCCAGGAAGTCTTTGTGGCGCAGGGATACCACGCTGCGGCGATGGACGACATCGCCGAGCGGGCCGGCGTCAGCAAACCGGTGCTCTACCAGCACTTTCCCGGCAAGCTGGACCTCTATCTCGCCCTTCTCGACCAGCACTGCGAGTCGCTGCTCGAGGCGGTCCGCACGGCGCTCGCGTCGACGACGGACAACAAGTTGCGGGTGGCCGCCACGATGGATGCCTACTTCGCCTACGTCCAGGAGGAGGGTGGCGCGTTCCGACTGGTCTTCGAATCCGACCTGACCAACGAGCCCGCCGTCCGCGAACGGGTGGAACGGGTCTCGCTGCAGTGCGCCGAGGCGATCTCCGATGTCATCGCCGGTGACACCGGACTCTCCAAGGACGAGTCGATGCTGCTCGCCGTGGGACTGGGCGGCGTTTCCCAGGTGGTAGCCCGGTACTGGCTGTCCAGCGACTCCGGTATCCCCCGGGACACCGCGGTGCAGCTCCTCACCTCGCTGGCGTGGCGCGGGATCGCCGGATTCCCGCTGCACGGCACCGATCAGCACTGAAGGACCGGCCGGCAGCCAAGGATCTTGTTCACTGCGGTGATTGGTCGCTGCGGTGATTGTTCGCTGCGGGGATCTTGTTCGCTGCGGGCGAGCAGCGCTGACGTCCTTCCAGCCTCCGCGCCCGGCTAGGGTGGGGTGGGTACCGCGCGGCTGACCGCGCACCGCACGACCGTCGGAGGGACATAGCCGTGGAGGTCAAGATCGGCGTGCAGCACGCGCCCCGGGAGATCGTTCTGGAGAGCGGGCAGTCCGCCGAGGAGGTCGAGAGCGCGGTAGCCGACGCGCTGGCCGGCAAGGTGCAGCTGCTCAGCCTCACGGACGACAAGGGCCGCAAGGTCCTGGTACCGGCCGACCGCATCGCCTACGTGGAGCTCGGCGAACCGGCGACCCGCCGGGTCGGCTTCGGCGCCCTGTAGGGGACGGTGGCCGGGGGCCCACAGCCGGGAACCCGGGTCCGGCACCAGCTGGACGAATGATCAGTACGACGGGAACGGCCCGGCGGTCAACACGACCGCCGGGCCGTTCCCGTACGTGCGGTTCCGCCGCGGGGAAGGGTTGCGTCTCACCGGCGTCGGGTAGGACCCGGCTGCCACCGATTCGCCCCACCAATCAGCTCTGGCTCGCGGGAGGGAAGACATGCTCTGGGAAGCCCTTGGTGCCATAATGCTCGGCCTCGCCCTGGCCTGGGCGGCAGCGTACAGACTGGCTGCCCGGCTGCCGTCCCGGCGGGTGGTGCTCGGCACCGGGCCGGTGGGGGCGCTCTTCGGCGCCGTGATCACCCATTCGGCTCTGGGCCCCGGCCACGCGCTCGGCACCCTCGCGGGGGCGGTGGTGATGAGCGCGGTGACGCTCTCGCTGCTGCTGCGGCCGTTGCCCGGGATCCGGCGGTCAGCCACCGTCTGACGGACCCCCACGACGGCCCGGTCCGACTACGCCGCCAGCCCCAGCGCAGCCATCCGCTTGGTGTGCGCCTCGGTGATCCGCGAGAACATCCGCCCGACCTCGGCCAGGTCGAAGCCGTCGGAGACGCCGCCCACCAGCATCGTGGAGAGCGCGTCCCGGTCGGCCACCACCCGCTGGGCCTGGCTCAGCGCCTCGCCCATCAGCCGCCGGGCCCACAGCGCGAGGCGTCCGCCCACCCGGGGGTCGGCCTCGATGGCGGCGCGCACCTTCTCCACGGCGAAGTTTCCGTGGCCGGTGTCGTCGAGCACCGCAAGGACCAGCTCGCGGGTGTCGGTGTCCAGCCGGGCCGCGACCTCACGGTAGAAGTCACTCGCGATCGAGTCGCCGACATACGCCTTGACCAGGCCCTCCAACCAGTCCGACGGCGCGGTCTGGCGGTGGAAGTCGTCCAGCGCCTGAGCGAACGGCTCCATGGAGGCCGTCGGCTCCACGTCGATCGCGGTGAGCCGGTCCGACAACCGCTCGAAGTGGGAGAACTCGGCCGAAGCCATCCTCGCCAGGGCCGCCTTGTCACCGAGTGTCGGCGCCAGCTTCGCGTCCTCCGCGAGCCGCTCGAAGGCCGCCAGCTCGCCGTAGGCCAGCGCGCCGAGCAGGTCGACCACTGCGGCGTGGTACCTCGGATCGGCCGATGCCGTTGCCCAGTCCTGGGCGGCGATTCCGGTGGGTGCGTTGGCGATGTCAGGCGTCTCCATGACCGCACAATAGCGGGGCCGACGTGGTCGGTAAGGGGTCGGCCGTCCACTGTGGCCTCGGTCTCCTTATCAATTCACCCGACACGCCTGCGCAATTTGGGGGTACAGTGGTAATGCGCCTGTCGAATGTTTTGGCATGCCATTGAATGAGGATGCCCGGTCGGTGGCCCGATCGGCTCCACCCGACCGCCCTCACCATGCGATGTGAGGGGCCCCCTCAGCGGCACGAGCGCTTGAGCGAAGGCAGTGGTCCCGCGCTAGCCGGCACGGTACGACCCCCTTGTTCGCCTCGGTCCGCTTCTCACAGAAGAGGCAGCACCCTGACTACGTTCCGAGACCTCGGCATTCTTACCGAGACCGCCGAAGCCCTTGAGGCTGTCGGCATCACGTCCCCCTTTCCCATCCAGGAGATGACGCTCCCCGTCGCGCTCGCCGGTTCCGACGTCATCGGCCAGGCCAAGACCGGCACCGGCAAGACGCTCGGCTTCGGCCTTCCGCTGCTGGAGCGCGTCACCGTCCCCGCGGACATCGAGGCAGGCCGGGCCAAGCCCGAGAAGCTGACCGACGCCCCGCAGGCACTCGTCGTCGTACCCACCCGCGAGCTCTGCCAGCAGGTCACCAACGACCTGCAGACCGCGGGCAAGGTCCGTAACGTCCGGGTGCTCGCCATTTACGGCGGGCGGGCGTACGAGCCGCAGGTCGAAGCCCTGAAGAAGGGCGTCGACATCATCGTCGGCACCCCGGGCAGGCTGCTCGACCTGGCAGGTCAGAAGAAGCTCAACCTCGGTCACATCCGCGCCCTCGTCCTCGACGAGGCCGACGAGATGCTCGACCTGGGCTTCCTCCCCGACGTCGAGCGCATCATGAGCATGCTGCCGGTCAAGCGGCAGACCATGCTGTTCTCCGCGACCATGCCCGGCGCGGTCATCGGGCTGGCCCGGCGTTACATGTCGCAGCCCACGCACATCCGTGCCACCTCGCCCGACGGCGAGGGGCAGACGGTCGCGAACATCACCCAGCACATCTTCCGCGCGCACTCCATGGACAAGCCGGAGCTGGTCTCCCGCATCCTCCAGGCGGACGGGCGCGGCCTGGCGATGATCTTCTGCCGCACCAAGCGGACCGCGGCGGACATCGCCGAGCAGCTCGCCACCCGCGGCTTCGCCTCCGGCGCGGTCCACGGCGACCTCGGCCAGGGCGCCCGCGAGCAGGCGCTGCGCGCCTTCCGCAACGGCAAGGTCGACGTGCTGGTCTGCACCGACGTCGCGGCCCGCGGTATCGACGTCGACGATGTGACGCATGTCATCAACTACCAGTCCCCCGAGGACGAGAAGACCTACCTGCACCGCATCGGCCGTACCGGCCGCGCGGGCAAGTCGGGCACCGCGATCACCCTGGTCGACTGGGACGACATCCCGCGCTGGAAGCTGATCAACAAGGCGCTCGACCTGCCGTTCGACGAGCCCGAGGAGACGTACTCCACCTCGGAACACCTCTACGAGCTGCTCTCCATCCCGGTCGGCACCAAGGGCGTCCTGCCGCGCACCGAGCGGACCCGTGCGGGTCTCGGCGCCGAAGCGCTCGAGGACCTCGGCGAGACCGGGGGCCGTGGCCGCCGGGGCTCGGTGCCCGCGCCCGCCAAGGAGGAGCGCCCGCCGCGTACGCCCCGTCAGCGACGGCGCACCCGGGGCGGCGCACCGCTGACCGAGGCCGGCGCGGCCGCCGAGGCCGTGACCGAGCAGGCCGCACCGGCTGCCGGACCGGCCGCCGCCGAGCAGAGCGACGAGCCGCGTGCGCCGCGGCGGCGCCGCCGCACCCGCGCGAGCGCCGCTGACGCGGGTGACCAGAGCTCCGACACCCAGGGCTCCGACACTCAGGACTCCGGGGCCCCGGCCGCGGTGGCCCCTTCGGCGGAGGCCGAGGCCGCGGGGAAGCCGAAGCGGACCCGTACCCGGGCGAAGAAGGTGGCGGTTGCTGCCGAGGCTCCCGCCGTTGCGCCGGCGGACACCGCCGAGGCGGCCGAGGCGAAGCCGCGGCGGCGGCGGACGCGTGCGCCGAAGGCTCAGCCGCAGGACTGATTCCCGGCCGCCGGTGGCCCGGGCCCTCCTACCAGGGGGCGCGGGCCACCGGCATGTCCGGGGGCCCGGCCCGGGGTCCGGGGTGCGGAGGCGTGGCGCACGGATAGCCTCGTGGCATGAGCAGGCCGCCCACCTTCACGCCCCCGCCCGGCACCCACGCGCACGCCCTGGCCACCGCGCGCGGCAGCTTCGCCGTGCTGGAGGCGCCCCCCACCGCCCCGCTCAAGGGCACCGCCCTGCTGCTGCCCGGGTTCACCGGCAGCAAGGAGGACTTCATCGCGATGCTCCGACCGCTGGCCGCCGCCGGTTACCGCGTCATCGCCGTGGACGGGCGCGGCCAGTACGAGTCCACCGGGCCGGACCGTCAAGAGGCCTACACGCAGAAGGAGCTGGCGCACGACGTGCTGGCGCAGACCGCCGCGGTCGGCGGGCCGGTGCATCTGCTGGGGCATTCGTTCGGCGGGCAGCTCGCCCGGGCCGCCGTACTGCTCGATCCCGGCCCGTTCCGTTCGCTGACGCTGATGTCGTCGGGGCCGGCCGGGGTCACCGAGGCTCAGTGCCGGAAGGTGCAGTTGCTGAGCGAGGCGCTGGCCGTGATGGACATGGGTCAGGTGTGGGAGGCGATGCGGGCGATGGACGCACCGCAGGACGCCGAGGAGGCGGACGGTCTGACCGAGGACGACCGGCGCGCCCCGGACGAGGAGGCGCTGCGCACCCGCTGGCTGATGCACAACCCGGCCCAGCTACTGGCGACCGGCCGGCAGCTGACGGTCGAGCCGGACCGGGTGGACGAGCTGGCCGCCCTTCCCCTGCCCAAGCACGTGGTGTCCGGGGAACGCGACGACGCCTGGCCGGTGCCGCTGCTCGACGCGATGGCCGTACGGCTCGGGGCGCGGCGCACCGTCATCGAGGGGGCCGAACACTCACCCAATACGGACCGACCGGTGCGGACGGCTGAGGCGTTGGTGGCCTTCTGGGACGCCCAGCCCTGAGGTCCGTACCTGAGGTCCGCAGGGGAAGCGTCATCAGTACTGCGACTGCAGGTGGTTCCAGAAGCCGTCCCGCAGCGCCCTGCGCAGGTCGCCGTGTCCGCGCAGGGACCGCTGGAGCAGTCTTTCCGCCTCGACCAGCAGGTCCTGGTCCACCGGGCCCGGCAGATAGGGGCGGCCGGGCAGTAGCTCGGACAGTGTCTGGCGACCGCGTTCGGAGAGCCAGGTGGCCGCGATCTGTGCGCCGATGAAGCGGACGTCCTCGCGGGACGGTGGCGGCGTGCCGTCCTCGTACACGGTGACCGGGCGCCGTACGACGTAGGGCTTCCAGAAGTCGAGGTCGAAGGTCCGCTGGCTGTCGACCTCCCAGAGAAGCGGCTCGGCCTGGTTGCGCCCCTCCTCCGCCTCGATGCCCCAGAGGTGCACCCGCGCGCCGTAACCCTGCGCGGCTTCGACCGCCGACACCAGATCCTCGTCGCCTCCGACCAGGGCCGCGTCACTGATCGCGCGGTGCCTGGCGAGCGACTCGAGATCGCTGCGGATCAGCGAGTCGACGCCCTTCTGCTGGTTGTTGGCGTTGAGGTTGCCGAGGCGCACCTTGACGTCCGGCAGTTCGGCAATGGACTGCTGTTCCGGGGTGTGGATGCGGCGCCGGGCTCCGTCGTACCAGTACACGCGCAGCAGGCGGCTGTCGGCGAAGATCGTCCGGGCCCGGTCGATGAAGGCCTCGATCAGACCCTCGGCATCCAGGTCGAAGGATCTGCGGTCCTCGTTGCCGGTGACCAGCAGGCCGGCCGCGGCGTAGACATATCCGGCGTCGACAAAGATCGCGTGGGTGGACGGTGTCTTCGACACCTCGGAGAGCACGCGCTGCAGGAGTTCATTGGCGCGCTGCAGGTGCGCGCCGATATCGGAATCGTCGTTCATACGGGCCTCATTCTCTGTGGCCTCACGCAGCGAGCACAAGCCGTCGCGCTACCTGCCAGTAGCCGGGCACGTGGTCACCCATCGTCAGACGCATCGTCGGGCCACATCGTTAGGCACTCAAAAATTTAGGGTAGGGAATGTTTGCTCAAGGCAAGGCGTTGTCACCTACGGAGCGTGCCGCACTTTCACCACGCACACCAGTTATGACCAGTAGTTCTCCTAGCAGGAGGATCAGACGAAGGGAGAAGCCTTGCGCTTCGAAATCATGCGACTCGACGATGTCGATGGCTCCGCTATGGACAGCACCGTCGTAGACGCCGCCTCCGTCAACCGGATCGTGCAGCAGGCTGCCTCAATCGGCCAGCGCATCTACATCCGCCCGGCCGACACCTCGGCGTCGTAACACCGTAGGACGCGCCCGAGACGAAGACGAAGCGCCCCCGTGCAGCAGGCACCGCACGGGGGCGCCGTGCGTGCCGGGCCGCCGGTCAGCTGCCCTTGGTGACCTGGGTGATGCCGTTGATGATCTGCTGGACGGCGATGGCGGACAGCATCATGCCGGCCAGCCGCGTCACCAGGACCACACCGCCGTCCTTGATCACCCGGATGATCAGCAACGAGTAGCGCATGGTCACCCAGAGAACGACATGCATCGCCAGGATGGCCACCCAGACCGAGGCCTGCTCGGCGGCCGTGTGCGCGTGCTGCACCGCGAGGATCACCGAGACGATCGCACCGGGACCGGCCAGCAGCGGCATACCCAGCGGCACCAGTGCGACGTTGACGTCCTTGGTCTGGGTCGGCTCATCGGTCTTGCCGGTGAGCAGGTCGAGCGCGATGAGAAGCAGCAGCAGGCCGCCCGCGATCATCAACGCGGGTACGGACACATGCAGATAGTCGAGGATCTGCTGCCCCAGGACGCCGAAGACGGCGATCACCCCGAAGGCCACCGCCACGGCCTGCCAGGCCATCCGGCGCTGGACCTTGGCGGGACGGCCCGCCGTGAGGGCGAGAAAGATCGGAGTGATCCCCGGGGGGTCCATGATCACAAAAAGTGTGACAAAGAGGGATCCGAAAACGGCAACGTCGAACACAGTGAGGGCCTTGCTTGCGTGAAGAAACGTGAAGAGCTGAGGACGTGAAGAGCCGGGAACCCGAAGGCGAGGGCTCAGGCGGAGAGTCCGCCGGCGCCGGGCACCGGGAACGCGCCGGTCGCCCGGCGGGTGATCTCGCCGTAGACCTCGGGGCTGGTGGTGCAGGCGCCGAGCTCCACGAACTTGCGGCTGCCGTGGTAATCGCTGGAGCCGGTGGTCAGCAACCCCAGGTCGGCGGCCAGTCCGCGCAGCGCGGTGCGCGTCGGCTCGTCGTGGTCCATGTGGTCGACCTCGACCCCGTCGAGTCCGGCCGCCGCGAGATCCGCGATGACGGACTCGGGCACCACCCGGCCGCGCTTGACGGCCTGCGGATGCGCGAAGACGGTGACCCCGCCGGCCTGCTTGACCAGCCGGATCGCGGTGAAGGGGTCGAGTTCGTGCTTCTCCGCGTACGCCCGTCCGCCATCGGCCAGCCAGTCGGCGGTGAAGGCGTCGGACACCGTCTCGACGACGCCCAGTTCGACCAGGGCGGTGGCGATGTGCGGGCGGCCGAGCGAGGCTTCGCCCGCGATGCGCGCCACCCGGTCCCAGGTGATCGGCACGCCGAGCTCCTGCAGCTTGCGGACCATGGTGCGGGCCCGCGGCACCCGGTCGTCCCGCACCAGCTCGCGCTCGCGCAGGAACTCCGGTTCGTCGGCGTCGAAAAGGTAGGCCAGCATGTGCAGGCCGATGCCGTCGATCCGGCAGGAGAGTTCCGCACCGGTGACCAGGGTCACTCCGGCGGGCAGTGCGGCCATCGCCTCGGCATGGCCGCGGGTGGAGTCGTGGTCGGTCAGCGCGACGACGTCGAGTCCGGCGGCTGCCGCGTTCCGCACCAGTTCAGCAGGGGTGTCGGTGCCGTCCGAAGCCCGGGAGTGGGTGTGCAGATCGATGCGCACGACGCGGGACTCCGGAGCTGAGGGACTTCAGGGGGACGCTCAAGGGTAACCGCCGCGCGGGCCTGTCCTGGCCGCACCCATCCTGGCCACACCCATCCCGGTCGCGCCCGCCCTGGTCAGTCGGCGGTCAGCCCAGGATGCGCGGCGACAGCGCGCCGCAGGGCAGCAGGTCGACCTCGGCCCCGGCCTCCCGCAGATCGGTCAGCACCAGCTCGTCGTACATCAGCAGTCCCGACTGCTCGGGCCAGAGGATCGCCCACAGCCAGAGCCCGCGGGCCTCGCCCGCGAAGACGGCCCGGTCGCCCGGGGCCGAGACGTTCCAGAGCGGGGTCGGACGTCCGGCGGCGAGAACCTTGGCCTGCGGGGGCTTCTCGACGTCGATGTACGGGCCGGGGTCGGGACCCTCGATGCCCGCGTACCGCGCTCCGAGGCCGACGCCGAGCTCCTCGGCGACCAGCAGCAGCTCACCCATCCCGCCGAGCGGGCCCGGACCGGAACAGGCCACCGCGGTGGCGCGTCCGCCGCTGCGGTCGTCGCCGGCGCAGGCCACTCCGGTGAACAGCCAGCCCAGAGGCAACGGCCACGGCATCCACACCGGGACCTGCGCCCGGTGCACGACCACACCGAGAGCCTCGACGCTGGGCGGGACCACCGGCTGCAACGGATGGACCACTCCGTGCACGTCGCACTGCCAGGAGTCGGAAAAGAGACCGGGCGCCCTGACCCGGCCACCGCACTTCGGGCAACTGGGTTCGCCCCTCATAACCCTCAACGGTCCTCCCCACCCGTCGCCGCGTCAAGGACGATCACCCGTCCGGGGCGCCGGTGAGCCGCATGCGGCCGCCGTTCCGGCCGCCCGGGATCCCCGAGCCGATAGGTGCATCTTGCATTTATTAGGCGGCCTAATCTATTGTGTGTATAACGCAACGATATGACCGGGGAGTGACGGTGTCGGAGAGAGCGGACATTCAGCGAGACGACGCAGAGGTTCAGGGTGCGGATCCTTTCGATGAGGGATCCGGGAGCATCCTGCGCCAGCCGAAGGCCGTATGGGCCACGGCGGGCGCCTCCGTGGTGGCCTTCATGGGGATCGGCCTTGTCGACCCGATCCTGCCGTCCATCGCCAAGGGCCTCAGCGCGACGCCCAGCCAGGTCTCCCTGCTGTTCACGTCGTACTTCCTGATCACCGCGGTGGCCATGCTGGTCACCGGCTATGTTTCCAGCCGGATCGGCGGCAAGAAGACCCTGCTGGCCGGACTGACTCTGGTGGTGGTCTTCGCCGCGCTCTCCGGCACCTCGGGCTCGGTCGGTGAACTGGTCGGCTTCCGGGCCGGCTGGGGGCTGGGCAACGCGCTCTTCGTCTCCACCGCGCTCGCCGTCATCGTCGGCGCCGCGGCGGGAGGCAGCGCGGCGGCGATCCTGCTGTACGAGTCCGCGCTCGGCCTCGGCATGGCGTGCGGGCCGCTGGTCGGTGCGCTGCTCGGTAACGCCAGCTGGCGCTACCCCTTCTTCGGCACCGCCGTGCTGATGGCCATCGGGTTCATCTGCATCTCGTTCTTCCTGAAGGAACAGCCCAAGCCGGCCCGCAAGACCTCGCTGCTGGATCCGATCCGGGCGCTGGGGCACGGCGGCCTGGCCTCGGTCGCCGCATCGGCCTTCTTCTACAACTACGCGTTCTTCACCGTGCTGGCCTTCACCCCGTTCGTGCTGAACATGACGCCCTACAAGTCCGGGGCCGTCTTCTTCGGCTGGGGACTGCTACTGGCGATCTTCTCGGTGCTGGTCGCGCCCCGGCTGCAGGAGCGCTTCGGCACCCTCAAGGTGCTCGGCGCCTCGCTCGTCCTGCTGGCGGCGGACCTGGTGGTGCTCGGCTACGGCAACCACATGGCGGCGGTCGTCTGCACGATCCTCTCCGGTGCCTTCATCGGCCTCAACAACACCGTCTACACCGAGCTGGCGCTCGGCGTCTCGGACGCGCCGCGCCCGGTGGCGAGCGCGGGCTACAACTTCGTCCGCTGGTTCGCCGCGGCCGCGGCGCCGTTCCTCGCCCCGCACATCGAGGGGTGGACCGACATCCACATCCCGTTCGTGGTCGCGGCCCTCACCGCGCTGCTCGGCGCGGCCGTGGTGCTGGTAAGGCGCTCCGCGCTGAGCCACGAGGCGAAGGAGCTCCAGCCGGTGCACGCCACCGAGGACGGGGTCTCGGCCTTCGCCAACTGACCGTCCCCGCCGCGGAATCAGTCCAGCCGCACGGACCTGCGCAGCGGATCGCGCAGGTCCGTGCCCTGTGCCAGCCAGCGTTCCTCGAGCTCCTGGGCGCCGTGCACCCGCTTCCAGGCGGCTTCGTTGCCGGTCATCGGCAGCAGCGGCAGAAAGCGGACCGGATCCAGCGGGGCGTCGAGCTCCAGATCCTCCACGAGCCCCCCGGACTCGGCCACCAGCACCGAGCTGAAGGGCGCCCCGCTCCACAGCGGTTCGCCCACGTCGAGCGAGGCTCCCGGTGCCACCACCACGCCCTCGACCTGCGGCGAGGCAGCGAGCACGGCGAGCGGGCGGAGCACCTGGTCGGTGTCGGCGACTCCGGCGCGTACCGAGAGCACCAGCTCCGCCCGAGGACCCCGCAGCGGGTCGGCGAGCACGGCGGTGGGATCGGCCATCGGGTGGGCGGACATCCCCAGCGTGGCGTAACGGGCGATGTCGCCGTCGATGAACCGCAGCACCTCGATCCGGTCGGTGCCGAGGAACGTCACAGCGGCGCGAGCGTCCGGTTCGCCCAGCGCAGAGCGCAGTCGGGCCTCGACCGGAACAAGAACATCTCCCATGTGCCCGAGCATAGAGCGCGTATCGAACAGGCAAAGTGGGGCCTTGACACTCCGCAGACTGGTAGTCTGGGCCGCTGGTCAGGGCAGCATGAACGTCCCCTACGGGGGACCGGCCGGAGGAGGTGGGACTGCAGTGGATCGAGATCCGAGTCGACCGTGCAGTACAAGCCGCTCTTCCGCACAGCACTCTCAGTGACCCGAGACCTGCCTACCCGGCCCGTACACCGGGAAACCTCTGAGCCTCGAGCCTCGAGCCTCTGAGTCTCATGGCATTTCGCACGCCGGAAGAGCACCTCGCTTTGCCTGATCCGTGTCTGTAGCGAACGCCGTCACCGCGATGCTGCGGTTCCGCCCGCTTTGCTGACGTATGAGACGTATGAGACCCATACCTCCGTACGCCCCCATTCCGGGCAGTACCACGCTCGCCGACGGCCTCTCCGTGAAGGAGCCCGCCATGTCGATGATCCGTGACCTGCGTGCAGCGGTCCGCCCGGCCCTGCGCAAGAGCAGCACCGCCCACAACAAGTACGACTTCACCCGCGACCCCTCGGCCAGCAGCGCCGTCGTCGACTGCGCGGTGTACCGCGACGGGGTGCGGGAGCGGGCCGAGGAGTGCCTGACGCCCCGTGAGGCGCTGCAGCGGGTGCACGACTCGGGCGGCTTCGCCTGGATCGGGCTGCACGAGCCCACCGAGGAGGAGTTCTCGGGTATCGCGGCCGAGTTCGGGCTGCATCCGCTCGCCGTCGAGGACGCGGTCCACGCCCACCAGCGCCCCAAGCTGGAGCGGTACGACGACACGCTGTTCACCGTCTTCAAGACCATCCACTACGTCGAGCACGCCGAGCTCACCGCGACCAGCGAGGTGGTGGAGACCGGCGAGGTGATGTGCTTCACCGGGCAGGACTTCGTCATCACCGTGCGGCACGGCGGCCAGGGCTCGCTGCGCGCGCTGCGGCACCGGCTGCAGGAGGACAGCGAACTGCTCGCCAAGGGCCCGTCGGCCGTCCTGCACGCCATCGCCGACCAGGTCGTCGACGGTTACCTGGCGGTGGCCTCCGCTGTACAGGACGACATCGACGAGGTGGAGATCGATGTCTTCTCCGAGCCGCAGAAGGGCAGTTCGCGTGGTACGGACGCCGGGCGCATCTACCAGATGAAGCGCGAGGTGGTGGAGTTCAAGCGGGCGGTCTCACCGCTGCTGCGGCCGATGCAGCAGCTCAGCGAGCGGCCGATGCGGCTGGTCGACCCCGACATCCAGAAGTACTTCCGCGATGTCGCCGACCACCTGGCGCGGGTGCAGGAGCAGGTCGTCGGCTTCGACGAACTGCTCAACTCGATCCTGCAGGCCAACCTGGCGCAGGCCACCGTCGCGCAGAACGAGGACATGCGCAAGATCACCGCGTGGGCCGCGATCATCGCGGTGCCGACGATGATCTGCGGGGTGTACGGCATGAACTTCAAGCACATGCCCGAGCTCCACTGGCGCTACGGCTACGAAGGCGTGATGGGCGTCATCCTCGTCATCTGCTTCGCCATCCACCGGACGCTCAAGCGGAACGGGTGGCTGTGAACGGCCGCCGGGCCGTGCGTACCTGCGGCCCTTCTAAGCTGGGTGCATGACACCGACCTTGCGGGAGCAGGCCCTCGTCGAGGAGGCCACCAAGAAGTCCGGCCTCATCTGGGTGCGGGGCACCGGTCCCACCCGGGCGCTGTGGCACGTCTGGCACGAGGGCGCCGTGCTGCTCGTGGGTGACGGGCCCGGTGAACAGCCGCTGCCCGGTCTGACCGACGGCTCCGAGGCCGACGTCACGGTGCGCAGCAAGGACAAGGGCGGGCGGCTGGTGTCCTGGACCGCCGCCGTGACCGAACTCGCGCCGGACTCCGAGGAGTGGTGGGCAGCCGTCGCGGAGCTCAAGGGCAAGCGGCTGAACGCGCCGGACGGCGAGGCGATGGTCGCCCGCTGGGGGCGGGAGTGCCGGGTGGTCCGGCTGACGCCGCGTGCCGTCGGTGCGGAGCTGCCGTCGGGGTCGCTGGCAGCCGTCCCGCCGGTGACGTCCGCGACGACGCGGGGGGAGGTGCCGGCGGCGTTGCATCGGTTGCTGCTGGGCCGTAAGCGGAGGGGTCGGCGGGGGTAGCGCGGCCTGCGGCCTGCTCACGTCTTGGGCAGTTGGCGTCCGTAGTCGACCGTGTCGTTCTTGCTCGGTGCGGTGAGCGCGAACTGCTTGTTCCAGTCGGCGAGTCGCAGTTCGCCCGCGTCGCCGGCCCGTTCGAGCCGTAGCGGGTACGGGGTGCCCTTGAGGGAGACATCGAGGCGGCTGCCGGCGCTGCCGGTGATCTGGATGGCGCGGACACCGGCGACCTTGGTGTGATCACCCTTGTCCAGGGAGCCGCGCAGGCCCAGCAGTCCGTCCAGCAGTGCGGTCATGTCGGTGAAGCCGCGGAACTGGTCGTAGGCGGGGTCGCCCTTCGGGACCTTCACGTACTTGTCGTCGAGCTTTTCGGCGGCCGTCGCGCCGCCTTCGCCGTCCGCCTGGCGCCAGAAGTCCGCAGGGGCCTTCACGTACAGGGCATCGTCGATCCGCAGCAGCTCGAAGGTGCTGTTCTTCGAGGTGACGGAGCCGGTGCCGCCGTTCGACGTGAGTTGCATGTCCAGCTTGTACGAGCCGCCCTTGCTGACCAGCGTGCCGGCCACCCGCACCGCATGGGCCCCGTCCACCGCCTTGCGGGCCTGGGTCTCGATCTCCTGTGCGGAGAGCTTCCCGACGCCGTTCGTCCCCGCGTCCGGATCGCCCCCGCAGGCGACGAGCGACACCGCCAGTGCGGCGCCCAGCATGCCGGCGCAGGCTGCCCTGCGGGTTCGGGCGGCCGGGGGGAATGCAGTCACGTGCGCACTGCCTCTCATGCGTATGTCCTCAACAGCAGACCGCAGCGTACCCGTGCGGACCACGAAAATGAGCAGCCAGCCATCCGGACGCCCTGCCGGGGCGGTACCGATCAGGACGGGCTAGCGTGAAGCCCTTGGAACATGGCAAAAGGTGACACGGAGGAGGCGCGCGAATGGCGGCAGGCGCCCCTCGGATCTTCGTCTCGCACCTCGCCGGCGTCGCCGTGTTCGACCCGAACGGCGACCAGGTGGGCCGGGTGCGCGACCTGGTCGCGATGCTGCGCGTCGGCAGCCGGCCGCCCCGGTTGCTCGGCCTGGTGGTCGAGGTGGTCAGCCGGCGCCGGATCTTCCTGCCCATGACCCGGGTGACGGGCATCGAGTCGGGCCAGGTCATCACCACCGGTGTGCTGAACGTGCGCCGCTTCGAGCAGCGCCCCACCGAGCGGCTGGTGCTCGGCGAGCTGCTCGACCGGCGGGTGAGCCTGGTCGGGACCGGTGAGGAGGTGACCGTCCTCGATGTGTCCGTGCAGCAGTTGCCGGCCCGCCGCGACTGGGAGATCGACAAGGTCTTCGTACGCAAGGGCAAGGGCGGCGCGCTGCGGCGCAAGGGCGAGACGCTGACCGTCGAGTGGTCGGGGGTCACCGGATTCTCACTGGAGGAGGAGGGGCAGGGCGCCGAGAACCTGGTCGCCACGTTCGAGCAGCTGCGCCCGGCCGACCTCGCCAATGTGCTGCACCATCTGTCGCCGAAGCGGCGGGCCGAGGTGGCGGCTGCGCTCGACGACGACCGGCTCGCCGACGTCCTCGAGGAGCTGCCCGAGGACGACCAGGTCGAAATTCTCGGCAAGCTCAAGGAGGAGCGCGCGGCCGACGTCCTGGAGGCGATGGACCCGGACGACGCCGCCGACCTGCTGAGCGAGCTGCCCGAGGAGGACAAGGAGCGGCTGCTGGCCCTGATGCGCCCCGACGACGCCGCCGACGTCCGGCGGTTGCTCTCGTACGAGGAGCGGACGGCCGGCGGCCTGATGACCACCGAACCGATCGTGCTGCGCCCGGATGCCACGGTGGCCGACGCGCTGGCCCGGGTACGGCAGCAGGACCTGTCCCCCGCACTGGCCGCGCAGGTGTATGTGTGCCGGGCGCCCGACGAGACGCCGACCGGCAAATACCTGGGCACCGTGCACTTCCAGCGGCTGCTGCGCGATCCGCCGTTCACGCTGGTCGCCGCGATCGTGGACAGTGACCTCCCGCCGCTGTCCCCGGAGGCCACGCTGCCCGCGGTGACCAGCTATCTGGCGGCCTACAACCTGGTCGCGGCGCCCGTCGTGGACGAGCAGGGCTCCCTGCTCGGCGTGGTCACCGTCGACGACGTGCTCGACCACCTGCTGCCCGACGACTGGCGCGAGATGGACTTCCACCACCAGCACGGCGACCCGGGCGACCAGGCCGCCGTGCCGGAGGCTCTGCCGGACTCCCTCCCGGAGGCCCGCGATGGGCACTGAGCCGGCATCGGCCAGGAGCCGTCTGGACCAGCCGCTGGTGCGGCGGCGGCGCTGGCTGCCCGAGTACGACCCGGAGTCGTTCGGCCGGCTGTCCGAGCGGGTCGCGCGGTTTCTCGGGACGGGGCGGTTCATCGTCTGGATGACGGTGGTCATCGCCGTCTGGGTGATGTGGAACACCACGGCGCCCACCGGTCTGCGCTTCGACCCGTTCCCGTTCATCTTCCTGACCCTGGTGCTGTCGCTCCAGGCGTCGTACGCGGCACCGCTGATCCTGCTCGCACAGAACCGGCAGGACGACCGGGACCGGGTCAATCTGGAGCAGGACCGCAACCAGAACGAACGGTCGATCGCCGACACCGAGTACCTCACCCGGGAGATCGCCGCGCTGCGCATGGGGCTGGGTGAGGTCGCCACCCGCGACTGGATCCGCTCCGAGCTCCAGGACCTGATGAGGGACCTGACGGACCGGCACGCGGTATTCCCGCGGGAAAGTGACGAAGCCGACCGCTGACGGCCCTTCCCCGTCATGGCCGTGGGCGCCGTACCATCGACGCATGGCTACGGAAGACGCGGTGCGTGAAGCGCTGGCGACAGTGAACGACCCCGAGATCCACCGACCGATCACCGAGCTCGGCATGGTGAAATCGGTCGACATCGGAGCGGACGGTGCGGTCGCTGTCACGGTTTACCTCACCGTCTCCGGCTGTCCGATGCGCGAGACCATCACCACCAACGTCACCGACGCGGTCGCCCGGGTCGAAGGGGTGACCTCGGTCAGCGTCGAGCTCGACGTGATGAGCGACGAGCAGCGCAAGGAACTCGCGTCCTCGCTGCGCGGCGGCACCGCCGAGCGCGAGGTGCCGTTCGCCAAGCCCGGCTCGCTGACCCGGGTGTACGCGGTCGCCTCCGGCAAGGGCGGTGTCGGCAAGTCGTCGGTGACCGTCAACCTGGCCGCCGCGCTCGCCGCGGACGGCCTGAAGGTCGGTGTGGTCGACGCGGACATCTACGGGCACAGCGTGCCCCGGATGCTCGGCGCCTACGGCTCGCCCACCCAGGTCGAGAACATGATCATGCCGCCGTCGGCCAACGGCGTGAAGGTCATCTCGATCGGCATGTTCACCCCGGGCAACGCCCCGGTGGTGTGGCGCGGGCCGATGCTGCACCGGGCGCTCCAGCAGTTCCTCGCGGACGTGTACTGGGGCGACCTGGACGTCCTGCTGCTCGACCTGCCGCCGGGCACCGGCGACATCGCCATCTCGGTGGCCCAGCTGGTGCCGAACGCCGAGATCCTGGTGGTCACCACCCCGCAGCAGGCGGCGGCCGAGGTGGCCGAGCGAGCCGGGTCCATCGCGGTGCAGACGCACCAGAAGATCGTCGGTGTCGTCGAGAACATGTCCGGGCTGCCGTGCCCGCACTGCGACGAGATGGTCGACGTCTTCGGCACCGGCGGCGGACAGAAGGTCGCCGAAGGCCTGACGAAGACCACCGGCGCGACGGTACCGGTGCTCGGCTCCATCCCGATCGACGTACGGCTGCGGGAGGGCGGCGACGAGGGCAAGCCCGTCGTACTCACCGACCCCGACTCCCCCGCAGGTGCGGCGCTCCGTGCCATCGCCGACAAGCTGAGCAGCCGCCAGCGCGGCCTCGCGGGCATGTCGCTGGGTGTGACACCGCGCAACAAGTTCTGAGTTGCGAAAGTTCTGAGCCGCCGCTGAGCCATTGGTGGGGGGTGCCCCGGAGGGCACCCCCCACCTGGCTCAGCGGCGGCTACGCGTAAGCCGTGATGTCCTTGGCGACCGCGAAGCCCAGACCGTACGCGCTCATTCCGCGCCCGTACGCCCCCAGGTGCACCCCTGCGCGCGCCGAGCCGGCGAGCACCCAGCCGAACTCGGACTCGCGGTAGGCGAAAGCGGTCGGTGTTCCGTCCACCGGCAGGGTCAGTGCCGACCACGCGGCGCCGGACAGATCGTCGGCCAGCTCGAAAGCGGTCTCGGTCTGCTGGTCGAGCCACTCGTCGCGGAGCCCGTGGTCCAGCTGGGCGGGCCAGGTGTAGGCCAGCAGCCCCGAACCGGCCAGCCAGGCCGCCGACGCCACCGAGGTGGCCTCCAGGACGCCGGTGCCGTCACCGCTGTGCTGCACGGGACTGGAACCGACGGTGACCACGACCGCGAAGCGTTCCTTGTCGGGTCTGGTCTCGGTCCGCACCGAAGGCTCGTCGCCATGTCCGAGGGAGCCGTGCTGGACGCTTCCGTCAGCGGTCGTCCCGACCTGCATCAGCCAGCGCGGGCCGGTGAATGCCTCGTCGAGGCCGTACCAGGAAAAGGGCGCGCTCAGATAGCCGTCGACCGTCCGTGTCCCCGTCCGACTCGTCGTCTCCATGTGCCGGCGCCTCCTCGATCCTCAGTGTCCGAAGCGGCCCGCCCCAACGGGCGCGCCCTCACTGCCGGACAGTTGGAGAATACTCAGGTGGCGTCGGAGTCGAACGGCGGACGCTCATCGGTGTCGAGGTTCACACGCTTCTTCAGCAGGTCCGGGGCGGCCTCCGCACCATTCGTCGGAGAGCCGTTCGCCGGGGCGATGGCCGGGGCGCTCTCCTTGCCCTGCACGGCGTCCGCGACCTCGGAGATCTCCTTCTTGAGGTCGAAACTGCTGCGGATCTCCTTCAGCCCCAGATCGTCGTTGTCCATCAGCTGCTTGCGGACGAACGTCTTGGGGTTGAGGTCCTCGAAGTCGAAGTCCTTGAACTCGGGGCCGAGCTCGGTGCGGATGTCCTGCTTCGCGCTCTCGGAGAACTCGCGGATCTTACGGATCGTGCGCGTGACGTCCTGAATGACCTTGGGCAGCTTGTCCGGGCCGAAGACGATCACGGCGAGGACCACGAGCGTCACAATCTCGAGTGGGCCTATGTCATTGAACACCTTGCTGCTCCTCGTGTTCTCCGCGGCCCGCAGTTCGGGGTAGGTCGGGGCCTCGACCACGGTACCCGGCGAAGTCGCCCGGACGGTACCTCGTGGTGATGGTGATGTTCATCCGCCGTCCGAAGAGCCGAGCGTCAGGACCACGGTGCGGTCCCGGCCGTCACGCCGCACGGTGAGGCTCAGCCGGTCACCCGGCTCGTGCGCACGGATCCTGACGATGAGCTCCTCGCCGCTGTGCACCCGCAGGCCGTCCACCGAGGTGACGACGTCGCCGGGTTTGATCCGCGCGTCCGCTCCGGGGCCGCCGGCCGCCACCGCCGGGCCGCCGTCGTTCGCCTTGGCCGCCACCCGGGCGCCGTCGCCCGCGTACTGCATGTCGAGTGTGACGCCGATCACCGGGTGGGTCGCGTGGCCCGTGTTGATGAGCTGCTCGGCCACCCGCTTCGCCTGGTTGACCGGGATCGCGAAGCCGAGCCCGATGGAGCCGCTCGTGCTGTCTTCGGGGTCCGCGCTGTTGTCGGCGCCGCGGATGGCGCTGTTGATGCCGATCACCCGGGCCTGGGCGTCGACCAGCGGGCCGCCGGAGTTGCCCGGGTTGATGGGGGCGTCCGTCTGGAGCGCGTCGACGTAGCTGATGTCGCTGCCGTCGCCCTTCTCGCCCCCCGCGGTGATCGGGCGTTCCTTGGCGCTGATGATGCCGGAGGTGACCGTGTTGGAGAGGTCGAAGGGGGCGCCGATCGCCACCACCGGGTCTCCGACCTGGACGTTGTCGGAGTTGCCGAGAGGCATCGGGGTGAGGCCGGAGACACCGGGCACCTTGACCACCGCGAGGTCGTAGCCGCTGTCCTTGCCGACCAGCTCCGCCTTGGCGCTCTGACCGCCGCTGAAGGTGACGGAGATGTCCCCGGACGAGTTCGCGGGCTCGACCACATGGTTGTTGGTGAGGATGTGTCCCTCGCGGTCCAGGATGATCCCGGTGCCGGTGTCCTGTTCGCTGCCGCCCCGGACGTGCAGGGTGACCACGCTCGGCAGGGCCCGCGCCGCGATACCGGCGATGCTGCCCGGAGCGCGGACCGGGCTTTCCCGGGCGGCCTGCGGCAGGGTTACGTCGGTGATCGACCCGTTGCGCTCCAGGTACGCGCCGACGCCGCCGCCGATCACAGCGGCGACCAGTGCGAGCACCAGCAGGGCCGGCACCGTGGAGCGGCGGCGCTTCGCCGGCGCGAGCGGCGGCGGGGGCGCACCCCAGGGGTCGTACCGGATCCACTGCGACGGCTGCGGCACCTGCGGCGCGGTGTGCTGCGCGGGCAGGGGTACCGGCTGCTGTGCGGGCGCGGGGCCGGGGCCGGGGTGGCCGTACTGCGGCGGCAGCGGCGTGCCGTGGGCCGGGGCCGGGACCGGCCGCTGGACCGGCGGTGCCGGCGCCCAGGGGCCCGGACCGCCGTAGGGCGGAGTGCCGTAGGGGTCGGGGGCGTGCAGGGGCTGGGTCCGGTGCAGCGGGGCGACACCCTGCGGGCGCTCGGATATGGCCTCGGGTGCGTGGTCCGCGGCTGCTTGGTCCGCGGCTGCTTGGTCCTCGGGGGTGCTCTCGGCGGCTCGGCCCTCGGTCGCCGCTTCCGCCGGCGGTGTCGAGGCCGCTCTGGGCACCGGGCGCCCCGGGGCGGGGCTGCTCCACCAGGTGGCCTTGGTTCCGGTGAATGTCCCGTCGTCCATGCTCTCCCCGCACCTGCTGCCGCTGCTCCACGTGCCTTGTGGAAGGCACCGTTCCAGGGATTCAACCAGGTTTGGCGGGAACCCTTCAGTGCGCCGAGGAAACCGGCAGGCCCGGCGAGGAGGGAACGGCGAGCTGCGCCGGCCCGGGCGTGGTCGCCGGGCCCGGCGGCGGGGTCCTGAGCAGCGGGGTGGTGAGCGAGTACAGCAGCGGCCGGACGGGCGTCGGGGCGAGGGCGGGCACCGAACGGCCCGCGGCGAACGTGGAGGGCGGCAGGGCCTGCTCCTGGGTGCGGCCACCCATGGTGAAGACGCCGTCGCCGTTTCTGCGGCGGTCCGCGGCCGAGCTGATGCCGACCGGCTGGGCGGCGTTGAGCGGGGTCACGTTGTTGCCGTTGACGTCGGTGCGGGCGGCGGGCTCTCCCGAACCGTCGAGCGGCAGGGTGCCGCCGAGCGCGATCGCGGCCAGTGACACCGCGCTCGCCGCGGCGAAGGCGATTCTCCGCCCACGCCAGGCCGAACGCTCATGGCCGGACCGGCCGACCGGATGGATCCGGAAACCGCTGCCCGGACCGCCGTCCGGTAGGGCCGGCGCGTGGGCCGGGGCTGGCGGGCCGGCATGCGGCCCTTCCGGCACATAGCCGAAGCTGTCGAAACGGGGGTCCGCGGAACGGTCGTGGGGTCCCCCGGCGGGGCCGAAGAACTCGTCGGCGAAGCGTCCGCCGAACGGTCCGCCGCTGCCCCGGTCATCGCCGGGGCCGCCGGGCAGCCCCTGGAGGCGCGCCAGCAGTCCCTCGGAGGGCGGCGGCGGCGCGGTCTCGGCGAAGACGCTCTTGAGCCGGCGCTGGGCGTCGGCCTCGGTCTTGCACCGCGGGCAGGTGGCGAGATGGGCCAGCACCCGCTCGCGCGCGTCATGGTTCAGCTCGCCGTCGACCAGGGCTGCGAGCCGGTCACCGAGGTGTTGCTCGGCAGGGGTCGGACTGGATCCACTCACGCGGTCCCATCCTCTCCATCCATGCCGAGGGTGACCCCGGCCAGCGCGCGCTGCTCCGCGCGGCGGGCCTCGGGCGAACGGTGCTGAAGCGCCTTGCGCAGGTGCGAACGGCCGCGGTGGATCCTGCTGCGCACGGTGCCGAGCTTGACGCCCAGGGTGGCCGCGATCTCCTCGTACGACAGGCCCTCGATGTCGCAGAGCACCACTGCCGCACGGAACTCCGGCGCCAGCGTGTCCAGCGCCTGCTGCACATCGGCGTCGAAGTGTGTGTCGTGGAAGACCTGCTGCGGGGAGGGCTCACGGCTCGGCAGCCGCTCGGCAGCGTCGTCACCGAGCGCGTCGAAACGGATCCGCTGCTTGCGCCGGACCATGTCGAGGAAGAGGTTGGTGGTGATGCGGTGCAGCCAGCCCTCGAAGGTGCCCGGCGTATAGGTCGACAGCGAACGGAAGACCCGGACGAATACTTCCTGGGTGAGATCCTCGGCGTCGTGCTGATTGCCGGTCAGACGGTAAGCGAGGCGATAGACCCGGCCGCTGTGCGTGCTGACGATCTCCTCCCACGAAGGCGGGGTCCACGTCTGCGCATCCGCGTCCGAGGCGAAAGTCGCTGTCTGGGCGGAGTGGGCAGCGGTGGAGTGGTCAGCAATGTCGGTCACGGATTTCGGCTCACCCGACGGCCTGAGAAAGCGCCGCAGCACTCCTCCCCGGTCCACAGGCGCAGCCGCACCTCCCCTATCGGCTCTGGTGGTGTCCAGTCGAGTGCCTACCATAGCCACCTCGCCCGTTAGCTCCGGATAAGACTGATTGCCGGAATCCTCGTTCATGTGCATCCCCCCTGCTCTCTCCTAACGCCCAGTCCCATCTGCGGGTTCCCGGGCGCAGCGGATACAGTCACGAGTGCGCCAACTACGGGGACAGGAGAGGGCCATTACCGCCAACCGGCAGACGAGCTGGGCGTTCGCCGACGCCTTTGTCGCCGAGGACGAAGCCCTGCGCTGGGCCCGGGACCGGGCCCGCGATGCCGGGCTTCCCTCGGTCTCACCGGGCACCGGCTCGGCGCTGCGCCTGCTGGCTGCCACGGCCGACGCCAAGGCGGTGGCGGAGATCGGCACCGGCACCGGCGTCTCCGGTATCTACCTGCTGCAGGGCATGCGGCCGGACGGCGTGCTGACCACCGTCGACCCGGAGCCCGAGCGGCAGGGCTTCGCCCGCGAGGCCTTCCGCGCCGCCGGATACGCGGGCAACCGCGCCCGCTTCATCCCGGGCCGCGCCCTGGACGTACTGCCGCGCCTCGCGGACGGCGGTTACGACCTCGTCTTCTGCGACGGCGACCGGCTGGAGTCGCTGGAGGTGCTCGCTGAATCGTTGCGTCTGCTGCGACCTGGCGGTCTGGTGTGCTTCGAAGGTGTCTTCGCGGACGGCCGCACGGTCGACTCGGCGTCCCAGCCCGCCGAGGTGCTGCATCTGCGGGAGCTGCTGCGCGCGGTCCGCGAGAGCCGGCAGTTGCTGCCCTCGCTGCTGCCGGTGGGCGACGGGCTGCTCTGCGCGGTACGCATCGGCTGAGCGGCTCGATCGCCGCAGAGCACTACTGCCCCGGCCGAGGCCGGGGCAGTAGTGAAAACATGGGGGCGTCGGTGCTCAGCCGACGACCTTCTTCAGCGCGTCGCCGAGTGCATCGGCCTCGTCCGGAGTCAGCTCGACAACAAGTCGTCCGCCGCCTTCGAGCGGAACGCGCATGACGATGCCCCGCCCCTCCTTGGTCACCTCGAGCGGGCCGTCGCCCGTCCGCGGCTTCATGGCCGCCATGCTCGTTCCCCTTCCTGAAACCAGCTCATCGCAGCCGACAACCCAGGTGTCACCGGCATCGAACATATTGCTTCCCGGCCATTATCCCGCATGGCAGGACCCGATGACCAACATCGGTCTGCATCGCTTCCGCAACGCGCATCCGCAAAACCCCTCATTTCGGCGTTCCCCCTGCGATACTTCGCCGCCTCCCGCACCATTCTCGACCAGCATCGTTTGACGCAGGTCACATGTCCGCCACGGATGATCTCCGTCATGCTGAACACCGGACGACCAACCAGCAGAATCAGCAGCCGACGCAGCAGTGGAGGGCCCATGGCGGACACCGTGCGCTACGAAGTGACCGACGGACTGGCAACGATCACGATCAACCGTCCCGAGTCGATGAACGCACTGAACATCGAGGCGAAGGTCGCGCTGCGCGACGCCCTTCAGGCCGCCGCCGCGGCCGATGAGGTACGCGCCGTACTGCTCACCGCGGCCGGGCGCGCCTTCTGCGTCGGACAGGACCTCAAGGAGCACATCGGCCTGCTCAGGACCGACCGTGCCGAGGGCGGCGGCGCCACCATGAGCACCGTGAAGGAGCACTACAACCCCATCGTGCGGGCCATCACCGAGATGCCCAAGCCGGTGGTCGCCGGGGTCAACGGGGTCGCGGCCGGTGCCGGACTGGGCCTCGCGCTCGCGGCCGACTACCGGGTGGTGGCCGACAACGCGAAATTCACCACCTCGTTCGCGGGCGTCGCGCTGACCGCCGACTCCGGCGTCTCCTGGACGCTGCCCCGGCTGGTCGGCCCGAGCCGCGCCGCCGACCTGATGCTGTTCCCGCGCTCGCTGACCGCGCAGGAGGCGTACGACCTGGGGATCGTCAACCGGCTGGTACCGGCCGCCGAGCTGGCCGCCGAGGCCCTGTCGGTGGCCCGGGCGCTCGCCGAGGGACCCACGCTGGCGTACGCGGCACTGAAGGAGTCGCTCGCCTACGGGGCGGGGCACTCGCTGAGCGAGACGCTGGAGAAGGAGGACGAACTCCAGGGACGGGCCGGCGCGTCGGAGGACCACGTCATCGCGGTCGAGGCCTTCGTCAACAAGACGAAGCCGAAGTACCTGGGCCGCTGAGGCCGGCCGCGCCCTGCGGTCTCAGTGCTGCGGTCCCAGTGCTGCGGTCTCAGCGCCGTTTCAGTGTGGGGGCTTGCTCCGCGCCGAGCACTGCGCGAGATGGTCGTCGACCAGGCCGCACGCCTGCATCAGGGCGTAGGCCGTGGTCGGCCCCACGAAGCGGATGCCGCGCTTCTTGAGCTCCTTCGCCAGCGCGGTGGATTCCGGCGTCACCGCGGGGATCTCGGCCCCGGAGCGGGGCACCGGGCGGGTGGTGGGGTCGGGTGCGTACGACCAGATCAGCGCGTCCAGCTCGCCGGCCTGCCAGCCGGCGAGCACCCGGGCGTTGGCGAGCGTGGCGTCGATCTTGGCGCGGTTTCGGATGATCCCCGGGTCGGCGAGCAGCCGCTCCCGGTCGTCCTCGGTGAAGGCCGCCACGTCGACGATCCGGAACCCGGCGAACGCCTTACGGAAGCCTTCGCGGCGGCGCAGGATCGTGATCCAGGACAGGCCCGACTGGAACGCCTCCAGGCAGAGCCGCTCGTACAGCGCGTCGTCACCGCGCACCGGCTTGCCCCACTCGGTGTCGTGGTAGGCGACATAGTCCTCGGTGGACACCCCCCAGGGACACCGCAGCTTGCCGTCGGGACCGGCCACCACGTCCCCGCTCATCGCCCCGGGTCCTCGTCGGCGACCGCGGCGGCCCGGGCGCCGGCGAGCGCCGACTCGAGCTCGGTGATCCTGGCGTCCCGCTCGGCGAGCTCGGCGCCCAGCCGGCTCAGTACGTCGTCCACGTCGGCCATCCGGTAGCCGCGCACCACCATCGGCAGCCGGAGCGCCTCGATGTCCGCCCGGGCGACCGGGCGGGCGGTCGGCAGCGGGTCGGTCGGCAGTTCGGGCGACACCTCGGGCAGCACCGTGCCCTCGTCGCCACCGACCACCGCAAGGGTGACCGCCGCGACCACCACGACCATCGCGATCAGCAAGAACCAGAACACGAACGCGCCTCTCCCCAGGTGTCGAAACTGTGCTGCCCCCGATCGTGCCACGGGCAGCTGAGAGCTGACGGCGTAAGGTCACAGGCGAAGAGGAGCATCAGGAGGATACGGCGAGATGTTGCGGTTGGGACGGCGCGAGTTCGACGCGCACGAACCGGTGATCATGGCGATCGTGAACCGGACCCCGGACTCCTTCTACGACCAGGGGGCCACCTTCCGCGACGAGCCGGCGCTGGCCCGGGTCGCACAGGCGGTGTCGGAGGGCGCCGCGATCATCGACGTCGGCGGGGTCAAGGCCGGTCCCGGCGAGCACGTCACGGCCGAGGAGGAGGCCCGTCGCACGGTCGGCTTCGTCGCCGAGGTGCGGCGGCGCCACCCCGGCGTGGTCATCAGCGTCGACACCTGGCGCCACGAGGTGGGCGAGGCCGTCTGCGAGGCGGGCGCCGACCTGCTCAACGACGCCTGGGGCGGGGTGGATCCGCAACTGGCCGAGGTGGCGGCGAAGTTCGGGGCCGGCCTGGTGTGCACGCACGCGGGCGGCGCGGAGCCGCGGACCCGGCCGCACCGCACCGAGTACCAGGACGTGATGGCCGACATCCTGCGGGTGACGGTCGGCCTGGCCGAGCGGGCGGTCTCGCTGGGTGTCCGGCGCGACGGCATCATGATCGACCCGGGTCACGACTTCGGGAAGAACACCCGCCACTCGCTGGAGGCGACCCGGCGGCTCGGCGAGATGACGGAGACGGGCTGGCCGGTGCTGGTCTCGCTCTCCAACAAGGACTTCGTCGGCGAGACGCTGGACCGGCCGGTGAAGGACCGGCTGCTGGGGACATTGGCGACGACCGCGGTGTCGGCGTGGCTGGGGGCGCGCGTGTATCGGGTGCATGAGGTCGCCGAGACGCGGCAGGTGCTCGACATGGTGGCGGCGATCGCCGGCCACCAGCCACCGGCAGTGGCCCGTCGCGGGCTGGCGTAGCGGGGGCTTGACCCTGGGGCTCTGCCCCGGACCTCGTTGTCCTCGAACGCCGGACGGGCTTGATTTCGGTGACGCCGGCTTCATCGTGCAGCCACATCCACCCATACCGGCGGCGAGAACCAGCCCCTCCGGCGCTCGAGGAGCGGGGCACGGGGCGGAGCCCCGAAAAGCCCCGCCGCAGGCGGACCCGTCCCCGGCTACAACCCCGTCTCCTTCGTCACCAGCGCCACCGCCTCCTCCACGTCGTCCGTGACGTGGAAGAGCAGCAGATCCCACTCCGACGCCTTCCCCTGCGCGACGACCGTGCCCCGCAGCCAGTCCACCAGGCCGCCCCAGTACTCCGTGCCGAACAGCACGATCGGGAACTTGGTGACCTTCCGGGTCTGCACCAGCGTCAGTGCCTCGAAGAGTTCGTCCAGGGTGCCCAGGCCGCCGGGCAGGACGACGAAGCCCTGGGCGTACTTCACGAACATCGTCTTGCGGACGAAGAAGTACCGGAAGTTCACCCCGATGTCGACATGCGGGTTGAGGCCCTGCTCGAAGGGCAGCTCGATGCCGAGGCCGACGGAGATTCCGTTGCCCTCCCTGGCGCCCTTGTTGGCCGCTTCCATCGCGCCGGGGCCGCCGCCGGTGATGACCGCGAAGCCCGCGTCCACCAGGGCGCGGCCGATCCGTACGCCCGCTTCGTACTCCGGTGAGCCGGCCTTGGTGCGGGCCGAGCCGAAGACGCTGATGGCGCTGGGCAGCTCGGCCAGAGTGCCGAAGCCCTCGACGAACTCGGACTGGATGCGCATGACCCGCCAAGGGTCGGTGTGCACCCAGTCCGCGGAGCCCTCCTCGGGGGTGTCGAGCAGCCGCTGGTCGGTGGTGCCGGGCTGGACCTGCTCCCGGCGCCGCACCACCGGGCCGAGCCGCTGTTCCTCCGGCGCCGGTGCTCCCTCAGGGTTGCCCATGTTGTACTCCCTCCGCTGTGCGTGTCCCGCAAGCGTAGGGCCGAGCAGATGACGAACGGGGAAAATCAGGCCGTCAGCCAGGCGCGGAGTCGTTCCTCGGCCTGAGAGATCATCGTGGTCGCGACCCGCTCGTCACGCTTGTGCGCCAGCAGTGGGTTGCCGGGACCGTAGTTGACCGCGGGGACACCGAGCGCGCTGAAGCGGGAGACATCCGTCCAGCCGAACTTCGGCCTGGCGGTGCCGCCGACGGCCGCCATGAAAGCGGCAGCCGCCGGGTGGGACAGGCCGGGCAGCGCGCCGCCGGAGTGGTCGTCCACGATGAACTCGTCGATGTCGCAGTCGGCGAAGAACTCCCTGACGTACGCGAGGGCCTCCTCCTCGCTGCGGTCGGGTGCGTAACGGAAGTTGACCACCACGGTGCACGCGTCGGGGATGACGTTGTTGGCGACGCCCGCCTCGATCCGTACCGCGTTGAGGCCCTCGTGGAACTCCAGACCGTCGATCACCGGCCGACGCGGCTCGTACGCGGCCAGCTTGGCCAGGATCGGCGCCGCCGCGTGGATCGCGTTGGACCCCATCCAGGCGCGCGCCGAGTGGGAGCGCTCACCCTTCGTGCGCAGCCGCACGCGCAGCGTGCCCTGGCAGCCGCCCTCGACCTCGCAGTCGGAGGATTCGAGCAGGACGGCGAAGTCGGCAGCCAGCCAGTCGGGGTGGGCCTCGGCCACGTGCTTGAGGCCGTTGAGTTCGGCGGCGACCTCCTCGTTGTCGTAGAACACGAAGGTGAGGTCCCGGTTGGGCTCGGGCAGCGTCGCGGCGATCCGCAGCTGCACGGCCACCCCGGACTTCATGTCGCTGGTCCCGCAGCCCCAGAGCACGCCGTCCTCGTCGAGCCGGGACGGGACGTTGTCCGCGATCGGCACGGTGTCCAGGTGCCCGGCCAGTACGACACGCTCGGCGCGGCCGAGATTCGTGCGGGCCACCACGTTGTTGCCGTAGCGGTTCACGGTCAGATGGGGCAACGCGCTCAGCGCCTGGTGGACGGCGTCCGCGAGGGGCTTCTCCGTGCCGCTCTCGGACGGAAAGTCGACAAGCCGGGCGGTCAGAGCGGGGGCGTCGAGGGTGAGGTCAAGTGCGATGCGGGACATGGCTCAGACCCTAACGGTCGCTCCAGTACGGTGGCGTCGTGTCCCAGCCCACCGCCACCCCCCGCCGTGGCCGCCTCCTGCGGGTAGCGGCCGCTCTCGTCGTCCTGCTCGCCGTGGCGGGTTACCTGGTCGCGAAGTACGTCAGCGGCGGCGGCGGCGCGCCGCACTGCACCGCCGGTACGGCCGGCGGACGCACCTACGAGCTCAGCCCCGAACAGGCCGTAAACGCCGCGACGATCTCCGTCGTCGGCACCTCGCGCGGAATGCCGGAGCGCGCGGTGACCATCGCGCTGGCGACCGCGCTGCAGGAGTCGGGGCTGCTCAACCTCGACCACGGTGACCGGGACTCGCTCGGGCTCTTCCAGCAGCGGCCCTCGCAGGGCTGGGGCACCGCGAAGCAAATCCTCGACCCGGTCTACGCGGCCGGGAAGTTCTACGAGCACCTCGACCAGGTCCCCGGTTACTCCCGGCTGCCGCTGACGGTCGCCGCGCAGCAGGTGCAGCGCAGCGCTTTCCCGGAGGCGTACGCGAAACACGAGCCGGACGCCACGCTGTTGGCTTCCGCGCTCACCGGCCGGAAGGTGGCCGCGTTCACCTGCTCGGCGGTGCTGAGCACCCTGCCGGGCGATCCGGCGAAGGTGCGCTACCGGCTGACCCGCGCCTTCGGGGCCGGGGTGCTGCCCGCCGGGCAGTCCGGGCAGTCCGGGCAGGGCTCCGAGGTGACCGTGCCGGTGACGTCCACCAGCTCCGCGGCGACCGGTTCGGCGGCCGGCCGGAGCGCCGCGAGCCGGCGCGGCTGGGAAGTCGCGCAGTGGGCGGTGGCCAATTCCTCCGTGCTCCATATCGAACGGGTCTCCTACGCGGGCCGGCAGTGGACGGCGGGCGCCGACGGTGATTCCTGGAGCAGGACCGCCCCGAAGTCCGCGGGACCGACGGCAGGGGGCGCCGGCGAGGTCCGGATAGCGCTGGTGAAACAGCGCGGGTGACATAGGGCCGGTGAAACGGGGCCGACGGAATGACGCCGGTGACATGGCGCTGGGCGAGATCGCACATCCGCACGGTCCGTCCCCCGCAGGCGTCCCTTCCGGTCCGCCCGGCGAGCGTCCCGCAGGTGCTCAGCAACACTTCGCGCACGATCCCGAAGGCCCTTGGGAGACAAGGGAAGTGACGGTTCTTCGGCCGCTCGCTCGTGACAGCGATGGTCCGTTTTTCGCCGAAGCAGATAATGCGACGCATTAAAGAGTCTTTACCCGGGGCGCCGCAACTTCCCCCTCCCCCCGAGCGGTTGTCACAGCGTCCGAACGCCGGACTTTCTTTTCCCCTCCCGCTCAAGGAGCACCATGTCCCTCTCCCTGACCCGTCGGATCGCCCGCACCGCGCTGCTCATCGCGGCGGGTGCGGCCCCCGTGGTCGGTGCGGCCGGCGCCGCAAGCGCCGCGGAAATCCCCCAGGCCCCCAACCTGGGCGGTGTGACCGCACTGGACGGCGCCGGACTGAGCAACACGGTCGACGGAACGGCCCACACGGCCGCGGGCCAGGCCGTCGGAACCGTCGGCAGCACCGCCATGCCGATCGCCGGCCGGAGCGGCCTGCCCACCGGCAAGCTGCCGGTGAAGGGCCTGCCGCTGAGCCGGTAAGGCCCCTGACACGTCGAGGCCCGGGAGAGCGCCGCTCTCCCGGGCCTCGACGGCGTCTGCAGGCGCGATCGGCCCGCCCGCCGGGACTCAGCCTTCCAGCCGCTTCACCGCAGCCGCCACCCGCTCGTCGGTGGCGGTCAGCGCCACCCGTACGAACTGCTCGCCGGCCGCGCCGTAGAAATCGCCCGGCGCCACCAGGATGCCGAGTTCCGCGAGGTGGGCCACCGTCTGCCAGCAGGGCTCGTTGCGGGTGGCCCACAGGTAGAGGCTCGCCTCGCTGTGCTCGATCCGGAAGCCGTGCGACTCCAGCGCCGCGCGGAGCGCCGTCCGCCGGGCCGCGTACCGCGCGCGCTGCTCCTGGACGTGCACGTCGTCACCCAGCGCGGCGATCACCGCGGCCTGCACCGGCGCGGCCGTCATCATCCCGCCGTGCTTGCGGATCTCCAGCAGCTCGCCGAGCACCTCCGCGTCGCCCGCCAGGAACGCGGCACGGTAGCCGGCCAGGTTGGACCGCTTGGACAGCGAGTGGACCGCGATCAGACCCTCATAGGTGCCACCGCAGACGTCCGGGTGCAGTACCGACACCGGGTCCGCCTCCCAGCCCAGTTCCAGGTAGCACTCGTCGCTGGCGAGCAGAATCCCGTGCTCGCGCGCCCAGGCGACGATGCGGGCCAGCTCCTCCTGGGAAAGTACCTGACCGGTCGGGTTCGACGGCGAGTTGAGCCACAGCAACCCTATGCCCGTGGGGTCGAGCGCGAGGGGGTCGTCGTACGCCACCGGCTCCGCGCCGCACAGCCGCGCGCCGACCTCGTACGTCGGATAGGCGAGCCGGGGGAAGGCCACCCGGTCACCCGCGCCCAGGCCGAGCTGGATGGGCAGCCAGGCCACCAGCTCCTTCGAGCCGACGATCGGCAGCACGTTGGTGTGCGCGACCGCGCGCGCGCCGAGCCGCCGCTCGCACCAGGATGTGAGAGCGTCGCGCAGCGCCGGAGTCCCCCACACCGTCGGATAGCCCGGCGAATCGGCTGCCGCGGTCAGCGCTTCCTGGACGAGCCCGGGGACCGGGTCGACGGGCGTGCCGACGGAGAGATCGACCAGGCCGTCCGGGTGGGCGGCAGCCGTCGCCTTGTACGGCTCGAGCTTGTCCCAGGGGAAGGCGGGGAGACGCGATGAGAGTGCGGACACGGAGCTTCACTTTCTCGTACGGACGGGCGCTGCGGGCAAACACCGCGGTCCCGTACAGCGGTAGCGCCGTACGGGACCGCGGGCTTGAGAGCGACCGGCTCTTCGGCTTCAGCCGTTCTGCGGAGGCAGCGCCGCGATGAAGGGGTGGTCGCGCTCGATCAGGCCGAGCTTGGAGGCACCACCGGGCGAACCGAGCTCGTCGAAGAACTCGACGTTCGCCTTGTAGTAGTCCTTCCACTCCTCCGGGGTGTCGTCCTCGTAGAAGATCGCCTCCACCGGACACACCGGCTCACAGGCACCACAGTCGACGCATTCGTCCGGGTGGATGTACAAGGACCGGGAGCCCTCGTAGATGCAGTCGACGGGGCACTCCTCGATGCACGCCTTGTCCTTGACGTCGACACAAGGCTGCGCGATGACGTAAGTCACGCTGTCGTTCCTCCTCGGTAGGGCTGCTCTGCGCGGGAGCGCGGCGTCGTCGATGCCCACACCTAGTATCTCCGTTCCTGGGCACGATCCGAACAGGAGGGGTGGCGAGAGCTGTGGAATTCACCACCGGCGGTCGACTCGACGTCCGAATTACACCTGATGACGTGGGCAAACGGGTATCAGTCCGGCAGCTGACCGGCGAGGCCGCGCGTGGTCGGAAATTCACCGACACGGTCGGCGTTCTCACATCCTGGGACGCGGGCGTGCTGTCCATCACACAACGGTCGGGCGTGTCGGTCCGCATCCCGGAATCGGTGCTGGTGGCGGGCAAGACGGTCCCGGCCGCCCCGGCCCGCAGACGCGGTCCTTCGGCCGGCTACGCCGAACTGGCCCGGGTCGTCGCGCGCGCCTGGCCACCGGTGGAGAGCGAGCAGCTGGGCGACTGGCAGCTCCGGGCCGCCGCGGGCTTCACCCGCCGGGCCAATTCGGTACTCCCGCTCGGCGATCCGGGGCGCCCCCTGGACGAGGCGCTCACGTACGTACGCGACTGGTACGCGGCCCGCGGCCTGCCCGCCTACCTGCAGATCGCCACCGGTCACGAGGGCACTCAGGAGGTACTGGCAGCCGAAGTGGAGCGGCGCGGCTGGACACGTGAGGTGACGGCGCTGATCAGGACCGGGCCGCTGGCCCCGGTGGGCGATCTCGACGCGGACATCTCGCGGGTCGCACTCTCGCGTTCCTTCGACGACGCCTGGCTGGCGCGCTACCAGCGCTCCCGGAATCCGGGCCCGGAGGTGACGCAGGTGATCGCCGGCGGCCCGTCCACCTGGTTCGCCTCGGTCGCCGGCACCGGCCAGGTGCCCGCGGCGATCGGCCGCTGCGTCGTCGACGGCCGCTGGGCGGGCTTCATGGCGATAGAGGTGGACCCGGCGGCCCGCCGCCAGGGTCTCGCCACCGCCGTCATGACCGCCCTCGCCCGCACGGCGCTGACCGAGGGTGCCTCCGCGGCCTGGCTCCAGGTCGAGGAGGAGAACGCGGCCGCTCGCGCCCTCTACGACGGCATGGGCTTCGAGACGCACCACAGCTACCACCACTTCCGCTCCGCCTGAACCAGCGGTCCGGCGGACGGCAGAGGAGACCGACATGAACGACGGGGATCGCACCGACTGGCGTCAGCAGTTCGCCGAAGAGGTGCGCGCCGCGCGTCCCGACCTGGCGCTGCTGTGTCTCCTGGCGGGCACCGAGGCCGATCCTTCGCTGGGCCAGGACGGCATCGACGCCGCCCAGATCGAACTGGACCGGCTCGCCGGGCTGCTGCCCTTCGGGATCACCGCGGCCGGTGACTGGGCAGCGGCCCTGGCCGAGATCCTCGGTGCGCGAGCCGGCTACCGGGGAACCGCCGCCGACTACCGGCATCTGGAGTCCTCACTCCTGCACGAGGTGCTGCGGCGCCGCCGCGGCCTGCCGATCCTGCTCTCCGTGGTCTGGATGGAGGTGGCCCGGCGGGCCGGTGCCCCGGTGTACGGGGTCGGCCTCCCGGGGCACTTCGTGGTCGGCTTCGGCCATCCGTCCGACCCGCCGGAGGAGCAGGTCCTGGCCGACCCGGCCGACGGCGGCCGCCGGCTCACCCGGCAGGACGCCGGCCTGCTGGTGACCGGCGCCACCGGTGCGCCGCTCGACCCGTCCATGCTCGCTCCGGCCGACCCGCCGGCGATCGTCCTGCGCATCCTCAACAACATCCGCGCCTGGGCGGCCGCCCGCCCGGAGCGCACCGACGTACAGCTGTGGGCCGTCGAACTGTCCCTGCTGCTCCCCGCACACCCCGCCCGGTTGCGCTACGAACACGCCCGTCTGCTGGTGGAACGCGGCGACTTCCTGCGCGGCGCCGCCGAACTGGAGGAGTACGCGGAGGTCGTGGCCGCGGTGGAACCGGCCGCCGCCGAGACGGTCCGGGAGCGGGCCAGATCCGCGCGGGCGAGGCTCAACTGACGCCCGTACGAACGCGGATGCCGGTGCGGGTGCGGGCGTAGCGTCCCGGCGCGGTGCCCACCACCCGCTTGAAATGCCGCGTCAGGTGGGACTGGTCGTAGAACCCGGTGGCCACCGCGACCTCCCCCGGCCGCTGCCCGTCGAGCAGCAGCCGGCGGGCCCGGTCGATCCGGCGGGACATCAGGTACTGGTGCGGGGTGATGCCGTAGGCCCCGCTGAAGGCCCGGACCAGATGTGCGGGATGGGCGTGCACCAGGGCAGCGGCCTCGTCCAGGGTCACGCCGGGGACCAGCCGCGCGTCGAGCAGTTCACGCAGCGTGCGGGCGACCCCCCGGCCCGGATCCGGGCCGCGGGTCGTCGGGCCCGGCCGCAGATGCCCGCGCAGCCGCTCACTGATCAGCGCCAGCCGGCTCTCCGCCTCCAGCTCGTCGCCCCGGTGCGCCAGAGCGGTGTGCAACTGTCCGATACGCCGACGCAGCACCGGGTCGACCAGGTCGGGGCCGTCCACCGCGGGGCCGATGAAACCGGCGTCCAGCTGCGTCATGTCCAGATACAGCACCCGTTTGCGGAAGCCCTCCGGCGTGGCCGGCGACCCGTTGTGCGGCACGTGCGGCGGAAGCAGCGACACCGTGTCGTGCGGGGTGCCGTGTTCGTGCCGGTCGAGGTCGTAGCGCACCGCACCGTCGTCGACGATCAGCAGGGTCCACGCGTCGTGGACGTGCATCGGGTAGGCATGCTCGGTGAAGTGGGCGTGGAAGACCTCCACGACCCCCGCGACGGGCGGGCGCCATGCGGAGACCTCCTGCCGGGACACCATGCAAGAAACGTACAAGACGGCGTGACCGGGCACTCGGCAGTCTCGAACCATGAGAACCGACACCCCGGCCCGTGAAGCCGCGCCCCGCGAAGCCGCACCCGGCGAAACCCCGGCCCGTGAAGCCGCAGTCCGATTCGACACCAAGATCGCCGTCCTGCTGCGCGACGACCTGGAGCCGTGGCAACGGCTGAATGTGACGGCTTTCCTGGTCAGCGGGCTCGGCTCGACCGTGCCCGAAGTGGTCGGCGAGCCGTACGCGGACGCCGACGGCACCGCCTACCTGCCGATGTTCCGTCAGCCGGTCCTGATCTTCGAGGGCTCGAAGGAGACGCTGACGACCGCGCACGGGCGGGTGCTGTCCCGCGCCCTGCCGAGGGCGGTCTTCACCCGGGACCTGTTCGCCACCGGCAACGACAGGGACAACCGCGCGGCGGTACGAGCGGTGCCCCGGGATCAGCTCGACCTGGTGGGGCTGGCCGTCTACGGGCCGCGCAACGCGGTGGACAAGGTACTGAAGGGTGCCCGCATGCACGCCTGACATGCACGCCTGACATGCACGCCTGAGCGGCGGTCTACAACCAGCCCTTCTCGCGGGCTATCCGCACCGCCTCCGCCCGGTTGCGTGCCGTCAGCTTCTGGATGGCGGTCGAGAGGTAGTTGCGGACGGTGCCCTGAGAGAGGTGCAGCGCGGCGGCCAGCTCCGCGTTGGTGGAGCCGTCCGCCGCGGCGCGCAGCACATCGCGCTCGCGCGCGGTCAGCGGGTTCGCTCCGTCCGAGAGGGCGGCGGCGGCCAGGGTCGGGTCGATGACCCGTTCGCCTGCCAGCACCTTGCGCACCGCGTCGGCCAGTTGGGCCGCCGGGGCGTCCTTCACCAGGAAGGCGTGGGCGCCCGACTCCATGGCCCGGCGCAGATAGCCGGGGCGGCCGAAGGTGGTGAGAACGACGACCTTGAGGGCCGGGAACTCGCGCTGGAGCTGGGCCGCCGCCTCGATGCCGGTCATCCCCGGCATTTCGATGTCGAGCAGCGCGACGTCGACCGCCCGGGCTCGCGCCGCGGCCAGCACCTCGTCGCCCCGGGCCACCTGGGCGACCACCTCGAAGTCCGGCTCGAGACCGAGCAGCGCGGCGAGAGCCTCCCGGACCATCGACTGGTCCTCAGCGAGCAAGAGCCTGATCATGTCCGGGATCCTATTGCCGGTCACGGCGCTAGAGGGACCCGCACGGTGAGGATGAAACCCCGGTCGGCTTCCGTATCGAGCGAGCCGCCGACCTGGTGGAGGCGTTCCGTCAGGCCGGTGAGCCCGTTGCCGCGCGCGGCGAGGACGGCGTTCCGGCCGTCGTCGGCGATTCTGAGTTCGCAGCGGCGGCCGTCGAGGGTCTGTCGGGCGGTGAGGGAGACGGTGCACCGCTTGGCTCCGCTGTGCCGTACGACGTTGGTGATCCCCTCACGCAGCGCCCAGGCCAGCGCCGCCTCCTGGTCGGTGGAGAGGTCGTCGACGGAGCAGTCGGCGGGCAGGTCGGCGGTGACGCCGGCTGCGGCGAGAGCGGTGCGGGCGCCGGCCAGTTCACCGGGCAGGGTCGGGCGGCGGTAGCCGGTGACCGCTTCCCGTACGTCCGTCAGGGCCTGCCTGCTGACCCGTTCGATGTCGGCGACCTGCGCCGCCGCCTGGTCGGCGCGGTCCGGCAGCATCCGGCCGGCCAGTTCGGACTTGAGGGTGATCAGCGAAAGGGAGTGGCCGAGCAGGTCGTGCAGGTCGCGGGCCATCCGCAGGCGTTCCTCGTTGGCCGCGAGCTGGGCGACCGTGGCACGGGCCGCCCTCAGCTCGACCGTGGTACGGACCAGTTGTCGCACTCCGGTCATCGCGAAGCCGCCGAGCAGGGCCGGGACGATGAGCGAGCTGATCCGCCCGGCGGCATCGTCGCCGGCGAGCGCGAGCAGACACATCAGCGCGGTGACACCGAGGATCCCCCAGGTGGCCGTCCGCAACGGCAGGACGGCCCCGCAGCTCACCGCCACGTACACGAAGAGGACCAGCCAGGCGGAGCCGAGCGAGAGGGTGAGCCCCACGGCGAGCAGGGCGAGAAGGACCAGGGTGCCGTAGACCACCCGGACCGAGAAGGTACGGGCGGTCTGCCGGAAGACGAGGACCAGATAGGCAGCCACGAAGAGGACCAGGCCACTCCAGCCGAGCGCCTCGTGCAGGGTGGTGTAGCCACCGTCCAGCAGCTTGCCCAGCGGAGCGCTCATGAAGATCAGCCAGATGCCGATCCAGAGCATCTTCGCGCCGGCCTGCCGGATGTTCGCCGGCACCCTGCCGATCCGGATCTCGTGTTCCTCGTTCACCTTGTCTCCTTCGAGGATGCCCCGTCTTTCAGGGCGGGAAGGAATCGAAGCTCCCGCGTAGCGGGGCATGGGGCAGAGCAATCGCCGTCAGGGCGATTGGTCGTCTCCGCGCGCCGATCCGAGGGCGACCTCAAGCAGGTGGACGATCTCGGAGTTGAGGGACCGCCGGTCGGCGCCGGCCGCTTCAACGAGGCGTGCATGCAGGTCTGTTGGCAGGCGGAGAGAAATCCGCTTCTCGTCTTCCATGCTAAAATAATGCCATGACGACACCATGGAAGCAGCGGGATGGTGCCGGGCACGCCCGGTACACCTACCGGCTTCGCGTGTCGTCGACCGCCCGGACCGCACTGCTCGCCGAGTGGGACCGCTGCCGGTGGATCTGGAACGAATGCGTCGCCAAGTCCCGCACCGTGCACGCCCACAACCGGGCGCACCCGGACGACAAACTGACATGCGGCCCGGCCCAGCTCGACAAGATACTGACCGAGGCCCGCGCCAAACTGCCGTGGCTCCGCGACGGCGCCTCTGTGCCGCAGCAGCAGATCATCCGGGACTTCGCCAAGTCCCGCTCCAAGGCCCTGAAGGACATGGAAAAGGGCCTGCCGATGCGGCAGCGCGCGGGCATGCCCCGACACAAGAGGAAGCGCGAAGCTGACCCGAGCCTGAACTACACCACCCGGGGCTTCCGGCTGAAGGACGGCAGCCTGCATCTCGCGGGCGGTATCGCGCTGACGGTGGTGTGGTCCCGCGAACTCCCGGCCGCACCCTCCTCGGTGCGCGTGTACCGCGACGCGGTGGGGCACTGGTACGCGTCGTTCGTCGTCACAACCGAGATCCAGCCGCTCCCCACGACCGGGGCCGTCCTCGGAGTCGACTGGGGCGTCAAGGAGACCGCCACCACTACCAGCGACGCCCACGACCTCCCCCACGCCGAACACGGCAAGAAGGCGAAGGAGAAGCTGACCCGGTACGACCGGATGACGGCCCGCCGCAGGCCGAAGAAGAAACAGGCGTCTTCGAAGGGCTACCGCGAGGCGAAGAAGTGGCGGGCGAAGATCTACGCGAAGATCGCCCGGCAGCGGCAGGACACCGCCCGCAAATGGACCAAGCGCGTCGTGACCGACCACGACGCCATCGCTGTCGAGGACTTCCGGCCGAAGTTCCTCGCCAAGACCACCATGGCTCGCAAAGCCGCAGACGCGGCAATCGGCGCCACCAAGAAGGCACTGATCGAGACGGGCCGCAAACACGGGCGGGACATCCGACTCGTGCACCCCGCGCACACCACCATGGATTGCGCATCGTGCGGAGCGAGAACCAAGCACGCGCTTCCTCTTTCCGAACGCACCTACACCTGCACCACGTGCGGAGCCGTATCCCCCAGGGACAAGAACTCCGCCCGCGTGATGCTCGTCCGGGCTGGTCTCAACCCGGCTGGCGTCGAGGGCGTAAGACCTTCGGGGGCGCCGCTCCCGGAGGCAGCCTGAGCCAGGAATCCGCCTCGTTCATGAGGGGGAGGATTCAAGCCTTCAGTGTGTCCTTCCGGTACAGCCAGGCGGCGCCGCCCGCGAAGAGCAGGAAGTAGACGAAGAGGATGCCGACGTCCTTGGCGTGCGGTGAGCCGCCCAGTTCGATGGACTGCCCGAGGGCGGCGTAAGCGTGCGTCGGCAGCCACTCCGTGATGTTCTGCAGCCACTGCGGGAAGACCGTCGTCGGCATCCAGAGGCCGCCGAGGATGGACAGGCCGAAGTACACGATCATCGTGATGGGGCGGACCGCGTCACCAGTGGCGATGTAACCGATGGCGACGCCGAGCGCGGCGAAGACCAGACTGCCGACCCAGATGACCCCGGTCAGGGCGAGCCACTGCCAGGTGTCGAAGCGGACGTGCTTGGCGAAGGCCGACACCACGAAGACCACCACGATGCACGGCAGCGTCACCACGCCCGCGCTGGCGATCTTCGCGAGGACGTAGCCGCGGCCCGGCAGCGAGGTGAGCCGGAGCTGACGGACCCAGCCCTTCTCGCGTTCCTTGGCGATGCGCTCGCTGTTGCCCATCAGCACCGCGGTGAGCGCGCCGAAGGATGCCATCGCCACCACGTAGAAGTTCTGCAGGGTGAGGTTGGTGCCGTCCACCTTGTCGCTGGAGGATGCTCCGCTCGCGATGATCAGGTAGAGCATCGAGGGGTAGAGGATCGAGAAGAACATGAACTTCTTGTTCCGCAGCGTGCGGGTGATCTCGAGCTTGATCAGGGTCCTCATGCTGCTTTGGCCTCCTCGGCCTCGGTGATGGCGACGAAGGCCTGCTCCAGGCCGAGTCCCGCGACTTCGAGGTTGTGCGGATACAGCCCGAGGCCGTACAGCGCGTGCACCGTCGCGTCGGCGTCGGTGGACTGGATGCGGACCGTACGGCGCGACCCCGCGCCGGAGCCGGCGTTGGACAGCGAGAACGTGGTCAGGAAGGGCAGCTCGCGCAGCGCCGCCTCGTCGATGTCGCCGTCAAGGTCGAAGGCGATCCGGCGGGCGCCGGCCTTCGCCTTGATCTCGGCGGCGGTCCCGTCGGCCAGCAGCCGGCCCTTGTGCAGGACGAGGACCCGGTCCGCGATGGCGTCGGCCTCCTCCAGGTAGTGAGTGGCGAAGAGCACCGTGCGGCCCTGGTCGGCCTGTTCCCGCATGGTGGCCCAGAAGGCGTGCCGGGCGGAGACGTCCATTCCGGTGGTCGGCTCGTCCAGAACGATCAGATCGTTGTCGCCGGCCGTCGCCAGGGCGAAGCGGACCCGCTGCTCCTGACCGCCGGAGAGCTTGTTGACCATGCGGTCGCCGATCTCGGTTATACCGGCGCGCTCGAGCACCTCGTGCACCGGACGCGGGTGGCGGTGCAGATCGCACGCGAGCTTGACGAGTTCGCGCACCGTGACGTCTTCCATCAGGCCGCCGCTCTGCAGCATGGCGCCGACCCGGCCGTCCCTGATGGCCTCTTCGGGTGTCGTGCCGAAGAGCCGGACGGTGCCGGAGTCGGCGTTGCGGAGGCCGAGCAGGAGGTCGAGCGTCGACGACTTGCCCGCGCCGTTCGGGCCGAGCAGCGCGACGGTCTCGCCGGGGTGCAGTTGGAGCGAGAGACCGGCCACGGCGCGGACCTGGCCGTAGCTCTTGTTCACCTTCTCGAAGCTCACCACCGTGGTGGAAGCAGCTGTCTTCGTCATGGAGCCAGCTTCCCGCAGGGCGGGTGCCGGGCGGCAGAGCGGGTTGTCGTGATTCGGCGATGACAGATGTCATATCCGGGTGCGGGCACGGCTGACCGGCCGTACGCGGCTGCCCCTGCCCGGAGTTCGGGGCAGGGGCAGTCGGCGGCTTCCGCAGGGCGGTTGTCAGCTCGGGTTGAGGTCGATGGTGGCCGTACGCTCCGCCGGGGTCGTGCCGAGCAGCGCGCTCTGCATGGCATGCGCCACGTCGTCGGCCGACACCTGGTGCTTCTTGCCGTCGCCCTTGGTGATCATGATGCCGTCGAAAACGCCGTCCAGCAGCTGGGTGATGGCCGGCTTGTTGTAGACCTCGACCAGCCGTCCGTCGACCGCCGTCATGGAGAGGATCTTCGGCAGTGACCTCTCGGGGCCGAACTGGATCTGCTTGGGGCCCGCCTTGATGGTGATGAGACCCGACATCGCGGGCTTCGCGAACTCCTTCATCGCCCGGTCGATCTCGGTCTGGCTTATGGTCGGCTGCCGTGTCACGACCGGCAGCACGACGGTGTGTGCGGTCCCGGTCTGCACCTGGGTGCGGTAGGCGTCCCGGACGGCGACCATCGACCTGCTGACGTCCAGCCCCTTGCCGGCCTTGCCCGGTACGGCAACGGCCTTGCCCGGCTCGAACTTGATGGTGCCCTCGGAAGCGGAGCCCGATCCGCCGGCCAGGTCGCTCAGCGCGGCGCTCAGCTTCTCCTGGTCGGTCGGCAGGATCGGGTCGATGACGCGCTCGCCGCCGAAGAGCGAACCGATCACCGAGACCGGGTTGTAGTCGCTGCCCGCTGCTTGGCGCACGGTTGCCTGGGTCTCCAGGGAGAGACCGGCGGCAGCCGGCTTGAGTTCGGTCTTCCGGCCGTCGACGCTGAGCGGGATCGGCGCGTTGACGCGCTTGCCGAGCGCACTGTCCAGCTTGTTGACCGCCTCGTCCCTGGTGCCGCCGCCGATGTCGACGCCGAGCACGGTGGTGCCCTTGGGCACATCGGAGTGGTTCATCAACAGGCCCGCGCCATAGGCGATTCCGGCCAGTACCACCAGACCGACGCCGGCCATCCCCAGCTTGGAGCGGCCCTTCCTTCCGGGCGTGGCCGGACGGACCGCGGCGGGCCCGGGCGACGGAGCGGCAGCGGGGGTCGGCGAGGGCGACGGAGGGTAGGGCGAGGGGCCATCGGAGCCCCGGGGGCCGGGACCGGCCGCGGGGCCCGGCGGGAACGGCGCGCGGCGCTCCGGCGGGACCACCGGGATACCGCTGTTCAGCGTGTGCCCCGAGACATGGCCGCCCGTCGGACCGAACGGGCCGTCCTCGTCCAGTTCGCCCGCGGGGGTCTGCGGCCCCGGATACCCGGCCGCGGGCATACCGTCGGCGGTGGGTGAAAAACCGTCGGTGGCCGACGGGAAGCCTTCGGCGGCCGACGGAAAGCCGGGGGCCGGCGGCTGCGGAGTCAGCACCGCGGTGTCATCGGACATCGGCGGCGGCACGGCGCCCGACGAACCGGTCGGCCGGGTTTCGAGCGGCGGCTTCAGCGAACCGGTGCCCAGGACCGGACCGGTGGTCGGCCCGGTGGGGCCCGCGCCGACGGCGCCGGATCCGCGCTGCGGAGGCTCCGAGAAGTAGGGGAGGCCGGGACGTCGACCGTCACCGGTGGTGCCCGGATCGGCCGGTTCGGCCGCGGTGGCGGGCGCCGCAGCGGCGGCGGGCTTCCGCGGCGCGAACCAGTCGCTCGTCGGCCGTTCGGCCACCGGCTCCTCGGCCACCGGCTCCGGTTCGGGCTCGCGGGGGCGCGGGGTGGACCCCGTACGCTCCGGATCCGGAGCGTCGGAAAGGTCGCTCTGGCCCATGGGGGTCCGCATGACGACCGGCGGAATCGGCCGCGAGCCGGGGATGTTGATCCGGATACGCGTGGTCAGCGTGGTTTCGGTCCTGGGCTCTTCCGGCTGCGGCGCGGCGGCCGCTGCCGGGGACACGGCGTCCTCCGGAGACTGGCGGGTTCCGTACGGCGGCGTACCCGAGGGGTACGCGGCTCCGCCACGCCCCTGGGGGCCGGTGGACGAACTGTCAGTTTCACGACTCAAGGCAGGTTCTCCCGGTTGGCTCCGCCGCCCGTTATTACTTGTGCGGGAGGTTCGGCGGCGCGCACCACCATACTGGCCATGACGGTCCCGCACCCCCCGCCCAGTGGAATGCAAGGTTCCGAAAGTGCGCCGAGGGCGTCCGGTTCACCGGGCGAAGCGGCACATCACTTACCAGGTCGGGCGGAACCGGAAGCCGGCCACGCCGGGGGACGCAGCGTGGCGCAGATCACAGCAGCCACCATTCCGCCGAGCAGGAACACGTAGGAACCCACGCCGGCGCCGAACACGAAGTCGCCCTCCGGACGGGTGGCGGTCAGCAGGATCACCGCGATCAACCAGCCCAGGGCGGGCGCTGCTACCCCCACGCCGGTTCCGGTGGTGATTCGGCCGCCGTAGAACAGGGCCGCGGCGCCGAGCAGCGCGAGCACCAGGCCACCGGGGAACCAGTCGCCCTGCACGAGGGCGCCCGCGACGCCGGTCAGCGCCCCCAGGACGAGCAGGCCGGCGTAACCGGCAACCCGTCCGCCGTTCAACGGTGCCGCCATGCCGGTTCCGGTGTGGTTCGTACTCATATGTTCGCTTTCATTTGCTGCTCTCGTCGGTCAGTTGCGCCCCCGCACGGGTCTCTCAGGCGTCCGCTCCGGGGACTCCCGCGAAGAGATCAGTCTCGCGCTCGCCGTCCGGCGCCCCGGAGGCGCCCCGTACGAGTTCGTAGTACTCCCGCACGAAGAGTGGTTGCCCCAGGTCGTTGGAGAGGGCGAAGAACGGTCCGTCCACCGCGATCTGGCTGGCATGGGCGCGCATCGCGGCGGACTTGGCCGCCGTGTACGCGGTGCCGTCGATCTCCGCGGTGATCAGTGCGTCGTCCACCACCCCCGGCACATCGCCGATTTCGGCGATCCCGGGGAATTCCGTACCGGCGGCCCGCAGTCGCGCGAAGCCCTCCTCGGCCACCGAACGCGGCACCCGGTTCCAGTAGACCTTGTCGATCGTGTGCGGCTCTCCGAGATCCTGCCGGTAAGCCGGTTCGGCCGCGAGTTCGGCGGCGCGCGTCGCGACGCGGTGCGCCTGGATGTGGTCGGGGTGGCCGTAACCCCCGTTGGGGTCATAGGTCACCAGCACCTGCGGCCGCAGCGACCTGATGACCCCGACCAGATACGGAGCCGCGTCGTCCACCGCGGTGTTCCAGAAGGCGCCCTCGCGGCGGTTCTGCTCGACGCCCATCATCCCGGAGTCGCGGAACCGGCCCGGGCCGCCGAGGAAGCGGTGGTCCGCTACGCCCAGCTCCCGCATGGCGGCGGCCAGTTCACCGATGCGGTGCTCCCCCAGGGCATCGTCCCGATCGGACGCCAGATGGGCGAGCCCGGGCGGGATGACCTCCCCCTCCTCGCCCAGCGTGCAGGTCACCAGGGCGACGTGGGCTCCCGCGGCCGCGTAGGCGGCCATCGTGGCGCCGTTGTTGATCGACTCGTCGTCGGGGTGCGCATGCACCAGCAGCAGACGCCGCGCAGGGAGATCCGTCGGGGAAACCATGGGGACAGCCTACGAGCCGTTCCGGCACGGACCGGCCGCGCGGCGTGACACCGGGCAGCGCGGCACCGGAGGCTCTAGAACTTGATACCGCCGATCATCCCCGCCACGTTGGTGGTCAGGTCATGGATGGTGGGTGCCACGGACGAACTGGCCAGGTAGAAGCCGAGGAGCGCACACACCATGGCGTGCCCGGCCTTGAGCCCGGACTTCCTCACCAGCAGCACGACGATGATCGCCAGCAGCACCACCGCCGAGATCGAGAGTGCCATGACGGTTCACCTCCATTTGCGTACGGTCCAGGGACATGGCCACCACTGCCGGTAGCGTCATACCCACCCAGCGCTACGGATCATAACTATCCGGAGCTCTGCATGATCGATGCACCGGCGCACGAGGGGCGCATGCACGCGCAGCCGACAACATCAGTCGGCAAGTGCCCCCGGTCTGACCCGCCCGCCACACCGGTCCCGGCACGCGGCAGGCACCACCGGCCCGGAAACTGCCCGCCCGCAGGGCTCCGTCCGGTCTAAGTTCGGTCGCATGACGTCGAAACAGCTGTCCTTCCCGCGCCGGTTCGCCAGGACCCAGCGCTTCTCCCTCGGTGTGCCGCGCGCCTTCACGGTGTCACCCGACGGGGAGCGGGTGATCTTCCTGCGCTCCCCCTCCGGCACCGACCGCGCCAACCGCCTCTGGGTGCTCGACCTCGGGCAGGGCGACCGGGAGCGGGTCGCCGCCGACCCGGACGCCCTGCTCGGCGGGACGGCCGAACGGCTGTCGGCCCAGGAGCGGGCCCGCCGCGAACGGAGCAGGGAAGGCTCGGCCGGCATCGTCGGGTATGCGGTCGACGCGGCGGTCGAGCTGGCCGCCTTCGCCCTGTCCGGCCGGTTGTTCACCGCCGAGCTGCGGGCCGGGACCACCCGGGAGATCCCGGTGCCGGGGCCGGTGCTCGACCCCCGCCCCTCCCCCGACGGCCGCCGCATCGCCTACGTGAGCCGTGGCGCCCTGCGGGTCGTCGGGGCCGATGGCGAAGGGGACGGGGCGCTCGCCGAGCCGGAGGACGAGCACACCTCCTACGGTCTCGCGGAATTCATCGCCGCCGAGGAGATGGACCGCAACCGGGGTTACTGGTGGGCGCCGGACTCGCGGTGGCTGCTGGTCGCCCGGGCCGACGACAGCGCCGTCAAGCGCTGGTGGATCGCCGATCCGGCGCATCCGGACCGGGCGCCGGCCGAGGTGGGTTACCCGGCGGCGGGCACGCCCAACGCCGAGGTGCGGCTGTATCTCTACGCGCTGGACGGCTCTCGGACCGAGGTGGTCTGGGACCGTGCCCGGTATCCGTATCTGGCCGGTGTGCACTGGTCGGAGAGTGGCGCTCCGCTTCTTCTGGTGCAGGCACGTGACCAGCGCAGCCAGCTGTACCTCGGGGTCGACACCGAATCGGGCACGACCCGGACCGTCCACGTCGACGAGGACGAGGTGTGGCTCGACCTCTGCCCCGGGGTGCCGGCCTGGGCGCCGGCCGGTGGCCTGGTGCGGATCGCCGACGAAGGGGGCGCACGGGTGCTCGCCGTCGGCGACCGGCTGCTGACCGGACCGGATTTGCACGTTCGGGCGGTGCTGGACATCTCGGTTGACGACATCCTGATTTCGGCGTCGGCGGGCGAGGCGGCGGCCGAGCCGGAGACCGGCGAGATCCATGTCTACCGGGTCAATGAACTGGGCGTCGCCCGCGTCTCGGAGGGCGCCGGGGTGCACTCGGCGGTCCGCTCCGGCGAGCTGACGGTCCTGGTGTCCGCCCGTCCCGAACTGCCCGGCTCGACGGTCCGGGTGCTGCGGAACGGGAAGGAGGTGGCCACCATCGCCTCGTTCGCGGAGGATCCGGGCCTCACCCCCCGCGTGAAACTCACCGAAGGGGGCGCACGCAGAATTCCGTGCGCCGTCCTGCTCCCCACCGGGCACCGGGACACCGACGGCAGGCTTCCGGTGCTGCTCGATCCGTACGGCGGACCGCACGGCCAGCGGGTGCTCGCCGCGCACAACCCGTATCTCACCTCGCAGTGGTTCGCCGACCAGGGCTTCGCGGTGGTCGTCGCCGACGGCCGGGGCACCCCGGGCCGGTCCCCCGCGTGGGAGAAGGCGATCAGCGGCAACTTCCCGCTCACCCTCGACGACCAGATCGACGCCCTGCACGGCCTGGCCGAGCAGGGCTTCCCGCTCGACCTGGACCGGGTCGCGATCCGGGGGTGGTCGTACGGCGGCTATCTCGCCGCGCTGGCGGTGCTGCGCCGTCCCGACGTCTTCCACGCGGCCGTCGCGGGCGCCCCGGTCACCGACTGGCGGCTGTACGACACGCATTACACCGAGCGCTATCTCGGCGACCCGGCCGAGCGGCCCGAGGCGTACGCGGCGAGCTCACTGGTCACCGACGACGGTCTTTCCGCACCGCAGAGCCCCGCAAGGCCGCTGATGATCATCCACGGTCTGGCGGACGACAACGTGGTCGCGGCCCACACCCTGCGTCTTTCGTCGGCCCTGCTCGCCGCCGGCCACCCGCACGAGGTGCTGCCGCTCTCCGGGGTCACCCATATGACGCCCCAGGAGCAGGTGGCGGAGAATCTGCTGCTGCTCCAAGTGGACTTCCTCAAGCGCTCCTTGGCAGCAGCGCGGCCCGAGTAACGCCCTGGCCGGAGAGGCTCGGTGGGCCCGCCCCGGTCACCACCCCGGCGGCGGGGAGGACGGTGGCGGCGGAGACAGCGGGGGGCCGAAACCACCGCCGCGCTGTCCCGCCGGCTGCTGCCACAACGGCTGCGGCCGGCCGACAGTGGCGGTTTCGCCCTTCATGGCCAGCAGCACCAGCACCACCACGCCCGCCACCAGGGCGAACACCGCGGTGAGGAGGGACAGCTGGTCCCGCAGTCCCCGATCCGCGAAGTGCGAGAAGAGATGGAAGCGCAGCGCGAACGAGGAGCTGAGCGCCCCCGACGCGGTCAGCCCCGCGGCCGCGACCATACCCAGCGGCCGGGCGAACGGACCACGGGCGAAGGCCCCGATCGCCGCCACCACACGGAGCAGCGTCATCAGCACCGCCAGCCACCCGGCCGGGACGCCCAGCAGGGGCATGAAGATGCCCCGCTGGCCGGTGAACCGGTAGCTGTACACCTTCGGGCCGACGCCCAGCAGCAGGGTGCGCATCCAGTAGATCTCCCAGCCGGCCCCGACCAGCGCGGCGAGCAGCAGCAGGAGGCCGGCGGTGACCGCGGGCCCGCGCCCCGGCCGGGTCGGCAGCGCCTGCTGTGCGCCGTCGGCCGGCCTGCGTCCGGCCGCCACCGTGATGATCAGGGCGAACGCCCCGGCGAGCGCGATCAGTGTGGACACGAGTGCGCGGAACCGGAGTTCGTCGGAGGACCAGTGACTCATCCTGTCGGCGTTCTGCACCCAGAGCCCCGGCACTCTGAGCACCAGGGTCACCACCGCCGTCGCCACCAGGGCGGAGCCCGCGACCGGCGAACGCAGCGCGGCCACGGCGACGACCGCGTACACCACCACCAGCATCAGGTCGTAGAGCGTGGTGGTCAGGGATGCCTGCGCCGTGCCCGAGGGCCCGGCCTCCCAGAACCGCCACAGCTGGACCGGTCCGTCGGCGGTGGAGAGGTCCCTGACGACCCAGGACAGCGCGATCAGCGCCAGCAGGGCACAGATGACCGCGCCGGTGGTCCGCGCGCCTCGAGTGAGTATCACGCGGTGATAATCCACTGCGGCACGGCGGTTGAACAAGCGGAACAACGAGACCCGTGCGAAGGGCCCGCCGGAGGTCAGTGTTCCGTTTCAGTGACCTTCGCTCGTCCCCGGCGCCACCACCTGCTTCTCCTCGGCGAAGTGGCACGCCGAGTCGTGGTGCACCGGCCCCTGCACCTCGCGGAACACGGCAGGGACGGCCAGTGCGGGGACCTCCAGAGCGCAGCGCTCCTGCGCCTTCCAGCAGCGGGTGCGGAACCGGCAGCCGGACGGCGGGTCGGCGGGCGAGGGGACATCGCCGGACAGGATGATCCGCTCCCGCCGGTCCCGGGCCTCCGGGTCCGGCACCGGAACCGCGGAGAGCAGGGCCTGGGTGTACGGGTGCGTCGGGTGGTCGTAGATCTCGGCGTCCGAGCCGACCTCGACGATCCGTCCCAGATACATCACACCGACCCGGTCGGAGATGTGCCGCACGATCGACAGGTCGTGCGCGATGAACACGTACGCCAGGTCGAACTCCTTCTGCAGCCGGTCGAGCAGGTTGATGACCTGCGCCTGCACCGACACGTCGAGCGCGGAGACCGGTTCGTCGGCCACGATGATCTCGGGGTTGAGTGCGAGACCGCGGGCGATGCCGATGCGCTGGCGCTGGCCGCCGGAGAACTGGTGCGGGTAGCGGTTGATGTACTCCGGGTTGAGCCCGACGACGTCGAGCAGGTCCTGGACCTTGCGCCGCCGGTCACCCTTGGGGGCTACCTCGGGGTGGATCTCGTACGGCTCCCCGATGATGTCGCCGACCGTCATCCGGGGGTTGAGCGAGGTGTAGGGGTCCTGGAACACCATCTGGATGTTCCGGCGTACGGCCTTCAGCGCGCGCCCGGAGAGCTTGGTGATGTCCTCGCCCTTGTACCGGATGGTGCCGGCCGTCGGCGCCTCCAGGTTGACCAGGAGCCGGGCGACCGTCGACTTCCCGCAGCCGGACTCCCCCACGATGCCGAGCGTTTCGCCCTGGCTGAGTTTGAACGAGACCCCGTCGACGGCCTTGACCGCGCCGATCTTCCGCTTGAACAGGATCCCCTGGGTGAGCGGGTAGTGCTTGACCAGGTCGCGGACCTCCAGGATGTGCTCGCCGCCGGCGAACGCGGTCTCCGCCCGCGACTTCGCCATCAGATCCCGTGCCGCGTCGCCCTCTTCCTGCGCCTGCTTGTGCCCCGAGTGTTCACTGCGCATCGATTGTCTCCTTCCAGAAATGGCAGGCGCTGCGGCGTTCCTCGTTCACCACGTACAGCGGTGGCACATCGGTGTGGCACACCTCCCGGGCGCGCGGGCAGCGGGGGTGGAAGGCGCAGCCGGGCGGGATGCGCAGCAGGTTGGGAGGCAGTCCCTTGATCGCGTAGAGCTCCTGGCCCTTCTGGTGCAGGCGCGGGATCGATGCGAGCAGGCCCTCGGTGTAGGGGTGCGCGGGGCGCTTGTAGATCTCATGGACCGGGGACGTCTCGACGATGCGCCCCGCGTACATCACGGCGATCTTGTCCGCCACGTCGGCGACCACGCCGAGGTCGTGGGTGATCAGGATCAGCCCCATGTTGTACTCCCGCTGCAGCTCCGCCAGCAGGTCCATCACCTGGGCCTGGACCGTCACGTCCAGGGCCGTGGTCGGCTCGTCCGCGATGATCAGGTCGGGCTCCAGGGCCAGCGCCATGGCGATCATGATGCGCTGGCGCATGCCGCCGGAGAACTGGTGCGGGAACTGGTTGACGCGTTCCTTGGCCGCCGGGATGCGCACCGTGTCCATCAGTTCGACGGCCCTGGCCTTGGCGTCCTTGCGGGACATGCCCATGTGGACGACGAACATCTCGCCGAGCTGCTCACCCACGCTGAGCACCGGATTGAGCGAGGAGAGCGCGTCCTGGAAGATCATCGCCATCTTGGCGCCGCGGACCTTCCGGCGGTCCGCCTCCTTGAGCTTCAGCAGGTCCTGTCCCTGGAAAATGATCTCGCCGCCCGCGATGTGGCCCGGTGGTACATCGAGAATGCCCATGATCGCCTGGGCGGTCACCGACTTGCCGGATCCGGACTCACCGAGCACCGCGAGCGTCTCACCGGAGTCCACCGTGTAGTCGACACCGTTCACGGCGTTGGCGATCCCGTCGCGGGTGTGGAACTCCACGTGCAGGTCGCGCACTTCGAGCAACATGGGCGGTACTCCTCAGCGCAGCTTGGGATCGAGGGCGTCGCGTACCGCGTCGCCGAGCATGATGAAGGCGAGCACCGTGATGGCCAGCGCACCGGCCGGCCAGAGGAGCATGTGCGGGGCGTTGCGGATGTACGGGGAGGCGGCGGAGAGGTCGATGCCCCAGGAGACCGTGGGCGGTTTCAGCCCCACCCCGAGGAACGAGAGGGTCGCCTCCAGCGAGATGTAGGTACCGAGCGCGATGGTCGCCACCACGATCACCGGCGCCACCGCGTTCGGTGTGATGTGGCGCAGCAGCATCCGGGAGTTGGAGGCGCCCAGGGCCCGCGCCGCCTGGACGTAGTCGTTCTGTTTGGCGGTGATGACCGAACCGCGCGCGATACGGGCGATCTGCGGCCATCCCAGCAGCACCATGAAACCGACCACCGGCCAGACCGTGCTGCTGGTGACGACGGACAGCAGCACCAGACCGCCGAGGACCACCGGGATGCCGAAGAAGATGTCGGTGATCCGGGAGAGGATCGCGTCCCCCGCGCCGCCGAAGAACCCGGCGAGCCCGCCCAGGATGCTGCCGATGACGGCCACTCCGACGGTGGCGCAGACGCCGACCGTCACCGACTGCCGGGCGCCGTAGACCGTACGGGTGTAGACGTCACAGCCCTGGCCGGTGAAACCGAAGGGGTGTCCGGGCTGGGAACCCTCCTGCGCTTTGCCGAGATCGCAGGCGAGCGGGTTCTGGCTGGCGATCAGCGAGGGCCAGATCGAGATCACCACCAGGAACAGGATGATCAGCGCCGAGATGATGAAGATCGGGTTGCGGCGCAGGTCGCGCCACGCGTCGGACCAGAGACTGCGCGCCCGGTCGTCGGGCCCGCCGCCACCGGGTCCGCGCTCCAATGCGGCGCCCTCGCTCATCGCGAGGTCGGTGCCGCCCCCGGCACCGGCGGCGGCGATCGCTTCGTTGGGATTCTGCGACTCAGGCATACCGGATCCTCGGGTCGAGAACGGCGTAGAGAAGGTCGACGACGAGGTTCGCCACCAGGAAGACGATGACCAGGATGGTGACGAAGCCGACGACGGTCTGGCTGTTCTGGCGGACGATGCCCTGGTAGAGCTGGTAGCCCACGCCGTGGATGTTGAAGATCCGCTCGGTGACGATGGCGCCGCCCATGAGTGCGCCGATGTCGGTACCGATGAAGGTCACCACGGGGATGAGCGAGTTGCGCAGCAGATGCCGGACGATGATGCGGTGTTTCGGCAGTCCCTTGGCCACCGCCGTGCGCACGTAGTCGGCGCGTTTGTTCTCCGCGATCGACGTCCGGGTCAGCCGGGTCACGTAGGCCAGCGACACGGAGGCCAGCACCAGTCCGGGCAGGATCAGCTCGTCGATCGGGGCCTCCGGTGAGACCGCGGGTTTGATGACCGCCCACTTCACCCCGAACAGCAGCTGGGCCAGCAGGCCGGTGACGAAGGTGGGGACCGAGATGACGATCAGGGTGAGCAGCAGGACGGTGGTGTCGATGGAGCGTCCGCGGTTGAGTCCGGTGATCACACCGAGCGCGATGCCGATGATGATCTCGAAGATGATCGCCACGATGGTGAGCCGGATGGTGACCGGGAAGGCGCTGCCCATCAGCTCGGTGACCTTCTGACCGTTGAACGCGGTACCGAAGTCGCCGGTGAAGAGGTTGCCCATGTAGGTGGCGTATTGCTGCCACACCGGCTTGTCGAGCCCGAACTCCTTGCGCAGCTGCGCGGCGGTGGCCGGGTCGCACGCACGTTCCCCGCAGAGTCCCGCGACGGGGTCGCCCATCACGTTCACCATCAGGAAGATCAACAGCGTGGCACCGATGAAGACCGGGATCATCTGCAGCAGACGCCTGATCACATAACGTCCCATGAAGGGCTCCCGGGGTCGTCGATGGAAGGTGCCGGGGCCGGGCGCTCGGAGCGCCGGGCCCTATGCCCCTTCCGGCGTCACTTGACCTTGATCTCGTTGTAGACCGGGACGCTGAACGGGTTGAGCGCGACGTTGGTGATCCGGTCCGAGTAGCCCGCGCTGCCGTTCTGGTACCAGAGCGGGATGGCGCCCATCTCGTCCCTGAGCACCTTCTCGGCGTCCTGGAAGGTCTTGACGGCGGTGGCGGTGTCGCTCTCGGCGTTGGCCTTGTCGACCAGGCTGTCGAACTTCTTGTTGCTCCAGTGCCCGTCGTTGGACGAGGCGTTCGTGTAGTACAGCGGCTGCAGGAAGTTCTGGATGAGCGGGTAGTCCATCTGCCAGCCAGCCCGGAAGAGGCTCGTCATCTTCTTCTGGGTGATCTGGTTGCGGAAGTCGGCGAAGGTGCCGACCGGCTTGCCGACGCACGCCTTGTCGTTGCCGAGGGCGTTGTTGATGCTGTTGCAGACGGCGTCGACCCACTCCTTGTGCGAGCCGGTGTCCGCGTTGTACGCGATCGAGATCTGGCCGTGGGGCAGGCCGCCGCCCTCCTTGATCAGCTTCTTGGCCTCGGTGGGGTTGTACTTGCAGGAGGCGCCGCACAGGCCGGCCTTGTAACCGCCGGCCGCACCGAGGACCGGGGAGGTCCAGTCGGTGGCCGGGGTGCGGGTGTTCTGGAAGATGGTTTTGGTGATCTGCGCCCGGTTGATCGCCATGGACAGGCCGATCCGGACCTTCTTCGCCTTCGCGCTGCTCCACTCCGGGCGGTAGAAGGGGAAGGACAGCGTCTGGATGATGCCGGCCGGGGTGTTCAGGTACCGGCCGTTCAGGTCGGACTTGACGTTCTTGAGCTGAGCGGCCGGGACGTCGTCGACCAGGTCGAGGTTGCCCGCCGTCAGGTCGGTGTAGGCGGTGTTGTTGTCGGTGTAGACCTTGAGGTCGACCCCGCCGTTCTGCGCCTTGTCGGGTCCCGGGTACTTGTCCCACTTACGCAGGCTCATCTTCGAGCCCCTGGTGTACGACTGGATGGTGTACGGGCCGTTGCCGATCGGCTTCTTCAGCCAGGCATCGTGGTGGGTGAAGAACGCGGTGGGCAGCGGCGCGAAGGCGGCGTACCCGAGGGTGTCCGGGAAGGTCGAGAACTTCTGGTTGAGCTTGATGGTGAAGGTCCGGTCGTTGATGACCTTCAGCCCGGACAGCTTCTGGGCCGTGGCGCTGCCCTTGTCCGGGTGGACCTTGTCGTATCCGTCGATGTACCCGAAGAAGTAGGCGTCCTTCTGGTTGTTCTTCAGGTCGGCGCCGTAGTTCCAGGCGTCCACGAAGGACTTGGCGGTGACCTTCTCGCCGTTGCTGAACGTCCAGCCGCTCTTGATGGTGACCTTGAAGTTGACCGAGTCCTTGGTCTCGATCTTCTGGGCCAGCATGTTCGTGGCCTTGCCGGTCTTCGGGTCGTACTTCTTGAGCTCCCGGAACACCATGTCCAGGACCTTGCCCCCCTGCACCTCGTTGGTGTTCGCGGGCTCCAGCGGGTTCTGCGGGTCTCCCCACGAGGAACTGAGGACTCCACCGCCCTTGCCACCACCGCCGCTGCCACTGTCCCCGCCGCCTCCGCAGGCCGTCGCCGCGAGAGCGACAACGACCGCGCAAGCGGCCCACTTGGCGTGTGTGGCTCCGCGCATGGAGTGCCTCCTCTAGGTACCAGGTCGTACTTTGAGCCCAATATCACCTCATACCGATGCCAATGCACTCTCATTGCGGCCATCTGTGTCCATCCGTCACCAGAACCGCCCGGATGCCCCGCATAACGAAAGGGACACACCTTTGACCGGACACGTGCGTCCGTTTTACTACTCTTAGACGGAAATAAATTTAGCGTGTCAACTAACCTGACAACAACATCACACCATTTTTGAACCAAGAACCTAAAGACCAGGTGTGGACTTGCTACGCGCATTGACCGTTGTCAACTCGATTGATTGGGTCCGTTCGAACCCCCTTAGCTCCTCCTGCCCGGAGGACATTGCTTTCCGTACGGGGACAGGAGTTTGATGACCACGCCATCCCCGGCTTCCAGCATTCCGGTGGACACCACTTCCATCGGCATCGTTGAGGAGTCCCGGCAACCCGAGAGCCCTAACAAGGGCACCGACGCCCGGAGCCCGAGCCAACTGGCCTGGCGGCGATTCAGGCGCGACAAGACGGGCGTCGTATCCGCCTATATCGTCGTGTTCTTCTTTGTGATCGCCCTCGCCGCGCCCCTGATCGCGAAGCTCTACGGGAAGAACCCGTACGACACGTACGGTCAGAACACTCCCGGGCTCCTCAACGGCTTCGGCTATCCGGTGAAGCCCAACGGCGGCATCAGCAGCGACTTCTGGTTCGGCATCGAGCCCCAGCTGGGCCGGGACGTCTTCACGTTCCTGCTGTACAGCATCCGCACCTCGCTGCTGATCGCCGCGGCGATCACCATCCTCCTGACAGTCGTCGGGGTGGTCGTCGGCATCACGGCCGGTTATCTGGGCGGCAAGACCGACTACTTCATCGGCCGGCTCATCGACATCCTGCTGTCGTTCCCGTCGACGCTGTTCTTCATCGCCTTCATGCCGGTGGTCTACGGGCTCTTCGTCGCTCCGGACGACGACATCCCGACCTCGCTGCGGGCCATCTCGCTGATCCTCGTGCTGGCAGGTTTCGGCTGGGCGTCGTTGGCACGTCTGCTGCGGGGTCAGGTACTGGCACTGCGGGAGAGAGAGTTCGTGGAGGCCGCGAAGGTGACCGGTGCGTCGCCTGCCCGGATCATCTTCAAGGAACTGCTGCCCAACCTCTGGACGCCGATCCTGATCCAGTCCACGCTTGCGCTGCCCGCCATGGTGACGGCCGAGGCGGGCCTCGCGTTCCTCGGTGTCGGCATGATCGACCCGACCCCCGACTGGGGCGTGATGATCGCGCGCGGTTCGTCCTTCTACACGGACGACATCACCTTCATGCTCTTCCCGGGCATCACCATGGTCGTCTTCGTACTCGCCTTCAACCTGCTCGGCGACTCGGTACGCGACGCGCTCGACCCCAAGTCGAAGCGCTGAGCAGGCCGGCCAGCACCACCGTCGTCCGACGTCCCGCACACCTGCCTCGTCCACCGATCCCAAGGACCGATACGCCATGTCTTTCTCCCGCAGAAACTTCCTGATCGCCACTGGTGTGGTGGCCGCGAGCTCCTCCGTTCTCAGCGCGTGCAGCAGCGGCAACGCGGGCGGCGGCAGCGGCAGCGGCAAGAGTGACGCCCCGCACGTCAGCGGCAGCAAGGCCACCACGATCGCGGTCGGCACCAAGGCCGACTCGACCGGCCCCGCCCCCGCCACCGCGGGCGCGGTCAAGGGCGGCACGATCTACACGATGGACCAGATCGACTGCGACCACCTGGACCCCGCGCAGATCTGGTCGAGCTACGAGGGCTGGATCACTCCGCTCTTCATGCGCGGCCTGGTCGGCTTCCAGGTCACCGACGACGGCACCACCAAGCTGGTGGGTGACCTCGCCACCGACACCGGCACGATGAAGGACGCCGGGAAGACCTGGTCCTTCACCCTGAAGGACGGCTGCAAGTGGGAGGACGGCTCCGACGTCACGATCGATGACGTCAAGCACACCTTCGAGCGGCTCTTCGCCAAATTCATCACGTACGGCCCGCGTTACCCCCAGCAGTGGCTGGCCGGCGGCGAGAAGTACAAGGGTCCCTATGAGGGCAAGCACCTCGACTCCATCGAGACCTCCGGCAACACCGTCACCTTCCACCTCAACACGCCCCGTACCGACTTCAACTTCACGCTGAGCATGCGTGCCTTCTCCCTGGTGCCCAAGAAGCACGACACCAAGGAGGACTACGACAAGAAGCCGTTCTCCTGCGGCCCGTACAAGATCGACAGCCGTTCGATCGGCAAGTCGATGGTGTGCTCGCGCAACCCGCACTGGGACCCCAAGACGGACCCGATCCGCAGCGCGTACCCGGACCAGTTCAAGTTCCAGTACGGCTTCCAGTCGCTGGCTTCGACCGACCGCTACATCGCGGACAAGGGCAACGACCAGCACACGCTGTCGCTGCTCAACGAGGTCGCGCCCGAGCGCATCCAGAACGTGCTGGGCAACGCGACGCTGAAGAAGCGCGTGGTGACGCACCTGGACGCGGCGACCTACTACTACGCGATCAACACCACGCGTATCAAGGACGTCAAGGTCCGCCAGGCGCTCAACTACGCGTGGCCGTCGCAGCAGTGCCAGCTGATCCGTGGTGGCACCGCCACCTCCGAGATCGCCACCACGATCATCAGCCCGCTCACCCCGGGTCACACGGACTTCGACCTCTACGGCAAGAAGAAGAAGCCGGGCGGCGACCCGGCCAAGGCCAAGGCGCTCCTCAAGGAGGCCGGCAAGCTCGGCCAGAAGGTCGTCATCGCCTTCCAGCAGTCCGACATCCAGGTCAAGCAGGCCGTCGCGATCAAGAACGCGCTCACCAAGGCGGGCTTCACCCCGGTGACCAAGCAGGTCGACAAGTCGACCTTCTACACCCAGATCGCCCAGCTCGACAACACGTACGACATGTTCGGGGCCGGCTGGTCCGCCGACTGGCCGGGCGGCTACACCGCGCTCCAGCCGACCTTCGACGGCCGCGTGATCGCCAACGGCGCGTCCAACTGGCCGCAGCTGAACAACACCGGCGTCAACAAGGCGATCGACGCCGCAGCCAAGGTCGCCGACCCGGACGCGGCCAACAAGGCCTGGGGCGCGATCGACCGTCAGATCATGGAACTGGCCGCTGTCGTTCCTGACTACTGGCCGATCCGTAACTACTTCCACGGCTCCAAGGTCGGCGGCATGGTCTACGACTCCGGCAACACCGGCATCTCGATCAGCAAGGTCTACGCCATGGCGTAAGTCCGCTCCGGGGGTGGGTGATCCGACCGGTCACCCACCCCCGTATCCGGCCCTTCCCCGCTCCCTACACCTCGGCGACGGCGCCCCACCCGGAAAGTCACGACCCCATGTACCGATTTCTTTTCCGCCGCGTGACCGGCGCTATCGTCATCCTGCTGATCATCAGCGCCATCACCTTCTACCTCTTCTACGCCATCCCGCGTGACCCCGCACGCATGGCCTGCGGCAAGACCTGCACCCCCGAGCTGCTCGCCCAGATCAAGCAGAACCTGGGGATCGCCGACCCGATGCCGGTCCAGTACTGGCACTGGCTGGTCGGCATCTTCATGGGCCGTGACTACGGGAACTACGGCCACTGCCCGGCCCCCTGCCTCGGTTACTCCTTCACCAACCGCCAGCCCGTCCTCGGCACGATCATGGACCGGCTGCCGCTGACGATCTCGCTCGCGCTGGGCTCGGCCGTCTTCTTCCTGGTGATCGGCATCGGCGCGGGCATGCTCGCCGCCGTCAAGCAGGGCAAGGCGCTCGACAAGATCGCCAGCTCCGTCTCGCTGCTCGGCTCCTCGCTGCAGATCTACTTCGTCGGCTACATCGCGATGTTCGTCCTGGTCCAGCAGCTGGGCCTGCTCGACCAGCCCTCTTACACGCCGCTGACGCAGGACCCGGTGCAGTGGGCGTCCGGTCTGCTGCTGCCGTGGCTGGTGCTGTCGATCATCTTCACCGCCAACTACACCCGTATGACCCGCTCCCAACTGGTCGAGCAACTGAGCGAGGACTACGTCCGGACGGCGCGCGCCAAGGGCCTGTCCCGGAGTTCGGTCTTCTTCCGCTTCGCCTGGCGCGGCGCCATGGGGCCGATCGTCACCATCTTCGGCATCGACCTGGGTGTCCTGATCGGCGGTGCGATCATCACCGAACAGACCTTCAGCATCCAGGGGATCGGCCGGCTCGCCGTGCAGTCCGTCGACACCAGCGACCTGCCCATGCTGCTGGGCGTCACCCTCGTGGCGGCCGCGGCGATCGTCTTCTTCAACATCTTCGTCGACGCCGTCTACGGCCTCATCGACCCGCGGATCCGACTCGCCTGACCCGCTCCTGCCCCTCCGCCCCATTCCCTCACTCCGCAACACTTCCTGGAGCGTCCTCGTGACGAGCACCGATCAGCAAGCCTTCCTCTCCGTCAGGGATCTGCACGTCCACTTCTCGACCGAGGACGGCGTCGTCAAAGCCGTCGACGGCCTCTCCTTCGATGTGGAGAAGGGCAAGACCCTCGGCATCGTCGGCGAGTCCGGCTCGGGCAAGTCGGTCACCAACCTGACCATCCTGGGACTGCACGACCCCGACCGCACCGAGATCACCGGCGAGATCATGCTGGACGGCAAGGAGCTGCTCGGCGCCAGGGAGCGGGACCTGGAGCGGCTGCGCGGCAACAAGATGGCGATGATCTTCCAGGACGCGCTGGCCTCGCTGTCGCCGTACCACACCGTCGGCCAGCAGATCAGCGAGACCTACCGGAAGCACACCGGTGCCTCCAAGCAGGAGGCCCGGAAGCGGGCCATCGAGATGCTCACCCGGGTGGGCATCCCGCAGCCGAACATGCGGGTGGACGACTACCCGCACCAGTTCTCCGGCGGGATGCGGCAGCGCGCGATGATCGCGATGTCGTTGGTCTGCGACCCGGAGCTGCTGATCGCCGACGAGCCGACGACCGCGCTGGACGTCACCGTCCAGGCCCAGATCATGGACCTGCTCAAGGACCTGCAGCAGGAGTTCGGCACCGCGATCGTCTTCATCACGCACGACCTCGGCGTCATCGCCGACATCGCCGACGACGTGCTGGTGATGTACGGCGGCCGCTGCGTGGAGCGGGGCACCAAGCGCGAGGTGCTCAGGGCGCCCCAGCACCCGTACACCTGGGGGCTGCTCGGTTCGATGCCGAGCCTGACCGGGCCGCTCGACGTACCGTTGATGCCGATCCCGGGATCGCCGCCCAGCATGCTCAACCCGCCGACGGGCTGCCGCTTCCACCCCCGCTGCACGTTCAAGGACCAGGTCGAGGGCGGACGCTGCTCCGTCGACCGGCCGCCGCTCGAACTCGCCGACGGCCGCGGTTCCGCGTGCCATCTCAGCGCGGAACAGCAGAAGGACCTCTTCGCCCACCAGATCCAGCCCCGGCTGAGCTGACCCAGAGCCAAAGGGAAACCAACATGACCACCCCTACCCCCCTGCTCGAAGTCACCGGCCTCACCAAGTACTTCCCGGTGATGGGCGGCTTCCCCTTCAAGCGCAAGGTCGCGGACGTCCAGGCCGTCGACGGCCTCGACTTCACCGTCAACGCCGGCGAATCACTCGGCCTGGTGGGCGAGTCCGGCTGCGGCAAGTCGACCACCGGACGGCTGATCACCCGCCTGATGGAGCCGACCGCGGGCCGGATCACGTACCAGGGCAAGGACATCACGCACGCTTCCCGCACGCAGCTGGCGCCGGTCCGCTCCGAGATCCAGATGATCTTCCAGGACCCGTACTCCTCGCTCAACCCCCGTCAGACCGTCGGCAAGATCGTCGGCGGCCCGATGGAGATCAACAACATCAACCCCAAGGGCGGCCGGGAACACCGCATCCGGGAGCTCCTGGAGATCGTCGGCCTCAACCCCGAGCACTACAACCGCTTCCCGCACGAGTTCTCCGGCGGTCAGCGGCAGCGCATCGGGGTGGCCCGCGCCCTCGCGCTGGAACCGAAGCTGATCGTCGCCGACGAGCCGGTCTCCGCCCTCGACGTCTCCATCCAGGCCCAGGTCGTCAACCTGCTGCAGGGACTCCAGCGCGATCTGGGCATCTCGTTCCTCTTCATCGCCCACGACCTCGCGATCGTGCGGCACTTCTCGCACCGCGTGGCCGTCATGTATCTCGGCAAGATCGTCGAAGTGGCCGACCGCGAGACCCTCTACAAGGCCCCGCGCCACCCCTACACGCGGGCGCTGCTCTCGGCCGTCCCCGAGGCCACGGTCTCCGAGGAGGGCACCGAGAAGGAGGACAACCGCATCCGCCTCGTCGGCGACGTCCCCTCGCCGCTCAACCCCCCGTCCGGCTGCCGTTTCCGTACGCGCTGCTGGAAGGCCACGGAGAAGTGCGCCACCGAGGAGCCCCCGCTGGTCCGGCTCTCGGACAGCAAGGACGGCCACCTCACCGCCTGCCACTTCCCCGAAGAGCCCACGCCTGTGGTCTGATCCGGTCCGTGCGCCGGGGCCGCTCCCCCCTCTGCGGGGCGCGGCCCCGGCGCAGCCGTTCCACCTCCCCGGCGTCACGCACGCCCCGGACGGCCGGTGTGCAGCCAGACCCGCAGCGGGCCCGCCGCGGTGAATCCGAGGCGGAGTGCCGCCGCCAGGTCCGGGCCGTGTTCGTAACCGACGACCGGGGCGTCCGGCCGGTGGCGCGCCACCTCCGACAGACAGCCCGCCCAGGCGGCGTCCAGATCCCCGTCAGCGGCGAAGAGGTTGGAGACGCCGACCACGGCGTCACCAAGGGTCAGCACCGCTCCGGCGACGACCCGGCCGCCGCGTCGGCCTGCCAGCACGAGGGTGGAAGCGTCGCCGAGCAGTCCGGCCCGGAAGAGTTCGTCGGCCCCGCCGCCCCACGCCCGCTCCCACTCCGCCAGCTCCTGGGCCGCACGGACCACCGCCCAGCACACACCCGCCGGACCGGCCGGTGCGGGCAGCTCGGCCGGGCGGTGGATCCACTCGGCGTCGAAGAGCACCTCGAAACCGGCCGCCGACAGGTCCAGTTCGGCGAAGCTGTCCTTGACGGTGCATCCGGGCGCCGCGGTGTCGATCCCGGCGAGCACACCGGCCGCCGACGCGCCGGGAACCAGCGTCACGGCGTCCGGGTAGAGCGGCGGGGTCCGCACGGCGCTCGCCCAGAAGGCGGCCGAGAAGGCGCCCTGCACCCCGTGCGTACGGCACAACGTGTCGCACCACTCGGCGTTGTTACGGGCCGCCTCGACCGCCCGTGCTACGGCGCGCGCCCTGCGGTCATCGATGCCATCGTCCATCGGGCCACTGAACAGGCCCGGCCCGTGCCCCGCAACAGCTTTGTGTTTCATGGTGCACCGCTACGAGGGGCCGCCCGCTTCGGCAACGCGACGGCCCGGCCGCACCGAATCGGTGCGGCCGGGCCGTTGTACTGACGGGCGCCGGGTGTCAGCGCTTGGCGCGCGAGGCGCTGCGGCCACGCTCCTTCTGGTCCAGCACGACCTTGCGGATACGCACGGTCTCCGGGGTGACCTCGATGCACTCGTCGTCGCGGCAGAACTCCAGCGACTGCTCCAGCGAAAGCTTCCTGGCCGGCACCACGTTCTCGGTGGTGTCGGCGGAGGCCGCACGCATGTTGGTGAGCTTCTTCTCCTTGGTGATGTTCACGTCCATGTCGTCGGCGCGCGAGTTCTCACCGATGATCATGCCTTCGTACACCTCGGTGCCTGCCTCGGTGAAGATGACACCGCGCTCCTGCAGGTTGACCATCGCGAACGGCGTGACCGAACCCGAACGGTCGGCGACCAGCGAGCCGTTGTGGCGGGTGCGCAGCTCGCCGAACCACGGCTCGTGGCCCTCGAAGATGGAGTGCGCGATGCCGGTGCCGCGGGTCTGGGTGAGGAACTCCGTACGGAAACCGATGAGGCCTCGGGACGGCACGATCCACTCCATGCGGACCCAGCCGGAGCCGTGATTCGTCATGGTCTCCATACGGCCCTTGCGGGTCGCCATCAGCTGGGTGATGGCGCCGAGGTGCTCCTCGGGCGAGTCGATGGTCATGCGCTCGATCGGCTCGTGCGTCTTGCCGTCGATCTGCTTGGTGACGACCTCGGGCTTGCCGACGGTGAGCTCGAAGCCCTCCCGGCGCATGGTCTCGACCAGGATGGCGAGCGCCAGCTCGCCACGGCCCTGGACCTCCCAGGTGTCGGGGCGCTCGGTGTCCAGCACGCGGAGCGAGACGTTACCGATCAGCTCGCGGTCCAGGCGGTCCTTCACCTGGCGCGCGGTGACCTTGTGGCCCTTGCCGCCCTTGCCGACCAGCGGCGAGGTGTTGGTGCCAATGGTCATCGAGATGGCCGGCTCGTCGACGGTGATCAGCGGCAGCGCGATCGGGTTCTCGGTGTCGGCCAGTGTCTCGCCGATCATGATGTCCGGGATGCCGGCGATGGCGCAGATGTCACCGGGGCCGGCCTTCTCGGCCGGCTTGCGGGTGAGTGCCTCGGTCATCAGCAGCTCGGTGATCCGGACGTTGGACATCGTGCCGTCACGCTTGATCCAGGTGACCGTCTGCCCCTTCTTCAGCTCGCCCTGCTCGACGCGGCAGAGCGCGATACGACCGAGGAAGTTGTCCGCGTCGAGGTTGGTGACGTGCGCCTGCAGCGGGGCGTCCGCGTCGTACTCCGGCGCCGGGACGCTGGAGAGGATCGTGGAGAAGAACGGCTCCAGGTTGTCGCTGTCCTGCGGGACGGTGCCGTCCTCGGGCTTGGTCAGCGAGGCGACGCCGTCGCGGGCGCAGGCGTAGACGATCGGGAACTCGATCTGGTCCTCGTCGGCGTCCAGATCCAGGAAGAGGTCGTACGTCTCGTTGACGATCTCGTCGATCCGGGAGTCCGGGCGGTCCGTCTTGTTCACGCAGAGGATGACCGGCAGCTTGGCGTCCAGTGCCTTGCGGAGCACGAAGCGGGTCTGCGGCAGCGGTCCCTCGGAGGCGTCGACGAGGAGAACCACCGCGTCCACCATCGACAGACCACGCTCGACCTCGCCGCCGAAGTCGGCGTGGCCCGGGGTGTCGATGATGTTGATGGTGATGACGTCGCCGCCATCTTTCGGGTGGTACTTCACGGCCGTGTTCTTGGCCAGGATCGTGATGCCCTTCTCACGCTCCAGGTCGTTCGAGTCCATCATCCGGTCGTCGAGGTGCTCGGCGGCGTGCGCGGCGAAGGCGCCGGCCTGCCTGAGCATGGCGTCGACCAGGGTGGTCTTGCCGTGGTCGACGTGGGCGACGATGGCTACGTTACGGATGTCGTGGCGCGTGGGCATGGGTGGCTTGCGCTTCTCTCAGCTCGTGGGATGCGGCGTCTGTCCTTGGTACGCCCGCCGGGCGGACGCGCCACGGCTAGTCCCATGGTACGGGGCCGCCGCGTCCGGGGCTTCCCGGGCACGAACTTGCCCGCCGAGGGGTCGGCGGGCAAGGCCATCGAGCTGCTTGTTGCTCAGGGTTTTCTCGGTCAGGATTTTCTCGTTCAGGACTTCTTGGCGGACTTCAGGAAGCCGATGTCCTGGTAGCGGGGCGTCGCGAAACCGAACGCTCCGGCATTGGCGACGGCCGGCTTCGCGGCCACCAGCTCCGGACGCTGGTAGAGAGGGATCGATCCTGCGGCGGCCCAGATGCGGGCGTCCGCCTGTTCGACCAGGTCACGGGCCGTCCCCTGGTCCAGCTCGCCGGCCGCACGGTCGAAGAGCTGGTCGATACGGTCCGTACCGACCCGGGTGTAGTTCTGGTCGACCAGCAGCGATCCGTCGGAGGCCACCCCCGGCTTGGCGTAGATCGGGCGGGCGTCGGTGGCCGGGTAGGCGGTGGCGGGCCAGGAGTAGAGACCCAGGTCGTAGTCGCCGGACGCGATGTGGTCCTTGAAGTAGCCGGCTCCGTCGACCTTGATGACCTCGGTACGGATCCCCACGGCGTCCAGCATCTGCGTGATCTGGGCGCCGACGGCGTTCAGCTGCTCCGACCCGGGGCCGGTGGGTAGCACGAAACGCAGACTGAGCGGTTTGCCCTTCTTTCCGACGACAGCCGGCGCTGCGGCCGCGGCCGCCGGGGCCTGGGTGCCTGTAGGCGCATAGGCGCCCGCCACCTGGTGCTTCTGGTCCCCGGACGCGCTGCCGGCCTTCGAGTCGTCCGCCGGGGATTTGGCCGCCTTGGCGGCCTTCTCCTTATCTGCCCTCTCCTTGTCGGCCCTCTCCTTTGCCGCCTTCTCGGCCTTCTTGGCCTTCTCCGAGTCGGCCTTGCTTCCGGCCTTGCTCTTCTCGGTGGTCTCCCGGGCGCCCTCGGCCGTCCAGCCGGCGTCGGCCAGCAGGGCCAGGGCCTTCGCGGTGTCATGGCCTCCGACGGCGCCGCTGTTGTCCTTGTAGTCCCGCTGGCCCGCCAGCGCGAGGTGGCTCCCGGGCGGCTTCGCGGGCAGGCCGAGCGGCTTCAGTACCTCGTTCACGATCTCCTGGCGGTCCAGCGCCCTGGCGACCGCCCGGCGTACCCGCTGATCGGCGAGCGGGCCGGAGCTGCCGTTCATGGCGAGCTGGGTGTAGGCGGGCTCCAGGGACTTGCGGAGCGTGTAGCCGCTCAGGGCCTTCTGCTGCTCGGCATAGTCCTTGCGGGCCTGCTGCGTCTGCTTGCGGGCCTTGCTCGCGGCTGCCGCCGCCTTGGGGCCGTCGGCGCCGTGGGCCACGGCCCAGGAAATGATGGCGTCGGCCGGCTTCACGTCGCTGCCGGGGCCGTGCGTCAGCGGTTGCAGGCCGTTCCCGTCCTTGACGGCCAGCGCGATCCGCCGGGCGACCGGGACGTCGACTTCCGCCAGGTCGAGCTTGCCCGCGGCGAGCGCCGTGGTGCGCTCGCCGGTGGATACGGCGTCCAGCACCAGCGAGTCGAGCTTGGCCCGGTCTCCCCACCAGTGCGGATTGCGCACCAGGGTCACCTCTCCGGCATCCCGGTCCGTCGACTTGATGGTGAACGGGCCGGCCGTGGCGGCGAGCTTCTTCCGGGCCCCCTCGTTGAAGGACGCGGGGGTGCCCGTGACCTCCTTCGGATACAGCGGGGAGAAGAGAGAACGCCAGTCGGCGTAGGGCTTGTCGAAGGTGACCTCGACCTCCAGGTCGTCCTTGCCCTTCTCGATCTTCTCGATCCTGTCGTATCCGGCGTTGCGTGCGGTCCAGTACCCGGAGTCCTTGCCGCTCAGCGCACGCCACTGGGCGACGAAGTCGGGGGCGCCGATCTCTCGGCCGTTGCTCCAGACCGCCTTCTGGTTGATCCGGTAGCGGACCACCTGCTTCGGCTCGGTCTTGATCACGTCCGCCGACTCGAGGTAGTCGGCGTTGCGCTGCGGACGGCCCGAGGAGTCGAGGGTGAAGAGGGCGGGCAGCACCGCGCCCGCGATGCGTGCGGTCGACGCGTCGGCATCGGCCTGGAAGGTGTTCAGCGTGACGGGCATCGTGTCGACGGCCCAGTGCATGGTGCCGCCGTCCGCGACCAGCTGCCGCGCCGCCGTGGCGATGTCGGGGGCGGTCGCTGCCGCGTTGCCTCCGTGGTCGTTGCTCCCGCCGCAGCCCGCCAGCACGGGCAGCGCCAGTACACCGGTGGCGAGGAGCGCGACGCTGCGCCGCTTTGCTCTCCCGTGTGAAACGCCGACGTGGGACATGGCTGATACCTCCGGGGCGGACTCCGTCCACTCCGGTAGGGAATGAACGAGAATCTTCGGGTATGGTGGCATTTGATTTTGATCACACGTATGACCCCTTCACTGAAGTGGAGGCTTCGCCTGGTCCGTGGGAGACACGTCGGTGCGCCGCCCGAACCCCACCCGTGCGGCGCAATGGGGGGCGTACGGAGCCCCGCGCGCCGGGAATCCGGTGCATCACCCTTCACAAGCGGGGATGTGAGGCGCAAGACTCTCCGACGCACGATCGTTTGCCGTCCGCACCAGCGGAAGTGAGGCAAGTCATGACTCTGCAGGACGATTTGACAGCCGTACAACGGTCTCTGGACGATCTGGCCCGCTCGCTGGGCGCGCTGGAGCAACAGCTCGGCAGTGGTCTCGAGATACGGCGGGTCCGCACCGACGCCGCCCATCTGCGGGAGAGCCTGGCACTGCTGCGGGAAGCCGTACCCGCGGCCCACGCCCGGATCGGCCCCGAGCTGGTGTCCATCCCCGACACGCCGTACGACAGCAAGCTGTGGTCGTCGGCCGAGGACATGGACGATGAGGGCATCGGCGCCCGCGACCGGCACGCCCCCTGACCCCGGCGCACCTGACACCACAGCGCTTCTGACAGCACAGCGCACCTGACGCCGAGCAGCACCTGACGTCGTCCGGCGCCCGACGTCGGGAGACCGTCCGGTGCCGGGCGCACCCTGAGGCACGTGCACGTCCGGCGCGGGGCGCGTCGGCGTCGAGCGCCTCGCCTCCGACTTCGACTGGAGTCCCCGTTGGCAACTGGCACGGAACCACAGCCCCGGCTGGACACGGGCGTGCACGACGCCTCGCGCGCCGCCATCAGCGCCCGGCACCTGCGCACCGACCGCTGGTGGCTGGCACCGGCCGTCACCGCCGCCGGGCTGCTCGCCTTCGTCGTCTACTCGACCTGGCGGGCCTTCGCGAACACCGACTACTACTCGGCGCCCTATGTGTCGCCGTTCTACTCCCCCTGTCTCGCGAACAACTGCGAGACCATGCGGCACGGCCCCAACTGGGACCTCTTCGGCAGCTGGTGGGCGATCTCCCCCGCGCTGCTGGTGCTGATCTTCCCGCTGGGTTTCCGGGTGACCTGCTACTACTACCGCAAGGCCTACTACCGGGGTTTCTGGGCGTCCCCACCGGCCTGCGCCGTCGCCGAACCGCACCGGAAGTACAGCGGTGAGACCCGTTTCCCGCTGATCCTGCAGAACATCCACCGGTACTTCTTCTACGCGGCGGTGCTCGTCGCCGGGGTCCTGACGTACGACACCGTGCTCTCCTTCCGCGACACGCACTACCGGTGGGGCCATATGGGGCTCGGCTCCCTGGTCTTCCTGATCAACATCGCGCTGATCTGGGCATACACCATCTCGTGCCACTCCTGCCGGCACATCGTCGGTGGCCGCCTCAAACACTTCTCCAAACACCCGGTCCGCTATCGGCTGTGGGGGTGGGTCGGCAAACTGAACGCCCGTCACATGCAGCTCGCCTGGGCGTCGTTGATCAGCGTCGGGGTCGCCGACTTCTACGTCTATCTGGTCGCGTCCGGCGTCTTCGACGATCCGCGGTTCTTCTGATGGTTCTGATGGTTCTGATGAGCAGGGGCTCTGCATGACACAGCTCGACCCGCAGCAGTGGGACGTCGTAGTGGTGGGCGCGGGCGGTGCCGGGCTGCGGGCCGCGATCGCGGCCCGCGAACAGGGCGCCCGCACCGCCGTGATCTGCAAGTCGCTCTTCGGCAAGGCGCACACGGTGATGGCCGAGGGCGGTATCGCCGCCTCCATGGGCAATGTGAACTCCGGCGACAACTGGCAGGTGCACTTCCGCGACACGCTGCGCGGCGGCAAGTTCCTCAACCAGTGGCGGATGGCGGAGCTGCACGCCCAGGAGGCGCCCGACCGGGTCTGGGAGCTAGAGACCTGGGGGGCGCTCTTCGACCGGACGCCCGAGGGGAAGATCTCCCAGCGCAACTTCGGCGGCCACGAGTACCCGCGCCTGGCGCACGTCGGCGACCGCACCGGCCTGGAGCTGATCCGCACCCTCCAGCAGAAGATCGTCTCGCTCCAGCAGGAGGACGAACGGGAGTTCGGCGACTACGAGGCCCGGTTGAAGGTCTTCCAGGAGTGCACGGTCACCCGGGTGCTCAAGGAGGGCGAGAAGGTCGCCGGCACCTTCTGCTACGAACGCGAGTCCGGCCGTTTCTTCGTCCTCGAGGCACCCAGCGTGGTCCTCGCCACCGGCGGCATCGGCAAGTCCTTCAAGGTGACGTCGAACTCCTGGGAGTACACCGGCGACGGTCACGCGCTCGCCCTGCTCGCGGGGGCGCCGCTGCTCAACATGGAGTTCGTGCAGTTCCACCCGACCGGCATGATCTGGCCGCCCTCGGTGAAGGGGCTGCTGGTCACCGAGTCGGTGCGCGGGGACGGCGGGGTGCTGCGCAACAGCGAGGGCAAACGCTTCATGTTCGACTACGTGCCGGACGTGTTCAAGGAGCAGTACGCCGAGTCCGAGGAGGAGGGCGACCGCTGGTACGAGTCCCCGGACGAGAACCGGCGCCCGCCCGAACTGCTGCCGCGCGACGAGGTGGCCCGCGCCATCAACTCCGAGGTGAAGGCGGGGCGCGGCTCCCCGCACGGCGGCGTATACCTCGATGTGTCGACCCGGATGTCCGCCGAGGTGATCAAGCGCCGGCTGCCCTCGATGTACCACCAGTTCAGAGAGCTGGCCGACGTCGACATCACCGCCGAGGCCATGGAGGTCGGCCCCACCTGCCATTACGTCATGGGCGGCATCGCGGTGGAGTCCGACACCGCGGCCGCCCTCGCGGTGCCCGGTCTCTACGCGGCAGGTGAGGTCGCGGGCGGCATGCACGGCTCGAACCGGCTCGGCGGAAACTCCCTCTCCGACCTGCTGGTCTTCGGCCGCCGGGCCGGGCTGCACGCGGCCCAGCACGCGGCGCGGGAGACCGCGGCCGGCGCCCGTCCGTCGATCGACGCGACCCAGCTCGCCGCGGCGGCGGCCGAGGCACTGCGGCCCTTCAAGGCGGCGGACCCCACGGACGGGGAGCTGCCGGAGAATCCGTACACCCTGCACCAGGAGCTCCAGCAGACCATGAACGATCTGGTCGGCATCATCCGCCGCCAGGGCGAGATGGAGGAGGCCCTCGAACGGCTGGCCGCGCTGCGCGTCCGAGCCGGGCGGGCCGGCGTCGAGGGACACCGGCAGTTCAATCCCGGCTGGCACCTCGCGCTCGACCTGCGGAACATGCTGCTGGTCAGCGAGTGCATCGCGCGCGCCGCGCTGGAGCGGACCGAGAGCCGTGGCGGCCACACCCGCGAGGACTGTCCGGCCATGGAGCGCAGCTGGCGCGGTGTCAACCTGCTGTGCCGGCTCGCCGAGCCCCCGGCGGACCCGGCGACCGACGACCCGGCGCGCGGTCGGATCACCCTTGTCAGGCAGAACACCGTGCCGATCCGTCAGGACCTGCTTGACCTCTTCGAGAAGGAAGAGCTGGTCAAGTACCTCGCCGAAGAGGAGCTCCAGAGTTGAGTTCGTACGAAGCCAAGTTCAGGGTCTGGCGCGGGGACACCGACGGCGGGGACCTGGAGGACTACGCCGTCGAGGTGAACGACGGAGAGGTGGTGCTCGACATCATCCACCGCATCCAGGCCACCCAGGCGTCCGATCTGGCGGTGCGCTGGAACTGCAAGGCCGGCAAGTGCGGCTCCTGCAGCGCGGAGATCAACGGCCGGCCCCGGCTGATGTGCATGACCCGGATGTCGGTCTTCGACCGCGCGGACACCATCACGGTGACCCCGCTGCGGGCCTTCCCCGTGGTCAGGGACCTGGTGACCGATGTGTCCTTCAACTACACCAAGGCGCGCGAGGTGCCCTCCTTCGTACCGCCGGAGGGTGTGCGGCCCGGCGAGTACCGGATGCAGCAGATCGATGTGGAGCGTCCCCAGGAGTTCCGCAAGTGCATCGAGTGTTTCCTGTGCCAGGACACCTGCCATGTGGTGCGCGACCACGAGGAGAACAAGGCGGCCTTCGCCGGGCCGCGCTTCCTGATGCGGATCGCCGAGCTGGACATGCACCCGCTGGACGCGGCCGCCGAGACGGGCCTCGACCGGAAGCGCAGTGCGCAGGACGAGCACGGTCTTGGCTACTGCAACATCACCAAGTGCTGTACGGAGGTCTGCCCCGAGAACATCAAGATCACCGACAATGCGCTGATCCCGCTGAAGGAACGGGCAGCCGACCGGAAGTACGATCCGCTGGTTTGGCTGGGGAACAGGATCGGACGGCGCGGGAAGTAATCACCCGGCGGTGACCACTCGGTTCCAGCCCTTCCGGTAGGACGTCCAGTCGGTCTCCGTGGCGGCGAAGTCGACGTAGAGCGCGACCCCGAAGTGTGCCCGGTCGGGGTCCTCGCGGCCGAGCGCCAGCCGGACGCCGCGGACCGCCGCCGCGACGGTCTCGGCGGACCCGATGTGGCCCGGTCGCGTCTCGTGGTAGAAGGGCAGCCCCATCAGCAGGTCCGTCGTGGCGGGGGTGACCTCGAGGGCCAGGGTGGTCTGCTCGGCGACGTAGCCGCCGTACAGGCTCTGCAACGGCAGCCCGGTGTCGTACGACATCACCGCGATCTGGTCGACCCGGCGGGCGACCTCACCGAAGAACTGCTGCGACCACCACTTGGGGTGGCCCGTGAGGGCCCCGGCGGCCGTGTGGAAGGCGGGCAGCGGGTCGATCTGGTGGGCAGCCACCGAGAGCAGCACCCCGCGGTCCTTGGTGAGCTTCCGCAGCCGGTCCAGCAGCGCGAGGTAGTGGCGGTCGCCGGAGTGCAGCGGCTCCAGGTCGACATGCACTCCCTCGAAGCCGGTGTCGATGATCTGCCGCGCCGAGACCACGATGGCGCTGCGCGACGCGGCCCTGTCGAGATCGAGGCCGTCGGGACTCTCGGTGGCGAGCTTGTCGCCGAGCCAGGCCTGCACCCGTAGGCCGGGCACCTTGCGGTGGACCACGTCGATCAGCCACTTCGCCCGGGCGTAGCGGGCGGCGGGCAGGGTGCCGTTGTGCTCCAGCGGGCCCGCGTGGACGTACAGGTCGCGCAGCCCGGTCCCCTTGAGCCGCACCGCCAGGGCGTCCACGTCGGCGGCCTTCTTACGGCCGTCGACCCAGGCGTGGCCGAGCCAGATCGCGTCCCGGCCACGGGTGCGGGTGCCGTCCCGGTAGTCTCCGGCGTCATTGACCCGCAGCGCGACGCCCGCGGTGAGGATCGGGACCACGATCAGCACGGCGAGCGTGAGCGCCGTCCACTTCAGCCATCTGCGGACCCGAACACGTCTGAAACGTGCGACGAACGCCCCGAATCGCCCTGCCTGCACCGATGCCCCCCACGAGCTCCGCCGTACCGGCCCCACAGCGTAGGCGATGCCGGAGCTGCGGTCGCGGCGGGCCGCGGACGGTCATACGCTCCCCACTGTGACGCCGTCCGACCTGTCCGCCCGGCCGTACCCCGCCGTGCCGCCCGTTCCGGCGGTCGCGCTCGCCACGGCGGGTGTGCTGCTGGCGGCGGCTCCGGGCGCCCGCGCGGCCACCGAACCCGGTGCCGGCGGCCCCGACACCGGGATCAGTGCACTGCTGGTGCCCCTGTTGGTGGTACTGGTGGCCGGTGGTCTGGCGATCTTCGCTTACGCGCGCAGAAAGCGGCGCGCCGAGACCAGGACCACGCCGGCCGGCAGCCGGCGGCAGCAGGGGTGGACCGGCACCTGGGCACCGACGCAGCCGGCGCAGGCTCCGTTGCATCGGCTGGACTCCGAGGCGAGGCGACTGCTGGCCGATACGGAGCAGGCGATCCGCCGCAACACCGAGGAACTCGCCGTCGTCACCGCCCAGTTCGGCCAGGAGGCCGCCGTGCCGTTCGCCGAGGCGCTGACCTTCGCGGGCAACCGGCTCAGCACCGCCGTCCGGATCCGCCAACAGCTGGACGACGCCCCGCCGGAGAGCGACACCACCGAGCGGCGGATGCTCGACGAGATCGTCGCGCTCTGCACCGAGGCCGAACAACACCTCGCCGCGGAGGCGCTGCACCGGGACCCGTGATCGGGAGCTGTGATCGGGAGCTGTGAACGGGAGGTGCGGTGCTACCTCCCGCCCGTTGCCACCGCTTCGCCCCCGGAGCGCAGGGCGTCGACGACGAGGTCCAGCAGCCGTCCGGCCCGGATCGGCGCCGGCCGCCGTGGCGAGGAGAACGCCGACCAGCATGGTGGTGACGTCATCGGGGCTCGACGCCCGCGCGGAGTGCGCCGCTCGTACGCCGCGGTCGAGGAGCATCGCGATAGCGGTGGTGATGCGCTCCCGGGTGGCCGGTGCCGGTCACGGCACTAGTACATGCTCAGCAGCTGCTCCACGCTCAGCTCGGCGGCCGGCGCTCCGTCCGGGAGGGCCAGTTCGAACCAGACGGTCTTGCCGCGCGGGGTGCGACGGGAGCCCCAGGCCGCGCTGAGCATGCCGACCAGTTGCAGCCCGCGGCCACCCTCGTCGGTGTCACGGGCCCGGCGCCTGCGGGGTTGGACCAGTCCGGCGTCCCAGACCTCGCAGACGAGGGTGCGGTCGAGCAGCAGCCGCAGCCTGATCTCGCCCTCGCCGTACCGCAGGGCGTTGGTGACCAGCTCGCTGACCAGGAGTTCGGTGGTGTCGACCAGATCGTCCAGGTCCCATGACACCAGCTGGGCGCGGGCCAGTTCGCGGGCCCGGCCCACCGAGCGTGGCTCGCGGGGCAGGCGCCAGTCGCCGACCGAGCCGTCCGGCAGCCCTTGGATCCGGGCCATCAGGAGGGCGATGTCGTCCTCGCCGTGGCCGGTGTCCAGGGTGGTGAGGACATGGTCGCAGACGTCTTCGAGCGGACGCTCGGAGTGGGTGAGCGCGCCGCGGAAGGCACGCAGGCCCTCGTCGAGCGGCTGATCACGGGATTCGACGAGCCCGTCGGTGTAGAGAGCCAGCAGCGCGCCCTCGGGGATCTCGATCTCGACCTCCTCGAAGGGCTCGCCGCCGACGCCGAGCGGCATCCCGGGCGGCACGTCCAGCAGCAGGGCCTCTTCGCCGGGTTCGACCAGGACGGGCGGCAGATGGCCGGCGTTGGCGAAGGTACAGCGCCGGGTGACCGGGTCGTAGACCGCGTAGACGGCGGTCGCCAGGTAGACCTCGGAGAGATCCGCCTCGCGTGATTTGTGGGCGGCGCGTGATGCCTGCTGGGTGCCGCTCGGCGTGCCGAGACCGCGGGCGATCTCGTCGAGCGCTTCGAGTACTTCGGCCGGCTCCAGATCGAGAAGTGCCAACGTCCGTACCGCAGTGCGCAGTTCACCCATGGCGACGGCGGCGCGCAGTCCGTGGCCCATGACGTCCCCGACGACCAGCGCGGTCCGGTGGCCGGGCAGTTCGATGACATCGAACCAGTCGCCGCCGACCTCCGTCGCCGTATTGCCCGGCAGGTAGCGGCAGGCGATGTCGAGTCCGGCCGCCTCGGGGTCGCCGGGCGGCAGCAGCGAACGCTGCAGGATCAGGGCGCGTTCGTGCTCGCGCCGGTAGAGCCGCGCGTTGTCGATACAGACGGCGGCGCGGGCGGCGAGTTCCACCGCGAGGGCCCGGTCCCGCTCCCCGAAGGGCTCGCTGCCCTTGGTGCGGGAGAACTGGACCAACCCGACCACCGTGTCGTGGGCGACCATCGGCACGGCGAGCGTGGAACGGACCGGACTGCCGTCGGCGCCCGGAACCAACTGCACCTTTCCGGTGCGCAGCGCTCCAGCGGAGGGCGAGTGGAAGGCATACCGGTGGACCGCGCCGAGCGTCGGCGCGTCCTCGGTGCGCGGCAGCGGGATGTCCGAGACGGCGCTGGCGAAGGCCACCCGGCGCAGCTCGGCGCTTCCGTCGGCGCTGCCCTTCGTGGACTCGTCGCCCTCGAGCAGTCCTTGGTACAGGTCCACCGACGCCAGGTCGCAGAAGCCGGGCACCGCCACATCGAGGAGTTCTCGTGCGGTGGTCTCCAGGTCGAGAGAGTTCCCTATCCGGGCGCCCGCCTCGTTCAGCAGGGCCAGGTTACGGCGGGCGTTGGCCGCCTCGCGGGCCTGCACGTGACGGCGGGTGACATCGGTGCCCAGGCCCGCGACGCCGATGGGGCGCCCCGATCCGCTGTTGACCCGGTAGAGGTTGAGCGACCACTGCCTGCGTTCCGAGGCGCCCGGCGGCGATCCGACGAGTTGGAGGTCGGTGACGGATTCGCCGGTCTCCAGAACCCGCTTGAGCGCTGCGGTCATCCGGTCGGCCTCGGTGCGGGCGAGATAGTCGTGGACCGTACGGCCGCGGTGCGCCTTGACGCCGTCCCCGAAGATCGCGGCGAAGCGGCTGTTGACCCGCTGCACCGTGAGATCCGTGCCGAACAACAGGAAGCCGAAAGGAGATTGGCCGAATATGGCCTGTGACGATGCGAGGTCGGCCTCGATGTGACGCAGCACCTTGACGTCGACCACGATGCACACCGCCGCGCGCTCACCGCTCGCCGTCTCGCTGGGCATCACATAAAGCTCGGCGAGGCCGTGGGCCCCGTCCTGATCGGGCATCCGGAACGGAACGGTGCCCGTCCACTCCTTGCCGTCGAGTATTTCGGAAACTCTGCCGTGGCTTCTTCCGCGCAGCTCCGGCGGCAGGAACGCCTCGACCGGGTCCATGCCGACGGCCTCGCGCGCAGGCACGCCGAAGAGCTCCTCGGCCCGCCGGCTCCACTGCTCCACCAGCCCGTCGGGGCCGATCGAGAACGAGGCCACTCTGATGTAGTCATAGATGGAGCCGGGCGGACTGCTCTGCCATACGACATCGCCCGTCGCACCAGATATATCGCTCACGCGACCGTCCCCTCCAGCTCACCACGCACCGGACCGGCCCAGGTGGCTACCGCAGTATTCAGCACTACGGCCCCAACCGGCACGGCGTTCACGATCACAGCACGGTCTCAGTCGATTTCGGACAAGACTGCCGCGATCGATGTCCCAACACACTCCTAACCAGGCTGAGCCAGCTCGAACCACACCGTCTTGCCCGATCTGCCGCGCCGGGTGCCCCATCGCTGCGCGGAACACGCGACCAGTTGGAGTCCCCGGCCGCCCTCGTCCTCGGGTCCCGCCGCGCGTTCCCGGGGCGGTTCCGGATGCGAATCGGAGACCTCGAACCGAAGAATGGCCGGATCCAGCCGCGCCACCCGGACCCCGATCGGCCCGGAGCCATGGCACAGGGAATTGGTCACCAGTTCGCTCACCAGCAGCGCGGCGACGTCACCCAGGTCCCCGTCGAGCCGCCAGCCGTGCAGCGCGTCCCGGACCGACCGGCGGGCGATGCGTACGGCGCCCGGTTCCGGGGGGAAGGTCCACTCGACGCAGCCACCTTCGGGGTCGAGCACACCGATCACTTCCCAAGGCCAACGACGGAGGTGCGTCCGTTCTGCGGGATTAATCAGCTAATACCCCATATCGACCGCAAAATATCGACCCGCAAAATATCGACCTTGGCCGACTATGGAGCCTTCGTGTGGAACGCCCCACATTTTCGGCGGCTTTCAGCTGCCACCCGGCTCGTCGTCATTGCCCCTCGCCGCCGCCAGCCGCCGCGCGGCCTCAGCCACCGCGGGCCGGTCCTGATCCAGCCAGTCGACCGCGTCGATCTCGTGCGGGCCCAGCCAGCGGAGCGCGTCGTGGTCCTGCAGGGGCCGCGCCTCGCCGGCCACCAGCCTGGCCGTCCACACCTGCAGGACGTAGCCCTCCTTGAGCGGCCACTCGCCGGGAATGCGGTCCAGGGCCTCGCTCTCGACGCCCAGCTCTTCGCGCAGCTCACGCACCAGCGCCTGCTCGGCGCACTCCCCCGGCTCGACCTTGCCGCCCGGCAGCTCCCATCGACCTGCCAGCTCGGGCGGGGCGCTGCGGCGCGCGGCCAGCAGCCTGCCCCTGTCGTACAGGGCTCCGCCCACGACCACGACTACCCGGTCCGCCATGGCGCCAGCCTATCGACCGGCCGGGGCCTCCCGAACGGTCGGTCCTGCTGAACGCCCGGCCCTACTGAACCACTTGGCCGATGCGCTCCACCCAGTACAGCTGCTTGTGCCCCCGGCCGTCGAGCGTGTCGGCGATGCGCTGCGCCTCGTCCCTGGTCGCGTACTGACCGACGCGATAGCGGTTGCCGTTGTCGTCCTGACGTATCACCTGCCACGGCAGCAGGGCGGCACTGTCCGTCATCGTGCGCCCCCGTGGTGCGCCGGCGTGCAGGTCGTTGAGAGTCCCCGGGAAACCGCGTTCTGCATATGCCCGAGCGTACGCCTGACCTTTACGGAGCGGATACGTGTTTACACAAAGAGGTACGGATTCGGCCACTCTGCACTGTGCAGACCGCACACGCCGCCCCGTCGGGCCCCGGTCCACCTCCCCGCCGTCACCTCACCGGCAGGTGATACGCGATGCGGTAGCGGTCGGCGGGCACCACGATGTCCGCGGTCTCCACGGCGCGCCCCGACGCGTAGTACGTGCGGGAGATGACCACCACCACATGGCCGGGCACGCCCCCCAGGAGCAGCAGTTCCTCCGCGAGGCCGGGCCGTGCGCCGACCTCCTCCACCACGTTGTCCACCACGATGTCGATCGCGGCCATCCGCTCCACGACCCCGCACCCGCCCAGCGGACCTTCCTCGGGCAGCATCACCGGCGTCCTTCCGGTGATCTCCAGGGGTTCCCAGGAGGTGGAGAGCATCATCACCTCGCCGGCGTCGCGATAGACGTACCGGGTGCGCATCACCCGCGCCCCCTGCACAACGGCGAGCCGCAGTGCGATGTCGGCGCCCGCGGCGTCCTGCTCGCTGCTGGACTCCCAGGTGCCATGGGCCCGCTCGTCGGCCTGCTCCTGGCGGAACGGTGTCGCGCCCGTGGCCATCCGGTAGCCGGATCGGGCGATACGACGCGGGACGAGCCGTTCGCGGACGTACGTCCCCGAGCCGGACCGCCCCTCGACGAGCCCCTCGGCCATCAGCACCTTGCGCGCTTCGAGGGCGACCGTGTCGGAGACGCCGTACTCCTCCCTGATACGGGCCTGCGACGGCAGCCGGGTGTGCGGTGCCAGCGAGCCGTCGGTGATCTTCTGCCGAAGATCGCTCGCGACGCGCAGATAGGCCGGCTGCTCACCGAAAGTCACTGGCCACTCCCCCTAGAGATTGACAGACCGCAACAGCGTGGCAACCGTAGGTTGTCGACCGCAAGCAAGGGCCATGGCTTCACTCAAAGCGATGACCCCTCTTCATGCGGGGGCTTACCGGCAGTATGCCCCCCACGATTACGCTCACCTGGTGACGAAGCCCCTGTATCGCTGCCCCGCAGACTCCACCACCGCCCCCGTCGACGCGGCCCCCTGGTGCTGCCCCCGCTGCCGGGGCCCCTGGGACCTGGACTTCGACGCCGGCGCCGTCCCGCTCGGCTCGCTCGGCGGACGGGTCGGCTCACTCTGGCGGTACGAAGAGGCCCTCCCGCTGCGCGGTCCGGTCCCCGTCACTCTCGGCGAGGGCCGCACGCCGCTCGTACCGCTCACCGACGCGGTCTCCGCCAAGCTCGACTTCCTGATGCCGACGCTCTCCTTCAAGGACCGCGGCGCGGTGATGCTCGCGGAACTCGCCCGCAGGCTCGCCCCGCGCCGGGTCGTCGCCGACAGCAGCGGCAACGCGGGAACTGCGGTCGCCGCGTACTGCGCACGCGCCGGTTTGCCCTGCACGGTGTACGTACCTGCCGCGACGTCCGCCAAGAAGACCGAGCAGATCCGGGCTCACGGAGCGCACGTCGAACTCGTGGCCGGCGACCGGGAGGCCACCGCCGCCGCCGCACGTACCGCGGCCGACGAGCCCGGCACGTTCTATGCCTCGCACGTCTTCAACCCGTACTTCCTGCACGGCACCAAGACCTACGTCTACGAACTCTGGGAGGACCTGGGCGGCCGGCTCCCCGAGGTGATCGTCGTCCCCGTCGGCAACGGCACGCTGCTGCTCGGCGCCTCCCTGGCGATCGCCGAACTCCACTCCCTCGGCCTGATCACCGAACGCCCCGCGCTCTACGCGGTCCAGGCCGAGGCGGTCTCACCACTGGCCACCGCCTTCCACGCCGGAACCGACGACCTGCCCGCCGGAACCGCCACCGCGCCCACCCTGGCCGAAGGCATCGCCATCCCCCGCCCACCGCGCGCCCGCCAGATCCTCGCTGCGGTCAGGGACTCCGGCGGTACGTTCCTCACCGTGCCGGAGGACCGGATCCGCGCCGCCCAGCTGGACCTGGCAGCACGCGGACTGTTCGTCGAGCCGACCGGTGTGGCCTGCTGGGCCGCGATGGCGACGGAGCCGCTCGGAACGCGCCGGGCGGTGGTGCCGCTGTGCGGCGCGGGGGCGAAGACGGGCCTGGCGTGAACCACGGGTCCGGCCCGAGCCCCCGCGCAACGGCTACCGCCCCCGCCCCGCCAGTACCCCCTGTCAGCCCAGCAGCTTGACGATCGCCTCGGTGGTGTCCGTCTCCCCGAGCCGGGGAAACACCCGCTCCACCGAGTTCCGATGCGTCTCCGCATCCAGGTCAGTGATCGCGTCCGTGGCGATCGTCACGTGATACCCCCGCTCATGCGCCCCCCGCGCCGTCGACTCGACACCGATCGCCGTGGCGATGCCCCCGACGACCACCTGCGTGATCCCCCGCCGCCGCAGCTGCATGTCGAGGTCGGTCCCGTAGAACGCCCCCCACGTCTGCTTGGTGACGACGATGTCGCTGTCCTGCCGGTTGAGCTCGGGGACCAGTTCGGCCCAGTCGGCGGGCGGCGTGCCCTGTCGGCCGGACCCCTCGTTGCGGCCGGGGGCACCGCCGGTGACCCGTACCAGCACGACCGGGAGGTCGTGCTCGCGGAAGGCCGCGGCCAACCGTGCGGCTCGCTCGACGACCTCCTCGGCCGGGTGCACGGTCGGGTGCCCGACGATGCCCTTCTGCAGGTCGACCAGGATCAGCGCGGTCTTCGGGTCGAGGGTGGTGGCAGTCATGGGGATGGCTCACTTTCGGTTGCGGGCACGGAGCGCCCGGTCGGAGACGGTCAGTGCGACGAGCACCAGACCGAGGACTATGGAGACGGCGGCCATCAGGTGCAGTCCGCCGTCGTCGGCCCGTTGCCCGTAGGCCAGGCCGATGAGGCTGGACGCCGTGATGGCGCCCAGATATTGCGCGGTCCGCTGCAGCCCCGCCGCCGAGCCGACGGCGTCGGCCGGCGCGTGCTGGTAGACGGCGGCCTGGTTGCTGGTGCCGATGAGCCCCTGCGGGATGCCGAAGCACGCCCCGGCGAGCAGCAGCACGGCCAGCGGGGTCGCGCCGGAGGCGAAGAGCAGCACCGCGCTGCCCGCGGTGAGCAGTACGGCCGCGATCGAGAGCGGGGCGCGGATCCCCTTCGTACGGGCCCCGAGCAGCGAACAGACCAGCGCGGTCACGGACATCGGCAGCATCAGCAGGCCGGTGTGCAGCGAGGAGAAGCCGCGGCCCTCCTCCAGCCACTGGGTGAACCCGTACATCACGCAGTAGATGACCAGGTAGGCGAGGCCGTGGCGCAGGTAGGTGCGGGCCAGCGCGTGGTTACGGCCGAGCATGCGCAGGTCTATGAAGGGCCGGGGGCAGCGCAGTTGCCACCAGGTGAGGACGGCGGAGAGCGCGGCCACCGGAATCAGCAGCCACCAGGCCGGGTGGGCGAGGCCGAGCAGGAAGAAGACCAGTCCGGTGAGCGCCCCACTGAACAGCACGATGCCGAGCGGATCGAGCCCGGCCGGCTCGCTGGGCGCCGCGGCGTGGTCGTCCTTGGGGATCCAGGCGACCGCGCAGCCGAAGGCGATCAGCGCGAGCGGCACATTGACCGCGAAGATGGCGCGCCACCCCCAGGTGCCGACCAGCAGCCCGCCGAGGGTGGGTCCGACCGCCGCACTGCCGAGCGCCGCGAAGGAGAGCCGGCCCAGGACGGTACGCGGTGTGGGCCGACCGAGCCTGCGTGACTCGGCGCGCAGTACGGCCATGGCGGCGGGGTAGGCGGCGGACGTACCGACACCGAGCAGCAGCCGGGAGGCGATCAGCCAGCCGAAACCCGGGGCCAGCACCCCGACGAGGCCGGATGCGGCCACCACGACGAGACCGGCGAGGAAGACCCGGCGCGGCCCGATCGAGTCGGCGAGTCTGCCGAGCACCGGCTGGGCGACGGCGCTGGCGAGGTAGAGGATCGACACCAGCCAGACGGTCCTGGCGGCTCCGATCCCGAAGTCGTGGCCGATCGCCACCAGCGCGGTGGAGATCATGGTGGTGTTGAGCGGATTGAGCAGTGACCCCAGCAGCAGCGGGGCCGTCAGCCGCGCCCCGAACCCGGTCCCGGGCCCCGTCCCGGTCCGGACGTCCGGGTCCGTACCCGCGACCGCGACCGAGCCCCGCTGTCGCTGCTTACCGGGGGCTGTCCTCACCGGTGCACCAACCGTTCGAGCAACGCCACCGCGTCGGCGAGCGTGCGCCGCTCGGTGTCGTCCAGTTCCTCGTCGATGGCCCGGGTGAGCCAGCCCCGCTTGTCGGCCCGTACGCCCGCGAGGGTGCGGCGGCCGAGGTCGGTGACCGACATGACGGCCTGCCGTCCATCGGTGGGGTGCGGTGCCCGCGCCACCAGTCCCTGGCTCTCCAGCGCCCCGACGGTCAACCGCATCGACTGCGGCCGCACCAGCTCGGCGCGCGCCAGCGCGGCGGTGGTGGACGGCCCCTCCCGGTCGAGCAGGGCGAGCGCGGACCGCTGGGAGTGCGTCAGCTCGAGATCCGGCGACGCTTGCCTCAGTCGGCGTGCCACTCGCCCGAGCGCCACCGCCAGTTCGGCTGCGACCTGGGCGGAGGTGGGGGTGGCGGCGGCATGTTCGGCGAAGGTGTCGGCGGCATGTTCGGCGGGGCTGTCGGCCATGTCGCCACCGTACGATTTCGACAGGCAGCCTTGCAAGTTGCCCTGTCCATCTTTACGGGTACCGCGCCCGAACGATCACTCGGCGCGACGTCCGCCCCGGCGTGGCTCTCCGCCCAGCGGGAATCCCTACATCCATGAGCCACTCCACCGAAGCGCTGCTCGCGGTCGCCGGGCTCGCGTTCCTCGCGACCCTGGCGCTGACGGTCGTCCTCGCGATCCGCCTCGTCCGCGCCCGCCGCCACCTGCGCGACGCGGGCATCCCCCTCCACAGCAAGCTCGCCTTCTGGGGCGCACTGATCTACACCGTCAGTCCGGTGGACCTGCTGCCGGATCCGATCCTGCTGGACGACATCGGCGTACTGCTGTTCGCGCTGCACTCCCTCCAGGGGGCGGCGCGGCGGGTATCCGCCCGGAACTCTGGACATTCGTCCGCGAATTTTGGCACCGTGGGGCCGCCGGCCCGCTAATCGAACCCATGGCCGATATTTCGCTGGGGGTCCTCATGTCGTCCGTCCGTCTCGCCCCGGAAGCTGCCGCCTTCTACACCGCGCAGAGCGTCTTCTCCGGCCCCGGTGCTCTCACCGCCCGCTACGCGGACCTGCCCACCGACCCCGCGCGACTCGCCCGGGTGGCCCGGGACCTGATCATCCACCGGCTGGAGGGCGACGCTTTCGGCTATGACATCCCGCAGGACCGCCTCCACAACGACGCCGAGACCCGCTACATCGACGACATCCTGCGCATCATCACCGCCCGCAACGACGCACCTCTGACCCAGCACAGGGATCCCGGGGACCGTTTCGTCGGCATCTGCCGTGACATCGCCCTGCTGCACTGCTCGTTCCTGCGCCACGCCGGCATCCCCGCCCGCATCCGCTCCGGCTTCGCCGACTACTTCGACACCGACGGCTTCCACGGCGACCATGTGGTCACCGAGTACTGGGACGAACGGCGCGGCTGGCGGCTGGCCGACGCGGAACTCACCGACCCCGCGATCGCCGCACAGCACCGGATCGACTTCGACCCCATGGACGTCCCGCGCGACCGCTTCCTGATCGCCGGTTCCGCCTGGCGGTCCATCCGGGCGGGCGAAGCCGACCCCCGGACGTTCGGACTCCGGCTCCCCGGGCTTTCGCTGCTCGGGGAACCCTTCGTGGCAGGCAACATGCGCCTCGACCTCGCCGCACTGAACGGCACGGAGACACTGCTCTGGGACATCTGGGGCCCCGGATCGGGCGAGAACGAGCAGCTGACGGACGCGATGATCGAGCTGTACGACCAGGTGGCCGACGTCACCGGCGACGAGGCGGACTTCGCCGCAGCACGGAAACTCTTCACCGAGCACGACGGGCTGCGGACACCGCGCAAGGTGCTCTGCCTGGCGGCGTTCAACGGCCCCAGCGAGGTCGTACTGCGGGGCTGCTGACCGAACCCGGTCACGGGCGTCCGGCCGCCGCCGGTCCTTTGCCTCCGTAGTGCTCGCAGGGCGAAGGTCTAGGCAGGCCGGACCGATTCGAGGAGGTCCACGCAGCGACCGAGCAGGGCGATCAGCGACTCCCGTTCCTCAGCGGTGAACTCAGCAGCGAGGGCGCGTTCGACCGGGACGGCGCGGGAGTCACCGTCGGCCACGATCCGCTCCCCCTCTTCGGTGAGCCGGGTCTCCAGCACGTTCCGGTGCAGTTCGTGCCGGGCGCGGACGATCAGGCCGCGCTCCTGAAGATTCTTCAGCACGGTGTTCATCGTCGGCGGCGTGACACCGCACGCCCTGGCCAGCCCGGCGGCCGAGGCGCCCGGCTGCTCGGAGAGAAACAGCAGTGCGCCGTACTGCGGGACGGTCAGCCCGGCCGGCTTGAGCACGGCGTGCTTGGTCGCGGCGAGGCCGGCCACCCCGCCGCGAAGGTCTTCCTGAGTGCCGGTGCCGACGGCAGGACCACTGCCAACGGCCTGAAGGTGGACCGCGCCGGACGCCTGTGGGTTATCGACTCCACCGCGGGCGTCGCCGTCTACGACCTGCGGACCCGCGCCCTGCTCGCCCGGTTCGACGTGCCCGGCGGCGACGCATCCTTCGTCAATGACCTGGCCATCGCCCCGGACGGCAGTGCCTATCTCACCGACAGTTCCAGAGCGGTGGTCTACCGCGTCACACCACGCCAACTGGCGCGCGCCGAGGCACACGGCGGACGCGCCGCGCTCACCGTTCGCTTCGACCTCGCCGGCGCGCTCGCTCCGCACGCGCCGGACGCGTACACCCTCAACGGCATCGTCTCGGACGCATCGGGCCGCTATCTGCTGACCGCCGACTCGACCGGCGGCGACCTCTACCGTCTCGACCTCGGGTCCGGTGCCATCGCCCGGGTCGATCTGCAGGGCGGCAGCATGCCGCTGGCCGACGGACTCGAACTGCGCCGGAACACCCTCTGGGTGGCTCACAACACCGGTAACGCGATCAGTCGTTGGCGCCTCTCCGCCGACGGCACCCGGGCACGCCGCGAGCGGCAGATCGCCGATGTCGCCCTCCAGGTCCCCACCACCCTGGTCCACCAGGGCGGGCGCCTGCTGGTCGTCCGCTCACAGTTCGACAAGGGCGGCCCCCTGGGGCAGGGGACACCGCAGACACCGTTCACCGTCGCGGCGGTGAACGGGATCTGACTCGGTCCGGCGCCCGGCGCTTGCTCCGCCACTGACACGGCTGAGCAAGCGGTCGTCGTCGACGTCGACGACCCGGAAGGAAAGGTCCAGGTGTTCTGCGAGTGACACCACCACGGCGGCAGCCGTGGGCGACCCGTCGCGGTGGGCGCCGGATAATCCGGCCTGACGTGCGCAACGAACCGATCGGGTGTGCCGGGCCAGGAAAAATCCATGCAGGGCGACGGACCCCGCCACGAGGCTGCGCAGGTCAGCGGCGGCCGAGCGGTCAGCAAATCGCCGGGGCCGTAGGCAGCGTCGACTTGTCAGGAGGCCGCCGAAGCAGGATCACCGGGCCTCGACACCCTTCGATGACAAAGGCGCCCAGGTGTACCGGACGCGCACCCCCTGATCGCGGAGCCAGGCGGCCTCGCGGTGCCGGAGTTCGCGCGCGGACTCCGGGGCGATGGCGCTGGGCCAGCGGACGAGCACCGCGGTGACGTGGCCCGTCTGTGCCAGCTGTCTCACACGCCGCCACCCTCTGCGCTGGGCCGGGTCGGGCTCCCCGTACGTGTCGGTGACGACCTCGGCGATCGTCAGTCCGCGCTCCTGGGCGAACGCATGGCCTTCTGTCTGCGCGCGCTGCGTGGCTCCCCCGGGCGGGCACGGGGCTCGGTCGGCGCATACGTACAGCACGACGGGAGAAGCGGTTTCACCGTGCGGAGTCATGGGCGCCTTCTGTCGATGGGCCGAGGAGGAGGGGTTCCTCGCCGCGCGAAGGGATGCAGCAGGGCCGGCGCGGCCGGGATCGGCGCCGTGCCCGGCGTCGTCCGATGTCCGCGGCGTCACGGGTGGATCGCCAACTCTGCCCAGACGAGCTTGCCTTCGGCCCGCGTCGAGCGTGCGGAGCCCCAGCTGTCCGCGAGTTGCTGGACGAGGAACAGCCCTCGCCCGCTCTCCTCGCCGGGGCCGGCGCGGTGCTCGGGCGGACGGACCGGCGTACCGCCCTCGTCGTGGAGTTCGATGCGCAGGCGCCGCTCGTCGCCGGTCAGCGTGAGGCCGCACAGGACATGCCCGCTGTCGGTGTGGAGTACAGCGTTCGTGGTCAGCTCGGAGACCAGCAGTACCGCGTCGCAGCATGTGTCGCCGGGCAGCTTCCAAGCACGGAGCCGGTCGCGCACGGTGTCGCGGGCGGATCTCGCGCTGGTACGCAGGCCGGGCAGGCCGAACCAGTACTCCCGGCGCGGCACGGTCCTGACTAAAGCAGGGGTCGAGGCCGGGGCTGAGGGCATGGACAGAGTCACGGATGTCGCCTTCCAGTGCCCTCCGGGAGCGGGCGCGGCGTGGGGATGCGGGCTGCAACTCGAGCAGTGAGAAGCACAAGTCGAGGCAAGCGCCCGGCAGCCGGGAACCGAACGACGAGGTGCGACTTGACCGCTCACACAGCAACTATGCGCGTGATCGCACTCACACTGCAACCGACTCGGTGATAATTTCAGCAGCACGGGTATCACCCTGGCGTCCGGATCAAGTCGGTGTCAGAATGGCATTATTGACGGACACTCAGGAGGTTGGGCGTGAGCGAAGCCCGTTCCGGCACCAGCGCGCCGACAGTCCTGCGCATGATCCTCGGCCGCCGGCTGCAGGACATGCGGCTCGACGCCGGTGCCTCGCTGGAGGACGCGGCAAAGGCCCTGCGCGTCAAGGCCCTGACGATCCGCCGGCTGGAGAAGGCCGAGGTCGCACTGAAGCCTCTCTACGTGGAGAAGCTCCTGGAGACCTTCGGCGCGGACCGCGAGGAGATCGACGAGTTCATCGACCTGGCCGAGCAGGCCAACAAGCCCGGCTGGTGGCACTCCTATCGCGACGCCGTCCCCAGCTGGTTCACCGCCTACGTCAGCCTGGAGACCGGCGCCAAGACCCTCCGCACCTATGAACCCCAGTACGTCACCGGCCTTCTGCAGACCCCCGACTACGCGCGCGCCGTGCTGCGCGGCGGATTGCCGAACGGCAGCGAGGAGGAGCTCACACGCCGGGTGGAACTGCGGCTGCGCCGCCAGAGCCTGCTGGAGCGAAAGGACGCGCCCACGTTGTGGGTGGTCATGGAGGAAGCCGTCCTGCACCGGGCGGTGGGCAGCCCTCAGGTGATGCGAGAGCAGCTCGAGCGGCTCCTGGAGGTCTCCGAGCTCGCGCACGTCAGCCTCGACATCGTGCCCTTCACCGCGGGTGCGCATATCGGAGCGTGTGCTCCGTTCACGTATTTCCGGTTCGAGGAACCAGAGTTGCCCGACATCGTCTACAGCGAACTCCTGTCCGCCTCCGTCTACCTCGACCAGCGCGCGGACGTCGTCTCCCATCTCGAGGCGCATTCCCGCATGGCGCTGCTGACGTCGTCCGAGGACAGCAAGGCGCTCTTGAACCGCATGCGCAAGGAGTACTCATGACGACCACCGGCGAGGGCGTCTACAACGGCATGCCGGCCCGCGACCTCGGCGAACAGGGCTGGGAACGCCCCTGGAGCGGACCGAACGGCGGTCAGTGCGTCGAGACCAAACAACTCACCGACGGCCGCGTGGCCGTCCGGCAGTCGACGGACCCGGCCGGGCCGGCGCTGATCTACGCGCCGGAGGAGATCGCCGCGTTCGTCCGCGGAGTCAAGGAGGGCCTGGCCGATCACCTGACCGCCGGATGAACCGGCGGTGGGCAGCAGGGACAACGACACCGGTCCCGTTCCTGGCCTGCGGGCCGACAGACACACATGTGAAGGGGAGAACATGAGCACCAGGCACGCCGGCCGGGATCTCGACACGAGCAGGGCGCACTCGGCTCGGATGTATGACTACTTCCTCGGTGGCAAGGACCACTTCGAAATCGACGAGGCGGCGGCCCTGGTCGCCGCTGAAGCCCACCCGGGTCTCTACCTGACCGCCCGCGAAAACCGGGCGTTCATGCAGCGGGCCACCCATGTGCTGGCGCAGGAGCACGGCATCCGCCAGTGGCTCGACATCGGCACGGGCATCCCGACCGAGCCCAACCTGCACCAGATCGCCCAGTCCGTGGTGCCCGAGGCCCGCGTCGTGTACGCCGACAACGACCCGCTCGTCCTCAAGTACGCCGAACGCCTCATGCGCAGTACGACGCAGGGACGCACCGCCTACGTCGAGGCCGACGTCACCGACCCCGATACGTTGCTGAGCGCCGTGGAGGACGCGGGGGTCCTGGACTTCGACCAGCCCATCGCCCTCTCCCTCAACGCGCTCATGCACTTCATCACCGACCCGCACGACCCGTACAGCATCGTCCGTCAACTGCTCGACCCGCTCCCGGTGGGCAGCGCCCTCGCCATGAACCACTGCACGCCCGACTTCGACCCCGACACCTGGAACCAGGTCGCAGAGGCCTACACCAACTCCGGGTCCCCGGTGCAGTTCCGTTCGCACAGCGAGGTCAGCCGCTTCTTCGACGGACTCGACCTGATCGACCCCGGCATCTGCTGCTGCCACCGCTGGCGGCCCGGCAAACCGGCCACGGACGGGCCGGAGATCGCGGACGCCGAGATCAGTCTGCTGGCAGGCGTAGGCATCAAACGCTAGCCGGAAGGGCCCGGCTCCGGAGAGCCGGGCCCTTCCCACCTTGCACGTTTGGCAGATCAGCGACTGCTGGTAAGGCACCGGCTACACGTTGAAGCGGAACTCCACCACGTCTCCGTCCTGCATCACATAGTCCTTGCCCTCCATGCGGGCCTTGCCCTTGGCGCGGGCCTCGGCGACCGAGCCGGTTTCGATCAGGTCGGCGAACGAGATGACCTCGGCCTTGATGAAGCCCTTCTGGAAGTCGGTGTGGATCACACCGGCCGCCTCGGGGGCGGTCGCGCCCTTCTTGATCGTCCAGGCGCGGGATTCCTTGGGGCCTGCCGTCAGGTAGGTCTGGAGGCCCAGGGTGGCGAAGCCGACGCGGCCGAGGGTGGCCAGGCCGGGCTCCTCCTGGCCCATCGACTGAAGGAGTTCGAGGGCCTCCTCGTCGTCGAGTTCGATCAGCTCGGACTCGATCTTGGCGTTGAGGAAGATCGCTTCGGCGGGGGCGACCAGGGCGCGCTGCTCGTTCTTGAAGTCCTCGTCGACCAGCTCGTCCTCGTCGACGTTGAAGACGTAGAGGAAGGGCTTGGTGGTGAGGAGATGCAGCTCGTGGAGGAGGCGGCCCTGCTCGGTGGACGCGGTGATGCCCTTCGCGAAGAGGGTGTCGCCCGCCTCGAGGATCTTCTGGGCGGCCTCGACCGCGGCGAGAACCGCGACCTTGTCCTTCTGGAGGCGCGATTCCTTCTGCAGGCGCGGGATCGCCTTCTCGACGGACTGGAGGTCGGCGAGGATCAGCTCGGTGTTGATGGTCTCGATGTCGTCCTTGGGCGAGACCTTGCCGTCCACATGGACGACGTTCTCGTCCTTGAAGGCACGGATGACCTGGCAGATCGCGTCGGACTCACGGATGTTCGCCAGGAACTTGTTGCCCAGGCCCTCGCCCTCCGAAGCGCCGCGCACGATGCCGGCGATGTCGACGAAGTCGACCGTCGCCGGGATGGTCTTCTGCGAGTCGAAGACCTCGGCGAGCTTCGTCAGGCGCGCGTCGGGGACACCGACGACACCGACGTTCGGCTCGATGGTGGCGAACGGGTAGTTGGCCGCCAGCACGTCGTTCTTGGTCAGGGCGTTGAACAGGGTCGACTTGCCGACATTCGGCAGACCGACGATTCCGATCGTGAGCGACACGTTGGCGACTTCCCGTAGCGAGAGCTGATGTACCCGGCCCGGAGGTGGGCCGATCCCCCAGTTTACGGGCGTGTCGTGCGGTGCTCGGCGACCCGTGACGTCGAACGCATCGCCAAGCTCGTCCAAAGGGCGTGTCCAACGCCGGATTCCTCCCCCCTTGCGACCTAACGTGGTCCGGTGGAGCAGCAACCGAGTATGCGTACCTCTCGGCCCGACGGGCCCCCCGAGAAGCGAATCGCGGCGACGACGACAGCCCCCGCGACCGTCTACCGGGCATCCGCGTCCCGAGCGGGGCGGCCGGTGCCGCCCGTGGTACTGGCGCTGCGGCGGATGCCCAATCCGCGGCTGACCGGGCTCGGCGGCGGGCTGTTCTCCTGCGCGGTGATGTTCATGGTCGGCTGCCTGGACTCGCTGCTGTTCGACGGCGCTCCGTTGATGTACGGACTGCTCTTCGTGCCGGTCGGCGCGCTGACCGCCCTGTGGGTGCGCACCGCCGACCTGGTCACCGCGCCGGTCAGCGTGCCGATCGCTTTCGCGTTCGGCGCCCTGCCGATCACCGACAGCGGGGGGCTCGGCGGCCGGATCACGGCTCTGATCACCGTCCTCGCGCTGAACGCGGGCTGGCTGTACGGCGGGACGCTGGTCGCCGGGGTCATCGCGAGCGTACGGAAGGTACGGCACATCCGGCGGCGCTACCGCTGACCCGGACCGCTGACCCGGACCGCGGATCCGGGCCGCTGACCCGGGCAGGGCGGTCGAGGAGCGGTCAGCCGCTGGACGCCGCCATCGCCGCACCCACGATGCCCGCGTTGTTCTGCAGCTGGGCGGGGACGATCTCGGCGCTGACGCCCTCGATGAGCGGAAGGAACTTCTCCGCCTTGCGGCTCACGCCGCCGCCGATGATGAACAGCTCCGGCGAGAAGAGCATCTCCACATGGGCCAGATACTTCTGCACCCGGTGCGCCCAGTGCTGCCAGCTCAGGCCCTCGTCCTCCTTGGCCTTGGTCGAGGCGCGGGTCTCCGCGTCGTGGCCGTGCAGTTCGAGGTGGCCGAGCTCGGTGTTGGGTACCAGGCTGCCGCCGTGGAAGACCGCCGAGCCGATGCCGGTGCCGAAGGTGAGCAGGATGACGGTGCCCTTGCGCTTGCCGCCCGCCCCGAACGTCATCTCCGCGACGCCTGCCGCGTCACCGTCGTTCAGCACGGTGACGGGCAGGCTCAGCCGGTCACCGATGAGCTTCGCCGCGTCGACGCCGATCCAGCTCCTGTCGACGTTGGCCGCGGTGCGGACGGTGCCGTCCGCCACGACGCCGGGGAAGGTGATCCCCACCGGGCCGGACCAGGCGAAGTTACGGACGACCTCGACGACACCCCCGACGACGGAGTCGGGGGTGGCCGGATGCGGGGTCAGCACCTTGTGGCGGGCCTGGGCCAGGTCTCCGCGGTCCAGGTCAACGGGAGCACCCTTGATCCCTGATCCGCCGATGTCCACACCGAAGATCTGCATGGCCCAACGTTACGACGCGGAGCAGGCCGTTACGTAGGGGACGGCTGTACGCAGGGGACGCTGCCCTGCCGCGGCCGCTACTCGCCGGACAGCTCGGCCGCCTCGGCGCGCAGGTCGCGGCGGAGTTCCTTGGGCAGCGAGAAGGTGATCGACTCCTCGGCGGCCTTCACGATCTCCACGTCGCCGAAACCGCGCGCGGCCAGCCACTCCAGTACGCCGTCGACCAGGATCTCCGGGACCGAGGCGCCGGAGGTGACACCGACCGTGGTGACGCCGTCCAGCCAGGCCTCCTCGAGCTCTCCGGCGAAGTCGACGAGGTGGGAGGCTCGGGCGCCGGCGCCGAGGGCGACCTCGACCAGCCGTACCGAGTTCGACGAGTTCTTGGAGCCGACGACGATGACCAGATCGGCGTCGGGGCCCATCTGCTTCACCGCGGTCTGGCGGTTCTGGGTGGCGTAGCAGATGTCGTCGCTGGGCGGCGAGATCAGCTGGGGAAACTTGGTCTTCAGTGCGTCGACCGTCTCCATCGTCTCGTCGACCGAGAGCGTCGTCTGGGAGAGCCAGACCACCTTCGACTCGTCGCGGACGCTGACGTTGGCGACGTCCTCGGGTCCGTCGACCAGCGTGATGTGCTCGGGCGCCTCTCCGCTGGTGCCGACGACCTCCTCGTGGCCCTCGTGACCGATCAGCAGGATGTCGTAGTCGTCGTTGGCGTAACGGACGGCTTCCTTGTGGACCTTGGTGACCAGCGGGCAGGTGGCGTCGATGGTGGCGAGCTTGCGCTGGGCGGCCTCGTCGTGGACGACCGGTGCGACACCGTGCGCGGAGAAGACCACGATGGAGCCCTCGGGGACCTCCTGCGTCTCGTCGACGAAGACGGCGCCCTTCTTCTCCAGGGTCTGCACGACGTATTTGTTGTGGACGATCTCCTTGCGCACGTAGACGGGCGCACCGTACTGCTCGAGGGCTTTCTCGACGGCGATCACGGCACGGTCCACGCCGGCGCAGTACCCACGGGGCGCGGCGAGGAGGACACGGCGGGCGGTCGTAGCAGTCATGCCGTCCATCGTAAGGCCGTGCAGGAGGGGCCGGGGGGCCGCCTTACGGGAAGACTGCCTGCATGACTACGGACAGCGGTGGCGCGAGCAGCGCGGTCAAGGAGCCGACCCTCCGGCGGGAGCTGGGATTCCGTGACCTTGTCGTCTACGGTCTGCTCTTCATCGCGCCGATGGCCCCGGTCGGCATCTTCGGCACGCTCGACGCGAAGTCGCAGGGTGCCGTGGCGCTGGTCTACGTGCTGGCGACCATCGCCATGGCGTTCACCGCGTTCAGTTACGCACAGATGGTGCGGGTCGTTCCGCGAGCCGGTTCGGTGTTCGCCTACGCGACCAAGGGGCTCGGGAGGGGCCCCGGTTTCATCGCCGGGTGGATGGCGCTGCTCGACTATCTGCTGATTCCCGCGGTCGCGTACCTGTTCTCCGGGATCGCGATGAACTCTCTGGTGCCCTCGGTGTCGCGGTGGGTGTGGACGGCGATCGCCGTGGTGGTGACCACGCTGCTGAATCTCTGGGGGGTGAAGGCGGCCGCCCGGGTGGGGTTCGCGGTGCTGGCGCTGGAGATCGTGGCGCTGGTGGTGTTCGTGGCGGCGGCCGTCGTGGTGCTCGCGGAGGGCGGGGAACGGCGCGGCTGGCTGACCCCGTTCGCCGGCGATGCGGGGTTCTCCCTGAGCGCCGTGGTGGGGGCGGTCTCGGTCGCGGTGCTCTCCTATCTGGGGTTCGACGCGATCGCCGCGTTCGCCGAGGAGGTCACCGGGGGTTCTGCGCGGGTGGCGCGGGCGGTGCTGTTCTGTCTGGTGCTCGCGGGTGTGCTGTTCATCGTGCAGTCGTACCTGGCGGCGGTGCTCGAGCCCATGTCGTCGTTGCAACTGGCTGCGAAGCCGGTCGCTCAGGGCTCGGCCTTCTACGACACGGTGGACTCGGCCGTCGGCAGTTGGCTGCACGACCTGGTGGCGGTGAGCAAGGCGATCGGTGCCGCGTTCGCGGCGCTGGCGGGTCAGGCCGCCGCGGGCCGGCTGCTCTTCGCGATGGGCCGGGAACGGCGGCTGCCGCGGCTGCTGTCGAAGGTGAGCGCCTCCTCCGGGGTGCCGCGGATCGCGGTGTCGCTGGCCGCGGTGATCACGCTGCTGGCCGCGGTGTGGGCGGCCCGGCGCGACGACGGTCTCGACCGGCTGGTGTCGGTGGTCGACATCGGGGCGCTGACCGCCTTTTTCCTGCTGCACGCCTCGGTGGTGGGCTGGTTCGCGGTGCGCCGGCTGGGCGGCCCGGTGCGGTGGTGGCGGCATGTGGTGGCCCCGGTGGTGGGGGCGGCCATCATCGTCGCGGTGATCTGGGAGGCGTCGGGGACGGCGCTGGTGGTGGGAGCGGTATGGCTGGTGGTGGGGCTGGTGATGGTGTTCGTGACGCTGCGGCGGGACTCGTCCGAAACGCCGGACCGGGTCCGGCCACCGAAGTGAATCTGCACACCGATCACTCGGGCGACACACGATCTTCGCTTCTTCTTGCCGTACCGACCACCAGGTCACGCAGCCCGCGGTGGAGTGCCCGGCCGATCGGTCCGAGTGTGAAGGCCCGGAAACGCGCACCTTTCGGTGCTGCGGAGAATGTGCCACCACTTCATGGACGAACCGACACGTGAAATGCCGTCCGAGAAGAAGAGATTCACGAGAGCAATTCGACCTGCTGGCTTTGCGGTCCTCGCACATGCTTTGCTCTTCGCGGTGCGGAAGCCCGGGTGACGGATCACGCCCGTCGGGCCCGGTGACGCACCACTCCCGCGATCGCAGCCTGTCCGGCCCGCCGGCCAGGGAGCGGTCGCATCCATTTCTCATGCCACTCGTATGCCACTCGAAGGGGAACGCACCTCATGACTTCGGCCTTCCAGATTGCGACCCAGGAAATCTCCGAGAACGAGCTGGACGCCATGTCCGGCGGCGTCGGCGGCGGCGTGACCGTGGCGGGCGGCGTCGACGGCCTCGTGCCGGCCGGCTTCAGCCTCTCCACCCAGGGCGGCGCCGACATATCGGCGCTCACCGGCCTCACCGGCCTGGCCGGCGGCCTCACGGGGCTCGTTCCCACCGTCTGAGCGGACTCCACAGCGCGTAGCCCGGGCCGTCCAGGTCCGGGCTACGCGCCGTTCGGCACTGCCGGGTTGTCCGAGGCGGCCTATACGCTCGCAACCATGGCTGTGAACACGTCCGCGGATGCCCCCCTGCCGGTGGGGCAGGTGTCGCGGCTGATCGGTGGCTGGATCGACCGGCTCGGCGCGGTGTGGGTGGAGGGTCAGATCACTCAGCTCTCGCGCCGGCCGGGCGCCGGCGTGGTGTTCCTGACGCTGCGCGACCCGTCGTACGACATCTCGGTGTCCGTGACCTGCTTCCGGCAGGTGTTCGACGCGGTTGCCGATGTGGTGTCGGAGGGTGCCCGGATCGTCGTGTACGCGAAGCCGGAGTGGTACGCGCCGCGGGGGCAGCTTTCGCTGCGGGCCGTGGAGATAAAGCCGGTCGGTATCGGCGAGTTGCTGGCCCGGCTGGAGAGACTGAAGAAGTCGCTGGCCGGCGAGGGGTTGTTCGCCCTGGACCGCAAGCGGCCGCTGCCTTTCCTGCCGCAGCTGATCGGACTGGTCACCGGCCGGGCGTCGGCGGCCGAGCGCGACGTGCTGGAGAACGCGCGGCGGCGGTGGCCCGCCGTGCGGTTCGAGGTGCGGAACGTGGCGGTGCAGGGCGTCCACGCGGTGCCTCAGGTAGTCGATGCGGTCCAGGAGCTCGACCGGCTGCCGGACGTGGACGTGATCGTCGTGGCACGGGGCGGCGGCAGCGTGGAGGACCTGTTGCCGTTCTCCGACGAGCAGCTGATCAGGGCGGTGGCGGCCTGCGACACACCGGTCGTGTCGGCGATCGGGCACGAGCCGGACTCGCCCCTGCTGGATCTGGTGGCGGACGTGCGGGCCTCCACGCCGACGGATGCGGCGAAGAAGGTCGTGCCGGACGTCGGCGAGGAACTCGACCGGGTGCGGCTGCTGCGGGACCGCTCGCTGCGGACGCTGCGGGGCCTGCTCGACCGGGAGCAGCGCGGTCTGGCGGCCGCGCTGGCCAGGCCCTGCATGGAGCGGCCGCAGCGGATGGTGGAGGAGCGCGAGGAGATGGTCGACGCACTCGTCGACCGGAGCAGACGCACCCTGCGGCATCTGCTCGACCGCGCGGACTCGGAGCTCTCGCACACCCGCGCCCGAGTGGTCGCGCTGTCCCCTGCGGCGACGCTGGAGCGGGGATATGCGGTGCTGCAGCGGGCGGACGGTGCGGTGGTGCGGTCGCCGGACGACGTCTCGGACGGGGAGCCGCTGCGGGCCCGGGTGTCCGGCGGGGAGTTGCACGTCGCTGTCGCTTCGCGCGGGGGCGCGCTGCCGGGCCAGTCGGACGGGCAGCCGCGGGGGCAGTCGCCGCATGACGGTCAGCCATGACGGTGAGCAGGGCGGTCGCCGGATGAGGAACGGGAAGAACCGGATGGGGCGAGTTCAGGGTGGATGAGATGGCCGAGGCCAAGCCGGATGAAACGGCGCTGGGATACGAGCAGGCTCGGGACGAGCTGATCGACGTGGTGCGTCGGCTGGAGGCCGGGGGTACGACGCTGGAGGAGTCCCTCGCCCTGTGGGAACGGGGCGAGGAGCTGGCGAAGGTGTGCCGGGGGTGGCTGGAGGGGGCGCGGGCGCGTTTGGACGCGGCGCTCGCGGGTGCGGAAGCGGAGGAGGAGTAGCGGGAGGCGCCCGGCCCGCGTCGCCGACGCTGTGAGGCCCGTCACCCGACCCCGGATTTAGTTGAAACTTAATACATCGCGGTCGTACAGTCGGAGCATCGCTTGATCCACCGTATGCCCGGAAGGTACGAAAGATGTCGCTCGTTCTCGACCCCGCCGCCCAGGACCTCCTCTTCCGTGAGGCCCGCACCGCCAACACGTTTTCCGACGAGCCGGTGACCGAGGAGCAGGTGCAGGCGATCTACGACCTGGTCAAGTACGGGCCGACCGCCTTCAACCAGTCGCCGCTGCGGGTCACCCTGGTCCGCTCCCCCGAGGCGCGCGAGCGCCTGGTGCCGCTGATGGCCGAGGGCAACCGGCCGAAGACCAGCAGCGCACCGCTGGTCGCGATCCTCTCCGCGGACAACGAGTTCCACGAGGAGCTCCCGCAGCTGTTCCCGCACTTCCCGCAGGCCAAGGACGCCTTCTTCTCCGAGCGCCCGGTCCGCGAGCAGGCCGCCACGCTGAACGCCGCCCTGCAGGCCGGTTACTTCATCGTGGGTGTCCGCGCCGCCGGTCTTGCCGCAGGACCGATGACGGGCTTCGACTTCGCCGCCGTCCAGAAGGAGTTCCTGGATGACGACCACACCCCGCTGATGATCGTCAACATCGGCAAGCCGGGCGAGGACGCCTGGTTCCCGCGCAGCCCGCGGCTCGCCTTCGACGAGGTCGTCACCACCGTCTGAGTCCGGCCCGCAGCAAGCGGAAGGCCGCCGTTCCCCTCCGGGAACGGCGGCCTTCGGCCGTATCTCAGGAGCTCTGCGCCGGCTTGCCCTCCGCCTGCAGCGCCGAGGCCATCTCCGCCAACTGGTCGTACGGCGCGGTCCCCATCACCACCGTCGTCGAGCCCTTGTCCTGGCGCACCAGAGCGTCGTACTTCGGGCCCTTCCAGCGCTGCCAGCTCTTGCCGTCCACCTGCTGGGTCTTCGCGGTTTTCGACGCGTCCCGGGTCACCGTCGTCACGAACTTCTCCGCGTCCCCGGTGGACTGCTCGACCGCGACGTACTGGCCCTCCGGGTCCAGGAACCCGAGGTGCCAGGCGTTGCCGTCCTGCTCCGCGTAGGAGACCGACGTCGGCTTCCACTTGGCGGAGAGCCCCACCGGCGCCTCCACCGGATAGGGGGCCGCGCGCTGCGCGGAAAGCAGTTCGACGCGGTAGTCGACCGCCTTGGTCGGTTCGGAGTTGCCACCATGCGGTACGAATACGTAGATGCACGCGACGACGGCGCCGATCACCGCCATCGACTGAACCAGTCCGCGCACCGTCTGCTTGCCTCGGGTAGCTGCCACTCCCCCATGGTCTCAGGTCACCGTCACGCTCATCCGTGGGGTCCTCTGCTCATTCTGGCGACCGGACGATAGAATCGAACGAACCCTCTACATACGGCCGTCGTCGTATCAGAAAGGTGCGTGCCGATGACCGAGCATCACCTCCCTTCCCAGCTCGAGGTCTCTCCGGAGGCCCCCGACCGCAACCTCGCCCTGGAACTCGTCCGGGTCACCGAGGCCGCCGCCATGGCCGCAGGCCGCTGGGTGGGACGCGGCGACAAGATCGGCGCGGACGGCGCCGCGGTCAACGCGATGCGGACGCTCGTCTCCACCGTGTCGATGAACGGAGTCGTCGTCATCGGGGAGGGCGAGAAGGACGAAGCCCCGATGCTCTTCAACGGAGAGCACATCGGTGACGGCACCGGTGCCGAGGTCGACATCGCCGTCGACCCGATCGACGGCACCACGCTCAACGCCAAGGGCATGCCCAACGCCATCGCCGTGCTGGCGGCCGCCGACCGCGGCTCCATGTTCGACCCGTCCGCGGTCTTCTACATGGACAAGCTGGTCACCGGTCCGGAGGCGGCCGACTTCGTCGACATCAACGCCCCCGTATCGGTCAACATCCGCCGAGTCGCCAAAGCGAAGCACTCGACGCCGGAGGATGTGACCGTTGTCATCCTCGACCGTCCCCGTCACGACGGCATCGTCAAGGAGATCCGGGAGACCGGCGCGCGGATCAAGTTCATCTCCGACGGCGACGTCGCCGGCTCGATCATGGCCGTCCGGGAGGGCACCGGCGTCGATCTGCTGATGGGGATCGGCGGCACACCTGAAGGCATCATCAGCGCCTGTGCCATCAAGTGCCTCGGCGGCACCATCCAGGGCAAGCTCTGGCCCAAGGACGACGCCGAGCGGCAGCGGGCGATCGACGCCGGTCACGACCTGGACCGGGTGCTCTCGACGACCGACCTGGTCAGCGGCGACAACGTGTTCTTCGTCGCCACCGGCATCACCGACGGCGAGTTGCTGCGCGGGGTGCGCTACCGGGCCGAGACCGCCACGACCCAGTCGCTGGTGATGCGGTCCAAGTCCGGCACCATCCGCCAGATCGACTCGACGCACCGGCTGTCGAAGCTGCGCGCCTACAGCACGGTGGACTTCGACCGCGCCAAGTAGCGCCGGCCGGAGCCGAGCAGACCCGTACGGACAACGGCGTCCGTACGCGCGAGAAGGGGCGCCCCCGGTGTGCGGCCGGGGGCGCCCCTCGCTCTTTCTCCGTCAGGTTTCCGGCCCGGCTGCTTCCCGGCCCGGCGGCCGAACCGGCGTCCGGCCGGTCAGCCGGCCTGGGCCATCGGGTCCGGTATCGCGCTGCGCAGCTCGACCTCGCGACGCCTGCGCCGGGCGAGCACCACTCTGCGCTCGGCCGCGGTGAGACCACCCCACACCCCGTACGGCTCCGGCTGCAGGAGCGCGTGCTCCCGGCATTCGACCATCACCGGGCAGCGGGCGCAGACCCGCTTCGCCGCTTCCTCGCGGGCGAGCCGAGCGGCGGTCGGCTCCTTGGACGGGGCGAAGAACAGCCCCGCCTCGTCACGGCGGCACACCGCGTCGGCATGCCAGGGCCCTGCCTGATCCTCCCGGGGGCCGCGCTGCGACGGGACGGCAGCGACCTGCACGGACTGATGCGGCGGATGCAGCACGGTCTACTCCTGACGACGGCTTCGCGAGCGAGAGACGATGCAGGGCTCCCTACCCGCTGTGCGCGCGCCTATGCACTGAGTTCCGAAGCGCCCGATCAGGACCGGCCACCGACGACACAGCACTAGCCCGCACTAGCCCAGGTGTTTGCGGAGTTTCTGCTGGATGTGGTCGTGCAGGTCGGCGATCAGCTTGCCGCGCCTCGGCTTCGCCTCGATGCTGCCGAAGACCGCGCAGCCGTTCACCACGACCACCGGCGCCTGCGGGTCCTCCGACTCCAGCGTGCGCACCTCGAAGTTCCCGAAGATCCCGGTGCCGCTGCCGCGCAGGGTGATGTTCTCCGGGACGCGGACCTCGACGCTGCCGAAGATCGCGGTGGCGTTGATGACCGTGAGCCGCTGCTCGAACAGCGCCTCGGTCAGGTCGATCTCCACGCTCCCGAACAGCGAGAAGGCGTTGGTCCTGCGGCCGACGCGCCAGCGGCCCTTGCGGGTGGAGCTGGAGAAGACGGCGACCAGATTCTCCGCAGTGACCGGCGCCGCGTCCGGGGCGTCTGCGGGTGCGTATGTCGCCCCGCCGACGGGCTCACGGCGGCCGCCGACCGCCGGCAGGTCCTGGACCAGCGGTTCCAGCTCGGCGAGAGTCTTGGCGCGGTAGACGGAGTCGATCCGCTCGGCGTGCTCGTCGGCATCCAGCCGGCCCTCGGCCAGGGCATCCCTGAGGATGTCCGCGACCCGGTCGCGGTCGGCGTCGGACGCGCGGATACCTACGGCGGGCGGCGGCTGCTGAGGGTGCTTTTCGAGGTCCACCGGCTCAGCGTACCCAAACGCGATAGATCGCGACCAGGGCCTGTCCGGTCGATCTCGCGGGCCCGGCAAAGGTCGGCCGGACAGGCCCTCCGCATCGTCGCCGCGAACTGAGCCCTACCTCACAGCCGCCCGGTCCGCGCGGGGTTCTACGCTGGTGGGCGCTGCGCCGATGGAGGCCAGCCGCGTCTGCCGAGTGAGGAATGGCCCGTCATGCCAGAGTTTGCGTACTCCGATCTGCTCCCCGTGGGGGCGGACACCACGCCGTACCGGCTGGTGACCGCCGAGGGCGTCTCCACCTTCGAGGCCGACGGGCGTACGTTCCTCAAGGTCGAGCCGGAGGCCCTGCGCAAGCTCGCCGCCGAGGCCATGCACGACATCTCGCACTACCTGCGTCCGGCCCACCTCACCCAGCTGCGGAAGATCGTCGACGACCCCGAGGCCTCATCGAACGACAAGTTCGTCGCCCTCGACCTGCTGAAGAACGCGAACATCGCGGCGGCCGGCGTGCTCCCGATGTGCCAGGACACCGGCACCGCGATCGTGATGGGCAAGCGCGGGCAGAACGTGCTCACCGCCGGCGGCGACGAGGAGGCCCTCTCGCGCGGCATCTTCGACGCCTACACCAAGCTCAATCTGCGCTACTCGCAGATGGCCCCGCTCACCATGTGGGAGGAGAAGAACACCGGCTCGAACCTGCCCGCGCAGATCGAGCTGTACGCGACCGACGGCGGCGCGTACAAGTTCCTCTTCATGGCCAAGGGCGGCGGCTCCGCCAACAAGTCGTTCCTCTACCAGGAGACCAAGGCCGTCCTCAATGAGGCGTCCATGATGAAGTTCCTGGAGGAGAAGATCCGCTCGCTGGGCACGGCCGCCTGCCCGCCGTACCACCTGGCGATCACCGTCGGCGGCACCTCCGCCGAGTTCGCGCTGAAGACGGCGAAGTACGCGTCGGCGCACTACCTGGACGAGCTGCCCACCGAGGGCTCGCCGACCGGGCACGGCTTCCGGGACACCGAGCTGGAGCAGAAGGTCTTCGAACTGACGCAGAAGATCGGCATCGGCGCGCAGTTCGGCGGAAAGTACTTCTGCCACGACGTCCGGGTGGTCCGGCTGCCCCGCCACGGCGCCTCGCTGCCCGTCGCCATCGCCGTGTCCTGCTCGGCCGACCGGCAGGCCGTCGCCAAGATCACCGCGGACGGCGTCTTCCTGGAGCAGCTGGAGACCGATCCGGCGCGCTTCCTGCCCGACACCACGGACGAGCACCTCGACGCGGGCGGCGACGTCGTGCAGATCGACCTCAACCGGCCGATGGACGAGGTGCTGGCCGAGCTGACCAAGTACCCGGTCAAGACCCGCCTCTCGCTCACCGGCCCGCTGGTCGTGGCCCGCGACATCGCGCACGCCAAGATCAAGGAGCGGCTCGACGCGGGCGAGGAGATGCCGCAGTACCTCAAGGACCACCCGGTCTACTACGCGGGCCCGGCCAAGACCCCCGAGGGTTACGCCTCCGGCTCGTTCGGGCCGACCACGGCGGGCCGGATGGACTCCTACGTGGCGCAGTTCCAGGCGGCCGGCGGCTCCAAGGTGATGCTCGCCAAGGGCAACCGCTCCCAGCAGGTCACCGACGCCTGCGACGCGCACGGCGGCTTCTACCTGGGCTCGATCGGCGGCCCCGCGGCGCGGCTGGCCCAGGACTGCATCAAGAAGGTCGAGGTCCTGGAGTACGAGGAGCTGGGCATGGAAGCGGTCTGGAAGATCGAGGTCGAGGACTTCCCGGCCTTCGTCGTGGTCGACGACAAGGGCAACGACTTCTTCCGGGCCCCTGCCGAGTCCCCGACCATCCTGAACATCCCGGTACGGGCGCCCGGTCAGGCGTAACCGTCCCCCGCTCCGCGATCGCCCTCCTACCGCCGTCCGGCGGTAGGAGGGCGATCCTTTTGCGCCCGACCGGGAACACGCTCCTGCAGGACATTGCTGTCCGAGGCGGAGGTACGACCCGAGCGGGAGGCACGTCATGACTGAGCGGTTCCGGACCGAGCACGACTCCATGGGCGAGGTACGGGTGCCCGCCGACGCCAAATGGCGTGCGCAGACGCAGCGCGCGGTGGAGAACTTCCCCATCTCCGGGCAGCACCTGGAGCGCGCTCACATCGAGGCACTGGCCCGGATCAAATCCGCGGCCGCCAAGGTCAACGCCGATCTCGGGGTGGTCGACAAGGACATCGCCGGGGCGGTCCAGGAGGCGGCCGACGAGGTGGCCGAGGGCCGCTGGGACGCGGAATTCCCGATCGACGTCTTCCAGACCGGTTCCGGCACCTCCTCCAACATGAACATGAACGAGGTGGTCGCGACCCTCGCCACCGAGCGGCTCGGCCGCGCGGTGCACCCGAACGACCACGTCAACGCCTCGCAGTCGTCGAACGACGTCTTCCCCTCCTCCATCCACATCGCGGCGACGGCGGCGGTGACCGCCGATCTCGTCCCGGCGCTGGAACATCTGGCCGCCGCGCTGGAGCGCAAGGCCGAGGAGTTCGCCGATGTGGTCAAGTCCGGGCGTACGCACCTGATGGACGCCACGCCGGTGACCCTGGGCCAGGAGTTCGGCGGCTACGCCGCACAGATCCGCTACGGCGTGGAGCGGCTGCACGCCTCCCTCCCCCGCCTCGCCGAACTGCCGCTCGGCGGTACGGCGGTGGGCACCGGCATCAACACCCCGCCCGGTTTCTCCGCCGCGGTCATCGCCGAGGTGGCCCGGGTGACCGGGCTGCCGCTGACCGAGGCCCGCAACCACTTCGAGGCGCAGAGCGCCCGCGACGGCATCGTCGAGACCTCCGGCCAGCTCCGGACCATCGGCGCCGGCCTCACCAAGATCTCCAACGATCTGCGGTGGATGGCCTCCGGCCCGCGCACCGGCCTCTCCGAGATCTCCCTCCCGGACCTGCAGCCCGGCTCCTCGATCATGCCCGGGAAGGTCAACCCGGTGATCCCGGAGGCCGTCCTGATGGTGGCCGCACAGGTCACCGGGAACGACGCGACCGTGGCCGCAGCCGGCGCCGCGGGCAACTTCGAACTCAACGTGATGCTGCCGGTGATCGCCAAGAACGTCCTGGAGTCGATCCGGCTCCTCGCCAACGTCTCCCGGCTGCTCGCCGACCGCACGGTGGACGGGATCACCGCGCATGTGGAACGGGCGCGCGAGTACGCCGAGTCCTCGCCGTCGGTCGTCACCCCGCTGAACAAGTACCTCGGCTACGAGGAGGCCGCGAAGGTGGCGAAGCGGGCGCTGGCCGAGCGGATGACGATCCGGGAGGCGGTGGTGGAAGGCGGGTACGTGGCCCGCGGGGCCCTCACCGAGGCGGAGCTCGACGCGGCGCTGGACGTGCTGGGGATGACGCGGCCTTAGGTCCTGTCCGGCCCCCTGGGGCTCCGCCACCGCACCCGTACTCCTAAGATCTCCGCATGACAGGTGCAGGAGGAACACAACGCTGGGCGCCCGGAGACCACATTCTCTGGCGCTATCGCGGCAACGGGTCCCGCAACCTGCACATTTGCCGCCCGGTGACGGTCGTTCAGGACACCGAGGATCTGCTCGCCGTGTGGGTCGCGCCCGGTACCGAATGTGTGAAACCGGCGCTGGCCGACGGGACGCCCGTGTACCGGGAGCCGCTGGCCACCCGGTACACCAAACCGCGCGTCACGGTGCGCGAGGAGTGGTGGGGCACCGGGGTGTTGAAGCTGGCGCGGCCGGGAGACCCCTGGTCGGTGTGGTTGTGGTGGGACGAGGGCTGGCGCTTCAAGAACTGGTACGTGAATCTGGAGGAGCCACACCTCCGGTGGGCGGGCGGAATCGACTCCGAGGATCACTTCCTCGACATCGCGGTGCTGCCCGACCGCAGTTGGCAGTGGCTGGACGAGGACGAGTTCGCCCAGGCCCAGCAGGTGGGTCTGATGGGCGCCGGGCAGGCCCGGCGGGTACGGCGGGCGGGCAGGGCCGCGGTGGAGCTGATCGAGGCCTGGGGGTGGCCGTTCGCCGACGGCTGGGAGGAGTGGCGCCCCGATCCCCGGTGGGCCGTACCCGCGCTCCCGGCCGACTGGGATCGCACGCCCGCGCGCATGCCGTCGTGAGACCCTTGATGCGCCCCGGGGGGTGAACCGTAGGATCGTGCCCCGCAGGACTGCGCCCTACCACGATGCAATGCAGCAGTTGATCTGACCGAATGTCACTACAGGGGGGTGCGGCCATGACAGCGGGTATACGACCCCTTGAAACGGTTGCATCACACACCTGCCCCGGACGGACGGAATCCCTCGCGTGACGGAGCACATCACCTCCCACGAAGGCCGGCAGCCCACCGCTGCCAGGCCGCTCGAACACACCCGCCCGCGGCAGCAGGACACGGACGTGGCGGCCGCGGGCGCCATCCCGGCGCCCCCGCCGACCCCGCCGACCTCCCCCGCACGCAGCGAGGGCGACCGACTGCGGTTCGTGGGAGCCGCCACCCGGCGTATCGCCCGCGGTATAGATCTCGACGAGATCGTGCTCGGCCTGTGCCGGGCCACCGTCCCGACGTTCTCCGACGCGATACTCGTCTTCCTCCGAGACCCGCTGCCGGTCGGCGACGAACGCCCCGCCGTGCCGTTCGTCCTGCGGCTGCGCCGGACCGACCGGCTGCGTTTAGTCGACGAGGAGGAGGCCGAGGAGCCGCTGGAGCCGGTCGCCGCGGAGCTGTGTGAAGTACGGTCCGGGGGCGCACTCGCCGAAGTACTCCGGGGCGTGCGCCCGGTCTTCGGCGATTCCGCTGCGGCCCGCCTCGCGCTGCCCGAGCTGCTGGGCCCCGACCGTCCGATGCCGAACGGTCACCGGACGATCCTCGCCCCGCTGCGCGGCCGGCGCCGGGTGATCGGCGCGGCGGTCTTCGTACGCCGCCCCGACCGGCCCGCCTTCGAGCCCAACGACCTGCTGGTCGCGGCGCAGTTGGCCACCCACACCGCGCTCGGCATCGACAAGGCCGTGCTGTACGGGCGGGAGGCCTACATCGCCGACGAGCTGCAGCGCACCATGCTGCCCGATTCGCTGCCCCAGCCGACGGGCGTCCGGCTGGCGTCCCGCTATCTGCCGGCGGCCGAGACCGCGCGGGTCGGTGGCGACTGGTACGACGCGATCCCGCTGCCGGGCAGCCGGGTGGCGCTGGTGGTGGGCGATGTGATGGGCCACTCGATGACCTCGGCCGCGATCATGGGCCAGCTCCGGACCACGGCGCAGACCCTGGCCCAGCTCGACCTGCCCCCCGCGGAGGTCCTGCACCATCTCGACGAGCAGGCCCAGCGGCTCGGCGACGACCGGATGGCGACCTGCCTGTACGCCGTGTACGACCCGGTGGTGCACCGCATCACCATCGCCAACGCCGGCCATCCGCCGCCCGTCCTGCTGCACCTGGGCGGCCGCGCCGAGGTACTGAAAGTCCCGCCGGGCGCTCCGATCGGCGTGGGCGGCGTGGACTTCGAGGCGGTCGAGCTGGACGCACCCGCCGGGGCGACCCTGCTGTTCTACACGGACGGCCTGGTCGAGTCCCGGCTGCGGGATGTCTGGACGGGCATCGAGCAGCTGCGTGAGCGGCTCGCCGCCACGGCGGAGCTGACCGGCCCCGACCACTCGCCGCCGCTCGAAGCGCTCTGCGACGACGTGCTGGACATGCTCGGTCCCGGCGACCGCGACGACGACATCGCGCTGCTCGCCGCCCGGTTCCACGGGATCGCCCCGAGCGATGTGGCGTACTGGTTCCTCGACCCGGAGGAGCAGGCCCCCGGCCGGGCCCGCCGGCTGGTACGCACGGCGCTGGAACGCTGGGGCCTTGAGGACCTGTCCGATTCGATGGAACTGCTGGTCAGCGAAGTCGTGACCAACGCGGTGCGGTACGCCGAGCGTCCGGTGACGTTGCGGCTGCTGCGCACCGACGTGCTGCGCTGCGAGGTCGGTGACGACTCCCCGCAGCTGCCGCGGCAACGGCGGGCCAGGGAGACGGATGAGGGCGGCCGCGGGCTGTTCCTGGTGAACCGGCTGGCCAGACGGTGGGGCGCGACCAGGGTCTCCACCGGCAAGGTCGTCTGGTTCGAGGTCGCGGCGCCGCACTGAGTGTGCGGGCGGTGGGGGTGGGCCTGCCCCCTGGGGGCTCCCACCATGACGCCTGACCGACGTCGGTCAGGCGGTCAGCCGGCGGACCCCTCGCCCTTACCCGCATCGGCGGGGGGCTGCTCGACGACGAACGAGCCCTTCCCGCGCACGGTGACGATGAGGCCGCGCTCACGTAGTTCCTGTGCGGAGCGCCGCGCGGTCAGTCGTGCCACGCCGTACTCGTCGGCGAGATGGTTCTCCGAGGGAATCGGCCTGTCCGGTGCCAACTCTCCGGACTTGATCTTCGCCGTGATGATGTCGGCCAACTGGACATAGAGCGGTCTGGCGCTCATGAAATCCAGGGGCGTCTGCGACTTTTCGTTATCGCTCACACGTCCAACGTAGACGGGCATTGACCTGCACGATCGGATGAATCCCTCTCTACTTGTATGCAGAGGGCTGCACACGGATGTAGCTTCTCAGACAGAAGGACCCCGGCGAGGTGGCTAGACCTCCCGGGGCATGGCCCACGCTTAGAAGGAGCGTCGACGTGTACGACTTTATCGGCAGGTCCATCCATTGGCTGCGACTGGTGCTTGCCCCAGGTGCCGGACGTCACCGTCCAGGCCCCCGCCTCGCGGCCCTCATGCTCCCCCCATGGCCGGGCACAGCCGACCCCTCCGCACTGCGGCTCCCCACCCACCGATCCCCGTACAGCCAGGCCGGACCGCTCGACGGCGGCACCAGCGCCCTGGCACGCCCCTACCTCGTCGCGCACGAACAGGAACGCGCGCGGCAGGGTCGGCGGCGGCTCGCCCTCGTACTGGCCGCTGACTTCGGGGTCGATCTCGACCGGCATCTGATCGGCGCCCGGACGGTGGCCGCCTGATGGAACCCGTCACCGCGCCCCGTCTGCTGCCGTGGCCGTCCCCCGAGGGCAAGCCGTGTTTTCTCGTGTCAGGCAGTGCAGGGGGGTACCTGTCGCGCCTGGCCGACGAGATGGAAGCCGTGCAACTGGCCATGGGCACCGACGTACTCGGCCACGGCCGGAAGGTGCTGGACGACCCCATGTCCCCGCACGCCGAAGTGCGGTACGCGGGGATCCGGCTCGCCGAGTGCCTGAGCGACGTATTGCGGGTCGCCGAGTCCCGTGGCATGCGCCTGCCCACACCGGACAGCGAGGACCGTGATGGCAGCGAGGACGACGACGCTGAACGGTGAACGTGAGTGGGGCCCGCAGCAGTTGCTGCGGGCCCCACTCGCGTTGCGTGCTCCCTTACTGCCCGGCCTGGTTGCTGTTGCCGCCCAGGCCGGTGATGGTGCCGCCGTTGGCATTGCCGTTACTGGTGCCGTTGGTGCCGCCGTTACTGGTGCCCGTGCTGGTGCCGGTACTTGTGCCGGTTCCGGAGGTGGTGCCGGTACTTGTGCCCGAACCAGAGCTCGTGCCCGTGCTCGTGCCCATGTCCGTGCCGCCGTCGGTGCTGGGATCGGGCGACGGCGGCGGCGAAACCGAGTGGGACGGCGTGGGCGACGTACTGTGCGACGGACTGCTCGACGTGCTCGGGGATGCCGGCGACGAGGGGCTGTTCGACGCGCTGGGCGACGGCGTGAAGCTGGGCTGGACGGCGGCGCCCTGGTCGGTGTCCAGGTCGAACGTGCTGGGCTTCATGTCGAGGCCGAAGACGTACGCGGCCCAGACCTGGGCGGGGAAGCCGGCACCGTTGATACGCCCAGTGGGGCTGCCTGCCGCGCCGCTCATGGTGACCTGGGTGCCGTGCAGGATGGTCTTCCCGTCCGGGCCCTTGTGGGTCTTGGCCGCCTCACCGAACAGCCCTACCGAGGTCACCAGATCCGGGGTGTAGCCGGTGAACCAGGCGGACTTGTTGTTGTCCGAGGTACCGGTCTTGCCCGCGACCTTCTGGGCCTTGTTCTTTACGACGGTACCCGTGCCCTCCTGAACCACACCGGTCAGCACCGAGGTGATCGCGTCCGCCGTCTGCCGGCTCATGACTTGATCGCCGATGGCCTTCTGCGGGGTGAGCGGGCTCCGGTCGGGGTTGGTCGCCGACTTCACGATGGTCGGGGTGACCTTCTTGCCGTGGTTGTCGAACGTCGCATAGGCCCCGGCCATCTCCATCGGACTGGCACCGTAGGAACCGAGCGTCATCGCCGGTACGGCCTTCACACTTTCCAGTCCGCTCAGTCCGAGATCGACGCCCATCTGCTTGACCTTCTCGAGGCCGACGTCCACGCCCATCTGCGCATACACCGCGTTCAGCGACTTGTTCATGGCGGTCTGCACAGTGACCGGTCCGGGGGGGCTGTAGTTGTCCTCGTTCGGCGGCGCGAAGCCCACCTTGTTGCCGTTGCTGTCCACGACCGGGCGCTTACTGGTGCCGTCGTAGAGGGTGTTCGCCGTGATCAGCTTGCCGCTCTGCGTCTTCGCCCCGGACTCGATGGCCGCCGCGAGGATGATCGGCTTGAAGGTCGACGCGGGCTGGTAGTCGGTGCGCTTGGCGTTGCTGTACTCGTGCTTCAGATAGTCCCAGCCGCCGTACAGCGCCAGTATCTTGCCGGTGTGCGGGTCCACCGACACCGCGCCCGCCTGGAGGTCCGCATCGACCGGACGCGTCTTGGGCTTGAGCTTGTCGATCAGCTGCTGCTTCATCGTCTTCTCGAGCTGCGCCTGCTTCTTCGGGTCGATGTTGAGCGTGACCGTCCAGCCGCCTGCATCCATTTCCGCGTCGGAGACGCCCTGTGCCTTCATCTCCTGCTTGGCCGCCTTGACCAGATAGCCCGTCTGACCCTTCAGGCCCTTCGACGGCTTGGGGTCCTGCGGAATCTGGAACTTCTGCGCGGCCCGCTCGGACTCGCTGAGCCAGTTCATTTCGGTCATGTTGTTGAGCGTGTACGCCCAGCGCGCCTTGACCAGTTTCTTTCCCTCGGGGCTCGCCGAAGACCAGTCGTAGTCGCTCGGCGCCTGGAGCAGGGAAGCCAGATAGGCGCCCTGGCTGACGTTCAGTTTCGAGGCGTCGACCCCGTAGTACGCCTGGGCGGCGGCCTGGATACCCCAGGCGCCACGGCCGTAGTAGCTGGTGTTGATGTACCCCTCGAGGATCTCCGACTTGGAGTACTTCTGGTCCACCTTGAGGGAGACCACCAGTTCCTTGAGCTTACGGGTCACCGTCTGGTCAGCGGTGAGGTAGTTGTTCTTGACGTACTGCTGCGTGATGGTCGAGCCACCCTGCGTCCGGCCCCTGACGGTGTTGTAGAGGCCTCGGGCGGTGCCCCTCAGGTCGACGCCGTTGTCCTTGTAGAACGTCTTGTTCTCGGCGGCGACGAAGGTGTGCTGCACCTTGAGCGGGACGTCGGAGAGGTGGACGTTCTCCCGGTTGACCGGGCCCTCGCGCACCAACACCTTGCCGTTGCTGAGCTTGAAGACGTTGCTCTGCTTCGCCATGTCGGCGTTGGCCTTGGGTATGGGGACATACAGGTAGAGCACGACGAACGCGCCCATCGCCAGCAGGCAGAGCCCGAAGAAGGTGCCCAGCATCTTCTTCCAGGTGAAGAACCGGCGTATGCCGGCCTTCTTGGGTTTGGCCCGGCGCGCCCCGCGCTGCCGGGCTCGTCGATCATCCGCACGGCCCATCGCTCTGTGACTCCGCCTTCTCTACTCACCAGATCAGCTGTCGAAAGCTAACACCGCAACTTCGGACACATGACACCCACCCGTCCTTCTCCGTGGTGACAATCAGCACCCGCCTCACCAGAACCGACGTTCAGGGACCGCCCAAGGTTGCCGGATCCGGTCGATCTCTCACCAATCTCTCGGGGAATTGAGAGCATTTGGACCGAATTATCGCCAACAATGAAAGGCTCGTCGCCTCTATACACGATGGGTATACTGGTTGTGTATAGTCATCGCCATGCTTTCCCAGTCCCCGCCGCAATCCCCGTTGCTCAGCGCGACCGCCCTCCACAAGGCATACGGTCCGACCCCCGCCCTGGACGGAGCGGACTTCGCCATATCGGCCGGCGAGATCGTCGCCGTCATGGGCCCCTCCGGGTCCGGCAAGTCGACCCTGCTGCACTGCCTGGCCGGGATCGTCCAGCCCGACGCCGGCTCCATCAGCTATGACGGCCAGGATCTCGCCGGTATGAACGATGTCGGGCGCAGCGCCCTGCGCCGCACCGATTTCGGCTTCGTCTTCCAGTTCGGACAGCTGGTGCCCGAACTGACCTGCGCGGAGAACGTCGCGCTGCCGCTGCGGCTGAACGGCGTCCGGCGCAAGGAGGCCGCGCGCCGTGCCGCTGAGTGGATGGAGCGTCTCGAGGTCGCCGATCTCGGGCGCAATCGGCCCGGCGAGGTGTCCGGCGGGCAGGGGCAGCGGGTCGCCATCGCGCGCTCGCTGGTCACCGGGCCCCGGGTGCTGTTCGCCGACGAGCCGACCGGCGCGCTCGACTCGCTCAACGGGGAACTGGTCATGGACCTCTTCACCCGGGCCGCCCGCTCCACCGACGCCGCCGTCGTGCTCGTCACGCATGAGGCACGCGTCGCCGCCTACTCCGACCGCGAGGTCGTCGTACGCGACGGCAGGTCCCGCGACCGCTTCGCGCAGTACGCCGCATGAGCCGGCTCAACGACCTCACCATCGGCGTCCGGTTCGCGGTGACCGGAGGCAGGGAGACCTGGGTCCGCACCACGCTCACCGCCGTCGGCGTCGCGCTGGGGGTGGCGCTGCTGCTCGCCGCATCCGCGCTGCCCAACGCGGTGAGCACCCAGTCGGCACGCGGACACGCCCGCACCCTGTCCGCGCCCATGCACTCGGTCCCGCGCAGCGACACCACCCTGCTGTACGGGCACGCGGAGAGCGAGTACCACGGCGTAGCCGTCGACGGCTATCTGCTGCGCCCGGACGGTGCGCACCCGATCACCCCGCCCGGTGTCCGCACGATTCCCGCCCCCGGCACGATGCTCGTCTCGCCCGCCCTGAAGGACCTGCTGGTTTCCGGGGACGGAAAGCTGCTGCGCGAGCGCTTCCCGTACCGGATCACCGGCACCATCGGTGACGCCGGGCTGAGCGATCCGGGCGAGCTGTACTTCTACGCGGGCAGCTCCACCCTCACCACGCACACCGGCGCGCATCGCATCGCGCATTTCGGTGGCGGCCCGCTGAGCGCGCCGATGTCCTCCCTCCTCGTCGTGCTCACCATCCTGGGCTGCGTCGTCCTGCTCGCTCCGGTGGCCATCTTCATCGCGACCGCCGTGCGTTTCGGTGGCGACAGCCGCGACCGGCGGCTCGCCGCACTGCGCCTCGTCGGCGCGGACATCCGGATGACGCGGCGGGTCGCGGCGGGCGAGGCGCTCGCCGGTTCCACGCTGGGGCTGCTGCTCGGCTGGGTGTTCTTCCTGGTGGGACGGCAGTTCATCGGCGGCATCCAGCTGTGGAGGATGTCCGCCTTCCCCTCCGACCTGAGCCCGGTGACCCCACTGGCGGTGCTGCTCTCGGTGGCCGTCCCGGTGTCCGCCGTCCTCGTCACGCTGGCCGCGATGCGGTCGGTCGTGATGGAACCGCTCGGGGTGACCCGGCAGCGGGTCACCCGCCGACGCCGTCTCTGGTGGCGGCTGGTGATGCCGGTCGCCGGGCCGGCCGTCCTGCTGGGCACGGGCCGAGTCACCGGCCAGGCCCCGGCTGTCGACCCCTACCCCATCGTGATCGGCGCGCTCCTGGTCCTGGTGGGGCTCACCACCCTGCTGCCCTGGGTCGTCGAGGCGGTCGTCGCCCGGATCAGCGGCGGTCCCGTCCCGTTCCAGCTGGCCACCCGCAGGCTTCAGTTGAACAGCGGCTCGGCGGCCCGTGCGGTCAGCGGCATCACCATCGCGGTGGCCGGCGCGGTCGCGCTGCAGATGTACTTCGTCGGACTGCACGACGACTTCAACAAGACCACGGATCAGGACCCCGCCCGGGCCCAGATGCACATCGACGCGACGTACCCCAGCGGGGAACGCGCCCAGCAGATGATCACCGCGCTGCGCGCGACCAAGGGCGTCGAGGCGGTCCTCGGCACCATCGAGACCTACGCCGACAAGCCGGGCGGCGACGCCGACGCGGCCGGCCCCTGGCCCACCACCACCATCACGGTCGGCGACTGCCCGACCCTGCACGAACTCGCCCAGCTGCCCTCCTGCCGGGACGGGGACACCTTCGTCGCCCACATCAAGGGCCACCGGAAGTCCAACGACTGGGTCGATCAAACCGTGCGACCGGGCGGCAAGCTGAACGTCAGCCTGGACGACGAACCCGTGCTGTGGACGCTCCCGAAGAGTTCCCGCACGGTCGTGGCCCGCACCGACCCGATGGGCGAGAAACGTGACGGCATTCTCGTCACACCGTCCGCGATCAGCATGGCGCAGCTGCCGGAGGCCGAGACCCGGGCCCTGGTGAAGATCGACCGTTCGGTGCCGGACGCTTCGGAGTACGTACGGAACACCGCGGCCCGTATCGACCCCGTCATGCGGGTCTGGGACATCACGGCCGTCGACCGCGACCAGCAGTACGCCAGCGTCGAGAAGGGGCTGCTCGCGGGCTCGGTGGCGACCATGGCGCTGATCGCCGCTTCCATGCTCATCGCTCAGCTGGAACAACTCCGGGAGCGCAAGCGGCTGTTGTCCGTACTGGTGTCCTTCGGTACCCGCCGCCCCACCCTCGGCTGGTCGGTGCTCTGGCAGACCGCCCTGCCCGTGGTGATCGGTCTGGTGCTGGCCGTCTGCGGCGGTCTGGCGCTGGGCGCCGCGCTGCTGCGCATGGTCGGCAAACCCGTCACCGACTGGTGGGGCTTCGTCCCGTTGGCCGGCACCGGCGGGGCTGTCATCCTGCTGGTCACCCTGCTCAGCCTCCCGCCGCTGTGGCGACTGATGCGCCCGGACGGTCTGCGTACCGAGTAGTCACCCCACCTCCCACCGACCAAGAAAGGCCCCCATGTCCATCGGTCACACCCTGCTCGGCATCCTGGAGTCGGGCCCCCGTCATGGTTACGACCTCAAGCGCGCCTTCGACGAGAAGTTCGGGCACGACCGGCCGTTGCACTACGGGCAGGTCTACTCGACCATGTCCCGGCTGCTGAAGAACGGCCTCGTCGAGGTCGACGGCATCGAGGCCGGCGGCGGCCCCGAGCGCAAGCGGTACGCGATCACCGATGCCGGGATCAGCGATGTCGAGCAGTGGCTCGCGCAGCCCGAGAAGCCCGAGCCGTACCTCCAGTCGACGCTCTACACCAAGGTCGTGCTGGCCCTGCTCACCGGCCGGAGCGCCGCCGACCTGCTGGATGTGCAGCGTGCGGAACATCTGCGGCTGATGCGCATCCTCACCGACCGCAAGCGCCGCGGCGATCTCGCCGACCAGCTGATCTGCGACCACGCTCTCTTCCACCTCGAAGCCGACCTGCGCTGGCTGGAACTGACGGCGGCCCGGCTCGGCCAACTCGCCACGGAGGTGGGCGCGTGACCCCCGCCGGTTCCCTGCTGTACGCCACCGACCTGCACAAGGCGTACGGCCCGACCCCGGCGCTCGATGGTGCGGCCTTCTCCATCCACGCCGGTGAGATCGTCGCCGTGATGGGTCCGTCCGGCTCCGGCAAGTCGACGCTGCTGCACTGTCTCGCGGGCATCGTCCGCCCCGACACCGGCTCCATCACCTACGGCGGACGCGCGTTGTCGGCGATGACGGACGCCGAACGCAGCGCGCTGCGCCGCAGCGATTTCGGCTTCGTCTTCCAGTTCGGGCAGTTGGTCCCCGAGCTGACCTGCACGGAGAACGTCGCCCTGCCGCTGCGGCTGAACGGCACGAAGCGCAAACAGGCCGAGCGCAGGGCCCTGGAGTGGATGGAGCGCCTGGAGGTCGCCGACCTCGGGCACAAGCGGCCCGGCGAGGTGTCCGGCGGGCAGGGCCAGCGGGTCGCCGTGGCGCGCTCGCTGGTGACCGACCCCCGGGTGCTCTTCGCTGACGAACCGACCGGCGCACTCGACTCGCTCAACGGCGAGCGGGTCCTGGAGCTCTTCACCCAGGCGGCCCGCTCCACCAACGCCGCCGTCGTCCTGGTCACCCATGAGGCACGCGTCGCCGCCTACTCCGACCGCGAGGTCGTCGTACGCGACGGCAGGTCACGGGACCTGGAGCACATCGGATGAGCTGGCCGCAGGACCTCACGATGGGGGCGAAGTTCGCGGTGAGCGGCGGGCGTGAGGGCTGGCTGCGCACCCTGCTGACGGCCGTCGGCGTGGGCCTGGGGGTGACGCTGCTGCTGATCACCACCGCGATCCCCAGCGCGCTCGCCGCCCGGGACGCCCGGACGAACAACCGCAACGACTTCGGCACCACCATGGTCGGCAAGGCCGCCGCCGACACCCTGCTGCTCGGCCGGTCCGACACCACCTTCCGTGGCCAGGACGTCCGTGGCCGGCTGCTGCACGCCGAAGGACCGAAGGCCCCGGTTCCCGCCGGTATCAAGGCGCTCCCCCGGGACGGCGAGATGCTGGTCTCCCCGGCCCTGGCCCGCCTGATCTCGTCGGACGCCGGGAAGCTGCTCCGTGAGCGGCTCCCGTACCGGGTCGGCGGCACCATCGGCGACGCCGGCCTGATCGGCCCGCACGAGCTGGCCTACTACGCCGGAGACGACCACCTCTCCCAGGGGGACGGCGAGGACGTACGCCGGATCAGGGCGTTCTCCGACGCACCGTCGCAGACGCCCATGGACCCGGTGCTCGCGCTGCTGGTCGTCATCATCTTCGTCGTGCTGCTGATGCCGGTGGCCGTCTTCATCGCCGCCGCCGTCCGCTTCGGCAGCGAGCGGCGGGACCGCCGGCTCGCCGCGCTGCGGCTGGTCGGTACGGACTCCCGGATGACCCGCCGTATCGCAGCGGGCGAAGCTCTCGCGGGGGCGCTGCTCGGGGTGGTGTTCGGCGCCGGGTTCTTCCTGCTCGCCCGGAGCTTCGTCGGCGATATCGACGTGGCCGGGGTCAACCTCTTCCCCTCGGACCTGAACCCGAGCGGGTGGCTGGCCGCGCTGGTCGTGGTCGCGGTCCCTGCCGCAGCCGTGGCGGTGACCCTGTTCGCGCTGCGCGGTGTGGTCATCGAACCGCTCGGCGTGGTCCGCACCTCGACCCCGCGGCGCCGTCGCCTCTGGTGGCGGGTGCTGCCGCCGGTCGCCGGGCTCGGACTGCTCTACCCGATGATGGGCCAGGGCCTCTACGGCGGGGGCTTCAACCAGGCCGCAGTCATCAGCGGGACCGTCCTGCTGCTCATCGGCGTGACGATGCTGCTGCCCTGGCTGGTGGAATCCGTGGTCAACCGCCTCGGCGGCGGCTCCACCGCATGGCAACTGGCCGTCCGCGGGCTCCAGATGAGCAGCGGCACCGCTGCCCGGCTGGTCAACGGCATCGCGGTCGCGGTGGCCGGTGCCATCGCCCTGCAGATGCTGTTCACCGGCATCGACGGCGACTACACCCAGCGCACCGGCGCCGACACCTCGCGCGCCCAGGTGACCGTTCAGGCCCCGCACTCGGGCAGCGCGGTGACGTCCGCACTGCGCCGCACCGACGGCGTCGGCAAGGCGCTCTCCCTCGACAAGGTGACCGTCAGCGCGGGCAAGTCCGCGGAGGACTCCGTCAGTGCCGGTGCCTTCATCGATGCCGATGTCGGGGACTGTGCGGCGCTGCGTGAACTCGCCACGATCACGTCCTGTGCGGACGGCGACGCCTTCGTCGTGGAGGGCGGCTGGAACCAGAACGTCTACCGCATCGCCAAGCCGGGCCATCGTCTCTGGCTCAGCTCCCCGCTCGGGGACGACACGTCCCGTCCGCTGGCCTGGGCCCTGCCGGCCGACACCCGCACCGCGGAGGTACGGACCGACCCGACGGGCAACCCCGGCGAGGGCGGCATCTTCATCACCCCCGGCGCGCTGCCGACCGCCAAGGTTCCCGCGATGACGACGATGATCTACGTCAGCCTCGACCCGAACGTGCCGGACGCGGTGGACCGGGTCCGCAACACCGTGGCGCGGACCAGCCCGCTCTTCGAGGTGGACGCGCTCCAGGAGGTACGGGTGGACAACCGCTTCGGCAGTGTCCGGCGCGGCCTCTACATCGGTGCCGCCGCCGTGCTGCTGCTGATCGGCGCGAGCCTGCTGGTCTCCGTCCTCGAGCAACTGCGCGACCGCGCGAAGCTGCTGGCGGCGCTGACCGCCTTCGGAACCCGCCGCTCCACGATGAGCTGGTCGGTCCTGTGGCAGACCGCGATACCGGTCGCACTCGGCCTGGCACTGGCCACGGCGGTGGGGCTCGGTATGGGCTCGATCCTGCTCCGGATGGTCGGCCACTCGGTGTCCTTCGACTGGATGGCGGTCGCCATGATGACCGGAATCGGGGCGGGGGTGGTCCTGCTGGTCACCCTGCTGAGCCTGCCGCCACTGTGGCGCCTGATGCGGCCGGAGGGACTGCGCACGGAGTGATTCCGGGGGCTCCGCCCCCGGACCCCCGCTCCTCAAACGCCGGAGAGGCTTGATTTTGGCTTGCGTCAGCCCCTCCGGCGGGACACCGTTACGCCGGCCACACCGGCAGGCACCGCACCGCCTCCCGCAACGCCGCCCCGAACGCGGCGAACTCCCCCTGCCGCGCCGCCCCCGCCCGCATCGCCAGCGCGATCCTCCGCGTCGGCACGGGCTCGGCGAAGCAGGCCGTCGCCAACTGCTCGTTGCGGGCCGTCTCCACCCGCACCGCCGTCCGCGGCAGCAGTGTCACCCCGAGGCCGCCCGCCACCAGCTGTACCAGGGTGGAGAGCCCGGCGGCCGTCGTCGTCACGGGCGTGCCGCCCGGGCGGCCCGCCTCGCGGCAGATGTCCAGTGTCTGGTCCCGCAGGCAGTGGCCCTCGTCGAGCAGCAGCAGATCCAGCTCACGCAGCGCGTCACGCGAAACGTCCGTGCGTCTCGCCAGCCAGTGGTCGTGCGGTGTGACGAGCACGAACTCCTCGTCGAAGATGGGCAGTTCGGTGACCCCCGGGACACCGAGAGGCACCGCGAGCAGCAGCAGATCGAGCCGCCCGCCGGTCAGCCCCTCGACCAGCGAGGATGTCTGCTCCTCGTGCACCTGGATGTCCAGATCGGGGTACTCCCGGTGGACGAGGCGGAGCACGGTCGGCAGCAGGTACGGCGCCACGGTCGGGATAACGCCGAGTCTGAGCACCCCGGTGAAGGGCGCACGTACCGCCTCGGCCTCCTCCATCAGTTCGCCGACCGCGTCCAGCACCATTCTGGCTCGGCCCGCGAGGCGTTCTCCGGCGGCCGACAGCAGCACCTTGCGGGTGGTCCGCTCCACCAGCTGCACGCCGAGGGTCTCCTCGAGCGCCGACACCGCACCGGACAGCGCGGGCTGGCTCATGCCGATCGCGGCGGCCGCGTCCCTGAAGTGCAGATGCTCCGCCACGGCCGCGAAGGCGCGCAGCTGCGCGAGGCTGGGCTGTTTACCCCTGGCTGCGGTCGCCACTGATAGGCACCTCCGATCACGTCCAGAAAGCCTAGCTATTTCCGCGATCAATGGAACGTGTGTCAATCTGTAACACGTCCAACCCTCAGGAACGCCCCAAAAGGGATTTCCTAAGCTGCAAGGAGAGTACGTGCTCACTGTCGGTGACAAGTTCCCCGAGTTCGACCTGACTGCTTGTGTCTCGCTGGAGAGCGGCAAGGAGTTCGAGCAGATCAACCACAAGACCTACGAGGGCCAGTGGAAGATCGTCTTCGCGTGGCCCAAGGACTTCACCTTCGTGTGCCCCACCGAGATCGCCGCCTTCGGCAAGCTGAACGAGGAGTTCGCCGACCGGGACGCACAGGTTCTCGGCTTCTCCGGTGACTCCGAGTTCGTGCACCACGCCTGGCGCAAGGACCACCCGGACCTCACCGACCTGCCCTTCCCGATGATGGCCGACCCGAAGCACGAGCTCATGCGTGACCTCGGCATCGAGGGCGAGGACGGCTACGCCAAGCGCGCCGTCTTCATCGTGGATCAGAACAACGAGATCCAGTTCACCATGGTGACCGCCGGTTCCGTGGGCCGTAACCCCAAGGAGGTCCTGCGGGTTCTCGACGCCCTGCAGACCGACGAACTGTGCCCGTGCAACTGGACCAAGGGCGAGAACACCCTGGACCCGGTCGCGCTCCTCTCGGGCGAGTGAGCTGATTTCCTGATGTCACTCGACGAACTGAAGTCCGCCGTCCCGGACTACGCCAAGGACCTGAAGCTGAACCTCGGTTCGGTGATCGGCAACAGCGATCTGCCGAAGCAGCAGCTGTGGGGCACCGTCCTCGCCTGCGCCATTGCCTCGCGTTCGCCGAAGGTACTGCGCGAGCTGGAGCCCGAGGCCAAGGCCAACCTCTCCTCCGAGGCGTACACCGCGGCCAAGTCCGCCGCGGCCGTCATGGCGATGAACAACGTCTTCTACCGGACCAGGCACCTGCTGTCGGACCCCGAGTACGGCACGCTGCGCGCGGGCCTGCGGATGAACGTCATCGGCAACCCGGGTGTGGAGAAGACCGACTTCGAGCTCTGGTCGCTCGCCGTCTCCGCCATCAACGGCTGCGGCCAGTGCCTCGACTCGCACGAGCAGGTGCTCCGCAAGGCCGGCGTGGACCGCGAGACGATCCAGGAGGCGTTCAAGATCGCCTCCGTCCTGCAGGCGGTCGGCGTCACGCTCGACTCCGAGGCCGTACTGGCCGAGTAGCCGTAACGCGGCAACGGGCCCCGGCACCATGGTCGCCATGGTGCCGGGGCCCGTTGCTCACCCGCTGCGCGCCGACCGCCGTCACTCACCCGGCGGTGGGTCGCCCGCTCCCGCATCGGCGTCACGTGCCTGCGGCACGGGCTGGACCGGCGCTCCGTCCCCCGCGGCCGCGCCGTGCGGCGCGGGGGGCGCCGACCGCATCGCCAGCTCCCTGCTGTACGCACGCAGGTAGCCGACCACCGTATTGGTCACCGCCACCAGCGGTACGGCCACCACCGCGCCGCCGATGCCCGCCACCATGCCACCCGCCGCCACCGACAGCACGACGGCCAGCGGATGGACCCGGACCGCGCGGCCCAGGATGAAGGGCTGCAGTACGTGGCCCTCGATCTGCTGGACGGCGAGTACCACGATGAGCACCATCAGCGCGGTGAAGACGCCCTGGGTGACCAGCGCGACGACCACCGCGAGCGCTCCGGAGACCACCGCGCCCACCAACGGGATGAACGCGAAGAGAAAGATGAAGACCGCCAGCGGCACCGCCATCGGGACGTCCAGGAAGAAGATTCCGAGCCCGATGAAGATCGCGTCGATCATGGCCACCAGCACCGTGCCGCGCACATAGGCGGTCAGCGTTCGCCACGCGCGCGGACCCGCACCCGCGACGCCCGGGCGGGCCTGGGCGGGAACCAGCTTCAGCACCCACTGCCAGATGCGCGCTCCGTCGTACAGCAGGAAGAGCGTCGAGAACATCGCGAGCAGTATGCCGGTGAGGATTTCGACCATCACCGTGACGCCCTGCAGTCCGGCCGAAGTGATCTCGTTCGTGTTGGTGCCGATGGTGTCGCTCAGGTTCTTGGCGATGTCGTTGATCTGCTTGTCCGTCACATGGAACGGGCTGTTCAGCAGCCAGCGCTTCAGCTCCTGGATACCGTCCTGGACGCGGCTGGAGAGGGTGTCCAGATTCTCCATCACCTGCCAGACCACGAACCAGCCGACCAGGCCCATCACGACGAATCCGAGCACGGCGGTGAGCGCGGTGGCGAGGCCGCGCGGCAGCCCGGCTCTCCGGAGCCGGGCGACCGTCGGCTGGAGCAGCGCGGTGACCAGCAGGGCGGCGGCGAAGGCCAGCACGACGAGCTGGATGGCGCTGATGATCCGCATCAACACCCAGAGCGTTCCCGCCAGTACGAGCAGCCGCCAGCCGGCCTCGGCGGCGACCCGCATCCCCCAGGGGACGGCGGCGACCGGGTCGGGACGGGCGGCGACCGCAGGGGCGTAGTCCGGCGGCGGCGGCACCTGTCCCGGGGCGGTCGGGTGGCCGTCGGTCGCATCGCCTGCGCCGGCCTCCGCGGCGTGCGGGTGCCCGGGGTGGTCCGAGTCGTCGGAGAGCGACCTGCGCTCCTCCAACCGCTCGCCCCATTGGGTGAGTTCCGCGCCCACTTTCTCGAGCCAGTCCGGCAGCTTCGACATTCTGGTCCCTCTTCCCCCGCCCGCTCACTTCACTCGGAGCCCGACGGTACATGCACGGAGCCCCCCGCCGTAGGGACGGCGAGGGGCTCCGCGAAGTTGAGCGCCGGACGTGCTCGGCAGCTCCTAGTACCAGCTGTTGGCCTGCCAGAACGACCAGGCTCCACAGGGGCTGTGGTAGCGGCTGTTCATGTAGTTCAGGCCCCATTTGATCTGGGTGGCAGGGTTGCTCCGCCAGTCGGCGCCGGCGGACGCCATCTTGGTACCGGGCAGGGCCTGCACGAGGCCGTAGGCGCCGGAGCCCGCGTTCACGGCCTGGTAGTCCCAGCCGGACTCGTGGCCCACGATGTTGCTGAAGCACTGGAACTGGTCCGAGGGCATCATCGCCCGTGCCATGGCCTGGACCTGAGCAATGGTGTAGGAGCTCTGCGTCGAGAAGCTGGAGGCGTCCCGCACGGAGGAACGGCTGGCCTGCACCTGCTCGTCGTGCAGCTTCTTCGCCTTGGCCACTGCCGCGTCGGCAGCGTCCTTCTTGCTCTTGGCGTCCTTGGCGGCCTGGATGCGGGCCGACTCCTCCGCGGACTTCTTCGCCGCTGCGTCGGCCTGCACCGCCTGGGTGTCGGCCTGCTCCGTCAGCGACGCGACCTGGGCCTGCTGGCCGTCAGGGATGTCTGCGAGGGTCGTCGTGTCCGCGGCGGAGGCTGCATCGATGTTGTCGCCTGCGGGCACTGTGCTGCCCGATGCGACGCCGACAACTGCTCCTACGGTGGTGACCGCGGTGGCAGACGCCACTGCGAATCCCCGGACCGAAATCCGGCTCACACGGTTTCCTTCCAGCAGCGACCGCTCGTGACCTCGCGGACGCAATCGTGCCCCTGGCACGGGCCTCCCAACTTCTGGTCACGGGAGGCGCTGACCCGGTGGGCAACTCCCTTGCGGAAGTGCTGCGTGGTGCTCGGGTGGCATACGGCGGCAAGTGTTGAGTTGTGTGGTGCTGCACCCTTACGGATGCACGTGTGCCGCATGCGGGGCCTGACGGAAGCAAGACTCTGCCCGACCGAGTCGGCACAAGGCAAACTTCGACGGAGTGGGATAGCTCACACCCCGTTTGGCGCAACAGATTTCTGGAGAACCCTGCGCAGCACAGAGCCGCCCGGCTAGGCTCCTGCGCCTTGCCGGGCGGCTCCCACCGTCAATACGGTGTCAGATCTGTCCATCCTCCAGCATTTCGGTCACCAGTGCGGCGATCTGCGAACGCTCGGACCGGCTGAGAGTGACATGCGCGAAGAGCGGATGCCCCTTCAGCTTCTCCACGACGGCGACCACTCCGTCATACCGCCCGACCCGCAGGTTGTCGCGCTGCGCGACGTCGTGGGTCAGCACCACCCGGGAGTTGGAGCCGATCCGGGACAACACCGTCAGCAGGACGTTCCGTTCCAGCGACTGCGCCTCGTCCACGATGACGAAGGCATCGTGCAGCGAGCGCCCCCGGATATGGGTGAGCGGCAGGACCTCCAGCATTCCCCGGCCGACCACTTCCTCGATCACGTCCCGGGTGGTCACCGAGGAGAGCGTGTCGAAGACCGCCTGCGCCCAGGGGCCCATCTTCTCGGCCTCCGAGCCCGGCAGGTAGCCCAGCTCCTGTCCGCCGACCGCATACAGCGGCCGGAAGACCATGACCTTCTGGTGCTGCCTGCGCTCCAGCACGGCCTCCAGGCCGGCGCACAGCGCCAGTGCCGACTTTCCGGTGCCCGCCCTGCCTCCCATCGAGATGATGCCGATGTCCGGGTCGAGCAGCAGATCGAGCGCGACGCGCTGCTCGGCGCTGCGGCCGTGCAGCCCGAAGGCCTCCCGGTCGCCGCGTACGAGCCGCACGTTGCCCTGCGCGGTGACCCGGCCGAGCGCTTTGCCGCGCTCCGACTGGAGCACCAGGCCGGTGTGCACGGGCAGATCGGCCGCTTCCGGGACGTACAGGGCGTCTTCGCTGAACAGCAGATCCACCTGGTCGGGCGAAAGCGTCAGTTCGCTCATCCCGGTGTAGCCGGAGTCCGTGATCGCCAGCTCGGCGCGGTACTCCTCGGCGAGCAGCCCCACCGACGAGGCCTTGATGCGCAGCGGCAGGTCCTTGGAGACGACGGTGACGTCGAACCCCTCGGCCTGGAGATTGCGCGCGACCGCGAGAATCCGTGAGTCGTTGTCCCCCAACCGGTAGCCCGCCGGAAGCACGCTGGGATCGGAGTGGTTCAGCTCGACGCGCAGGGTCCCGCCCAGCTCGCCCATGGGAAGCGGGGCGTCGAGGCGTCCGTACTTCACCCGGAAGTCGTCGAGCAGACGCAGGGCCTGCCGGGCGAAGTATCCGAGCTCCGGATGGTGCCTCTTGGCCTCGAGTTCCGTGACCACGACGATCGGAAGCACCACCTCGTGCTCCTCGAACCGGGCCATGGCGTTCGGGTCGGCCAGCAGGACGCTGGTGTCGAGAACGTAAGTGCGCCTGTCGGGCATGCGGCGCTTTGTGCTGGTCACCACGGAAGGACGTACCCCCTCGGATGCATGAAGTCGGGGAGCGACGGCGTCGCGGGCTGCTGGGACCGGGGCCTGCCTCCACACGGAGGCCGGGTCCCGGCCCTCCGCCTCGCCCGTGCTCAGCGCACGGTCGTCCTGGTGCAAAGGGCCTCCCGGGTGAGTGGACTCGTGCCGCTCACTGAGATACGACATCCGTGGACCGGACATCGACCTGGAAGGGGTATTCCCTCGTTGACGGGTTGCCATGCCACCACCGGCCCGTCCGGGTGGGTGGGTACCCCCGCTCGGGCTCAGGCCCCGTAGCGCCGGTGTCGCGCAGCGTAATCACGGAGGGCTCGCAGAAAGTCGACCTTGCGGAATGCCGGCCAGAACACTTCGCAGAAGTAGTACTCGGAGTGCGCGCTCTGCCACAGCATGAAACCGGAAAGCCGCTGCTCGCCACTTGTGCGGATCACCAGATCGGGATCCGGCTGCCCCCGCGTATAGAGGTGCTCGGAGATCCGCTCCACATCGACGATCTCCGCAAGCTCCTCGAAGGACGTGCCCTTCTTGGCATGCTCGTGGAGCAGCGAACGCACCGCATCCGCGATCTCCTGGCGGCCGCCGTACCCCACGGCGACATTCACCAGTATTCCGGTGGTGTCCGATGTGGCCTCTTCGGCCTCTTTCAGTACGGACCGGGTGCGATCGGGCAGCAGATCGGGCGTGCCCACATGGTGGACCCGCCAGCGGCCGTCCGCCGCGAGATTGCGGACCGTGTCCTCGATGATTCCCAGCAGCGGAACCAGTTCGTCGTCGGGGCGGTCGAAATTGTCCGTGGAGAGCATCCAGAGGGTGACGACCTCGACGTCGGTCTCGGCGCACCAGCCGAGGAACTCGGAGATCTTGTCGGCCCCGGCCCGGTGTCCCTGCGCCGCCGTGCCGCCGGACGCCTTCGCCCAGCGGCGGTTGCCGTCCAGGATGACGCCGATGTGCTTGGGGACCTGGTCGTGGTCCAGGCGGCCTTCCACCCGGCGTGCGTAGAGCCCGTACACCAGGTCGCGCAAGTTCACTGGGTCCAACCCTCCGTGCAATAGCATTCACCCGAGTCGCCACAGTACTGCGCACGGGGCACGACAGCCCAACCCGGTCTGTCACAAGTACGTGATAAGCAAGGGGCTGTGACTGATTCTCTTCGTTATAACGCAGCAGACGACCGGTACGACTCCATGGAGTACCGGCGCAGCGGCCGAAGCGGGCTGAAACTCCCCGCCATCTCCCTCGGCCTGTGGCACAACTTCGGCGACGACCGCACGCTGGACTCGCAGCGCGAGATCCTGCGCCGCGCCTTCGACATCGGTGTGACCCACTTCGACCTGGCAAACAACTACGGACCGCCGGCCGGTTCCGCAGAGCTGAATTTCGGCAAAATCTTCGCGCAGGATTTCGCGCCGTACCGAGATGAACTGCTCATCTCCACCAAGGCCGGTTATCTGATGCATCCGGGTCCTTACGGTGAGTGGGGATCCCGCAAGTACCTGCTGTCCTCGCTGGACGCCTCGCTGTCGCGGATGGGTCTGGATTACGTCGATATCTTCTACTCGCACCGCTTCGACCCGGAGACTCCTCTCGAGGAGACCATGGGAGCGCTCGCATCGGCCGTACAGCAGGGCAAGGCGCTGTATGTCGGTGTCTCCTCCTACACCAGCGAGCAGACCGCGCAGGCGGCCCGCATCCTGAAGCAGATGGGTGTTCCCGCCCTGATCCACCAGCCCTCGTACTCGATGATCAACCGCTGGACGGAGGACGACGAGCTGCTGGACACCCTGGAGACGGCCGGTATGGGCTGCATCTCCTTCGTGCCGCTCGCCCAGGGCCTGCTCACCGGCAAGTATCTGCAGGGCATCCCGGCGGGTTCGCGTGCCACCCAGGGCAAGTCCCTCGACCCGGACCTGCTGTCCGACGAGGTGGTACGCCGGCTCAACGGGCTCAACGAGATCGCCGGGCGGCGCAGGCAGTCCCTCGCCCAGCTGGCGCTCAACTGGGTGCTGCGCGATCCCCGTATGACGTCCGCGCTCATCGGCGCCTCCAGCGTGAAGCAGCTGAACGAGAACGTGGCGGCGCTGGCCGCTCCGCCGCTCACCGCGGAGGAGCTGAAGGAGATCGACTCCTTCGCCGTGGACACCGCGGGCACCAACATCTGGGCCGGGCGCGGCTGACGTAGGCCGCCGACGGGCACAGAAAACGGGCCGGTCCGTGGGGGGGATACGGACCGGCCCGAGGGGGGGTTTCCACCATAACCCTTCATAAGTCGTGCCGGGTGCCACGACGTGCCGAACTTGTGCTCCGCGCTTATGCTCCGAATCCGCCGAGCAGCACACCGGTGAGCGCGCCGGCCGCCATGAACGGCCCGAACGGCATCGCCGTCTTACGGCCCGCCCGGCCGCGCAGCATCAGGCCGACGCCGTACACCCCGCCGTAGAGAAACCCGGCGAACGCGCCGAGCAGCAGGACTCCCCAGCCGTACCACCCAAGGGCTATCCCCAGCCCGGCGGCCAGTTTGACGTCGCCGAAGCCCATGCCGTTCGGGTTGATGAGGAAGAGCACGAAGTAGCCGCCGCCGAGGGCGAGACCGCCGAGCAGAGCCGTCGGCCAGGACCCCTTGGCGCCCGGTATCAGCGCGGCGACGCCCAGCAGCACGGCGGTCGCCGCGGCGATCGGCAGCGTCAGCACATCCGGCAGCCGCTGCACCGCCCGGTCGACCGTCCCCAGCAGCACGAGGGCCGGCGCCAGCAGCATCCACACCCCCAGCTCGGGCACCGGCCCCGCGGCGGCGGCGAGCGCGGCGGTGAGGGCGGCGGTGAGGAGCGCGACGGCCGGTGTGCTCGGCCCGTACCAGCCGTCGTCGGCCCGGGCCGGCCCGAACCAGCCACTGATGGGGGCGCCCGTCGGGGACGCGCCGTGCCAGGGGGTTTCGGGCGGTACGGAGAGCCGGTAGGCGGGGCGGGGGATGAGGATGCCGATGACCGCGCCCAGACAGGCGGCGAGGACGATCAGCAGGACGGCGGGCACGGGGAGAGTCTAGGCCGGACGGGCAGGGCGCTACTCCGGCTTGCGGGCCTCGATCAGGAAGCGCGTCGTGGTGGCGACGAAGGGCCCGCCAGCTCTTCGAAGGTGCGGGGCGCGTGCCGGTGCGGGGTGCTGGACATGAGAGCGATTGTGGCAGGCACGCACCGGGTGCTGCCAGGCGTTTTGCCGTCAGGGCCGGTCGGCGGAGATCGCCGAGACGGAGGGGTGGGCGGGAAAGTAGCCGTCCAGGCCGGCTCTCCGCAGGATCTCCAGATGCAACGGGTGGGTGCAGACCAGATCGATGGACCCGTCGCCGTCGAGCGCCCGGCGGCGGGCACGGCAGAGCAGCCGCAGCGCGGAGCAGTCGATGAACGTCGCAGGGCTGAGATCGACGATCAGCCGGGCCCCTCGCTGCGCGGTCGCCGCGTCGGTGTGGGCCTGGATCTCCTGGACCGATGCGAGATCGACCTCGCCCCGGAACTCGACCACGGTGAAACCGTCCACGCGGTAGGTCCGGGCACTGGGGCCGGGGCGCGTCAGGAGCCCGTTCAGTACCTGAACGTCCATGGCAGAAACCCCCCAAGTCGGCACCCCCGGTCGGTGAGTCACTCCTCCACCTTAGAAACGTTTCAGGTGCAGAAACGTGCATGCTTGCCGGGTTTCACCTGAGCGAGTGAAGCAGCGTCGCAAAGCCACGGTTCGGCCAGGAAGTTGGTAATGCAGCCCGCGGTGTGGACGGGCGAACGGCTACCTCCTGCCGAGCTCCGGCGCTCCCCACACCGGGAACCAGCGGCTCAGGTCCGGTTCGATCCGCAGGTCGTCCGTGAGCAGCGCCCTGGTCTGGAGCTCGAGGGCGTTGTCGCGCTTCTCGGCCGCCCCGGGAAGCGGGGCGAAGGGGTAGAAGGTGCCTCGTTTGTACAGGTAGACCAGAAACAGCGCGCGCTCCCCCGCCGCGTCCTGGAACCCGGTCACCGAGCAGAGCAGCTGCGGGCCGAAGCCGCCGTCCTCGAGCAGAGTGTTGACCGCGTGCAGGTCGTTGACCAGCGAGGACACGTCGTCGGCCGGGTGACGGGCGAGGAGCCAGGTGTAGCCGTAAGCGTCCTCGCTGAACCCGACGGGTGTGCCGCCGCGGCCGGTATCGGAGTCCAGCAGCTCCCGTACGTCCTGCTGCAGCTGGGCGAAGGCGCCGCCCTCGACACTGGCGAAGCACACCGAGCCGGCGCCGGTCGGAGCGAAACCGGCGCCCGCCTGGAGGGTGATCGCGGCGGCGGGCAGTCCGAAGAGCTGGTCGAGGTCCGGGCGTACCGGCTTGCTGCGGCCGAGGATGGTGTCCAGGAGTCCCACGGAAATACCTCAGTTCAGGGGCGGCCGGGAGTTCACGGGCGGCCGGGAGTTCACGGGCGGCGGGGAGTTCACGGGCGGCCGAGCTGCGCCGAGATCCTGCCGAGCTGGTCCAGGCGCTGCTCCAGCGTCGGGTGCGAGGAGAGCAGCCTGCTCAGGCTCTCCTTGGAGGAGAAGGCGGGCGCGAACCAGAACGCGTTGTACGGCTCCGCCTTCCGCAGATCCTCGGTGGGGATCCTCGCCATCTGACCGGTCACCTTGGTGAGCGCGGAGGCGAGCGCCGACGGCCTGCCGGTGAGCAGCGCGGCCGCACGGTCGGCGGACAGCTCCCGGTACCGGGAGAGCAGCCGGGTCAACAGGAAACTGATCGCGTAGACGACGGCGCTGACCAGCGGTATCACCAGCATGGCGAGGGCGGTGTTGGTGTCTCTGCCGCCCGCCCGGGTGAGTCCGCCCCAGAGCCCGATACGGGTCATGACCCCGGCGAGCACGCCCAGGAACGACGCGATGGTCATCACCACGACATCGCGATGGGCGACATGCGACAGCTCGTGCGCGAGTACGCCCTCCAGCTCCTCCGGTTCCAGTCGGCGGAGCAGACCGGTGGTGGCGCAGACCAGGGCCGTGCGCTCGTTGCGTCCGGTGGCGAAGGCGTTCGGCACGTCGCTGTCGGCGATCGCCACCCGCGGCTTCGGCATGTCGGCGAGGGCGCAGATGCGGTCGACCGCGCCGTGCAGTTCGGGCGCCTGTGCCGGAGTGACCTCGCGGGCGCCCATGCTGTAGGCGGCGATCCGGTCGCTGAACCAGAACTGCGCGATGAACAGACAGCCCGCGATCACCACGATGAACGGCCACGCGCCGCGCACGACGGCCAGCAGGACACCGACGAACACCACATAGAGCAGACCGATCAGGAACATCGTCGTCACCATCCGCGTGGTGAGTCCCTGGTCGGGAACGTACCGGGAACGAGACCGTGACCCTGGCATCTGGTTTCGCCTCCCGGACTCCGTCGCCCTGCGCAGGCTCCACCGGCCTGCGCCCTTCTTTGCGCCCTTCTTTCAGTGTGCTCCTGTCCTGCCGTGTCCGGACCTGGTACGGGACAGACCGATTTGCAATGTGCCCGTACTTGAGTTCCCTTCGAAAGGGGGTTTCGAAAGCGGAGTGCGGCCCTGGTTTCTGTCCTCTCCGATTACCCGACTAGGGGTGAACCACTGTGGTGTTCACTGACCGCGCCGACGCGGGACGCCGTCTCGCGGCAGCGCTTCGGCATCTGAAGGCGGAGCAGCCCGTCGTACTGGGCCTGCCGCGTGGTGGAGTCCCGGTGGCTTCCGAGGTGGCGCGGGCGCTCGGCGCCCCGCTCGATGTGATCGTCGTTCGCAAGCTCGGTGTGCCCCACCATCGTGAGCTGGCGTTCGGCGCGATCGGAGAGGGCGGGGTGCGAGTGATCAACGAGGACGTCGTCCGCCACGCCCGGCTCGACCGGGACGTCATCGAACCCGTCGCGACGGCCGAGGAGGCGAAGCTCGATCAGCAGGCCCGGCGGTTCCGCGAGGGCCGGCCCCGGTTGCCGCTGGAGGGTCGGACGGCGGTCGTGGTGGATGACGGGATCGCCACCGGTGCCACCGCGTCGGCGGCCTGCCAGGTGGTGCGCGCCCAGGGCGCGGCACGCGTGGTGCTGGCCGTTCCGGTGGCGCCGCCCGAGGCGGCGGACCGGCTGCACGCCGGAGCGGACGACCTGGTGTGTGTCTCGTCGCCCATCGGCTTCTCCTCCGTCGGGGAGTGGTATGAGGACTTCTCCCAGACCTCCGACGAGGAGGTCGTCTCCCTCCTGGCGGAGGCCACGGACGCCCCCGCGTCCGGCGGCCCCGCTCCGAGCACCGAGGTCGAGGTGGACGCGGGCGGGATCCCGCTCGGCGGGGACCTCACTCTGCCGGAGGGCGCCCGGGCGATCGTGATGTTCGCCCACGGCTCCGGCAGCAGCCGCCACAGTCCGCGCAACCGTCAGGTGGCAACGGCGCTGAACGAGGCGGGCCTGGGCACCCTGCTCTTCGACCTGCTCACGCCGGACGAGGAAACGGACCGGGCCAATGTCTTCGACATCACGGCCCTGTCCCGGCGGCTGGCCGACGCCACCCACTGGCTGCGCGGCCGCGCATCCCTCCCGATCGGCTATTTCGGGGCCAGCACCGGCGCCGCGGCCGCCCTGCGGGCCGCCGCATCCGCCAATACGGACGTCGCCGCAGTGGTGTCCCGCGGCGGCCGCCCCGACCTGGCCGGGGATGCGCTGTCCGATGTACGGGCGCCGACGCTGCTCATCGTGGGCGGCGCCGATTCGACGGTGCTCGACCTCAACCGCCGGGCCCAGGCGCAGTTGCACTGCGAGAACGGTCTGGAGGTCGTCCCGGGAGCCACCCACCTCTTCGAGGAACCGGGGGCGCTGGAGGACGTCGCCGACCTCGCACGTTCCTGGTTCACCAGCCACCTGCTTGCGCCGGCCGGACAGTGAAACGCAGCGCCCGTGCGGTGGGGCCCCCGGGTCGCAGCCCTGGGGACCCGCACCGCACGGGTGTGGTCAGCCGAGTACCGGATCTCCCGCCGGATCCCCCGCCGGACGGCCCACCGAAGCGCTGCCGACCGCCGAGCGCTTGGTGGCCGCCGAAACGACAGCGAGCACGACGCAGTTGGCCACCAGCGCCACCATGCCGGTGTTGAGATCCTGCATGGGTTGAGGCAGCCACGGTGCCACGTCACCGAGGCCGTCCCCGCTGAGCGAGAACGCCGCGACCACGGCGACCCCGGCGGCCATACCGGCGGCCGCCCCGGGAACGGTGGCCCAGCGGCGGCGCCCGAGGCTGAGGATCAGGGCCGGGAACAGCTGGGTGACCAGGGCGTAGCCCATCAGCAGCAGGGACACGATGGTGCTTCCGCCGTTGAACGCGAAGAACAGCGCGATCAGTGCCAGCACCGGCACGAGCGACTTGGCCAGCCGCTGCACCTGGGCATCCGAACTGGCGGGCCGGGCCACCCGGTAGACGTTCTTGGCCAGACAGGTCGCCGAGGTCATCAGCAGCAGGGAGCCGGGCACGAGTGCGGTGAGCACGCCGGCCCCGCCGATGATGCCGACGAACCAGGACGGGAACGCCTTCGTACTGATCGTCAGCAGCGACAGGTCGCCGTTGCTCAGGCCGGGCACCACCAGCACTGCGGCGAATCCCGCGAACAGCACGAACAGCAGCACCAGTTGGTACAGGGGCAGGAAGATCGCGTTACGCCGGAAGACCCGCTCGTCCTGCGCGCTGTAGGCGGCGGAGAAGCTGTGCGGCCACATGTAGAACCCGAGCGCCGACAGCAGCACGGTGGAGACGAACCATGCCGGGCTCATCCCGGCGGACTGCAGGGTGAGGAAGCCCGGCTTGGCAGCGTCCACGGCGTGGAACATCGAGCCGATGCTGCCGAAGTAGTGCACCGGGAGGTAGATGCCGAGGATGACGACGATGGCGAGGATCAGCCCGTCCTTGAGGACGCTGGTCCAGGCCGAGCCGTGGATCCCCGACACGGTCACGTACACGGCCAGGACGAGCGCGCCGATCACGACGGCCGCGTGCTGGCCGATGTGCCCCGAGGAGGCGACCGAGACGATGACGCCGAGCCCTTGGAGCTGCAGCACGAGGTAGGGGACCATCGCGATCACGCCGACCAGCGCGACGACCACACCCAGGGCGGGGCTGCGGTACTTGGCCACGAAGAAGTCCGACTGCGACAGCAGGTTGTGCTGCTTGGCGTAGGACCAGATCACCGGGAGCAGCCAGTAGGAGATGACGTACGCCAGCGAGGCGTAACACAGGATGTAGAAGGCGGGTCCGCCCTTGCCGTAGGCCCATCCTGACGCGCCGAGGAAGGTGAACGTCGTGTAGATCTCTCCGGCCATGAGCAGGAACACGAAGACCGAGCCGAAGCCCCGGCCGCCGACCGACCACTGCTCCAGGTCCATGGTTTTGCCCCGCCTGGAACGGACGCCCACGCACAGCGCGAGGAGAACGAAGGCGAGGATGACGATCAGCGCGATCACGACCGGGCCTCCTTGTGCTGCGCTTCCTTGTTATGGGGGTCCAGCCGGTAGATCACGGCGAGGGTCACCGAGACCAGCACCACCCACAGCGCCACCCAGAACAGCAGGAACGGCATGCCCAGGACGTACGGTGTACTGCGATTGGCGATGAAGACACCGCCCAACATGCCGACGAACGGCACTGCGCCGAGCAGACCAAGACGCTTCACTTTCACTGCGGACTCCCAGGACGGTACAGACGGGAATTGTTTTCGCATCGTGGAATTGTTTTTCCGATGCAAGGATGAGGCCGCCCCGAAAGAGGAGTCAATGGATCCGCACATTTTGGACAGGCTTTTTATCTGGATCGGGTCCAGGCCCGGACGCCACATGCCCGACTTCGACACACTTCGGCCACAACCGAAACCCCCCGTTTGCACGTCTCCCCTCCGTGGGGAATACAGCCAACGGGGGGAACCGTGTTACGTATTCACTTCACCGACGCCGACCTCGCGCAGGTGCGGGTGGCCAGGGGCCCGGACCCGTGCTGGGAGACCGTACTGGGGTTGCAGCAGCTGACCTGCCCGTCGCATCCGACGGTGTACGCGCCCTGGCGGCGCAGGACCAGGGCCGAGCTCGCCGACCGGCAGTTGTGCGCCGCCGCGGCCCGGCTGACCACGCTCGCACCGGCCCGGTCGGTGTACTTTCCGGACTTCCTGACGCCGGCCGAGTCCGCCGAGGGACTGGGTGCCGCACTCGGCGCCCTGCGCTCCACACCCGCCACCCGGCTGTACGCCGAACTGGCCGCACTGCACCGGCTCGCACCGCGGCCGAACCGGGGCGACGGCTGGATGCGCTCGTCCGCGTGCGCCGGTCCGCGGCAGCTCGACGAACTGGCCGACATCATCCGGGCGCTGCACGCGGCCGTGATCGAACCGGACTGGACGCGTGTCGCCTGCGGGGTGGACACCGACCGGGCGGTGAAGGCGCGGGCGCTGCGCGACGGCGGGGTGCACGGGCTGCTCGGTTCGCTGCGGCCGATGGCCTGCTGGCGGCCCCCGGTGCTCCATGTGAACTACCCGGTGGACCGGGATCTGCATCTGCGGGGACGCGGCCTGCATCTCATTCCCTCGTACTTCTGCTGGCGCACGGCGGTGGCGCCGGCCGATCCCGACCTGCCGCCGGTTCTCGTCTATCCGGTCCCGCACGACAGCGGTCCGGCGCCCCGCCCGCCGGCGCTGTCCGCGCTGCTGGGGCGGACCCGCGCCCGGGTGCTCGCCGCCCTGGAGTCGGCGATCAGCAACAGCGAACTCGCCTCCTGCCTGGAGCTGTCGGCGGCGTCCGTGAGCGAACACACCAAGGCTCTGCGCGAGGCCCGGCTGGCCGACCGGCGCCGGGAAAACGGCTACGTCGTGCACACCCTGACCCCACTGGGCGCGGCGTTGCTGCATGGGGAGCTGCCGGCCGGGGAGCGGTGAGACCGAGAGGCGCCCGGTGCATTGCTACCTCAATTGCCACCCTCGTCACAGCAGCCTTCCACGGAGTCCGGTCCGGGCGACGGCCCCGCACAGAAGGTCAGCGTGTCCATGCCGGCGGGTGACATCGCCGCTGTCAAGGCACGCGCCGGCGCTCGGGGCTTCTCTGCGTATGTGAAGCAGAAATCTTCCGCGAAGCCGAGGCCATGGCCGCCGGTGAGCAACGCACGGATACGGAAACCGGGGAGACCGGGACATGGCACGAGCGCGAAGCCGGTTGAGCAACGGTGTCCTGTTACTCGATTGCCAGGGCCTGTCGCGGTTCATCGAGAACGACCCCCGGGTGGTCAGCCTCGTCCGCGCCGCGCAGGCGAAGGACACACTGGTCGCGGTCAGCAACCTGACGCTCATCGAGGCGTGGCACAGCAAGGTCCAGATGGCCCGCTTCCGCTGGCACGTCGCGCGGTTGGAGGTCTTGCCGGTCACCGAAGCGATCGTCGCAGCGACCGCACTCGACTACGCGGGGCCGCGCATCGTCGTCACCTCGGACACGGATGGCATGAACAAGCTCTGTGGCGACCGGGTGCGCGCGGTGGGCGTCTGACAGCAGCGCCAACCGGATTCCCGGTGCGAGTTACGAGGCCGCGCCGGCCCCGGGCCGCTCGCCGCGCGGGAACGAGATCTCGACCCGCCGGTTCTTGGTGCGGCCCTCCTCGGTGTCGTTCGACGCGATCGGGTAGTCCTCGCTGTACCCACGGATGTCGAAGGTGACATCGGAGCTGAGCGACTTCGCCAGCTCCTGCTGTACGGCGTCGGCCCGGCGCTTGGAAAGCACCTTGCCGTGCTCGTACGAGCCGAGGTTGTCGGTGAAGCCGAAAACCCGCACCTTGGTGGCGTGCTGGGCCACCGCCTCGTCGGCGATCGCCTTGATACGGGACCTGGCCTCGGGGTTGAGCTTCGGGCTGTCCTTGGCGAACAGCACCTCGGCCTGGAGCGCGAAGGTCACGTCCGCGTTGGTGTCCTCGCGGCGCTCCTCCCCGCCGAGGTCCTCGACCACGGACTTGATGTCGAGCACGTGCGAGGGCGCGAGCGTGGCCCCGTCACCGAGCCTGAGCCCCGGGGCGGCCGGGTCGATCGTGGGCGGCGGGGACGAGGTCGTACTGTCCGGGGGCGCGCTGGGGGCGGTCCCGTCGGCGTGCGCCGCGGTGACGGACATACCGGTGAGCAGCAGCGTCACCGCGACGGCGGCCGCGGAGCGGCGGGGTCGTTTCATGGGCCGGTCACTGCCCCTCGGAGATGTCGATGGTGGCGGGGGGCATGTCCCCCACCTGGAACTCGACGGAGGTGGTGGAGGCGGGCGGGGCGGGGAACTGGGCGTAAAAGGCCTTGGCCTCGCCCGCGTCGAAACCGCCTGTGAACCGCGTGCACAGGCAACGCCCCTGTGTGTCACGGAGGACCAGGTACTTCTTCTTACCTCCGGTGTCGACCAGGGAAGCTCCCGCCATCGAGGCCGAGTTTCCTGCCAACTCCTGTTCGTCTCCAGCCCATTCCGCGGGGTTCCAGAACTTGCCGCTTCCGTTCGTCACCATGCCACTGACGGTAATGAACCCTCCGGTGTCACGCATGGCCGATGTGACAGTGAGCGTGACATCATCGCCCCCTTTCACTTCGGCCAGCACCTTGTCGGAAGCCGGAGCTGAGGGCTCCCGCGACTTGTCCCCGCCTGCCGATGTTTTGGCGGAGGGTGCGGACGCACTCGGTTTGGCATTGCCACCGCCATCTCCGCCACAGCCCGCCACCGTCATGCTCAAACCCGCAATCATGACTACAGCCGTCAGTGCGCTGCGGGCCTTCTGGGTGTGCCGCATCCTCTTCCGCAAGTCATCCTCACTCGGCCAGGTGAACGGCGAACAGATCTTTCGCCTTGGGCAGCTCGATGTCGTCGAGTTTCTTCGGATCGATCGTCCAATGTCGTCCGCCGTCACAGTCGAACTCGATCACCTTTCGCGATGCGTCGGACGGGGCGACAGAGCAGCGCGGTTCAATCATGGCGACGGCATGAGCCTTGGCGTGCCTTCCCGACGTCACGGGGAGGATCGACTTCCCTACCGTGAAGCGCGTGGTGATGCGCGCCTCGAATGCGGGATAGCCCTTGACGGTGGTGGGAGTGATTCCGTCCAGGGTGGAGTCATTGTCACCGGCCAGCTGAGCTGCAGCAGCTCCTCCGGTCCCAGGTACGCTCCGGTCACCCACGAGCCAGTCGACCCAATCACCCCCCTGGCCAAGGGAATTGATAAATCCATCGGTCATCTCGTCACGCACATCCTGGGCCGCTGCCAACGCGGAGGCGTCCGCTGCGGACTGCGCGCCATTACGGGCCGCTGCGGCCTGTGCGAAGGCGAAATAGGCGAAAGCCATGAAGAGCAGTCCGGCAACTGCGACCACGTAGATGAGTATCGTCTGTCCTCTGTCGCCCCGAGGAGAGATCGACTTCAGCCGCCGGTGATCGACTTCACGGCGGAGCCAATAGCAGTGGAGATGATCCCCTGCAGCCCCAACCCCCGTACCGCCACCACAATCAGCGCCACGATGACCAGCAGCCCCCCGTACTCCACGATGCTCGCGCCGCTGTCCGCGTGCCGCTTCCGCATGCGCTTCACGACGGTGTCGCGCCACGAGGTGAGCGCGAGATGCGCCGCGGCCGTGCTGTTTCTCGCCATGGTGTGACCCTTCGGGAAGGTAAGGCTCCGCCTCTGGGGCAGGGCGCCGTATGGAATGGTTCATGCCTGTCGCGACGAGACGCGCCATCTCCGCCTCCCGCGAAACCGGCCCCGAGTCATGCCTTTGGGAAGAGCGTGACAGGTCGGATTCCGGCTGCGAATCGGTCGGTGGAATATGGCTGGATCTGGCTGGATGTCTTTCGTCCGTCACTGTCGGCTCACCTCCGTCAATTTCCGAAGATGGAGCCGAAGTCGGTGGTGGAGCCGAGGAACATGTTCGTCACGATCAGGATCAGCGTCGCCGGGACCATGGTGATCAGGGTGACGACCGTGGCCTGCGGGATGGCCTTGGCCGCGCGGCGGCGGGAGTTCTGGGCGTCGGTGCGGCGCATGTCGTTGGCGATCTGGATGAGCGTGTCGGCGATCGGCGCCCCGAGTTCCTCGCCCTGCTGGAGCGCGCTGACGAACTGCGACACCTGTTCCGACTCGTTGCGCCTGCGCAGCTCGTCGAAGGCTTGCCGGCGACTCACTCCCATGTCCATCTGGCGCAGGGTGATGCGCAGTTCGTCCGCCCAGGGGCCTTCGTACTTCTCGGCCACGCGCTCCAGGGCCTGCCGGAAGCCGAGTCCGGCGCTGACCACGACGGCGAGCACGTCGAGGAAGTCCGGCAGCGTCCGTTCGATGACGTCCTTGCGCTTGCGGATGGCCTGCCAGATGGTGGCGTCGGCGGCGAACGCGCCGTAGGCGAAAGCGAACACGGCGAAGATCAGGCTGCCGTTGGTGAGCAGGGCGAATCCGGCCAGGCCGCCGAAGATCCCGTAAACGGCACGGCGGGCCGCGTAACGGTCGATGGTCAGGCCGCCCGGGTTGCCCGCCATGTCGATGCGGCGGCGCTTCTTCTCCACGGAGGCGTGGCCCATGGCCCTGAGTACGGCGGGCGCGAAACGCATGCCGGCCCGGTCGACCGCCGACTCCACGCCGCCCACCCGGGTGGAGCCGACCTCGAGGGCGACAGCGAGGTCGCTGGGGATCTTGGCCTCGCTGCGGTACATCCGGATGCCCTGGAAGATTCCGGCCACGGCCGCGCCGAGCGCGAGGGCGAGCAGCAGACCCACCATGTCGTCCCGTCCCCTCCCCTCAGACTTCGATCTTGCCGAGCCGGCGCATGCCGATGAATCCGACGGCGTACAGACCGAGAGCGACGATCACCGCTGCCTGGCCGAGCGGATGTCCGGTCATCCGGGCGAGGGAGCCGGAGTCCATGGAGTTCAGCATGATCATCGCGCCCAGGCCGAGCAGCGGGAGCGTGTACGCGGTGGCGTTGACCTCGGAGAGCATGGTGATGACCTCGCGACGGGTCTCCTTGCGTTCCTCCAGGGTCTCGGTGAGGTTCCGCAGGCTGCCCACGACGGTGCCGCCCGCCCGGTTGGAGAGGACCAGGGTGGTGACCAGCACGACCAGCTCGCGGGACGGGAGCCGGTCGGCCAGTTCGCCGAGCGTCTCGTCGATGGACCTGCCCAGTGCCAACTGGCTCGTCACCGTGGCCAGTTCCTCGCCCGCCGGCGCTTCGAGTTCCTCGGCGGCCATGGACAGTGCGGTACGCAGGGCGAGCCCGGCCGCCGTGGCGTTGGCCAGGATCCGGGACAGCTCGGGGAGCTGGCCGATGAAGGCCTCGATGCGCTTCTGACGCTGCCAGTTGAGGAAGGTGTTGCCCGCCCACAGGGCGAAGAGTCCGGCGACCGGGCCGAAGAACGGGGCGAGAGCCGCCGAGGCGATGAGCCAGAGGGCGGCGACACCCCCGGCCACATACACGGCGAACTCGCCCGCGGTGAGATCGAGGCCGGTGGCAGCCAGACGTTGCTGGATCCGTTTGCCGAGCGCGGTGCGGCGGATGCGGCGGTCCACCGCGGTGAAGCGGCGGGTACGCAGACCGGCAGGCCGCCCGCCGGTGGACGTCAGCCGGTCGACCAGGGCCTCGCGCTGGGCCCGGCCGGCGGCGTACACATGGATTCCGGCCACCGCCAGTACGCCGCAGAGCAGCGTGCCGCCGATGGCCAGCAGAGCGGAATTGTTCATGGTCGCTGCCCTACCTCGCTTCTCTGGTGTTGAACGGATCGATGCCCTCCACCACGCCGAACGCGGGCGGCAGCGGCTCATTGGCCAGATACAGCCGCTCCGCGACCCGGCGCGGCAGCGGCAGGTGTTCGAACCGGCCGTGCACCACCCGGTCCGCGCTCATCGGCTCGGCGCGGAACCGGGAGACCGTGGAGATCTGGAACTGTTCCCGCCCGTGGCTGACCAGGATGACCACCTCACTCACCTTGCGGGAGCCGTCCGCGTGCCGGGTGAGCTGGACGATCACATCGACCGCGCTGTTGATCTGGTCGCGCAGCGCCTCGAAGGGGATCTCCACCTCGGACATGGACCCCAGGGTCTGCAGCCGCATCAGCGCGTCCTCCGCGCTGTTGGAGTGCACGGTGGCGAGGGAACCGTCGTGGCCCGTCGACATCGCCTGGAGCATGTCCAGCGTCTCGCCGCCGCGGACCTCACCCACGATGATCCGGTCGGGGCGCATCCGCAGCGAGTTGCGGACCAGGTCGCGCACGCTGATCTGGCCCTTGCCCTCCACGTTCGCGGGCCGGGTCTCCAGTCGGACGACATGTGCCTGCTGGAGCTGCAGTTCGGCCGCGTCCTCGACGGTGATGATGCGCTCGTGGTCCGGGATCAGTCCGGAGAGCGCATTGAGCAGGGTCGTCTTGCCGGACCCCGTACCGCCGGAGACGATCACGTTGAAGCGCGCCCGGACGAACGCCGAAAGCAGCATCAGCATCTGCTCGTCCAGCGTGCCGAGCGCGATCAGCTCCTGGAGGCGGTAGGCACGGGGGAAGCGGCGGATGGTGAGCGTGGGGCCGGTGAGGGCGAGCGGCGGGATGATCACGTTGACCCGCTCGCCGGAGGGGAGGCGGGCGTCGACCATCGGATTCGACTCGTCCACCCGGCGGTTGACGGTCGAGACGATGCGCTCGATGGTCTGCATCAGCTGCTCGGTGGACGCGAAGCGCAGCGGGAGCTGTTCGACGCGGCCCGCCCGTTCGACGAAGATCGCGTCGGGACCGTTGACCATGATCTCGGTGATGGACGCGTCTTCGAGGAGTGGTTCGAGCACACCGAGGCCCAGTGCCTCGTCGACGACCCGGCGGATCAGCTGTGAGCGTTCGCCGGTGGAGAGCACCGGCCCCTCGCGGCTGATGATGTGGCCGAGTACGCGCTCCAGACGGGCGCGCCGGTCGGCGGTCGCCAGGGCGGACATCTCGGCGAGGTCGATCTCCTCGAGCAGTTTGGCGCGGTAGGTGGCGACCAGGTGGCCGTCCTCCCTGCCGCCGCCGTGCTCCTCCGGGGTGGCGATGCGGGCGCGCAGACTCATCGGATGCCTCCCGCTGTGCCGTTGTCGTCGCACGGCATGACGACCGTGCGGGTGACCGAACCGACGCCGAGTCCGATGATCGAGGGGACGGTGATTCTGGCGGTGCCGCGGGTGGTGTCGCCGCAGGGTGAGGCGGTGACGGTGGCGTCGTCCCGCAGCCAGCCGCTCAGCGCGGCCTGCCCCGCGGCGGCGCCCGGGCGTCCCTGGGCTTCGGTACGGGCGGCCGCGCGGGCGGCGGTTCCGGCCTGGCCGGCGGTGTAACCGGCTATGCCGAGCTGGATGGCGGCCATGCCGATGAAGAGGACGAGGGGGAGCATGCCGGTGAATTCGAGGATGGCTGTGCCCTGGTCGGAGCGGAGGGTTCGGGTGCGGGTGTTCTCGGCCCGTGGGAGCGGCCTCCGGCCGCTCGGCCTCAATCGCCGGCCGGGCTTGACATGTGGCCTCAATCGCCGGCCGGGCTTGATGTGGCCGGGGTATCTCTCTTCGTGCGAGCCGAATCCTGCAGTTTCGGCACTGGGCGGGCAAATCAAGCCTGTCCTGGGGGTCCCCCCGGACGGAGTCTGGGGGAGTTCGAGGACCGGGGGTCCAGGGGCGGAGCCCACGGTTTCGGGAAGGGGAGGGGAGGGGCACGACAACGACGCCCGGCCCCGCCTCACCGCGGGTCCCCCTCGAGCGCGGCCCCGGCGTCACCATTCACCGACCAGGGAAAGTTCCCCGCCCCCGGGAACAGGATCGGTGTCCGGAGGTGGACCTCCGCCTTGAAGACGCCTCCCGACGGCCCGCAGGAGACCACACTCGCCGCCCCCCGCCAGCTGCCCGGCAGCCGCTTCAGCGCCGCCGCCCGGCACGCGGCCGTACCGTCGCCGGTGACGGAGTACGCCGCCGTCCCGGCGCGCGCCGCCTCGTCCGCCGCGTTCCCCGCCAACGAGAACGTGTAGCCGTACAGCACGCACTGCCACACCGCCACCAGTACGAAGGCGATCAGCGGCGCCATCCCGGCGAACTCGACCAGCACCGCGCCCCGGTCGGAGCCCTTCCGCCCCCGCAGCCGGCCGCCCCGCCCGTGGCCGTTGGCGGGTGTGGATGCCTTGACCAGTCCGAGCTCCCCCGCGAGACCCCACATCGCCTGCTTGACCGATGAGCGGCTGTCCAGGTCCTGCATCCGGCCCGCGTCCACGGCCGGCTGGAGTTCCTTGAAGCCGGCCGGGATCGCGGACCTGGCCGCCTTGGTGCCGGTGATGCGTTCGACGAGCGGCGGCTGGATCTCGGCGCCGCGGGTGGACCGGTTGACGACCGTGACCGTCTCCTCCGCCTTGCGGATCTGGAGGCGGTCCCACATCCGTACCATCCGCTTGGCGGCCCTGACCGCCACCACATCGGGGGTGACCAGCAGCAGCGCCTGGTCGGCCATTTCGATCGCGGCCGCGTTGGCGCTGTTCAGCTGGGTGCCGCAGTCGACGATGACGACCTCGTACCGGTTGCGCAGAGCGCTGAGGGCCTGCCGGGCCACCCGGTCGGTGACCTCCTCGCCGCGTTCGCCGTCGCCGGGGGCCAGCAGCAGGCCAACGCCGGTCGGGTGGGCGTACACCGCGTCCTGGAGGACCCGGGGCGAGATGTCGGCGATACCGGCCAGGTCGGCGATCGAGCGGCGGAACTGCACGTCGAGGTACGAGGCGACGTCGCCGGACTGCAGGTCCAGGTCGACCAGTGCGACGGTCCGGCCGGAAGAGGCGGCGGCCAGGGCCAGTTGGACGGCGGTGACGGTCGCGCCGACGCCCCCCTTGGCACCGGTGACCGTGACGACGGTGCCACCGGGTCCGGAGATGACGTCGGGGCCGCCGCCGAGGTGGCGGCGCACCCCGGTGGACCAGGAGGCGGCGTTCTGCACCCGGGCCGCGAGCTCGTCGTAACCGAGCGGGAGCCCGATGAGGCCGCGGGCGCCGGCGTCCATGGCCGCGGTGTAGAGGAGCGGGCTGACGTCGGCGGTGATGAGGACGACGCCTACCGCCGGGAAGCGCAGGGCCACCTCGCGGATGAGTTCCAGCGCGGGCGTGGGGCCGATCCGTTCGTGGACCAGGACCACTTCGGGCAGCTCGTCGATGTATTCGCCCGCGAGCCGGGCCAGCAGGTCGATCAGCGAGGTGGAGTCGGTGACCGGCGGGGCGGGCTCCGCGTCGGGGAGCTGGCTGAGCAGGGTGACCACGGAGCGGGCCGCGTCCGGGTCGCCGACAGCCGGCAGGATGCGAGTCGTCATCGGTCCCTCACTTGTCGCCGTCGAGGGTGTACGTACGGTCGCGCTGCGGGACGGGCTCGCTCCCGCCGGCCGCCACCAGGGCCAGCCGTACGTGGGTGGCGAAGGACTCCGCGTAGGCCACCCGCTGTGCGTCGAGGGTTTTCAGGGCGAAGGTGATCGGGACGGCCTCGGTCGCCGTCCGGGTCCGGTCGCTCGGGTTCTGGTTCGGGTCGAGGGCGGTGAGCTTTCCGACGTCCACCACGCGGGCGTTGGAGACGATGACTTTCGACGTGTCGGGAACCCCCTTGTCGTCGCCCTTGAAGGTCGCGTAGATGTTGACCGCGGACCCCGGGGTGATCTTCCCGGCCACCCCGGTGGCCGCGTCGATCATGATGGCGATCTCCTGCTCGCCCGTGGCCAGTTCGGGCTGCTCGACGAGCATGTCGCTCTGCAGCAGCGAGCCCGTGTGCAGGGTGGTGACGGCGATCTTGCCGCGCACCTGTCCGAGATCGGTGACCGCGTTCGGTGACAGCCAGCGCTTCGGCAGCTTCGTCTGCTCGAAGTCACCGGCGGTGAGCTGTTTGTACGGGGCTATGTCGTGCCGGACCCGGTAGCCCGTGACCTCGGGGCCGACCTTCGAATTCACGTTGCGGATCACCGACAGCACCCCGACGATCGCCGCGATGGCGCACAGGACCGACAGGAGCAGCAGGACGACGCCGCGGCGCTGGCGTGAATTCACTGGACGGGCAACCTCTCGAGCTGGGCGTGCGGATCGGCGAACGGCGACGAGCAGAAACCGCAGCGGTCTCCGATGAGTTCGAGTCCGCACCACCGGCACTGCTCGCGGCGCACGGAGGAGACCAGCTGGTAGAGGACGGCGATGTCGGGGATCGCCGCGGCGAACTCGACGATCCGGGGGGTGCCCCACCAGCCGGCCGAGTCGGCGGGCAGCGCCGTCTCCAGCAGGCCGTGCACCCGCCAGGCGGGCCCGAGCACCGTGGCCGCCCACTCGGACTCCAGCCGGCCCTTGGCGACGAGCAACCGCGTACCGAACGAGGGCCCTTCGAGGATGCCCGGTTCCGCCCCGCCCACCTTGGCCGACTGCGGCCGGGGCGAGGCGAGTACGGCGAACTGCGAGCCCGGCAGCCAGGACCTGGCATGCGAGGTGAGGGTCACCGGGACCCGGTCGAGCCTGGCGACCGAGGCGAGCAGTGCGCCCGCGTAGATGTAGTGCGAGAGCAGTCGCGCGGCGGAGGCGAGCACACCGGGGCTGAAGTCGCAGACCGAGAGCTGGCGCAGTTGCCGGGCGAGTACGGCGATGCCCAGCGGCGGCAGGTCGATCGGAAGCAGCGCGATCCGGTCGCTTTCGAGCACCGACCGGACGGTGTGCAGCCGCCGCACGAACGGTCCGGGGAGCGCCGACGAGTGCAGCACGATCACATATCCGTGCTGTTCGAGCAGTGTGTGGATCTCGCCGATGGAGGCTTCGAGGGTCTGCGCCGCCGGGGGCCGGAGCACTGCCGCGGGAGGTGTGTGCCGGTCGGACGGAGGCAGCACGAGGTCGCCGCTGGTGACAGCTATGGCGGTCGGCACCTTGTGTTCCCCCGTTCACAGCGAGTTGCTCCTGCACCAGCACTGTATCCACGGGACCCGGAGGAAGAACCACAACTGACCAAGAATCATTGGATCTTGGACAGCCGAGGACCGGAAACGACGCAGCTGAATACGCGAAGAAACGGTGGAGAACGGACCGATGCCTTGACAAGATCATTGGTCTGGACCAGCTTTGGCGGCGTCGTAGCTTCCGAAAGCCGCCTCCCACACCGTCCGCGGCCGGCGCCCACCGCTCCCCCGGTGGACGCCGGCCGCGGCGTCCGTCACGGCTTGGGCAGCGTGCAGCCCGCGCGACTCAGGTCGATCGTGTTACCGGGACCGACGCACGGCACGATCCCGTACGTCTCCTCGGCGTAGTTGATGCCCTGGCGGACGGTCACCTTGCCGTTCTCGTCCACCTCGCACGGGTTGTTCTCCGTGCACCGCTGGCCGTCCTCGTTACCGGTGTTGTTGACGGCGACGACCTTGCCGGTGGCCTGGTCGATCACCGGCGAACCGGAGGTGCCGCCGATGGTGTTGCAGGCGGAGGTGTAGCGGACCGAGTCCTTCCAGGTCCAGTCGCCCTCCTTGAGGCGGTAGACGAAGCCGTCGACATTGCAGCTGTAGATCTTCTTCCAGTAGCCGGAGACCACGCTGATGGCGCTGGACTGGGTGGGGTGGCCGGCGTTGAGCTCCAGCGCCGCTATCCCGTACTTGCTCTGTATCTGCGCGTAGGTGGAGGTCAGTCGGTACAGCGAGATGTCCGTGTCGGTCATCGTCGCGTACGCCACCTTGCTCGCCCGGAGCCTGCCGACGCTGTTGCCCGCGGAGTTGAGCAGCGAGAAGCTGCGGGTCGACGGCTGGTCGGTGATGACCTCGCCCGCCGCCGGGAAGCCGGACTCCAGACAGTGGCCGTTGGAGAGCACCAGCGCGGGGTCACCGGACTGGGAGTCGGGCATCCGCACGACGGAGCCGGAACAGTTGCTGAGTGCCACCGTCCCGGCGAAGTTGACAGCTTTGACCGCAGGCCCGGTCGGGGCCGGTGCGGGTGCCGCTGCCGCGGGTACAGCTGCCGCGCCCGTGAGGAAAAGGGCGAGCAGTGCACCGGCGAGAGGCTTCTTCATGTGGGGGTCCCCTCTGTGACCGAAGTTCTTTCGGTTTGACATGCGCATTGTTAACGCAGAGTGGACGCAGGGGAAGAGCGCCGCGCGGGTGCGGTGCACCGGTCCGCGCGGCGACAATATATAATTGGTGTATGCATCTAAGCCCGGACTCCGACGAGCAGCGGATCGAGGACGCCGCCCGCGGCCTTCTGCGAGGCATCGGACGGCTCTCCCAGGCGCTCTTCCGGGCCGGAGAATTCGGGCTGCCGCGCAGCCACACCGCGGTACTCGACGCCCTGGAGCCCGGGCCGCGCCGGGTCACCGGGATCGCCGCCTACACCGGCCTCGCCCAGCCCCGGGTGACCGTCGTCCTCCAGGAGCTGGCGGAGCGCGGGCTCATCGAGCGGGAACGCTGCGCCCAGGACCGGCGCGCCGTGGAGGCTTCGCTCACACCTGCGGCCCGGGCGCTGCTGGAGCGGGCGCGGCAGCGGATGGCCTCGGCTCTCCTCGAAGGGCTTCGGACGAACGTCGAAGACCCGGAGCAGGCCGTCGGCCAGGCCCGAGATGCGGTGTCCACCCTTCTGCACGCCATCGAACCGGAGGTCAGTTGACCACCCCAGCCACCGAAGCCCTGGACCCCGCCGCCGAACGGGAGGGGGGCCGGCCACCCCGTACCGGAGGTGCCGTCGCACCCCGCCGGGTCGGCGGGCCGAGACGCTGGTGGGACGGAGTGCTCGCAGCCGACCCCGGCCTCGGTCAGCTGCAGGCCGGATGGCGTTCGCTGGTCTCGGTCACCACCGGCCTCCTGGTCGGTTACGGGATGTCCGTCGCCCTGACCCTGCCGGCCATGCTCGGCATGATGGTCGGCGGCATGATGGGGCTGATGAGCGCGTTCGCCATCGCCGAGAACACGCCGCTCAGGCTGACCCGCGCGATCCTGTGGATGCCGTTCCCCTTCTCCGCCGTCCTGCCGCTCGCCGCGTGGCTGCACCAGGACCGTGTGCTGGAACTCACCCTGATGGTGGTGGGGCTCTCGCTGACGTTCTTCCTCGCCCGGTTCGGACCGCTGGCGCTGCTCACCGGCATGATGCTCTTCAACTCCTTCATGGTCGGCATGATGGCGAACATTCCGCTGAACCTGTGCGGGAAGCTCTTCGTCGTCGCGCTGGTGTCCTCGGCGGCCATCCTCGCCGCCCGTCTGCTGCTCTGCTGTCCGATGCCCCGCGAGGACCTGCTCCGTACCCAGCGCGCGTTCGTCGTCGAGGCACGCCGGGTCGGCGACGCCGCCACCGCGGCGCTGGACCCGGACGCCGACCAGGACGTCGCCATCAAGCGGATGCGGCGGAGCCTGCGCCGCCTCAACGTCACCACCGTCACCATCGACGGCCGCCTCGCCCAGCCCGAGGTCGCCGCAGACCCGGACACCGCCGAACTGCTCCACCAGTACCTCTTCGACGCCGAACTCGCCCTGCAGGGCATCGGTCAGGCCGTGCAGCGGCTCGCCCGGCTGCCCATCCCCCCGCACCTGCGCGAGGCGATGGTCGTGGCGCTGGTCGTCGCCCGCGACACCCCGCTCGGCCGCGCCGACGCGCTGCACCCGGCGGCCCGGCTCATCCAGCAGCAGGCCGAGGACGTGCTCGGCGACCGGGACGCCGGCCCCGACGAGGCCGAGGCCGCGGTGCTGGCCCGTCGCGTCGGCCACCTGCTCGACTCGCTCGCCGACTCCCTGGCGCACTGGCTCGACCTGGGCTGGAACGCGCCCAGGGCACGGGCGAAAGTCCCCTTCCAGCCCACCGTCGCACTGGAACAGAACCGCCCGGCCGGTACCGGCGCCGTCGCCCGGCGGATCGCGGCCGCCCAGGAACTGACGGGCTGGCGACGCGTCGTCCCGTACGTACGGGTACCGCTGCACGCGGCGGTGGCCTGCGCCATCGTCTGCCCGATCGCCGATGCCATCGACCCCCGGCGCTTCTACTGGGGCCTGGTCGGCGTGATGATCACGCTGTTCGGTACCAACACCACCCACGAACGGCTGCGCAAGCTGGCCCACCGGATGGTCGGCACGGTCGTCGGCGCGGTGCTCGGCATCTGGCTGCTCCACCTGATCGGCCCCGGCCACATCTACTGGACGCTGCTGGTCATCGTGGCGGGACTGGCTCTCGGCGCCTGGGGCATGCAACGCCAGTACGCCTACTGGGTGGTGGGGCTCGTCACCGCTCTCGTCCAGCTCTACGGCATGTCCACCCCCTACAGCGGGATGGACCACCTGCTGGCCGAGCGCCTGCTGGACAACGGACTCGGCATCCTCGCCGCCACCGCCTGCGCCGCACTGATCTTCCCGCTCTCCACCCGGAAGATCGCCCAGGAGGCCGACCGCGGCTACGTCGCGGCGCTGGAGCACCTGGTGTCCCAGATCCACCAGCGGTGGGACGACCCCGAGGCCCCCGTCCGGCTGCGCGGCGCGGCACGCGGGGTCGACGCGGCACTGTTCCAGGTCCGCAGCGTGTCCCGGCCGCTGGTCCGGATGCCGGGCATCCGGGGACGCGGCGCCGAGAACCGGCTCGCGCTCCTCACCACGGCCACCGCACACGCACGGGCACTCGCCGCGGCGGCCGACATCGACATCGACCTCGGGCCCCGGCTCCCCGGCCACGTCGAGCGGATCACGCAGACCTTCCTGGAGTCCCTGCACACGCTCGACCGGCGCTTCTCCACCGGTGAGCCCGGCGGCAGCTGGGTCCGGGTGAGCCCCCTCGTGCGGAACCTCGAAGCGCAACTGCGGGCCCCGGCCGGTCCTCGCGCCGACCGGCTGCACACCGCGCTCAGGGAACTGGCGGCGCTGGACGAGGTGCTGGCCGGATTCGCCGAGGACCGCGGCCTGCAGACCGTCGCGGCGCCCACCGAGCAGCACCCCGCACCGCCGCCCGCCGCATCCCTTCGGACGCCGCCCGCCCCACGGGAGCGCCGCACCCAGGAGGTCCTGGCCGCCTGGACCGCGCACACCCGGCAGGGCGACGAGCGCACGCCGGAACCGCGCGGACCGGTCCGGGCCGCGACACCGCTCGCCTCGCAGGAAGCCGGACCGGGCGCGGCGGCCGCCGCGCACAACGACGGCGCCGACGGACGGGACCGGACCCGTAGCGCCGAGGGCTCCGTCACGGTCAGCGGTCACCTGCGGTGTCCGGACCACCCGGCCGACTGCGACGCGTGGATCACGGTGGTCGGCGCCCGGGGCAAGCGCCGGGCCGGCGTCCGCGCCGTCGCCGGCCGCTACCGCATCACCGGCCTGACACCCGGCACGTACACCGTCATCGCCGCCGGTTCGTCCCACACTCCGCGCGCCGAGTTCCTCTCGGTGAAGCTCACGGAGGGCGAGATGCACCACGACATCCAGCTGGCGCCGGCGTCCCGGGACTGAGACCTGGAGGCGCCCGTCAGCCTCGGAGACGGCCGGGGAACGCACCCGCTCACCTGTGGGTGTGCATCCCGGATTCTCGGGCTGCACAACTGCCGTGCCGTCAGCCGACGTCGGCGCTGCCTTCTCGGTAGATCTTCGCCGAAGCGATCCGCCCGTTCGCGACGGCGTAGAACCCTGCGATGTGGTCGGTTCGCTCCGCACCGTCGACAGTGAACGTCTCGACCATCTGGCAGGCGGCCCGGTCATCGCCGACGATCAAGTTCTGGATCGTCAGTGTCGGCAGCAGACCCTCCAGAGCCCGTGCGAACAACTCGGTGAGTTCGGCACGGCCTTGCGTCGTCGTCGTGCCCGTGACCCACACGGCGTCGTCGGTGAACCCGGCCATCAGGGTCTCGAGATCATGGGTGTTGAAGGCCTCGACGTGGGTCCTGATGAGAGTTTCGATCACCGCCGGATCATAGTGCGGTCCTGGCGGGGTCCGATGGGCCCCACCACGGTCAGGTGCTGAACGCACGGGAGAGGTTCGGCGCGATGATGTGCCCTGCTGCCCGCACGGTGGGCGGTGACCGGCATGGCCGGCGGATACACCCTGTCGTATCTGGCCGGACTCGTCCTCACCGCGTGGCTGCTCCGCAAGAAGGTCGGAGGGCCGGTCGGCGAAAGGATCTGCGCCGCACCTACGTCAGACTGTTCTGCTCGGCCGGGCCGGCAGCCGGGCTGGGGTGGGCCGTGGCTCACTGGTGCGCCGCGCTGGGTACCGGCACCTGGCCCACCGCCGTCGCGTTGGTCGCCGGATCGCTCACGATGGCGGTGGGATACCTCGCACTCGGCCGGTTGCTGGGCATCAGTGAACTGCGCCGCCTGCCCGGGTTGCGGTGAACGTCGTCCCCGTCGTCGACGACGTTGCGCTCGCGTCGGCCTTCGCCGTGTAACGAACCGCTCCTCATGCCTCGTGCCCAGTTGGGGGTCCCTGGCGCCGCCCCCTGCGGGAGGGTTGACATCGATTCGCCGCACCGAGACTCTTTTTAGAAAGCAATTCTATCATTGGCCGACTCCGCGGGACCGCGGCAGCCGGGATGGATTGTGGAGGGAGACGCGTATGGGCGGCACCATGGACGGCCGAGTCGTGATCATCACAGGCGCGGCACGCGGGATCGGTCGCGGGCACGCGCTGGAGTTCGCGCGGCAGGGCGCAAAGGTGGTGGTCAACGATCTGGGCGCGGAGGTGGATGGAACCGGTGCTTCGTCCGGACCGGCCGGTGAGGTTGTGCGGGAGATCCGCGAGGCCGGCGGCGAGGCCGTCGCCAACGGCGATGACGTCTCTGACTTCGAAGGTGCGCGCAGGCTCGTGGAGTTCACGGTCGAGCGCTTCGGTGACCTGCATGTACTGGTGAACAACGCCGGTATCCTGCGCGACCGGATGCTGGTGAACATGAGCGCCGATGAATGGGACGCGGTGATACGGGTGCACCTGGGCGGCACGTTCGCTCCGCTGCGCCATGCGGCGGCGTACTGGCGGGCGCAGGCCAAGGCCGGCGCTCAGGTCGATGCGCGCGTCATCAACACGACGTCCTCGTCAGGCATTTACGGCAACCCCGGGCAGGCCAATTACGGTGCGGCCAAGGCGGGCATCGCCGGGCTCACCATCATCGCCTCGCGTGAACTGGCACGCTACGGAGTCGCGGTGAACGCCGTGGCTCCTGCGGCGCTCACCCGTATGACGGAGGGACTGCGGTCCGACCGTCCGGCTCCGGAGCCCGGCGTGTTCGACCCATCGGCGCCGGAGAATATCGCTCCGTTGGTGGTCTGGCTGGGTGGCCCGTCGGCGCGCGGTATCACCGGCCGGGTCTTCAATGTGCGGGGCGGGACGATCAGCGTCGCGGAGGGCTGGCTTGCCGGCCCCGGGGCCGACAAGGAGTCCCGCTGGGAGCTGTCCGAACTGGACAAGGCGATCCCGGCCATGGTGGGCAAGGCCCGCCCGAACGCGCTGCAGAACGGCCACGCGCCGGCCGAGGGTTCCTGACATGCCCCTGGATCAGAGCGTGATCGGAATCGAGTCCACGGCCGTCGAGCGGTCCTGGACCTCCAAGGACACCCTGCTGTACGCGGTGGGGGTCGGCGCGGGCCTGGACGACCCGCTGCGGGAATTGTCCTTCACCACGGAGAACTCTCACGGGGTGGCTCAGCAGGTGTTGCCGACGTTCGCGGTGCTGGCCGCGCAGGGACAGCGCGGCCGCAGCATCGGCACGTTCGACCCGGCCATGCTGGTGCACGCGGAGCAGTCCTTCGACCTGCACCGGCCGCTTGCTCCGGCGGGGCGTGTACGCATCACATCGAGAGTCACCGGGATGTACGACAAGGGGTCCGGCGCGTTGGTCACCAGCGAGGCCGTGGCCGTGGACCCGGATAGCGGCGAACCGCTGATCACCTCGCGCAGTGCGGTGTTCATCCGGGGCGAGGGCGGGTTCGGTGGTGACCGCGGCCCGCGGGAGGACTGGCCGGAACCGGACCGCGCGCCGGATCACCAGGTGACTTACCGGACCAGACCCGAACAGGCGCTGCTGTACCGGCTGTCCGGTGACCGGAACCCGCTGCACAGCGACCCCGTGTTCGCGGCGAAGGCCGGTTTCCAGCGGCCGATCCTGCACGGCCTGTGCACCTACGGGATCACCGGACGCGCGCTGCTGCACACGCTGGCGGGGTCGGACCCGTCCCGGTTCGCCTCGATGTCGGGCCGCTTCAGTAAGCCGGTGCTTCCCGGTGAGCCGCTGACCGTCTCCGTCTGGGACGACGGCGGCACCGCGCGCTTTCGCACCACCAGGGCGGACGGAACGGTCGTGATCGATCGGGGGCGGGTCGCCGTCCGCGGGGCGGCCGGACCGCGCAGCTGACCCTTTTCGCCCCCGCCGGCACGGCGCCCCAGGGCCGCTGCGGGCAGGGCCGCTGCGGGCAGGGGCGGCGCGGGCACCCGGTGCGGGATCAGGAGCGTGGTGGGTTGGCCACCGCGGTGGTCATGCAGTAGCCGATCGGACCGGCCGAGTCGTGCAGCGTGCAATGTCCGACAGCGACCCCGTCCTCGCTGGTGTGGGCGCCGGATTCCAGCCCTATCGCGTCACTGAGCGGCAGCCTGCTCAGGCACAGGGTGTAGTCGGCGTTGATGAACTGCAGACCCCCGTCACCGGCATGGGCGAGCGGACTCGCCGTGTCCGCCGCCAGGGCCGCCCGCACGAACGGCGACAGCGGCTCGCCTGCCACCAGTTCGCGTGCTTCCCGCAGCCAGGCCCGGCGCTTGCCGTCGCCACGCCAGCCGCCCTTCGCGGAGGCGTTGTGCTCGTCGAACATCCACGCCGTCCATGCCCCGTCGCGCGGCGTGAAGAGTTCCTCGGGGGCCGGGGCGTCCCAGGGCGGAGTTGCGGGGATGTGGCCGGGCGGCTGCTCGCTGCGGCGCAACAGAACGGCGCTGGCCCGCGCGACGACGCCGTTGGCGCCGTGCACGGTGGCGTCGACGACCCGTATGCGCCGTCCGTCACGCACCCGGTGGGTCTCCACCCGTACCGGTGCCATCGGCGCGTTGCGGAACAGGTCGACGGTCAGCCGAGTGAAGTGCAGGCCGTCCGCTGCGTGTTCCGCCTCCAGCGCCCTGGCCGCCAGGCCCCCGAGCAGTCGGCCGTGCATCATGCCGGGCGCCCACCAGCCGCGCGCGTGCGCCGCGGGCAGGAGTTCCTCCCCCACACTCGTGAAGAACGCCTCCTGCTGCTCCGTCTGGGCCACGCATGCCTCCGTCCTGACACCCTGACCGGCGGTCACGTGACGTCCCTCGTCGAGCCGAGACGGCGGATCAGCACGATCGCGGCTTCGGTGATCTTGTTGGCCTGGCGCTTGGTCGAGCAGGTCGCGATCTCGCGTCCTGCCTCGCCGATGATCGTGGTCAGCACAGCGACCGTGAGCCGGTCGACGGAATCGATGCCGGCACCGAGCAGCACTCCGTTCTGCCGGACCCACTCCCGGCTGCGGGTGCGCCTGACCAGTTCGAATCCCGGCGGTCCGTCGCCGTCCATGAACAGCCGGGCCAGGTCGCGGCGCTGCCAGGAGCCTTCCAGAAAGGCGCGGGCGCCGACGATGAACAGGTCGAGCGGGTCCTCGCCCGCGCCCGCGGACCGTGCCGCGGCGACCGCGGCCACCGCGTTCTGCTCGTGGGAGGCCTGGTGCTCCTCCCACAGAGCGAGGAAGAGTTCGGTCTTGCCCCCGAAATGGTGGTAGAGGCTGCCTACGCTGGAGTCGGCGCGTTCCACTACCGCCGCGATACTCGCCTCGGCGAAGCCCTGTTCGCAGAACACCTCACGGGCGGCACTCAACAGCACCCGGCGGGTTTCCGCCGTACGGCTCCACTGCCAGGCGTTCCCTCCATTGGCGGCACTGCTCGCGCTTCGTGGCATGGGCCCCTCCTTGCCTTCCATGGACGGTTGTCGGCACCGCCCACCGTACCGAATCCAATCTTAGAATTAACCACACCGCCATGTCGGCCGTGCTTCTCCGCGCCCCACACCCGCCTGCCGCCCGCGGTGTGCTCTGGCAGGCGTCTTGACACGCTCCTTCGGCGGGGCACAGTCTGAGCAGGTTCCTAGAGTTCCGTTCTAGAAAAGGGCTTCGGGTGATCACCCCCGTGCGTCCCGAGCAGGAAGGACACCTCTCGATGGTCGATTTCTCCCTCAGTGTCGAGGAACGGCAGATCCGGGACACCGTGCGCACCTTCATTTCCAAGGAGGTGATGCCACTGGAGCAGGAGGTGTTGCGCAATGAACGAGCGGGCTCACCGGCGATATCCCTGGATGTGCTCGCCGAACTGCGGGCCAAGGCCCGCAGGGCAGGTTTTTGGGGGATGAACACGCCCGAGGAGTACGGCGGGATGAACCTGGGGGCCGTCATGTCCGCCATCCTTGCCATGGAGACCGGCAGAACGTTCGTACCGTTCAGCTTCGGCGGATCCGCGGACAACATCCTCTACGGGGCCAACGACGAACAGAAGCAGCGCTATCTCGTCCCGACGATCGAGGGCGAGCGACGCTCCTGTTTCGCCATCACCGAGCCTGGCGCCGGCTCCGACGCACGCAACATCCGGACCCGTGCGGTGCGTGACGGCAGTGACTGGGTGATCAACGGCGAGAAGACGTTCATCACCGGCGGTAATGAGGCCGACTTCGTGATGGTGTTCGCCGTCACCGACCCGGCCAAGGGCGCCGACGGCGGAGTCACCTGTTTCCTGGCCGACCGGGACATGGGATGGAAGTCCGAGCCGATCCAGACGATGGGGCAGTGGGGTCCGGCGGCGCTGGTGTTCGACGACGTGCGGGTGCCCGCCGAAAACGTGCTCGGCGAAGTGGGCCAGGGTTTCGCCCTGGCGCTGCGCTGGATCGGCCAGGGACGCTACATGATCCCGGCGCGGGCGATCGGTTCGGCCGAGCGCATGCTGCAGATGGCCGTGGACTACGCCAAGATCCGGCACTCGATGGGCCATCCGATCGGTGACTACCAAGCGATCCAGTGGCAGATCGCTGATTCGCAGGTCGAAATCGAGTCGACCAAGTGGCTCACGCTGTACGCCGCTTGGCGGGTGCAGCAGAAAATGGACGCCCGCCATGCTTCCTCCATCGCCAAACTCAACGGGGCACTGATGGCCAACCAGGTGGTGGACCGCGTACTGCAGATTCACGGCGGTATGGGCTACACCAAGGAGCTGCCGATCGAGCGCTGGTACCGGGAGCTGCGACTGTTGCGGATCTTCGAGGGCACCGACGAGATCCAGCGCCGCACCATCGCCCGTAACCTCCTGAAGGGCCACGTGCGGCTGGGCGGGATCGGCGAATGACTGTGCGCAGGCGCGCGGCGATCGTGGGGGTGGCCGAGTCGGAGGTGGGCAAGACCCCGCACCTGACCGTACTGTCCCAGCAGGCCAGGGCGAGCAAGGCGGCCTTGGCCGAGGCCGGGCTCGGTCCCGGGGATGTGAACGCGCTGTTCGTGGCGGGGAACTGGTCGTGGGCGCCGGCGCTCACGCTGGCGGAGTACCTGGGACTGCAGCCGGACTACCTCGACGGCACCAACATCGGCGGGTCGTCGTTCGAGGCACACCTCGGCCACGCGACGGCCGCTATCGAAGCCGGGCTGATCGACGTCGCGCTGATCACCTACGGCAGCACCCAGCGCAGCAATCGTTCCCGCAACACACCCAGGCCCCCCACGACGCTCACCGAGCAGTTCGACCGGCCCTTCGGACTGCCGCAACCGGTCGGTGCCTACGCTCTGGCCGCCAACCGCTACTTCCACCAGTACGGTGCCACCGGCGAGCAACTGGCCGAGGTCGCGGTCAGCGCGCGGCAGTGGGCGGCGCTCAACCCGGACGCGTACTACCGCGACCCGATCACGGTCGACGACGTGCTCGGCTCTCCGATGATCAGCGATCCGCTTCACCTGCTGGACTGCTGTCTGGTCACCGACGGCGGCGGCGCGGTGGTCGTGGCCGCCGAGGACCGGTGGCCCGACGTCGACACCCATCCGGTAGTGGTGCTCGGACACGGCGAGACGACCACTCACAGCTCCATCGCCCAGATGCCGGACCTGACCGTCACCGGGGCGGCGCGCTCCGGCCCGGCCGCCATGAAGATGGCCGGTGTCACCCACGACGACTTCGATCTGCTGGAGATCTACGACTCCTTCACCATCACCGTGCTGCTGACCCTGGAGTCCCTGGGCTTCTGCAAGCCGGGCGAGGCCGGGGAGTTCGTCGCGCTCGGCCGTACGGCCCCCGGTGGGGACATACCGATGAACACCAACGGCGGCGGACTGTCCTACACCCATCCCGGTATGTACGGGATCTTCCTGCTCATCGAGGCGACCCGGCAGCTGCGGCACGACTTCGCGACCGACCCGCGCCGCCAGATCGACGGTGCGCGACTGGCGCTCGTGCACGGCACCGGCGGGGTTCTCTCGTCCACGTCCACCGTTGTACTGGGAAGGAGCTGATCACCGTGGCGGACCTTGCGCCGGATGCGGAGACGCAGCCGTTCTGGGACGGCATCGCCGCCGGCGAGTTGCGCCTGCAGCGCTGCGGCGACTGCCGCCGTGCCGTGTTCTACCCGCGGAGCCTCTGCCCGCACTGCTTCAGTGACCGGCTGGACTGGTTCACCTCGCCCGGGACCGGAACCGTCTACTCGTACACGATCGCGCACCGCGCCTTCAGCCCGTTCACGGGTACCCCGCCGTACACGGTCGCGCTGATCGACCTCGACGAAGGCGTACGGATGATGTCGCGGATCGTCGGCGGTAACCGGGTCCGGATCGGTGACCGTGTGGAGCTGAAGATCACCCGACTGGGCGGCGAGGACTCCCCGGCGCTGCCGTGCTTCCGAGTGAGGGAGACCGTATGAGCACGGCCACGACACACATCCGCCCCGAGGCGATGCAGGCTCTCTTCGCGCCCGGGTCCATCGCGCTGGTGGGTGCCACGGACAAGTCGGGCTGGTCGCTTTCCACGTTCGACAATCTGCGCAACAACGGCTTCGCCGGACCGGTCCACCTGGTCAATCCCCGCACCGAGGTGGTGCACGGGCAGCGTGCCCACCGCAGTCTCACGGACATCGGTGAGCGCGTCGACATGGCCTATGTGATGGTGCCGACGCCCGCGGTGTTGTCGGTGCTGCGCGAGGGAGCGGGTCTGGGCATCCGCAGCTATGTGGTGCTCACCGCCGGCTTCGGCGAGACCGGCCCGGAGGGCAGGCGCCTCGAAGATGAGATCCTCGCCTTCGCGCGGGAGAACCGGTTGACCGTGCTGGGGCCCAACGGCAACGGGTACATCAACGCCACGGCGGGAACGACCCCGTACGGACTGCCCATCCCACCGCCCCTGATCGGCGGCCCGGTGGGCGTGGTGCTGCAGAGCGGGGCGCTGGCCAGTTCCATCCTGTCCTTCGCCCAGGCCCGCAACGTGGGTCTGAGTCTGCTCACCTCCATGGGCAACGAGACGATGATCTCGGTCACCGATGTCATCGACTACCTGGTGGACGACCCGGCCACCAAGGTGATCGCGCTGTTCCTGGAATCGGTGCGCCATCCCGGAGAGTTCGCCCGCGCCGCCCGCCGCGCCGCGGAGGCGGGCAAGCCGATCGTGGCGCTCAAGATCGGCTCGAGCACACTTGCCTCCCACACCGCGCAGGCCCACACCGGAGCTCTCGTGGGCGACGACGTCGTCGTCGACGCGGCGTTCCGGAAGCTCGGGGTCGTACGCGTCCGCTCGTTGGAGGACCTGATCATCACGGCTGGGCTGCTGGCGCAGACGGGCCCGATCCATGGGCAGCGGATCGGTGTGGTCACGCCCTCCGGCGGGGCCTGCGAGGTCATCGCCGACCGGGCCGAGCAGGAGGACCTGGAGCTGCCGGCGTTCGCTCCGGAGACGGTGGCACGGCTGAAGGAGATCCTGCCGGGCTTCGCGACCGTGCAGAACCCGTTGGACGTCACCGGTTACGTGGTGGTGGACCGGACGTTGCTCAGCCGCGCGCTGGAGGTGGTCGCGGACGACCCGGGTGTTGACGCGGTCATGCTCCTGTCCGATCTGCCCCGGCTGCCGCCCGCCGACCTGAAGCCGACGCTGGAACACTTCGCCGCGACCGCACAGCGGATCCGCGACGCGAAGCGGCCGGTGATCGTGGCCGGCAACGTACTCACCGACATCACGGAGGTGGGCCGTCATGTGCAGCGGGAGACGGGGTTCCCGTACGTGGTGGGCGGGATCGAGCACGCCATGACCGCGATCGGCGCGGCCGTCCGCTGGTCCCGGGCGCTGCCGGAGGTCACCCTGGCGGAGCCCGCGGAAACGGGCGGTCCGCCGGTAGTGCGCGGGGAGACCACGGGACTCTGGACGGAGCACCGGGCCTCGGAGCTGCTCAGAGACAACGGTATCCCCGTCGTCCCGTCCTCCCGGGCCACGACCGAGGACGAAGCGGTGGCCGCAGCTGCCGGGTTCGGATACCCGGTGGTGCTGAAGGCCGTCGCCGACGGTCTCGGGCACAAGAGCGACATCGGTGGGGTACGGCTCGGGCTGGACGGGCCCGATGCCGTGCGCCGGGCCCACCGCGAGGTGTGCGTCGCGCTGCGCGAACGCGGTCTGACCGGTATCGGCACCCTCGTACAACCCCAGCGCCGTGGGGGCGTGGAACTGATCGTCGGTGTACTCCGTGATCCGGCGTGGGGTCCGGTCATGGCTGTCGGTCTCGGTGGGGTCTGGGTCGAGGTGCTGCGCGATTCGGCGCTGCGGCTGCTGCCGGTGGACGCCTCCGACATCCGCCGGGCGCTGGGCGAACTGCGCGGGGCCCGGCTGCTGGAGGGCGCACGCGGGACCGAGCCCGCCGACCTCGACAAGGTCGCCGAGGTGATCGCCCGGATCGGTGCGCTCGCCGACGGTCTGGGTCCGCACCTCGAATCGCTGGAGGTCAACCCACTGCTCGTCCGCGGCAGCAAGGTCGAGGCGCTGGACGCACTGGTCACCTGGAACTGAGTCACGCTCGGCGGCGCCCCCGAAGGCCGCCGCGGTCGCCTGCTGCGACCGCGGCGGCCTTCGGCCGACTCCGCGACAACCAAGGTGACTCACAAGGGGGGTTGCCCATCGTATTGACAACCCGTCGCGCCGCCCCCAGCCTCAGTCAGAACGGAATTCTAGAGACTAATTCTAGTCCGCGGCTGCCGCTGGGACGCGGGGGAGATCGGCAGGGCCAGGCGGAAGTCCACTCGCAGAAAGGCTGGAGCAATGAAGCTCTCCTATGTACGCGAACTCGACGAATATCCGACCGGCGGACGCCGGATGCGCATCCTCGGCATGGCGGTGCTCGCCGTTCTGATCGGGTCGTACGAGGGGCAGATCGCCCCCGTGGTCCCACTGCTGCTCAAAGATCTGCACATGTCGCTTTCCACGTACGGCACGGTCTCCGCATCCGCGACCGTCGTCGGCGCCCTTGCCTCCGTCGCCGGCGGTCGGCTCACCGACACCCTGGGTCGGGTACGCCTGCTCATCCCGCTCATGCTGCTGACAACGGTGTGCTGCGTGCTGATGACGGCGGTGCACTCCCCCACGCAGCTGCTGCTCACCCGGATCGCGCTGTCCGTCATCGACGGCATGGCACTGGCAGGCACCGCACCCCTCGTCCGCGACTTCTCACCGCGGATGGGCCGCGCACAGGCCTTCGGCTTCTGGACCTGGGGACCGGTCGGGGCCAACTTCCTGGCCGCCGCGATCGCGAGCGCCACACTGCCGGTCTTCCACGACTCCTGGCGCTCACAGTTCGTGATCATGGGCGCAGTGTCGCTGGTGGCCTCCCTGGTGATCGCCTTCAACATCACCGACCTCTCCCCCCAGTTGCGCGCCCGCGTCCAGCAGACCGAACAGCAGGCGCTCGCCATGGCCGGCCGCACCGCGCCACCCAGGGCGCGAGATCTGCTCTCCCACCGCAACATCTGGGCGCACATCATCGGTATTGCGCTATGGCTGGTCCTCTACCTGACGCTCTCCCTGTACGGGCCGATCATGCTGGGGCACTCGTTCGGTCTGAGCGCATCGACCGCAGCCGGCATCATGTCGGTCTTCTGGGTGCTCAACCTGCTCACGGTCGTGGTGAGCGGTCGGATCTCCGACCGTCTGCAGTTGCGCAAGCCGATCTGCGTCGGCGGGACGATCGCTACGGCGGCCATCACGGGCTATCTGCTGTCGCTGATGGGCCGCCAAGACGTATCGCACCTTCACTTGATGATCACCGGTGCGCTGCTGGGCGGAGCGATGGGCGTCTCCTACGGCCCCTGGATGGCCAACTTCTCCGAGAACGCCGAGGACATCGACCCGCGACTGCAGGGCAGCGCCTGGGGCCTGTTCGGGTTCACATCCAAGGGCGTGGCCGTTCTGGCACTGTTCGCTGTGCCTCGCGTGGTCGCGCACGGCAGCTGGCACCTCTGGATGGTCATCGCGCTCTGTTGCCTGATGCTGTTCCTCCCGGCGGCGCTGCTCTTCCACGGACCGTGGCGGCGCCCGAGCACGGTGCCGACGCCCGTACTGGCGCCTGCCTCCCGCACCGGCGCGTCGGACTGACGTCACACGGTCCTGGCGACCGTGCCCTCACTCGGCCGGCACCCCTCGGCGGGATCACGTGTCGTCCGGTGCCGGCCGAGTGAAGCGACCACCGACATGGCGGAGATGACCGTCATGACGAGCAGGGTCAGCCGATACCCGGTGACCAGTTGGGCGAGGGCCTGCGGGGCGACCGCGGCGATCGTGCCGTCGAAGACGTGACCGCGCAACCCGGCAGGGAGCGCACTGGTGACAACCGACATGGCCAGTGCCGTACTCACCACCACTCCGGTGTTCTGGATCATCAGTCGCATCGCGTTGACGATGCCGATCCGATCAGACGCGACACCGTCCAGCAGCGCCGCGGTATTGGCCGGCATGAACATCCCCGAACCGGCTCCGATGAGCACCAACCCACAGACGATCGGCGGGTAACCCACGTCGACGGACATCTCCGCCAACAGGACGATCAGCCCCATGGTGCTCACCGACGTCCCCAGCAGAACGATCGTGCGCGGTGACAGCTTCGCGTGCAGCACCCCCGAGCACGCCGACGCGATCATCGCCGCGACCGGCAACGGCAGCACCTTCAGCCCGGCCGACACCGGGTCCTCACCGTGCACCGCCTGGTAGAACAGCGCGATCAGCAGGAGCACCGCCATCCTCGACACTGCGTTGAGAAACGACGTGAGCAGGCCGAGCGCGAACGGCGGATCCCGGAACAGCCGTACATCCACCACCGGATGAGCGCTGCGCCGCTCCACCGCGACGAACAGGGGTACCAGCAGCACGAAGGCGGCCAGCCCGACGATCACCAACGAATCGCCCCAGCCCCGGTCACCGACCTCGGACAGCCCGACCAGCAGACTTCCCAGGCTCACCAGCACGAGCAGATTGCCCGGCACATCGATACCGCGGCCAAGGCCCTGGCCACCGACCTTGCGAAGTACCACGGTGCCCCAGACCAAGCACAGCAGGCCGATCGGCACGTTGTACCAGAACACCCACTGCCAGCCGAAGCGTTGCGTCAGAAACCCGCCCAGCGTGGGGCCCACCAACTGGGCGACCGAGAACGACGCGATATAGATGCCCATGCCGCGTCCCAGATGCCGGGACGGGAACGCATCAGCGAGCAGCGCCGCACTGTTGGTCAGCAACATCGCCCCGCCGGCCGCCTGGATCACCCGCAGGCCGACCAGGAACCATGCCCCGGGCGAAAAGCCGAGCAGCAGGCTGGTCGCGGTATAGGTGGCCAGCCCGAGCAGATACATCGTGCGCCGCCCGTACATGTCCGCCAGTCGGCCGAAGGCGACCATCAGCACCGTGTTGGTCAGCATGAAAGACAGCAGGATCCAGTTCGCGGCGGTGGCATCTGCACCGAAGTGCCGCACCACTTCGGGGAGTGCGACGTTCAACGAGCTGCTGCCCAGAGCGGTGAGGATGCTGGCCATACTGACGACCGACAGCGCACGCCAGGCGTAACGCAGTTGCGCGACCTCACCGGATCCGGACATGAGTCCCTCCCTACACGCAGTTTTTGAATCAAGATACTAGAACTTAATTCTCCTTGGGGCCCGACTGCTGGCCCAACTGCTGTGCGGGAACCCCGGCCAGGGAGCCGGCTTGCCGGCCCGTGGGGCCGTCGGGTCGTCGGGGTCCGGAACACCCGCCTCGATGTCGGGATGAGCGTCACTGACCGGGTGGTGCACGGGGACCCGGGCACCACCCGGTCGGCGTTCCGGTCAGTGCACGGAAAGGGCGAAGATGTGGATCGCGCCCTCGTCCGGCAGGGTCACCGACTCCACGGTCCTGCCCTCGGTCAGCGGCACGGAGTTGCCGAACAGCTTGTACCCGCCGCCGAAGTTCGCCGGGCCGTTCGGCGTGTTGCGGTGGTCGGCCGTCGCCACCGTGACCGCCCCGTACTCGGTGCCCGCCGTACAGCACCAGTTGGGCAGGCCGAGATCGCCGGTGCTCCGGCTGCCGTCGGTGTACGTGACGGTGACCTTGCCTTCGACGGTGCCTGCCTCGGCGCCGAGGAACCACAGCGCCGAGCCGCTGCCGCCGGTGCGGATCACCTGCCCGGCCGCCGATACGTTGTCCGCGCTGCCGGGCTCGGCGTCGGGGAAGGTCCAGCTCACGCCGTCCTTGGTGAGCTGCGCGCCCGGTGTGACGCCGGCCGCCGCCAGGGCCTGGGCCGAGTAGCTGTTGCCGGCACAGTCGAAGTTGCCGGTGGTGTAGTTGCCCTCGGCGGGCGGGGCGGACTCGTTGGTGACGCCGACGTTGTTGAAGGCCGACTTCAGGTCCGGGTACGGCACGACCGAGATGGTGGTGGCTTCTCCCGTCACCGTACGGAGCCCGGCAGCGCCCGCGTGGTAGCGGCCGGTTGCCGTGAGCGTGGCCGCTGTGGTGCCGGGTGCGGCGTCGGGTCCGGTGGCCCGCACGGTCACCGAGGCGGAACGGCCCGGTGCGATGTAACCGAGACGCGCATGGGACGGGGTGAGGGTCCAGCCCTCGGGTGCGCTGAACTCGAGTTGCGTACCGGACAGGCCGGTGTGGCCGTGGTCGGCCACGCTGACCGTCCATGCCGAATCGGTACCCTCGCCCGACGTCCGGTGCCAGCTGACGGTGGTGGCCGGCGCGGTGTGCGCGGCGGCTCCCGTGCGGACCCGGTACAGGACGGTGCCGTGTGCGGGCACGTTGGCCGCGATGGTGCCCGAGGTCTCCGTCGTCCGCTGGGACCACAGGTCCTTCAACCGGTAGGAGGAGCCCGCCGGGAGTCCCGCGTCGGCCGCCGTGGTGGTGATGGTGCGAGCCTGGTCGGACGAGTTGAAGAGCGCCACCGCCCGTTCACCACCGGCGAGTTGCTTGGAGAGGACGTCGTACCCCTCGCCCTGTTGCACGATCCGGCCCTGCAGTCCGGTCGGATCCTGATCCACCGCGATCACGTCGGAGTTGCCGAGGACGGACAACGCTTCCGGGGCGGCCTTGGTCAGATCGGCGCTCGAGATCAGAGGGGCGGCCATGACCGCCCACAGCGACATCTGACTGCGGATCTCGTCCCCGGTGAGCCGCGACTGGCCCGCCAGCAGGAAGTCCGGGTCGTTCCAGCGGCCGGGGCTCTGCAGGTCGGCGAGCCCCACGTTGTAGCCGTAGTTGTACTTGATCGAGGACCACTTGGTGCGGGCGGAGGCAGGTTCCATCGCGACGTCCGCGCCCTCCCGCCAGAGGTTCCCGACCTGACCCGACCAGGAGATGACCTTGTGCCAGGTGTCGGGTGTGTCGTACTCGAAGTAGGCGGGCGCCGAGACCGAGAAGACGATCGGCCTCCCGGTGGCGAGCAGCGCCTTGCTCATGTCGGAGTAGACCGAGTGATACACCTGCTCCTGCGTCTCCCCGGAGACACCGGGAACGTTGCACCCGTCCAGCTTGAGGTAGTCGACCTTCCAGGACGCGAAGAGGCGGGCGTCCTGGTCGATGTGTCCCCATGAGCCGGGATAGCCACCGCAGGTACTCGTTCCGGCATCCTCGTAAATGCCGAACTTCAGACCCAGGGCGTGCAGTTGTTCACCCATCCAGGCCATGCCGTGCGGGAAGCGCTGCGGGTCGGCGACCAGGTTGCCCTGGGCGTCGCGGCTGTGGGTCATCCAGCAGTCATCCGTGGTGACGGTGTCGTAGCCCTTGGCGGCGAGGCCCGACGAGACCAGTTTCCGGGCGTTGGACAGCACGTCGTTCTCGCTGATGTCACAACCGTAGTACGACCAGTTGTTCCAGCCCATCGGGGGCGTCGGGGCGAGGTTGGGATACGGGGCATCGGCCGAAGCGTTCCTTGACTGCTGCGCCGGACCGGCCGCCGCAGCAGCGCCGGGGACACCGGCGAAGGCGCTCAACAGCAGAGCCGCAGCGGTGGCGGCCACGGCGAGTACGGGACGGCGGGGCCCGCCGGAAGTGCTTGTTCTTCTGAGCAAGACTGCTCTCCCTTGTTCGCACACACGGGGGACGGTGTACCGGCGAACACGATGCCGAGAGATGCTCGTTTGTGCAATATAAACGGCACGTTCAATCAGAACCAAGCATGTACGTGGGATCCCCGAGCCGTGGCGGTGGGCGAGGCCGACGGCCCGCGGGCCGGCCTGGCCGCCCTGGCGGGGCTCGCCCCCTCGCTACCACGGCACGACGCCGTCGCGGCATACCTGCACGAGCCTGACGGCGACCCAGCGACCGCGGCACGGCTCTGCGCCCGAGCCGCCCGATCCCCGTCGGCACCGTCGGGTTCGCCGGGGAGATCGGCTCGCCTGCTGGGGCGCCGGGAGGACGACCGTTGCTCAGCCGGCGGTCCTGGCTTCGATGAGCGGCGCGTCCCGCAGTGGCACGGGCCGCGGGGGCGGCGGACTCATGCGTACGTGCGCAGTTCGGGCCACATCGAACCCCAGGAACGACGGGGGCCGGTGCAGAGGTAGACGTGGCCGCCCCATTCGGTGTTGTGCACGCCGCTGGGGTTGGAGAGGGTGGCGGCTACGCGGACGTGCCGGAAGTACCGGCGCAGGTGGGCTGCGTACCCGGGGGCGGAGTCGGGGCCGGGGGCGATGGCCACCACGGTCGTGGCGTGCGCGTTGCCGGGGCCCCACCACCAGTCGGTGTTGTGGGCGCTCACGGCGGTGGGCAGTCCGGTACCGCGGCCGAGTTCGTTGATGGCGCCGGCCTCGCCGTAGTCTGCCGCGAAAATCACCGCGTTCGCGCGCTGCTCGGCCGGGAGACCGGTCCATACCTGCCGCACGGTGCCCACCAGTTGGGGCCAACCCAGCGTCTCTCCCGAATTTGCGCTGATGCCGTACGTCCAGGCCACGTCGGAGGGCGGCAGCACCGGCAGCACGATCACCGCGAGCAGCGCGGCCGAGGCGGCGGTTCCGATCATCAGGCCGCGCAGCCGGTCCGGGCGGGAGTGCAGCCACCCGTCGAGTCCCACCGCCCCGGCCGCCAACAGGCACACGTACAGTCCGCCCAGGTAGTACACCTGCGCTCCGGTCGTCACGGCAAACAGCACGAACAGCACGGCGTACGCGGTCACCAGGCACCGCCAGAGCGGTCGGCCGGACCGCCACAGGAACCGCAGGCCTGCCACCCACAGCACCGTCATCGCCAGACAGGACATGCCGAGCTGCCCCACGATCCACGTGAGGATGTTCCCCGGGCCGCCGTTCTCCCCGTTCAGCGCCCGCGTCATCGGGAACATGGCCCAGCCGTGCCGTGCCGTGCCTGCCACCACAGGTCGGGCAGCACGAGCAGCACGGCGATCGCGGCCCCCGCGAGCAGTCGGCGGTCGGCCGTGGCCCGGCGGGCCGGGCCGAGCAGCGCGGCGGCCAGCAGGACGATCCCGAAGATCGCCGCGAGGTGGTTGAATTCCGCGCCGATGCCGACCAGTGCTCCCGCGGCGAGCCACCACCGGGTGTCGCCGGTGCGGCCGATCCGTACGACCACGAGTGCGATCGCCGCCCACGCCAGTACTTCGTACGACGTCGTGTTGGCGACGTGCGCGCCGCCCAGCAGCACGGGCATGGTGCCGGTCGCGATCGCCGCGAGCAGCTGGGCCCGCCGCTCGCCGCCGAACTCCCGTGCGGTCAGCCCGCCCACGACCACCGTGCCTGCGGCGGCGAGCGCGGGCCACAGCCGCAGGCCCGCCTCCGAGACCCCGAACAGCGACAGCGAGAGCCGGGCCAGCAGCGGCGCCAGCGCCGGCTGGTCCACGTAGCTCGCCTGAAGGTGCCGGGCGGAGTCGAGGAAGTACAGCTCATCGATGTGGAAGCCGTAGCGCGGGGACAGCGCCATCAGCAGGATGAAGACCGCACCGGCGACGGCCGGCACCCGCCGGTCCAGCGGTGCGATCCGCCCGCGGGCCTCCCCGGCCTCATCAGCACGCCCCACGTCCGCCACGTCTGCCGTGTCCGCCATCCCCGCCACCCCCGGTCCTCGGCCCCCGTCGCGTCGCCCGCGTGCTCGGGGCGGTCCGGTGCGCGCGCCTCCCGGGCCGCTCGTACCTTACGCACCCGGTCCGCCGGCGGTGAAGCGCTCACCCGCCGGCGCGTCCAGGCGTGGCACCGGACGGTCGGCTCGTGGCGGACCGAGCGGCCCTGCCGCCGTTCGGGAGTGAACCCGCCGCGCTAGATCACCAGGCTCAGCAGCGCCGCCATCACGAAGCCCGCCACCGACAGGACCGACTCCAGGACCGTCCACGACTTCAGCGTGTCGCGTTCCGAGATGCCGAAGTACTTGGCGACCATCCAGAAGCCGCCGTCGTTGACGTGCGAGGCGAAGATGGAACCGGCTGAGATAGCCATGATGACCAGGGCGAGGTGGGCCTGGGAGAGACCCTGGCCCTCGACCAGGGGGAGCACGATGCCGGCCGTGGTGACGATGGCGACGGTCGCGCTGCCCTGGGCGACGCGCAGGACCAGGGAGATCAGGTAGGCGAGCAGGATGACCGGCAGGCCGACGTCGTTGAAGGTCTTGGCGAGGGCGTCCGCGATGCCGCTGCCCTTGAGGACCGCGCCGAAGATGCCGCCCGCGCCGACCACCAGCAGGATGTTGCCGACCGGCTTGAGGGAGGCGGTGGAGACCGCTTCCAAGGACTTGCGAGTCCAGCCGCGGCGGATGCCGAGCAGGTAGTACGAGAGGAACAGGGCGATCGTCAGGGCGACGAAGGGGTGGCCGAAGAATTCGAGGACCGAGCGGAGGGTCGACGGGTCCAGGGCGATCGAGGAGAAGGTGGCCAGCAGGATGAGGATCAGCGGGGTGCCGATGATGGCGAGCACGGTGCCCAGCGGGACCGGCTTCTCCTGCTGCTTGACGCCGGACGCCTGCTGCTCCGCGACGACCGCGGCCTTGGCCTCCGCGGCGGCCTCGACCATGTCCTGCGGGACCTCGACGAAGAGGCGGTTGCCGACCCAGGCGGCGTACCCCCAGGCGGCGGCGACCGCGGGCAGCCCGCAGGCCGCGCCGATCACGATGATCCAGCCGAGCGATACGTGGAAGAGCGCTGCGGCGGCGACCGGGCCGGGGTGCGGGGGCAGGAAGGCATGGGTCATCGACAGGCCCGCGAGCAGCGGCATCGCGTACAGGATGATGGAGCGGCCGGAGCGCTTGGCGGCGGCGTAGACGATCGGGGCGAGGACGAAGATACCGACGTCGAAGAAGACCGGGATACCGAAGATGAGGCCGGTGAGGCCCATCGCGAGCGGGGCCCGCTTCTCGCCGAAGAGGTTGAGCAGGCGGCTGCTCAACACCTCGGCGCCGCCGGAGACTTCGAGGATGGCGCCGAGCATCGTGCCGAGGCCGATGATGATCGCGATGTGTCCGAGGATGCCGCCCATACCGGACTCGATCATCGAGACGGACGACGACTTCTGGACCGTGCCGAAGAGTTCCGTGACGGAGAGTCCCGCCGCGAGGCCGACGGCTATGGAGACGCCGAGCAGCGCGACGAACGGCTGCAGTCTGACCTTGATGATCAGGAAGAGGAGGAGGGCGATACCCAGGGCTGCGACGAGGAGCAGGCCGGTGGTGCCGCCGACGAGGGCGAGCAGGCCGCCCGTGTGAGGTGGCGCGGCGGGGGTGGCTGCGGCGAAGTACATCGGGGGAACTCCATTGTTACCAGGGGGCTTCAGGGCAGGGCGGAGCGCGACACGGCGCCCCGTGGTGCGGGTGGGAACGGGGCGCCGTGTCGTGGTGCGGTGTGGTGATGTGCTGCGGGATGATCGGAATGCTCTCGATCAGCCGAGTACGGCCAGCGCGTCGACCTCGATGAGCAGCCCTGCGGGCAGACCCACGTACACGGTGGTGCGGGCCGAGGCGGGGGCCTTGAGGCCCTGCTCCTCGAAGTAGGCGTTGTAGATCTCGTTCATCTCCGCGAAGTGATCCACGTCCGTGAGGTAGACGCGCATCATCATCACGTCGTCCCAGCTCGCGCCGCCCTCCTCCAGGATCGCCTTGACGTTGGCGAAGGTCTGCAGGGTCTGCTCGCGCAGGGTCGGGCCTGCCGGGGTGGGCGCCTGGCCATCGACGGCGGGCAGGAAGCCGACCTGGCCGGCGACCTGGAGGATGTTCCCCTTGCGGACGCCGTGCGAGAACTTCGCCGGCGGGGTGGTGTGAGTGGACGGGGTGAGGGCGGTCTTCTCGGTCATGCTCGGGTTTCCTTCGGGGGGTTGGTCCGGTGGATGGCCGGGGGGTCGGTCCGGTTGAGGGTCGGGGTCACCGACTTGGGCTGCGGCGCCGTGCCCGCGTACTCGCCGCTGATGGCGTCGGCGGTGCGGCGCACCAGAGGCAGCAGGGCGAGGAGTTCGTCCGCGCTGACGACCACATTGGGCGCCGACATCGACATCGCGGCGACGACACGGCCGTCCACGCCCCGGATGGGGGCCCCGATGCAGTTGATGGACTCCTCGTGGCCACCGAGGTCGGTGGCCCAGCCCTGTTCGCGTACGGTGGCCAGCTCCTTCAGGAAGGCACCGGCGTTCGGCGTCGAACGGGCCGTGTACGTGGGGTAGTCGATCCGCTCGGCGACGGCCCGGCGCTCCGGCTCGGGCAGGTCCGCGAGCAGTAGCTTGGCCACGGCGGCGACGGTGATCGCGACGGGCTTGCCGATGCGGGAGTACATCCGCACCGGGTAGCGGCTGTCGACCTTGTCGATGTAGAGGACCTCGTTCTCCTCGTACACCGCGAGATGCACGGTGTGCCCGCACTCCTCGTTGAGTTGCGCCAGGTAGGGGTGGGCGATCTCGCGTACGTCGAGGTTCTCGACGGCCTCCTGGGCGAGGGCGAAGAGCCGGGTGCCGAGACGGTAGCGCTGGTCCTGCTGGCGGTAGACGAGTCCGTGCTCATGGAGCGTACGCAGCAGCCGCAGCGCGGTGGACTTGTGAACGTCGAGTCGCTCGGCGACCTGGCCGAGGTCGGCCGGCCCCTGCGCGAGCAGCGGCAGGATCGAGAGAGCGCGGTCCACGGTCTGGCTCATGTCGTACGTACCTCCTGCTCCGGGGCCCCGGTCCAGCCGGGGCCGACCCGCAGTCTCCCCCAGGCGGCGTCGTCGAGGCCCGCGAGCCGGTCCGCGTGGGTCCGGGCCGGGGGCGCGGCGAGGTCGCCGTGGACGGTGAGGGCGGCGGCTGCCGCCAGGTGGCCGTGCCGCGCGCGCTCCCTGACCGGGAGGCCGCGGAGGGTGGCGGAGAGGTAGCCGGCGGCGAAGGCGTCACCTGCGCCGATGGGGGCGACGACGGTTACGCGGAGCGCGGGGATGGTCGTGACGGTTTCGGGGGCTCCGCCCCCGGGCCCCTGCTCCTCAAGCGCCGGAGGGGCTTGATTTCGCGTCGGGCCAGCAGAGAACACCACTACCCCCGCGGCGCCCCGCTTGACCACCAATACCCCCGGCTCCGGCAGGGCGCGGCGGATTGCCTCGGGTCCCTGGAGGCCCCAGGCGGCAGCCGCCTCGTCCTCGCCCACGAAGACCACGTCCGCGCCGCGGGCCAGGTCGAGCAGGACCTGCGGTCCCTCCGTGTCGCGCCACAGGCCCGGTCGGTGGTTGACGTCGAAGGACACCAGGGGGCGGCCCGGGGCGCGGGCGGTGAGTTCGCGCATCAGGGCGAGGCAGTCGGGGGACAGCGCGGCGGTGATGCCGGACAGGTGCAGGATCCGCCCGGACCACAGGTCGTCGCGCCGGAAGCTCGCCGGGGACATCGCGCCGGCCGCGGAGCCGGCCCGGTAGTAGGCCACCTCGTGGGCGTCGCCGTCGCGGTCCTCGGCGGTGCGGAAGTAGACGCCGGTGGGCCGGTGCGGGTCGCGCTGGACGGCGGAGGTGTCGACGCCGTACGAGGCGATCGTCTCGACCAGGTGGTCGCCGAAGCCGTCGGCGCCGACCCGGCTGACCCACTTCGCGGTGTGGCCGGCGGCGGCCAGCGCGCAGGCGACGTTGGACTCGGCGCCGCCGATACCGCGGTCGAAAGACGGTACGTCGGCGAGGCGGCCCGGTTGCGAGGGCAGGAACGTGACCATGGACTCGCCGAGACAGACGACGTCCACCGGTGTGTGTTGCGCGGTCACGTTCGCTCGTGCTCCTTGGTGAGTGGGCGGCGGCCGGGCGATCCGTTGACCCGGCGATGGCTCGGATGTTAGACAGCAGTGAGCGATATGCGCAATGAGCGTTGCACATGATGCAACGCAACTCTCCGGGAGGCTCGATGACCAGCGGCTCCATCACCAGCGACGAAGTGGTCGACCATCGGTTCAAGGGACTGCCGCCCGGCGCTGCCGGACTGACCCTCGAAGCGCTGGCGGCCGAGCGGCGGAACCTCTTCACCGGCGGGTTCACCACCCCGGTGCTCGCGCTCTCCGCCGAGTCGCTGGAGCACAACCTGGCGCTGATGGAGACCTACTCCGCACGGCACGGCCTGGCCTTCGCCCCGCACGGCAAGACCTCGATGGCCCCGCAGCTCTTCGACCGGCAGACCGAGCGCGGCGCCTGGGGCATCACCCTGGCCGTGCCGCACCAGGTGCGGGTGGCCCGCGCCTTCGGGGTGCAGCGGATCTTCGTGGCCAACGAGGTCGTGGACGCGGCGGCGCTGCAATGGATCGCCGGCGAGCTCGCGGCCGACCCCGGCTTCCGGTTCCTCTGCTACGTCGACTCGGTGCGCGGCGTCGAGCTGATGGACGAAGCGCTGCGCGGCTGCGTGCGCCCGGTGGACGTGGTGGTCGAGCTGGGCGCGGGCGACGGAGCCAGGACCGGCGTCCGTACCGAAGCCGAGTGCGCGGCGGTCGCCGACGCGGTGGCCGCCACCGGGACGCTGCGCCTGGTCGGCGTCGCCGGGTACGAGGGCGAGGTGCCAGGCGCCGATGGTGAGAGGGTGCGCGACTGGCTGCGCCGGCTCGTCGCGCTGGCCGTCGCCTTCGACGGCGCGGGCCACTTCGACGGGCTCGACGAGATCGTGCTGAGCGCGGGCGGCAGCGCCTGGTTCGACGCGGTGGCCGATGTCTTCGCCGAGGTCCCCGAGCTCTCCGCGCCGGTGCTGAAGCTGCTGCGCTCGGGCGCCTACGTCTCGCACGACGACGGCCACTACAAGCACATCACCCCCTTCAACCGGGTGCCCGAAGAGGGCGCCCTGCAGCCTGCGTTCCGGCTCTGGGCCCAGGTGGTGTCCCGGCCGACCGGCGAGCAGGCGTTCGTCAACGCGGGCAAGCGCGACGCCGCGTACGACCTGGACCTGCCGGAGGCGCAGGTGGTCAGGGACGCGCGCACCGGCGAGATCCGGCCGGCCACCGGTATTTCGGTCAGCGGTCTCTCCGACCAGCACGGCTGGCTGCGAACCACCGAGGAGGCCGACCTGGAGGTCGGCGACTGGGTGGGGCTCGGTCTTTCCCACCCGTGCACCTCGTTCGACAAGTGGCAGCTGATCCCGCTGGTCGAGGCGGACGGCACCGTCACCGACTACATCCGCACGTACTTCTGAGAGGCCGGAACCAGGTCATGGATCTCGTCATCCGCGACGTCCGCGTCATCGACGGCACCGGCGGCGCCTCCTACCGCGCCGACGTCGCCGTCGACGGCGGCCGCATCACCGACATCGTCCGCGAGGGGGCCGGCCGGCGGCCGGGCGCCGTGCGGATGCTCGATGCGGACGGGCTTGCGCTCTCGCCCGGCTTCATCGACATGCACGCCCACTCCGATCTGGCGCTGCTGCGCGACCCTGGGCACGAGGCGAAGGCCGCGCAGGGCGTGACGCTCGAAGTCCTCGGCCAGGACGGCCTGTCGTACGCGCCGGTGGACGACCGGACGCTCGGCCAGGTCCGCCGGGCCATCACCGGCTGGAACGGCGACGGCTCCGACATCGACTTCGACTGGCGGACCGTCGGCGGCTATCTGGACCGGCTGGACCGGGGCATCGCGGTGAACGCGGCCTACCTGATCCCGCAGGGCACCGTGCGGATGTACGCGGTCGGCTGGGACGACCGGCCCGCCACCGACGACGAGATCCGGCGGATGAAACAGCTGGTCGCCGAGGGCCTGGAACAGGGCGCCGTGGGCATGTCGTCCGGTCTCACCTACACGCCGGGGATGTACGCGGACGATGCCGAACTCACCGAGCTGTGCCGGGTGGTGGCGCGCTACGACGGCTACTACTGCCCGCATCACCGCAGTTACGGGGCCGGCGCGCTCCAGGCGTACGAGGAGATGGTCGGCCTGACCCGGGCGGCGGGCTGCGCCCTGCACCTGGCGCACGCCACCATGAACTTCGGGGTGAACAAGGGGAAGGCGCCCGAACTGCTCGATCTGCTCGACCGGGCCCTGGCGGGCGGCGCGGACATCTCCCTCGACACCTATCCGTACACCCCCGGCTGCACCACCCTGGTCGCGATGCTGCCCAGCTGGGCGAGCGAAGGCGGCCCCGACGCGATCATGGCGCGGCTGACGGACGACGCGACGGCGGAGCGGATCCGCCAGGTGATGGAGGTCGAGGGCGCCGACGGCTGCCACGGGGTGCCCATCGAATGGGACACCATCGAGATCTCCGGGGTCTGTGACCCGGCGCTCGCCGCGTACGCCGGCCGGACGGTCGCCCGCAGCGCCGCCGAGCGCGGCGAGGAACCGTGGGTCACCGCGCGCCGGCTGCTGATCGACGACCGGCTCGGGTCGACGATCCTGCAGCACGTCGGCCACGAGGACAACGTCCGGCAGATCATGCGTCACCCCGTGCACACCGGCGGAAGTGACGGCATCCTGCAGGGCGACAAGCCGCATCCGCGCGCCTACGGCACGTTCCCGCAGTACCTCGGCCGGTACGTGCGCGAGTTGGGGGTGCTCACCCTGGAGGAGTGCGTGGCCCACCTCACCTCCCGGCCGGCCGCCCGGCTGCGGCTTCCGGACCGGGGCCTGGTCCGCGAGGGCTACCGCGCCGACCTGGTGCTCTTCGACCCGGACACGGTCGCGGCCGGCTCCACCTTCGACGCGCCCCGCACCCTGCCCACCGGCATCCCGCACGTCCTGATCGACGGCCGCTTCGTGATCGAGGACGGCAAGCGCACGGAGATCCTCGCGGGGCGCTCGGTACGGCGTACCCCGGGCCGGGCGTGACGGCGGCCGCACCCCGTGTGGGCGAAAACACCACGGCGTCCCCGGACACCCCACCGTAAAGTGGCGGACATGCAGGTGATCCAGTCAACGAAGCTCGCCAACGTCTGTTACGAAATCCGGGGCCCGGTGCTCGAGGAGGCAATGCGGCTGGAAGCGGCAGGTCACCGCATCCTCAAGCTGAACACCGGTAACCCGGCGGCCTTCGGCTTCGAGTGCCCGCCGGAGATCCTCGAGGACATGCTGCGCAACCTCGGGGGCGCGCACGGTTACGGCGACGCCAAGGGCCTGCTCTCCGCGCGCCGCGCGGTGATGCAGCACTACCAGACCAAGGGCATCGACCTCGGCGTCGAGGACATCTACCTCGGCAACGGCGTCTCCGAGCTGATCCAGATGTCGATGCAGGCGCTGCTCGACGACGGCGACGAGGTGCTGGTTCCCGCGCCGGACTACCCGCTGTGGACTGCGTCCGTATCGCTGGCCGGCGGTACGGCCGTGCACTACCGCTGCGACGAGCAGGCCGACTGGATGCCGGACCTCGCCGACATCGAGCGCAAGGTCACCGACCGCACCAAGGCGATCGTGATCATCAACCCGAACAATCCGACGGGTGCGGTCTACGACGACGAGATGCTGCGCGGCATCACCGAGATCGCCCGCCGGCACCATCTGATCGTCTGCTCCGACGAGATCTACGACCGGATCCTCTACGACGGAGCCACCCATACCCCCACCGCCGCGCTGGCACCCGACCTGATGGTGCTGACCTTCAACGGCCTCTCCAAGAACTACCGGGTAGCCGGGTTCCGCTCCGGCTGGCTGGCGGTCTGCGGCCCGAAGGCGCACGCCTCCTCCTACATCGAGGGTCTGACGATCCTCGCCAATATGCGGCTCTGCGCCAATATGCCCTCGCAGCACGCGGTGGCCACCGCGCTGGGCGGCCGGCAGTCCATCCAGGACCTGGTCCTGCCCGGCGGCCGGATCCTGGAGCAGCGCGACACGGCGTACGAACTGCTCACCCGGATCCCCGGGGTGACCTGCGTCAAGCCCAAGGGTGCGCTCTATCTCTTCCCGCGTCTCGACCCGAAGGTCTACAAGATCAAGGATGACCGCCGGCTGGTCCTCGACCTGCTGCGGGCCGAGAAGATCATGGTCGTGCAGGGCACCGGTTTCAACTGGCCGGAGCCCGACCACTTCCGCATCGTGACGCTGCCGACGACCAAGGAACTCACCGACGCGGTGACCCGGATCGGCACCTTCCTGGACGGATACGTGCAGCGGTAGCGCGGAACGGATCACCGCAGGACCGCAGTCAACTTTAGACAGAATCTAAGCTAGGATGGTCTCCTGTCCACGAGAAGGAGGCCATCCCATGTATGAACCGATCCGCACCAAGTCGGTCCACACGATGGCCGAGAACCGCACGGCTTACCCGCACCGCTCCCGCGAGGAGGAGCTGGACATCCAGCTCGCCGGCCACCTGGCAGCCCTGCTCGCCCTCACCGACGAGCTGGGCCTGACCGCCGAGGGCGACCGGATAGCGGCCCAGGTGACCCGGCTGCGCGGCGCCGCACCGATCCGCCGGACCGGACCGGAGAACACCCGGCCCACTGCCGACGACACCGCCCTCCACCAGCGCGCCCATGCCCTGGCCGGCCGCGCCCTGGTGGTCGCCGCATCCCGGGCGGACACCGCCGCCGCGATCCTCGCGGCCGAGCGGATGGACGCCCACACGGCAGCCCGGCACCTGACCCGCGCCCACTGAACGGCCCCGGTTCGCGGGCCGCGAAGGCGCGCGAACCGGGCGCCACACACCGTCACCCACCGCCACGCGCCCGTACGCCAAAGGCCCGGCCCCCCGCGCCGTGAGGGGGCGCGGGGGGCCGGGCGGACGCGACGGGTCGGGATGACCCCACAGGTCAGGGCGGATGTCGGTGAACCCGCCGCGTGGATCGGGCAGCTGCCGGGGTGTCAGCCCAGGCGCTGGACCAGCGCGCGGTACTCGTCCCACAGCTCCTTCGGAGCGTGGTCGCCGAAGGTGTTGAGGTGCTCGGGCACCAGCGACGCCTCCTCGCGCCAGACCTCCTTGTCGACGGTGAGCAGGAAGTCCATGTCGGCTTCCGAGACGTTCAGGCCCTTGGTGTCCAGGGAGCCCTTGGCCGGCAGGATGCCGATGGGGGTCTCCACGCCCTCGGCGGTGCCCTCCAGACGCTCGACGATCCACTTCAGCACCCGGCTGTTCTCGCCGAACCCGGGCCAGACGAACTTGCCGGCGTCGTTCTTGCGGAACCAGTTCACGTAGTAGATCTTCGGGAGCTTGGCCGGGTCTTTGTCAGCTCCGACCTTGACCCAGTGCCCCATGTAGTCGCCCATGTTGTAGCCGCAGAACGGCAGCATGGCGAACGGGTCGCGGCGCAGCTCGCCGACCTTGCCCTCGGCCGCGGCGGTCTTCTCCGAGGCGACGTTCGCACCGAGGAAGACACCGTGGTTCCAGTCGAACGACTCGGTGACCAGCGGGACGGCGGAGGCGCGGCGGCCGCCGAAGAGGATCGCCGAGATCGGCACGCCCTTCGGGTCCTCCCACTCCGGCGCGATGGTCGGGCACTGGCCGGCCGGCACGGTGAAGCGGGCGTTGGGGTGCGAAGCGGGGGTGCCGGACTCGGGGGTCCAGTCGTTGCCCTTCCAGTCCGTGAGGTGCGCGGGCGTCTCCTCGGTCATGCCCTCCCACCAGACGTCACCGTCGTCGGTGAGCGCGACGTTGGTGAAGACGGAATTGCCCCACAGCGTCTTCATGGCGTTGGCGTTGGTGTGCTCGCCGGTGCCGGGCGCGACCCCGAAGAAACCGGCTTCCGGGTTGATCGCGTACAGCCGGCCGTCCTCGCCGAAGCGCATCCAGGCGATGTCGTCGCCGATGGTCTCCACGGTCCAGCCGGGGACGGTCGGCTCCAGCATCGCGAGGTTGGTCTTACCGCAGGCCGAGGGGAAGGCAGCGGCGACGTATTTCGGCTCACCGTGCGGCGGCGTCAGCTTGAGCACCAGCATGTGCTCGGCGAGCCAGCCCTCGTCCCGCGCCATCACCGAGGCGATGCGCAGCGCGTAGCACTTCTTGCCCAGCAGGGCGTTGCCGCCGTAGCCGGAACCGTAGGACCAGATCTCGCGCTCCTCCGGGAAGTGCGAGATGTACTTGGTCGAGTTGCACGGCCACGGCACGTCCTTCTCGCCCTCGGCGAGCGGGGCGCCCAGGGTGTGCACGGCCTTCACGAAGAAGCCGTCCGAGCCGAGCTCGTCCAGGACGGGCTGTCCCATGCGGGTCATGGTGCGCATGGAGACGGCGACGTACGCGGAGTCGGTGATCTCGACGCCGATCGCGGAGAGCGGCGAGCCGAGCGGGCCCATGCAGAAGGGCACCACGTACATCGTCCGGCCGCGCATCGAACCGCGGAAGACACCGCCCTTGCCGTCGGTCCCGGTGAAGATCTCGTGCATCTCCGCCGGGGCCTTCCAGCGGTTCGTCGGACCCGCGTCCTCCTCCTTGACGGAGCAGATGAACGTACGGTCCTCGACGCGCGCCACGTCCGAGGGGTCGGAGGCCGCGTAGTACGAGTTCGGGCGCTTGACCGGATCGAGCTCGGTGAAGGTCCCCTTGGCCACGAGCTCCCCGCACAGGCGCTCGTACTCGGCTTCGGAACCGTCGCACCAGACCACGCTGTCCGGTTGTGTCAGCTCGGCGATCTCGTTCACCCACGAGATCAGGTCCTGGTGCTGGGTCGGAAGGACAGCGGGAGCCGCGATGTCGCGCGCCACGATTGCTCCTAGGTAAATCGGGGATGAGGGTTGCCTGCCCCTTGGGGGCTACGACCCGGATGCTTCACGTGTGGACCCTCTGGCGCTCATCCGGTGCCGACCTTACTCATATGATCCTCCGCGTTTGCCGCCCATATGTCCAGAGGGCCTCTCACGTGAGCATTGCCACTCGCCGGCGCCTCTGCCCGGTTCGGCTACCTACGGAACCGTAGGTAGCATCTACATATGACTTCTGCCGCCCGTGAAGTGACGACCGAGCTCCTTCCGACGCCGGTGAAGCCGAGGCTGCGGGGCTGGCTGCACGCCGGAATGTTCCCGGCCGTGATCGTCGCGGGACTGGTGCTGGTCGCCCTCGCCGACTCCACCCGGGCCCGGATAGCCTGCGCGATCTACATCCTCACGGCGTGCATGCTCTTCGGGGTCAGTGCCGTGTACCACCGCGGGACGTGGGGAAACGTGGGCGAGGCGATACTGCGCCGGCTGGACCACGCGAACATCTTCCTGATCATCGCGGGCACCTACACGCCCCTCACCCTCCTGCTGCTCCCCGGGTCCACGGCCACCCCGCTGCTCTGGGCGGTCTGGGCCGCGGCCCTGGCGGGAATCGCCTTCCGGGTCTTCTGGGTCGGCGCCCCGCGCTGGCTCTACACGCCGTGCTACATCGCGCTGGGCTGGGCCGCGGTCTTCTTCCTGCCCGACTTCATGCACGCGGGCGGCGTGGCCGTACTGGTCTGCGTGATAGTCGGCGGGCTGCTCTACAGCGCGGGCGGAGTCATCTACGCGCTGAAGCGCCCGAACCCGTCACCGCGCTGGTTCGGCTTCCACGAGGTGTTCCACTCGCTGACCCTGGCGGCCTTCATCTCGCAGTACGTGGCGATCTCCCTGGTCGCCTACTGACGGCCGCCCAACTGCCCCTTCAGCACGGCCGGGTCGGGGGTCGGCGCCTCGCAGGTGAAGTTGCGGCACACGTAGGCGGCCGGGCGCCCGTCGATCAGCGGCCGGTGGACGAGCAGCGGAAACTCCTCGCTGCCGCTCTCCCCGACCGCGACGACCGTGCCCGGCGAGCGTGCCAGCAGCGCGGTGCGGTGCAGCGCCACGGTCGCCGGGTCGCCGTCCGGTCCCACCACGGCCACCTCGCGCGGCCCGTCGACGACCGCCTCGGCGACGGCGAGGCCCCACCCGATGAACCGCGGTGCTCGCGGACCGAGCGCCTTGACCACGCCCAGCGCCCGCTCGGCGGCGGACCGGTGGGCCTCGGAGCCGGTGTGTGCGGCGTATGACAGCAGGGCCCCGGCAGCGGCCGTCCAGCCGGACGGCGTGGCGTTGTCGGTCGGGTCCTGCGGCCGGCGGATCAGTTGCTCGGCGTCGTGCGCGGTGTCGTACAGCGTGCCGTTCTCCCCGACGAACTGATCGAGTACGAGATCGAGCAGGAACCCGGCGAATTCCAGCCAGACGCCCTCTCCGGTGACCGAGGCCAGCGCGAGGAAGCCCTCGGCGACGTCGGCGTAGTCCTCCAGCACCCCGGCGTTGGCGCCGACCCGGCCGTCCTTCGACGTACGGGAGAGCCGGGCCCCTTCGTCCATGTGCAGACGCACCAGCAGGTCGGCGGCCTCGGTGGCGCGCTCCACCAGGTCCGGCCGGTCGAAGTACGCGCCGGTCTCGGCCAGCGCCGCGATGGCCAGCCCGTTCCAGGCGGCGACCACCTTGTCGTCCCTGCCGGGGCGGGGGCGCCGGGCGCGGGCGGCGAGCAGTCGTGCCCGTACGTCGTCCGGGGCCTCGGCGCCGGGCAGCTGAAGCACCGAGGCGCCCGCCTCGAACGTTCCGGCCACGGTGACCCCGTACAGCTCGGCAGCCCGCTCGGCGTCCTGCTCGCCCAGCACCTCACGCAGCTCGGCCGGCGTCCACACGTAGTACGCGCCCTCGACATGCCGCCCGCTCGCGTCCTCGCTGTCGGCGTCCAGCGCGGAGGCGAAACCGCCCTCGGCGGTGCGCAGTTCGGTGGCGATGAAGTCGGCGGTCTGCAGCGCGACACGGCGGGCGAGCGGGGAGCCGGTGGCCCGCCACAGATGGGCGTAGACCCGGCAGAGCAGGGCGTTGTCGTACAGCATCTTCTCGAAGTGCGGCACCACCCACTCCCGGTCCACCGAATAACGCGCGAACCCGCCTCCCAGCTGGTCGTACATCCCGCCGCGCGCCATCGCCTCGCAGGTGTCGGCGGCCATCTGCAGCGCGCCGTCCGAGCCGGTACGGGCGTGGTGCCGCAGCAGGAACTCGACGGCCATCGACGGCGGGAACTTCGGCGCCCCGCCGAACCCGGCGTTCGTCGCGTCGTACTCCCGGGTCAGCCCGAGCAGCGCCTGCGCGAGATCGTCCTCACCGGGCACCTCGGGCGCGTCGATCGCGAGCGAGCGGGCGGCGAGGTCCTGTACGACCTTGCCCGCCACCTCGTCCACCTCACCGCGCCGGTCCGTCCAGGCGGCCGTGACCCCCTGAAGCACCTGCCGGAACGACGGCATGCCGTGCCGGGGCTCGGGCGGGAAGTACGTACCGAAGTAGAAGGGGTGCGCTTCGGCGTTCAGGAACACGGTCATGGGCCAGCCGCCCTGGCCGGTGGCGGCCTGCACGGCCTCCATGTAGACGGCGTCGACGTCGGGGCGTTCCTCGCGGTCCACCTTGATCGCGACGAAGTGGTCATTCGCGTAGGCGGCGGTCTGCTCGTCCTCGAACGACTCGTGAGCCATCACATGGCACCAGTGGCAACTGCTGTAACCCACGCTGAGCAGCACCGGCACCCCACGCCGGCGCGCCTCCTCGAAGGCCTCGGCCGACCAGGGCCACCAGTCGACCGGGTTGTCCTGGTGCTGGAGCAGGTAGGGGGACGTCTCGTGGGCCAGGCGATTCGGCATGGGACCCATCCTGCCGCAGTGAGGGTGCGGATCGGCGGAACGGGCGCGGCGGGCGGACGTCCGGACACAGTCGCCGCTGTCGCCCGATCCCGACCACCTCACGGCGGCACCGCCCGTGAACTGGCAGGATGCCGTCCGGCTGCTCGCCGCTGCGCTGCCGGACAGGCCCGGTGTCCCGCGAAGGACTTCAGGTTCGGCCGAGTCTCCGCCGGGAACGCCTGCTTCACCGGCTCGACGTGGGCCTGGGGAAGTACGTTCTCGGAAGTGCGTTTCCCTCAACGAGGGGCAGTCGTTCCGGTCACCCGGGCACAGGCTCCCTCGCGTTCAGCCGTCCCACACAGCACACTTGACTCCCGACCGACTTCTCGGAGGGGGACGCATATGCGGGACAGCCATCGGGCCGAGGCCGAGCGGCTGCTGGTGCGGGCCGTGGAGGAGGAGGTGCGCCGGTCCGGTGGGCGTGCTGACGCGGGCGCCCTGCTGGCACGGGGACGCGGCGCACTGGATTCGCTGGCGGCCGGCGCGGCGGACGAGTACGCCGCGTACACCCGGGCGCTGGAGGCGGCGGAGGCGGACGCGCATCCGCTGTCCAGCCACTTCGGCGGTGCGGCCCTGGCAACGCCCGCGGTGGTGACCGTGGTTGCCGCGGCAGCCGCGTTCGGTTCGGACCTGGCGTTCGGTACGTCCGCGGCGACCGCGGTCGGCGCCGGCGTGGTCGTCGCGGTGGCGGGGGCGGCCGCGACGGTGGCCAAGGTGACCGCATCGCACTGGCCCGCCGCGCACCGCAGGGCCGGCGCGCTGGGGCAGCCGGGCGGCACCGAGCAGCTGCGGCTGGAATGGCTGACCGCCCTGGAGGTGCGGGGCATTCGCCCGTACCTGGACCAGCAGCGGATGCTCGCCGTACCGAAGAAGAAGGCGAAGGCAACGGTGCCGCCGCAGTTGCGGGGCACCGACAAGAGCGCGGCGGCGCGCCGGAGGTCCGTGCTGGAGCACTCGTTCGGGCAGCTGCCGCAGCCGGTGGGACCGTTCGCCGGCCGGCGGGCGGAGATGGCGCAGATCGCCCAGTGGGTGCATGCCGCCCGCGCGTCCACCGAGACCCGGCCGACGGTCGTGGTGCTGTACGGCATTCCCGGCTCGGGCCGCAGCACCCTCGCCGTACGGGCGGCACACCAGCTCAAGGACCAGTTCCGCGGGGCGTGCCTGGTCGATCTGCGCGGGGCCACCCGCGACGAGCCGCCGCTGCCGACCCGGGACGCGCTGCTGCATCTGCTGAACCGGCTCGGCGCGCCCCGCGAGCAACTCCTGTTCCGTGAGCGGACCTCGCCCGAACACCAGGTGAGGCGGTTGACCGAGCTGTACCACCAGCATCTGACCGGCTTGCCGGTCACCGTCGTGCTGGATGACGCGTCGGACGTCCCGCAGGTCCGCACGCTCATTCCGGAACGCTCGGACAGCCTGGTCCTGGTGACCGCGGAGCAACCGCTCGAACTGCCCGCGGACACCCCCGCCTGGGTGCACCAACTACCGGTGCGGGCGCTGGACGCGGCAGGCTCCGAGGAGCTGCTGCGGGAGGTCGCGGAGGAGGCCGAAAGCCCCTACGACGCCGCATCCACCGACCAGGTCACCGAATTGTGCGGCGGGCTGCCGCTGGCACTGCGGGTGGCCGGGTCCTCGCTCGGCCCGCGGTCCACCCGCGAGCTCGCCGCGCACCTGGCGGCGCAGGGGCATCAGACGCCGATCGAAGGCGCCCTCCGGCTGCGGTACAGCGACCAGCCGGAGCAGGGACGGCGCCTGCTGCGCAGGCTCGCGCTGGCCGGACGGGCCAGCCTGGGCGCCGCGGCGGCCGCCGCGCTGCTGGACACCGACGCCCTGGAGGCCGAGCACCTGCTGACCCGGCTGGCCCGGGCCGGCCTGGTCGACCATGTGCGCGGCAGCCGCTACCGGCTGCACGACACGGTGCGCGTCTTCGCCCGGGCCCGGCTCGCCGACGAGGAGCAGCAGCCGGAGCGCACGGCCGCGCACGAACGGCTGATCCAGAGCTACGCCGAGCTCGCCGACGCGGTGATCCGGCTGGTCGACGGCAAACTCTCCACCCGCGCCGGGCAGTTCGGCCCGCACGGCTTCGCCTCGCTGGACGCGGCGCTGCGCTGGCTGGACGAGGAGTCGAGCTTCATCACGTCGGCGCTGCGTCACGCGGAGGGCGTCGACCAGGAAGTGGTGCTGCATCTGCTCGGCGCGCTGTGCGACTACTGCCTGCTGCGCGGCGACCTCTACCGGCTCGGCGAGATCAGCGAGCTGACCGAGCGGGTCGGCCAGGGGCTGCTCCTGCGGTCGGTGCAGTGGCGTACCGGCATCGCCGCCCGCCAGCTCGGCGAGCTGGACAAGGCCCGCACCACCCTCACCTCGGTCGTCGGCCTCTACCACGAGGCCCAGCACGCGGCGGGCGAGGCACTGGCGCTCGCCTCCCTCGGCATCACCCTGCACCACCAGGGCAACCTCATCGAGGCATCGGCGAAGCTGCGCCAGGCCGTCTCGCTGCAGGCTTCGCCCGATCTCGCGGCGGACCGGGCGTGGTCGCTGCACGCGCTGGCCGCGGTGGAACGCGACCGGTCGAATCTGCCCGAGGCGCTGACGCTGCTCTCCACGGCGCTCACCCTGCACCAGGAGAGCGACTCGCTGCACGGGGAGGCCTGGACGCATTTCCAGCTGGGCCAGCTGTGGCTGCGGCTGGGCGATGTGGCACGCGCCGACGCGGAGCTGCGGACCGCGCTGGACGCCTACGGGCAGACCCGGGACGGCCGCGGTGAGGCCTGGGCGATGACCCAGCTCGCCAGGGCCCGGCTGGTGGACGCGGACCCGGCGACCGCCATCGACCAGCTCCGCCAGGCCCTCGCCCGGCACCGCGACAACGAGGACGCGCGCGGCGAGGCGTGGACGCTGTACTACCTGGGCCAGGCCCTCGAGGAGCGCGGCGACCGGGACCAGGCGGTACGGGAGCTGGAGCGGGCCCGCACGATGTTCTCCCGGATGCGGGATGTGTACGGCCTGGCCTGCGCCCGCCACCACTCCGGCCGGGTCACCCGCGACCAGAGCGCGGCCCGCACCGGAAACCTCCGCAACAGCGGGTTCGCCCGTCAGCTGCTGGTCGACGCCCGCGCCGACTTCCACCGGATCGGCGTCGCGCACGGCGAGGCCTGGACGTGCCTGGAGCTGGCCCTCGTCGACGCCGGCAACAACCGCGCCGCCCAGGCGCTCCAGCTCTGCGACGATGCCGCCGCGCTCTTCTCGTCGTACCACGACCGCAGGGGCGGCGACTGGGCCGGTTTCCTGCGCTGCACCCTGCTCCCTTACGCCTCCCCGGGCGGCTCGGAGGTCGGTGCCGCGGTGGCCGCCGAGGAACTGGCCCAGCTGATCCGGGCGACGCATCCCGGGCGGGATCCGAAGCTGGCGGATTGTGCGGAGGCGTTTGCGCTGGTGCTGGAGCGGGGGGTGAGGCTGGAGGACGGGTGGCAGGCGTGGCTTCTCGGCATGGTGCCGGGGCGGGAGGCCCGGGAGGTCATGGGCGTCCCGGTCACGGCGGTCCCCGGCTAGCGACGGGGTGGCTCAACTGTGAGGCTGACGGGAGTGAAATCACGCCCGTCCGGCGATTGAGGACACAGGGGGCCTGGGGGCTCGCCCCCAGATCCACCCCGTCAGCCTCGCTCGCGCTCCGGCTCCGCCTCCGCCCGGGACTCGGCCCCCGGCAGCGGCGCCTCCTTGAAGGTCACGCGCCCCATGTGCCGGTTCATGGACTTCATCAGCAGCCACACTCCCACGGCCAGCGCCGCGAAGATGATGAAGCCGAGAAGACCCGGGGTGACCTTGTTGTCGTCGACCTCCTGGGCCAGAGGGACGAGGTGCGTCAATGCCTGGCTAGCGCTCATAACTAGGCATTGTCCCGGATGCCCGCAAAGAGGTCGTCCTCGGGGAGGGAACTCTCCACCAGAGACTTCACGAGCTCGTACTCCTCGGTCGGCCAGATCTCCCGCTGGATCTCCAGCGGGACCCGGAACCAACCGCCCTCGGGGTCGATCTGCGTGGCGTGCGCGATCAGCGCCTTGTCACGGATTTCGAAGAATTCACCGCACGGAATGTGCGTGGTCAGCGTCCGCTCGACACGCTCGAATTCCTTCCAGCGCTGCAGCCACTCCGCGTACGGGGACTCCAGGCCGCGGGCCAGCAGTCCCTCGTGCAGTGCGACGGTGCGCGCCTTGTTGAAGCCCTGGTTGTAGTAGATCTTCTGCGGCTGATAGGCGGGGCCGAACTCCGCCTCGGGGTACTTCTCGGTGTCCGCCGCGCCGTCGAAGGCCACCATTGAGATCTGGTGGGTCATGATGTGGTCCGGGTGCGGGTAGCCGCCGTTCTCGTCGTAGGTGGTCATCACCTGCGGCCGGAACTCGCGGATCAGCCGCACCAGCCGGCCGGCCGCCATGTCGACGTCCTGCAGGGCGAAGCAGCCCTCCGGCAGCGGTGGCAGCGGGTCGCCCTCGGGCAGGCCGGAGTCGACGAAGCCCAGCCAGGCCTGGTCGATCCCGAGGATTTCCCGGGCCTCGTCCATTTCCTTCTTGCGGACCTCGTGGATGTTCGCCTCGATATAGGCGTCACCCTGGAGTTTGGGGTTGAGGATGGAGCCGCGCTCTCCTCCGGTGCAGGTCACGACCAGCACGTCCACCCCCTCGGACACGTACTTGGCCATGGTGGCCGCACCTTTGCTCGACTCGTCGTCGGGGTGGGCATGCACGGCCATCAGTCGCAGCTGCTCAGTCAAGACAGGATCCTCAGTGGTTCGTCGCAATCGGCGGCTTCTATAGTGACCGAAAGAGGGGACGGAAAATTCCGCGATCCCCTGCACAGGAGGAACGATCATGACGGCGGTAGGCGGACAGCTACCCGAGGGACGCTACGGCCCCTCCGCGGACCAGCGCGCCGATCGCAAGCTGAAGATCATCGGCGCGGTGCTCGGCGCGGCGTTGCTCGGGGTGATCGGATGGATCGGTTTCGACTACGTCGGCGGGTCGTCCATCAGCGGTGAGGTCATCAGCTGGGATGTCGCGTCGGACCAGGCCGTGGACGTGCACCTCGAGGTGCGCAAGGACGCGGGCACGCACGGCACCTGTACCCTGCGGCTGAAGGCGACCGACGGTAACGAGGTGGCCCGCATGGACGCCCCGTTCGACCAACACAAGACGCGGATCGACCGGGTCGTCACCGTGCGTACGACGGCCAGGGCGACCAGCGTGGAGCTGCTCGGCTGCCAGTCCGGCTCCTGACCCGGCCCCGCCCGGCCGGCGAGGGAAGATTCACGTCGCCGGAGGTTCTGCTTCCTCCCCCTTCCCCGTCGAAATTGTTAGGCTCGTGGTTTCGCCCGCCCCTGGAGGAACATCCTTCCGGGTAGGGCGTTGCTTTGTATTTCCAGTACCTACGAGGAGCACCTGTGACCCAGACCAGCGACAACGTCACCTGGCTGACCCAGGAGGCGTACAACCAGCTGAAGGCTGAGCTGGAGTATCTGCAGGGTCCCGCACGCTCGGAGATCGTCACCAAGATCGCGGCGGCCCGCGAGGAGGGTGACCTGCGCGAGAACGGCGGGTACCACGCGGCCAAGGAGGAGCAGGGCAAGCAGGAGCTGCGCGTGCGCCAGCTGACCCAGCTGCTCGAACACGCGAAGGTCGGCGAGGCCCCCGCGGCCTCCGGCGAAGCGGCTCCCGGCATGGTCGTGACGATCGCCTTCGACGGCGACGAGGACGACACCATGACCTTCCTGCTCGCCTCCCGTGAGTACGCCAGCTCGGACTTCGAGACGTACTCCCCCCAGTCCCCGCTCGGCACCGGCGTGATCGGCAAGAAGGTCGGCGAGAACGCCGATTACGAGCTGCCGAACGGCAAGACGGCCACCGTGAAGATCCTGAGCGCGGAGCCCTTCAAGGGCTGACCGACCGGGCTGACCGGCCGGCCGAAGGACGTGAAGGAGCCCCGGACGCACCACGTGCGTCCGGGGCTCCTGACATGACCGCTCAGGCGGTCGCCGAGCGGTACTTGCGGACCGCGAGGGTGCGGAAGACCAGCAGGATCACCACGGACCAGATCAACGAGGCCCAGACCGGGTGCTGCATGGGCCACGCCTGGGACGTGGACACGCCCGGGTTGCCGAAGAGAACGCGGCAGGCCTGGACGGTGGCGCTGAACGGATTCCACTCCGCGACGGGCTGGAGCCAGCCCGGCATGGTGGCGGTGGACACGAACGCGTTCGAGACGAAGGTGACCGGGAAGAGCCAGATCAGCCCACCCGACGTGGCCGCCTCGGGCGTACGGACCGAGAGACCGATCAGTGCGCCGATCCAGGAGAACGCGTACCCCAGCAGGAGCAGCAGCGCGAAGCCGCCGAGCACCTTGCCGATGTTCTCGTGGGTACGCCAGCCGACCAGCAGAGCGACGATCGCCAGGACCACCAAGGTCAGCGCGGTCTGGACGAGATCGGCGAGGGTACGCCCGGTGAGCACCGCGCCGCGCGCCATCGGCAGCGAGCGGAAGCGGTCGATGAGGCCCTTGTGCATGTCGTCGGCGATGCCCGCGCCCGCACCGGCTGTGGCGAAGGTGACGGTCTGCGCGAAGATGCCCGCCATCAGGAACTCGCGGTATTTCTCGGCGCTGGTCGAACCGTCCACGACGAGGGATCCGCCGAAGACGTAGCTGAACAGCACCACGAACATGACCGGCTGGATCAGCCCGAAGATGACCATCTCGGGGATCCGGGTCATCCTGATCAGGTTCCGCCTGGCGATGACCAGCGAGTCGACGACCGACTGGGTGATACCGCCGCGCGGCCGGGGCGCGGCCGGGCTCTGTACGGCGTCCGTGACGGCACTCACTTGCGGGCCTCCTTGGTGATACCGGCGGCGCTGTCCGGCTCGGCTTCGGCCGGCACCTCGGCCGCGTGACCGGTCAGCGAGATGAACACATCGTCGAGGGTGGGCCGGCGCAGCCCGATGTCGTCGATCTCGACGCCGCGCGCGTCCAGGTCGCGGATCACCTCGGCGAGCAGTTTGGCGCCGCCGTCGACCGGGACGGTGAGCTTGCGGGTGTGTTCGGCGATGGCGACCGCGCCCTTGCCGAGGGCGGTCAGCACCTCACTGGCGGGGGTGATCTGGTCGCGCTGGTGGACGACCACTTCGACGCGTTCGCCGCCCGTGCGGGCCTTGAGCTGGTCGGACGTACCTCGGGCGATGACCTTGCCGTGGTCGATGACGCAGATGTCGTGGGCCAGGTGGTCGGCCTCTTCGAGGTACTGGGTGGTGAGCAGCAGCGTCGTGCCGCCGGCCACCAGTTCCTCGATGACCTCCCAGAGCTCCTGGCGGTTCCGCGGGTCGAGCCCGGTGGTGGGCTCGTCCATGAACATCACGGGCGGCGAGACGACCAGGGCGGCCGCGAGGTCCAGGCGCCTGCGCATACCGCCCGAGTAGGTCTTGGCCGGGCGGTCGGCCGCGTCGGCGAGGTGGAAGCGCTCCAGAAGTTCGATCGCCCGGCGCTTCGCGTCGCGTCCGGACATCTGGTACAGCTGGCCGACCATCCGGAGGTTCTCCCGGCCGGTCAGATACTCGTCGACGGCGGCGAACTGTCCGGAGAGGCCGATGGAGCGGCGTACTTCGTTGGGCTGCTTGAGCACATCGATCCCGGCGACGACCGCCTTGCCGCTGTCGGGCCGCAGCAGGGTCGTCAGTACGCGTACGGCGGTGGTCTTACCCGCGCCGTTGGGGCCGAGCAGGCCCAGGACCGTGCCTTCGGGGACGTCGAGATCGACGCCGTCCAGTGCTCGTACATCGCCGAAAGTCTTGACCAGGCCTTCGGCGTAGATGGCGCCTGGCATATGAGTTCCCCCGGAGTGTGGGCGGATTTCTGCACATATCGTAAATTGCGGTGCGCGGGCCCGCCGTGAAGGCGGCGGCGCGGCCCACACCGTATCGCGATGTATCGCGTTTCCGCAGCTCTTTTTTCACGCCGGATACACCCCGGGTCCGGCAGCCCTAGCCGATGACGAGGTAACCGGCATCCCGCAGGGCGGCACCGACCTGTGTGCAGTGCTCGGGGCCCTTCGTCTCCAGGTGCAGTTCCACCTCCGCCTCGGTCAGCCCGAGGCGGGGATCGGTCCGGACGTGGCTCACGTCGAGCACATTGGCGTCCACCGTCGTCAGCACCCCGAGCAGCGTCGCCAGCGCACCCGGACGGTCCGTCAGACGCAGCCGCAACGAGAGGTAGCGGCCCGCGGCGGCCATGCCGTGCGTGAGGATGCGCTGTATCAGCAACGGGTCCACATTGCCGCCCGAGAGCACGGCGACCACCGGCCCCTCGAAGGCGTGCGGAGCGCTCAGCAGCGCCGCCACCGGACTGGCACCGGCCGGTTCCACCACCATCTTGGCCCGCTCCAGACAGAGCAGCAGCGCACTGGACAGCTCGTCCTCGGAGACCGTACGGACCTCGTCGACCAGGTCCTGGATGATCCCGAAGGGCACATCGCCGGGGCGGCCCACCTTGATCCCGTCGGCCATCGTCGCCTGCGCGTCGATCGAGACCGGCCGGCCGGCCGAGAGCGACGGCGGATACGCGGCCGCGCCCTCCGCCTGCACGCCGATCACCTTCACGTCGGGCCGCAACGCCTTCACCGCGACCGCGATGCCCGCGGCCAGGCCGCCGCCACCGATCCCCACGACGATCGTCCGCACCTCGGGGCACTGCTCGAGAATCTCCAGGCCCACCGTGCCCTGACCGGCGATGATGTCGGCGTGGTCGAAGGGATGGATGAAAACGGCCCCGGTCTCGCGTGCGTACTGCTGCGCCGCGGCCAGCGTCTCGTCGACGACCTGCCCGTGCAGCCGTACCTCTGCTCCGTACTCACGCGTCGCCGCGACCTTCGGCAGGGGCGCGCCCAGCGGCATGAAGACCGTGGAGCGCACCCCCAGCAGGGAGGAGGCGAGGGCGACGCCCTGCGCGTGGTTGCCCGCGCTCGCGGCGACGACTCCGGACGCGCGTTCCTCGGGGGTCAGTCCGGCGATCCGGACGTACGCACCGCGCAGTTTGAACGACCCGGTCCGCTGCAGGTTCTCGCACTTGAAACGGACCGGGGAACCGACCAGCGCCGAAAGGTGCCTGCTGCCCTCGATCGGCGTCGCACGCGACACCCCGGCGAGCATCTTCTGCGCTTTGAGGACGTCATCGAGGATCAGCGGCGGCAAGGGGTGTGACGTACCGATGCTCATGTGGCCAAGTCTGGCAGCTCCGGGCGCACCGAGCCGCCGCAGCCGGGCAGGACCATCATGGTGACAACGGCTTCGGGCAGCGCCGGTACGGCTCTGCGCCCGGCCGCGTACTCTGTCCCCCACCATCCGCCCTTCGCACGAAGAGAGCCCCCAGCCATGCCCCCATCTCAGGACATGACTTCCGATATCGATGCCGGTCTCCTCGATGTGCTGCAGCACCAGGTGGCCCTCTTCGCCCGGCGTGCCGAGCAGACGAGGCTGGGAGGCGTCGGTCAGGTCCGCAACTCGATGGACCGCGCCGCCTATCTGCTGCTCAACCGCCTGGACCGGGAAGGCCCGATGGGCGTGAAGGCGCTCGCGGCCAGTATGGGCATCGACTCCTCGACGGTGACCCGCCAGGTCGCCCCGCTCGTCGACACCGGTCTGGTCAAGCGGACTTCGCATCCGGAGGACGGCCGCGCGGTCGTCCTGCAGCTCTCGCCGCGTGGTCTGGCCCGGCTGGAGGAGGTGCGTTCCTCACGGCGCGAACTGATGGCGCAGGTGACGGACGGCTGGACCGACGAGGACCGGGATTCCTTCTGTTCGCTGCTCACCCGCTTCAACGCGGCCCTGTCGGCCCGGGCGTCGACCCAGCAGGACATCCAGCAGGAGACGGATTCACCCACCTCCTGACCGCGTCTTGACCAGGGGTGCCGAGCTGCTCTCAGAATGAGAGACAGGAGGCACAGTGCGCGAGCGGACGGCGGTGCGTAACCGTCGCCGCGCCCAGGAATTCGAGTCCTTCGTCGCGGGCGCGGCCGGTCGGCTGCTGCATGCCGCCACCCTGCTGACCGCGGAGCCCCTGGAGCCCGCGGGGTGCAATCCGCGGGCGCAGCGGCTGTTGCTGGCTGCCTTGTCCCACACGTACGCACACTGGGACCAGCGGCGCGGTGACGACCTCTACGACCGGACCCGCCAGGAGCTGGCATCGCGTTTCGCCGCCGCCGCATGGCGCTATCACCGGGCGGCGGCTCTCCCCGCGGTCCGGCGCGCCCGGCGGGCCGGCCGGCCGGAGCACCGGGGCGGTGTGCTGGAGCGGCTCACCCCGCAGGAACGTCTCATCCTGGTGCTCCGGCTGTACGAAGGCGTCGAGGAGGAGCAGGCCGCCGCGCTGCTCGGGCTCCCGGCGGAGCGGGTGCACAGCATCTGCATGCGCGCCGTCGCGACCATGCGCAGTGCGCCACCGGCGGTATCACCGGCGCCGCTCACCGAGGTGGCGACCCGGTGAGCCTCCCCGACCGCAAGGTGGACGAGGTCCGCCGGATGCTGGAGGGCCCGCACCCACCGGTCCCCGCCGGCCTGACGATCCGCGCCACCGAGCGGGGATCGCGGATGCTGCGCAGACGGGTCGCTGCGCGGTGGGCGCTGTGGCTGGTGCTGACGACCGCACTGGTGGTGTTCGTGGTGTGGGTGACGGTGGCGCAGCCGTGGGCGGTCCCTCCGTCGCAGCTGACTCCTCCGGTGGAGGGAGTCCGGTGACGACGGAGGCGCCGCGGCCCGGGCGGGCGGCGGCGCCTCCTGACGCCGGTCGACGGCGCCCGTCCCGGTGTCAGCCCAGCGCCCGCTGCAGGTCGGCCAACAGGTCGTCCCCCGACTCGATGCCCACCGAAAGCCGCACCAGATCCGCCGGGACCTCCAGCGCCGATCCGGCCACCGATGCGTGCGTCATCCGTCCCGGATGCTCCACCAGCGACTCGACCCCGCCCAGCGACTCACCCAGGGTGAACACCTCGGTGCGATTGCAGAACTCGACCGCCGCGTCCTCGCCGCCCTCGACCTGGAAAGACACCATGCCGCCGAACGACCGCATCTGCTTGGCGGCGATCTCGTGGCCGGGGTGTTCGGGCAGGCCCGGGTAGAGGACCTTGGTGACCTTGGGGTGCCGGCTGAGCATCTCGGTGACCCGCGTGGCATTCTCGCTGTGCCGGTCCATCCGTACCGGGAGCGTCTTGATGCCGCGCAGCACCAGCCACGCGTCGAAGGGACCGCAGACCGCACCCATCGCGTTCTGGTGGTAGGCCAGTTCCTCCCCGATCTCGTCGGAGTTGGTGATCAGCGCGCCGCCGACGACGTCCGAGTGGCCGCCCATGTACTTGGTCATCGAGTGCACGACGACATCGGCGCCGAGGGCCAGCGGCTGCTGCAGATACGGGCTGGCGAAGGTGTTGTCGACGACGAGCTTCACGCCCGCCGTGCGGGCCACGTCCGCGACCGCGGCGATGTCCGTGATGCCGAGCAGCGGGTTGGAGGGGGTCTCAACCCAGATCACCTTTGTCCGCGGAGTGATCGCGGCCTTCACCGCTGCCGGGTCGGAGCTGTTGGCGACCGACCACTCGACGCCCCACCGGGAGACGACCTTCGCGAAGAGCCGGAAGGTGCCGCCGTACGCGTCGTTCGGGATGACCACATGGTCGCCCGGCGAGAGCAGCGTGCGGAGCAGGCAGTCCTCGGCCGCCAGCCCGGAGGCGAAGGCGAGCCCGCGCCGGCCGCCCTCCAGGGCCGCCAGGTTCTCTTCCAGGGCGGACCGGGTCGGGTTGGCGCTGCGACTGTACTCGTAGCCGCCGCGCAGACCGCCCACGCCGTCCTGTTTGTAGGTGGAGACCTGATAGATCGGGGGGACGACCGCGCCCGTCAGGGGGTCTGCGGTGTTGCCTGCGTGAATGGCGATGGTCTCGAAACCGTGGTGCACGCTGTGCTGGTCGCTCATGGACACCGAGGGTAGTGGTCAGAAGTCCCCGGTGTCTGGTTCGCTGGTGGCATGGCGATTATCTGGTTCCTGCTCGCACTCTGCATGCTCGCGGCGGTCCTCGGTCCGTATCTGCTGCGCCGGAGCGGCGGCATCCGCCAGGTCCTGCCCGGCTCCCCGGACGCGGCGGACCCCGAAGACTACGGCTTCCTGCGCCAGGAGGAGCTGGACATCCGGCTGCCCGGCCCGGACCAGGACCTCCTGGATGTCATCGACATGGTGCAGCACACGCAGGACTGGCGCCCGGCGGCGCAGCTGCTGGCCGGCACGGCCAGGACCGGTGAGGTGCGCTGGCAGCGGGTGCAGGCCTTCGCCGGCGCGGCCTCGCTGGAGCTCTCCCGGCGCCCCGGCGTGGGCGGAGCGTGGCTGCGCAACTGGCGCTCCGAGTCCCCCAAGGACGCGGGGGCCGCGCAGGTGCACGCCGAGTTCCTGGTCCAGCAGGCGTGGCGTTCGTCGTCGGCGGGGACGGACGACTTCCGGATCATCCTGGAGGAGGCGCGCACGGTCTGCGGCGAGGCGGCGCTGCTCGCGCCGGGCGACCCCGTTCCGTACATCGTGGAACTGGCCGTCGGCCGCGGCCTCGCCTACCCGGAGCCGCAGTTCGAGGAGATGTGGGCCAAGGTGATCGACCGGGCCCCCGAGCACATGGGCGCCCACCTGTCGGCGCTGCACTACTGGTGCGAGAAGTGGCACGGGTCCCGCGACCGGGCCGACGAGTTCGCGCATGCCGCCGCAGCCCGGGCGCCGCGCGGCTCGCTGCTCGCCGCGCTGCCGCTCTTCGCGGTGTACGAGCATCTGCCCGAGGTCAATCTGGTGCGGGGTTTCTACCGGAGCGCGGTGGTCACCAAGGCGCTGGAGGGCGCCCTGTACGCGGTGCAGACCGCGCGCGCCGACGACCCGATGCTCGCCCATGTGCGCCATCTGCTGGTCTTCTTCCTCGTGCGCTCCGAGCGCTGGTCGGAGGCGATGAATCAGCTGGTGCACATCGACGGTCACGTCGGCGCCCTGCCGTGGACGCTGGACCCGGACCCGGCGGCCGAGTACACCGTCTACCGGGCGCTGGCCGTCGCCGGCTACGAAGCGAACGGCGGCAGCCCGGCCACCCTGTCGCGGTGAGCTGAGTACGCTGACCGCACGCCGCCGACTGGAGCCCCGCCGATGACCCGTCTCATACCGCTGCTCATGATCGCCCTCGGCGTCTACTTCTGGCTGAGGGCCAGGCGCAAAACCGCCGCGTACCTGGAGCGGACCGCGGACCCCGGTCCGGCTTACCGCCCCGGCGGCGCCCCGGACCGTAGTACCACGGCGCCGGACGCACTCTTCGAGAAGGAGTGACGCTGCCGCTCGTCACTGACCGCCCTGACGCAGCTCTCCGTCAGCCTGGCCTCTCTCGATCTGAGAGAGGCGCCTTCGACGAACTCGTCCCGCCCGCCGGAGATCTCCTCGGCACGCTCACGGTGTCCGCCGGCCGCTTCTGCGAAAGGGGGGGCCGAAGTCACCCGAAGGAGGCCGTCTCTGCCGTCAGCGAATCTGCTGCGGGCCGAGAACCGCCGTCCCGGGCCGGAGAAGGACCAAGAGTGGAGGGACCGCGGCGATCCATCGCCGCACCGGCACCCGGAGGACCGATGTCACCACTCACCACGCACCGCAGCGGACCGCTGCTCCCCCGAGCCGCCGACGACGACACGTCGGCCACCCCGTTCGACGACCATCTGGCCGCCCAGCTGCTCACCCAGCGGATCGTCCTCCTCGGGACACAGGTGGACGAGGTCTCGGCGAACCGGGTGTGTGCGCAGTTGCTGCTGCTGTCGGCGGAGGACGCGCGGACCGACATCAGTCTGTACATCAACAGCCCGGGCGGCTCGGTGACCGCGGGGCTCGCCATCTACGACACGATGCAGCTGATCCCCAACGACGTCTCGACCCTGGCCATGGGATTCGCCGCGAGCATGGGGCAGTTCCTGCTGACCGTCGGAACACCGGGCAAGCGCCATGCGCTGCCGAACGCGCGGATCATGATGCACCAGCCGTCGGCGGGCATCGGCGGGGTCGCCGCCGACATCGAAATCCAGGCGCAGAACCTCGAGTTCATGAAGCGGTCGATCGAGCGGATCACCGCGGAGCACACCGGACAGCCGGAGGAAACGATCTCCCGGGACGGTGACCGGGACCGGTGGTTCACCGCCGAACAGGCGAAGGAGTACGGCATGGTCGACCACGTGGTGGCATCCCTGGACGATGTCCGGCCGGCCGGTCCGCGGCGACGGACGGGACTCTGACATGAGCCAGTACACGATTCCGACCGTCGTCCAGCGCACCGCGCAGGGCGAGCGGGCGTACGACATCTACAGCAGTCTGCTGGCCGAGCGGATCATCTTCCTGGGCACCGAGATCGACGACGGCGTCGCGAACGTCGTCATCGCTCAGCTGCTGCACCTGGAATCGGCCGGCCCGGAGCGCGAGATCGCCATCTACATCAACTCGCCGGGCGGATCGGTGAGTTCGCTGATGGCGATCTACGACACCATGACCTTCGTCGGTGCGCCGATCTCGACCTGGTGCGTCGGGCAGGCAGCATCCACCGCGGCGGTGCTGCTGGCCGGCGGGGACCCGGGACGGCGGTTCGTGCTCGACCACTCACGCGTGCTGCTGGGGCAGCCGGCCAGCGCCGGCCACCAGGGGACGGTGTCGGACCTCAGCCTGCAGGCCAAGGAGATGCTGCGGATCCGCTCGGAGATCGAGGAGGTGCTGTCCCGGCACACCCGCCACGATGTCGCCACGCTGCGCGCGGACATGGACCGCGACAAGGTCTTCACCGCGCACGAGGCGGTCGCGTACGGGCTGGCCGACGAGGTGCTCAGCCGACGGCTGCTCGCCGTCTGACGCCTCCCGGACGGCGGGTCAGGCCGCGAGGCGCACCTCACCGCGCTGCGGTGCGCCGGCCGTCCCGCCGCCCCGGATGCTCCGTTCGGCGAGGGACGTCACCGAGGTGGTGGGGGTACGGACGCCGGTCCGGGCGAGACGGGCGAGCTCGCGGTGGCCCAGGACGAGGAGGTCGGCAAGACCGAGCCCCAGCGCGTGGGCGGCGGCCGCGAGGACCTCCGACGAGGCCTCCTTGAGGCCGCGCTCCAGCTCGGAGAGGTACGGCATCGAGATCCGGGCCGCGTCGGCCACGTCCCGCAGCGTGCGCTCCTGGGCAAGCCGCTCGCGACGCAGCACGTCACCGACGACGTGCCGCCAGAGCGGCTCCTTCGCGGACGGTTCCCCGGCCGGGCGCTCCTTCGCCGCCGGCGCCGGGGCGGCCGGGCGCAGGGGAAGGACACGGGCCTGGTTCGCTGCGTCGCTGCTCACCCCTTCAGAGTAGGAGTCCCGCGCCTCACCGGAAGGGAGCAGCGTTCCGCCGGCCGCGAAATCCGGGCCCCGGGCACGGGCCTGCGGCCTCGCGGGCCCACCGGGCGGGCCGGGGCGCGCATCTGACGGATGGTCCTCAGAAGATGTCGGACCCGGGGTGCTGTTGCACACTGCTGGGAGGAATTGTCACCGTATGGCCGGGCGAAGCGCACGGCCGTTTCCTCGGAGCGGAGGCGGGACATTTGATATCGACCAGCCGTCCTCGACATCACCGGGCCCTGATGGCGGTCCTGCTCGCCATCATCGCGCTCGTGCCGGCGGCCTGTTCCACGGACTCCGGTGGTGGCGACGGCGGGTCGCCGACCAGTGCGGCTTCGAGTACGCCCTCCATGGCACCGCACATCAAGATCACCACCACCCCCAAGGACGGCGCCGCGCACGTACCCATCGGCATCGGCCAGGTGCGGGCCACCGTGCAGGACGGCACCCTCACCACGGTCACTCTGACGGACCAGAACAACGGAAAGCGGGTGCCCGGCGCGATATCGTCCGACCGGACGTCCTGGCAGGCCAAGGAGAAGTTGCAGCGCGGGACGCCGTACACCCTGACGGCCGTCGCCAAGGACCGGGACGGCAAGTCGGCGACCAAGGTCGCGCGGTTCACCACCGCTTCCGCGAAGGATTCGGCGATCGCCTTCTTCACGCCCGAGGACAAGAGCACCGTGGGCGTCGGGATGGAGGTCTCGTTCAAGATCGACAAGCCGGTACGGAACGAGAAGGCCGTGCAGTCGGCCATCTCCGTGGTGTCCAGCACCGGCCAGCAGGTCGTCGGACACTGGTTCGGCAACCAGCGGCTGGACTTCCGTCCCGCCCACTACTGGAAGCCGGGATCGACCGTGACGGTGGGGCTGCACCTGGCCGGGGTCGAGGTCTCACCGGGAGTGTTCGGGGTCCAGGACAAGACCTTCTCGTTCACCGTGGGGCGCACCCAGATCTCCACCGTGGACGCGGCCGAGCAGTCGATGGCCGTGGTGCGCGACGGCAGCCTGCTGAAGATCATCCCGATCTCGTCCGGCTCCCCCGCGCACGGTACGTACAACGGGACGATGGTGATCTCGGAGAAGTACCAGCAGACCAAGATGGACAGTACGACGGTGGGGCTGGGCGACGAGTACAACATCCCCGATGTGCCGCACGCCCAGCGGCTGACCGCCTCGGGCACCTTTGTGCACGGGAACTACTGGGCGGCTCCCGGTGTCTTCGGTTCGCAGCCCACCAGCCACGGCTGCATCGGTATGCAGGACGCCCAGGGCGGCCACGACAGCTCGACCAACGGGGCGTGGTTCTACGACAACTCGCTGATCGGCGACGTGGTGATCGTCAAGAACTCAGTGGGCGGCGGCACGGTCGCCCCCGACAACGGCCTCAACGGCTGGAACATGGACTGGAACCAGTGGAAGGCGGGCAGCGCGCTCTGAGACCGTCCGAGCCGGGGGTCGGGCTTCATGGCAGCCTCCCCGGCAGGATCCGGTTGCTGTGCGGTGTACCGGATCCTGCCGGGGACGGCCGTGGACGTCGATGACGTCCGGGGTAATGCGGGGCCGGGCGACACCTCAGATGGTGGAGGTGTCGATCACGAAGCGGTAGCGGACATCGCTGTTCAGCACCCGCTCGTACGCCTCGTTGATGCCGTCCGCGTCGATCAGTTCGATCTCCGCGCCGAAGCCGTGCTGCGCGCAGAAGTCGAGCATCTCCTGGGTCTCCCGGATGCCGCCGATCCCGGAGCCCGCGAGGGTCTTGCGGCCGCCGATGACCGAGAAGAGGTTGAGCGAGACGGGCTCCTCGGGCGCGCCGACGTTCACGAAGGCGCCGTCCGTCCTGAGCAGGCTCAGGTACGAGTCCAGCGGCAGCGGCGCCGAGACGGTGGAGACGATCAGGTCGAAGGTGCCGGCGAGTTCCTTGAAGGTCTCCGGGTCGCTCGTCGCGTAGTAGTGGTCGGCGCCCAGCTTCAGCCCGTCCTCCTGCTTGCGCAGCGACTGGCTGAGCACGGTCACTTCGGCGCCCATGGCGTGGGCGATCTTGACACCCATGTGGCCGAGTCCACCGAGACCGACGATGGCGACCTTCTTGCCGGGCCCGGCGTTCCAGTGGGCGAGCGGCGAGTAGGTGGTGATGCCGGCGCAGAGCAGCGGCGCGGCCTCGTCGAGGGAGATGCCCTCGGGGATGCGCAGCGTGTAGTTCTCGTCGACGACGACGTGGGTGGAGTAGCCGCCGTAGGTGGGCTCGCCCTGCTTGTCGAGGCCGTTGTACGTGGGGACGCCGCCGCCGGTGCAGTACTGCTCCAGGTCGGCCTTGCAGTTGTCGCACTCGCGGCAGGAGTCGACCAGGCAGCCGACCCCCACGCGGTCACCGACGGTGAACTTGGTCACTCCGGAACCGACCTCGGCGACGATTCCGGCGATCTCGTGGCCGGGCACCATCGGGAAGATGCCCTTGCCCCAGCCGTCACGGGCCTGGTGGATGTCGGAGTGGCAGATGCCGGCGTACTTGATGTCGATCAGGACGTCGTGCTCGCCGACCGGCCGGCGCGGCACGGTGGTGCGCTCCAGCGGGGCCTTGGGGGCGGGGGCGGCGTATGCGGCGACGGTGGTGACTGTCATCCGGGAACGTTTCTCCTCAGAAGTGGGGTGGTGACTACCAGCGTGCCTGACCTCGGGGGAATCACCCAGGTCTCTGTTGTGCGTACGTCTGCTGTGCGTACCACTGGCAGAGTCAGGCAGGCGGTCATACGACCTGGATACTGGGGGCATGGACCAGCGCTCCGAACTCAGCGAATTCCTCCGCTCCCGCCGGGCCCGGCTGAAGCCGGCGGATGTGGACCTGCCCGAGCTGGGCAGGCACCGCCGGGTGCCGGGGCTGCGCCGGGAGGAGCTCGCGCAGCTCGCCGGGGTTTCCGTGGCGTACTACACACGGCTCGAGCAGGGCAACGGCCGCAATGTCTCCACCGAGGTGCTGGAGGCGATCGCGCGTGCCCTGCGGCTCTCGGACACCGAGAGCGCGCATCTCACGCATCTCGCCAGTCCGAAGCCGAAGAAGAAGCGGGCCGCCGCGTCACGGCCGCAGCGGATGCGGGCCGAACTGCAGCACCTGATCGACGCGATGGACGGGGTGCCCGCCTACGTGCTGGGCCGACGACTGGACGTGCTGGGATCGAACCGGCTGGCCCGGGCGCTGTTCGGCGACTTCAACGCCCGGCCGCCGGAGGAGCGCAACATGGCGCGCCTGGTGTTCCTGGACCCCAACAGCCGGGATCTGTACGTCGACTGGGAGTGCAAGGCGACCGAGCTGGTGAGCACCCTGCGGCTGTGCGCCGGCTGCTATCCGGACGATCCGCAGCTGTCGGCGCTGGTGGGCGAACTCTCCGTGAAGAGCGAGGAGTTCCGGACGTTGTGGGCCGCGCACACCGTGCAGGACAAGGGGCACGGTGTGAAGCGTCTGCGGCATCCGCTGGTGGGGGAACTGACGCTGTCGTACGAGACGATGCAGCTGCCGGCGGATCACGACCAGTCACTGGTCACCTTCCATGCGGAGCCCGGGTCCGCTTCGGCGGAGACGCTGCGGTTGCTGGCCGCTTGGGGCCTGGACGAGGCCTCGATCCCGGGAGAGGCCTGATATTCGGGCCTCTCCCGGGGTCACCACCCAGCGGACCGGGAGCGGTGCGGCGCTCCGTTATGCCGCCGCGTTCTCCGTGATGGTGACCTTGCCCTTGCGAATGGTGGCGATGCGCGGGGCCCGGCGGGCGAGCGCCGTGTCGTGGGTGACCATGATGAAGGTCAGTCCGTGCTCCTTCCAGAGCGCTTCGAGGACGTCCATGATCTCGTCGCGCATGCCCTCGTCGAGGTTGCCGGTCGGCTCGTCGGCGAGCAGCACCTTCGGGTTCTTGACCAGGGCCCGGGCGATCGCGACGCGCTGCTGCTGGCCGCCGGACAGCTCGGAGGGGAGATGCCCGCCGCGTTCGGCAAGGCCCACCGACTCCAGCGCTTCGGCGGCCCGCTTGCGCCGCTCGCCGCTCTTGACGCCGAGCGGGACGAGCGCGGTCTCCACGTTTTCCTGAGCGGTCAGGGTCGGGATGAGGTTGAAGGACTGGAACACGAAGCCGATGTTCTCCGCACGCACCTTGGTGAGCTTGGCTTCGCTGAGCTTCCCCAGGTCCACGCCGTCCAGCAGCACCGTGCCCGAGGTGGGCCGGTCCAGGCCGCCGAGCATCTGGAGGAAGGTGGACTTTCCGCCGCCGGTGGGGCCCTGGACGACCAGACGGCCACCGTCCTCGATGGTCAGATCGACTCCGGCGAGCGCGTCGACGGTCTTCTTGCCACGCTGGTAGCGCTTGGTGACGCCGCTGAGTTCATACATGGGACGGTTTCCAACTCCTGCTGTACGGACGGGTGATGGCGACTGCTCTGCGCGGATGCGCCGGACTACTCGACGCGGCGCAGCGCGTCCGCGGGCCGCAGCCGGGAGGCGCGCCAGCCGCCGAAGCCGCCCGCGATGAGCCCGCCCGCTACTGCCAGGGCGACCGCCATGGCGATGGTGGTGACGGAGACCGGCGCGGTGAGCGCGATGTCCAGCGCCTTGGCCGCGGTGCGACGGCCGGGGCCGCCACCGCCCGGGCCGCCGCCGAAGCCGCCGCCACCGCCCGATGCACCGATCGACGCGGTGAGGGTGGGGCTGATGGCGGTCACGGCGTACGCGCCGGCCAGGCCGATCGCGATACCGAGGATGCCGCCCAGCAGGCCGTTGACGAGTGCCTCGCCGACGACCTGGCGGGTGACCCGGCCGCTCTTCCAGCCGAGCGCCTTGAGCGTGCCGAACTCCCGCACCCGGCGGCTGACGGCCGACGAGGTGAGCAGACCGGCCACCAGGAAGGCGGCGATCAGCACTGCGATGGACAGCCACTTGCCGACGTTGGTGGCGAGGTTGGACGCGGTGGAGAGAGAGCCGGACACGGTGTCCGCGAGGTCGGCCGAGGTGGTGACCGTGGTGCCGGAGATGTTCTTCTGGATGGTCGACTTGACGCCGGCGATCTTCTGCGAGTCCGCGGCCTTGACGTAGACCGTGGTGACCTTGTTCTTCGCGTCGGCCAGCGTCTGCGCCTGCTGCAGCGGCAGATAGAGGTTGGCGGCCGCCTCACCGCTGTCGGGGGTCGCGACGCCCACGATCTTGTACGCGACGGAGTGGATCGTGACCGTGCTTCCGACCTTGAGCTTCTTCTTCTTGGCGTAGGAGGCGTCGGCCACGGCGACCTTGGCGTTGGTCTCCGAGCTGCTGAAGGTACGTCCCGACGTGATCTTCGACGAGGTCAGCGGGCCGAGGCCGAGGTGGCTGACGTCGGTGCCGTACACGGTGTAGGAGTCGACCTGGAAGTTGGCCCCGCCGCCCTGCACCTCACCCTGCGGGGCGCCGCCGCCGTAGCCACCGCGGCCGCCGGTGTTGCTGCCGGACCGCTGCTTGAACTCGCCGCGCTTGAACTGGCCGTCGACCTTCAGCACGCTCAGGCTCAGGCCGCCGACCGCGCCGGCGACGCCCTGCTGCGCGGCGACCTTGTCGACGGTGGACGAGGCCAGGGTCTGGAAGCCCTGGACCATGACCCGGTCGCTGCTCTGCTTGGTGTCGTCGCTGTTCCCCTTCGCCCCGAACCGGAACTTCGGACGGGCGTTGCCGCCGGTGGTGTCCGCCGGGGCCTCCGCCTTGGTGACCGTCATGTCCGTGCCGAGGCCGTACAGCGATTGGAGGACCTTGTCCTGGGCCTGGCTCATCCCGGAGGAGACCGAGCTGACGACGATGACCAGCGCAATACCGAGGGCGAGCCCCGAGGCGACGACGAGCGCCGCCTTTCTGCGGCGGCGCAGCTCGCGCCGGAGGTAGGTGAAGAACATGAGGTGAAGGTAGGTACCGCCGGTGACGGTGGGATAAGCCCGGCGTGAGAGATCGATGAGAAGCGGGCGGGTACGCCGACGGCGGCCGGTCCACCAGGAGTTGTCCTGGGGACCGGCCGCCGTCGTACGGGGATGGGGCCGGGCGACGCCTGGGGACCAGGCTCGGATCAGGCCTCGGAGCCGGCCTTCCATGCCGACCAGCTCATGTTCCAGCCGTTGAGGCCGTTGTCGGGCTGGATCTGCTTGTCGTTGGAGTTCTTGACGACGACCACGTCACCGATCAGTGAGTGCTTGTAGAACCAGGCGGCAGGCGTGTTCGGGTCGTTGGCACCCTTGGTGTCGGAGAGCCCGACACAGCCGTGGCTGGTGTTCGCGGAGCCGAAGACCGACTTCGCACCCCAGTAGTTGCCGTGTATGAAGGTGCCGGAGCTGGACAGCCGCATGGCGTGCGGGACGTCCTTGATGTCGTACTCGCCCTTGCCGTCCGAGTTGGTGAAACCAACCGTCGAACCGTCCATCCGGGTCTCCTTGTACTTCTCGGAGATCACCATCTGGCCGTTGTACGTGGTGTGCTCGGGAGCGCCGGCCGAGATCGGGATGGTCTTGATCGTCTTGCCGTCCTGCATGACCTTCATCGACTTCGCGGCGACGTCGACCACCGAGACCTGGTTGCGGCCGATCTTGAAGCTGACGGTCTTGTCCTGGACACCGGTGACCCCGCTGGAGCCCTCGACGCCGTCCAGGGCCAGCTTCATGGTGACCGTCGAACCCTCCTGCCAGTACTGGTCGGGGCGCAGGTCGAGCCGGGTGGAGCTGAACCAGTGGCCGACGACCTGCTGGCCGCTGCTCGACGTCACCGTGATGGCGTCCTCGACGGCCTTCTTGTTGGTGATCGCCTTGTCGAAGTTGATCGAGACAGGCATCCCCACGCCGACCGTCGAACCGTCCTCGGGGGTGAAGTTACCGATGAAGCTGTGGGCGGGCGAGACGGTGGTGAACGAGGAGTTCTCGTGCGCCTGGCGTCCCTTGCTGTCCTCGGCGGTGGCGGTGATCTGGTAGGTCGTCGAGCGCTCCAGCTGACCGTCCGGCTGCCAGCTGGTGCCGTCGGCGGCGATGGTGCCCTTGACCGACTTACCGGACGAGGTGGTCATCGAGACGTTGGTCAGCTTGCCCGAGCTGACGGTGACCTTGGTGTTCTTGTTGATGCTGGCGTTGTCGGCGCCGTTCTTGGGGGTGATCGCTATTCGGGCAGCCGAGGTGTCCTTCGCCGCGGCCGCGTCGACCGAATTCTGCGAAGGCTGCTTGTTGTCCGAACCGTCGGCTTTCTTGTCGCCGCCACCGCAGGCCGTCAGCACCAGTACGCCACCGAGCAGCGCGGACGCAGCCATGAGGCTCTTGCGCCGCTTACTGTTCGTCATCACACGCTTCTCCATCGTTGCCGTATACCCCGAAATTCCCCGAGCAGGTCGCCTCGGCAGCGTGTCCCTGCACTGCTATAAGAACTTCTGCGGGGGGACGCCGGTTCCACATCTGCGGAAGATGTGCGAAACGACACTCGCAATGCGCCGAATCGTAGTCGATCGGCGCGGCGGCCCTCGCTTCCCGAACCAGCTCTCAACTCCCCTCAATCCTGTCCGTATTTGTTCAAATACGGACATATACCCCTCGAAGAAGCGGCAGCCGGATAAACCTCTTGGCCTCTGCGGCTTTCCTGCGACCCGCTGCCTTCACTACCATCGGCGCACACGGTCCAATCAGCGTGTGCCGCAAGGGAGATCGAACCTGTGTCAGCTCGCCGACCGCTGTTGACCGCCACCGCAGCGGGAACGCTTCTCTGTGCCCTGTGGTTCGTTCCCTCGGCGAACGCCACCGACACACCCCGATCCGACGTCCCGGCGCACGCCTCCCAGCAGCACACCTCCGCGCTGGGTCCCAACCACACCTCGGTTGACTCGACGCATTTTCTGATCGGCGGATCGGTCTTCCTGGGACTCGGCACGGCATCCGTGGCCATCGCGCGGCGCCGGACCTGCACAACCAAGCTGACGCCGGCAAATCCAAGCCCGTCCGGCGTGTGAGGACAAGGGGTCCGGGGGCTTGCCCCCAGGAAGCGAAAGGTCCCCGCCGGCTACCCCCGCTTGCCCCGCAACCTCCGCCGGTCCCCACTCCCCGGCGGCGCATCCGCCAGCCGTAGGACCGCCCCGTCCCGCCCCGCCACCACCGGCTTCGCCGACCGCGCCGCCTTGGCCCGGTACTGGGCCGCGTCCGCGAGGCGGAAGAGGCGGCGGGCCGAGGGCAGCGGGCCGATGGGGTCGCCGGTGGAGGCGATGCCGCAGGCCACGCCCTCGCCCGGTTCGAGCCGGCCGGCCCGCACGCAGAGCTGCTCCGCGACCCGGATGACCTCGTCCGTTCCGGGGCCCACCGAGAGCAGGCAGAACTCGTCACCGCCGAGCCGGGCGGCCAGCGTGCCGGGCAACATCGCACCGCACACCGAGAGCACCGAGCCGAAACGTTCGAGCAGCCGGTCGCCCACCGCATGGCCATGGGTGTCATTGACCCGCTTGAGGCCGTTCAGATCGCAGACCACCAGGCTGACCACCGTGCCGTCGGCCCGGAAGCGCTCCACCGCACGGTCCAGGCCCGAATCGACGGCCCGCCGGTTGGCGAGCCCGGTCAGCGGATCGGTGAAGGCCAGCTTCCTGACCTCCTCGAGGCGTTCGCTCTGGGCCAGCCCGGCCGCCACCACCGCGGCCAGCACGGTGGCGAAGTCCGCGTCGGCACGGTCGAAGACCGCCACCCCGATCGGCCGGGCGACGTACAGCTCGCCCCAGGCCCGGCCGTGCAGCACTATCGGCGCGACCACGCAACTGCCCCGGCCGCGTTTGCGCAGTGCGGCCACCCGCTGGTGGCAGTAGCCGGCCGAGCCCTCGGCCGGTCCTTCGGACGTCTCCACCCAGGCGTTGGGCTCGCCGCCGCTCGCCCAGCGCTCGTGCAGGAACTCCGTGATCTCCGGGAAGTGGTTCACCGGATACGTCTCGGCCTCGGGGAATTCCTCCTCCCCGTCGGCCCGCTCCCCCACATTGGCGAGCACCCTGAGCCGGCCCAGCTCCCGTTCCCAGACCGAGAGCGCACCGAAGCTGCCGCCGAGGGCGTCGCACGCGCCCCGCGCGGCCGCCCGCCAGGAGGCACGCGGACTGTGAGCCGAGGCCATCGCCTGCGCCAGGGTCACCACCGCGCGGAGCCGCACATCGTCGCCCATTGCTCCAGCTTAGGGACGCTTCAGGCCTTTTGAGCAGTTATCCGTCACGCACTGTGACACACAGGGGGACGCCCGCCGGCTATTCCCCGGGCCACTCCGGCTTCCGCTTCTCGTTGAAGGCGGCCACGCCCTCCGCCCGGTCCCCGGAGAAGGCCACCGAACGCCAGGCCGCGTCCTCGACCTCGAGACCCGCCCGCAGATCGAGCCCGTGCCCCAGCCGCATCGCCCGCTTCGCCGCCCGCAGTCCGACCGGCGAGTTCGCCGCCATAGCGGCCGCCAGCTCCAGCGCCCGGGCGCGGGCGTCCTCGGCGAGGATGTCGACCAGGCCCAGCTCCCGGGCCTCGGTGGCCGCCACCCGCCGCGCCGTGAAGACCAGCTCGGCGGCGCGCGCCGCGCCCACCCGCCGGGGCAGCAGCTGGGTGCCGCCGCCGCCGGGGATCACGCCGACCGACACCTCGGGCAGCCCCACCACCGCCGTGGCGTCGGCGACGATCACATCGCAGGCCAGCGCCAGCTCGAAGCCGCCGCCCAGTGCGAAGCCGTGGACGGCGGCGATGGTGGGCATGGGGAGTTCCAGTACACCGGTGTAGGCGGCCCGTGCGGTGGGCCGCTGCCGTACCAGCTCGGCGTCGGTGAGCGAGTTGCGCTCCTTGAGGTCGGCGCCCACGCAGAAGGCCCGGTCATGGGTGGAGGTCAGCACCACGGTCCGCGCCGACGCGTCGGCCGACAGCGCCTCACAGGCCGCCGTGATGGACCGGGCCATCGCCGTGGACACCGCGTTCATGGCCTTGGGGCGGTCCAGGACCAGCTCGGCGACGTGACCGTGCAGCCGGACGGCGACGAACTCACCGAAGCGCTGTACGGCACCCGGCCGGTCCGGCGAGCTCTGTTCAGTATCTGAGATTTCCGATGTCATCCGGGCACGATAGCCAGCCGGCAGGGCGGTCGTCAGCCCCGCAGGCGGCGGTCAGCCGGCGCGGCGGTCGTCGGTGGTGCGGCGGGTGAGCAGCCAGGGCTCGACCACGCCGAGGCCACGTACCGGGCGCTGCCACATCGGCTGGAGCGCGAAGCGGTAGCTGGGCGGCTCCTCGCCGTTCTTCTCCGCACGCTCGGCCTCGGCCGCCGCCTCCGACTCGGAGACCGGCGCCTCCGCCGTACGCCCCAGCTCCTCGGCGAACGCCCCGTCCACCAGGACGGTGTCCTTGGGCGCGATCGAGGTGAGCCTGCTGGCCAGGTTGACGGTGTTGCCGAAGACATCGCCCATCCGGGTCGTGACGGTGCCGAAGGCGATACCGACGCGCAGCTCGGGCATGGTCTCGTCGTTGCTCATGGTCTCTATCAGCCGCAGCGCGATCTCCGCGGCGGTGCCCGCGTCGTCCGCCGCGTAGAGCACCTCGTCACCGAGCGTCTTGATGAGCCGGCCACCGTGTGCGGCGACCAGGTCGGCACAGGTCGTCTCGAACGCCTCGACCAGCTCGCCCAGCTCCTCCTCCTCCAGGCGGCGGGTCAGCCGGGTGAAGCCGACCAGGTCGGCGAAGCCCACGGCGAGACGGCGGTCGACCATCTCCTCGTCGTCCGCCGCCTGCACCACCCGCCCGGTCGCCGCGGCGAGCTGGCGCCGCCACACGTAGCGCAGGAACTCCTCGAGCTCCGGCAGCAGCAGCTCGACCAGCGGATAGGTGACCTCGGTGCGGGTCATGCCCGGCTCGGGCGGCTCGGTCAGGCCCGCCAGGAAGGAGTCGATCTGCCACTCGGCGAGCCGGGCAGTGGTCTGGCCGGTGGACCGGGCGACCTGCACCGCCATGGGTTCGCTCAGCAGCCCGGCCTCGACCAGACCGGCCAGGCGGCGCAGCGCGAGTACGTCCGCTTCGGTGAGCGCCTTGGCCTGACCGATGTCGGCGAAGCCCATGGCCCGCCAGAAACGCGAGGCCAGCTCCATGGAGACGCCGGCCGTGCGGGCGGCCTGGAAGGGGGTGTAGCGCCGGTCGGCGCCGAGGATCAGCTGCTCGAGCCGGATGGCGAGCGGATCATCGGTGGGTTCCGCGGTGTGGTCGACCTCGTGGTGCGGGGTGCGGTAGGGCGAGAAAGGCGGCTGTTCCTCGCCCGAGCCGGACGAGATGTCGTCGACGGTCACCTGCCGCCTCCTGCCCATTCCGTGCGCAATGCCATGCCGATCTGATGTCCCGGCCGATCTGGATGTCGCCATGATGTCGCGGTGATCTGCAGGTCACGGCAATGCGGATGTCGTGCCGTGCCGATCTGCCACGGATCGCCTCAACCATACGGCAGGTGTGCCGCAGCTCACGTGTCGATACTGCTTCGGCCCGGCATGGGCCCCGATCGGCCCTGGATCAGGCCGGTCGCAAGTGAACGATGTCACCTGCGCCGACCGGCTGCACCCCCTGCGCCGTCGCCAGCACCAGTCTGCCGTCGCCGTCCACCGCGACCGCTTCGCCGGTCAGCGAGGTGTCGCCGGGCAGCTCCGCCCGTACCGAGCGGCCCAGGGTCGAGCAGCCTGCCGCGTAGGCCTCCTGGAGGCGGGCCGCGGCCGGGTCGCCCCCTGCGGCGCGCCATTCGCCGTACCAGTGCTCCAGCGAGCGCAGCACCGCCCGCAGCAGGGTGTCGCGGTCCGTGGACACCGCGCCGGCCAGGGCCAGCGAGCCCGCCGTCGGGACGGGCAGCTCCTCGGCGCTCAGCGAGACGTTGAGGCCGATCCCGACCACCACGGCGCCGTCGTCGGCCCGTTCGGCGAGGATGCCGCCGGCCTTGCGCTCGTCCCCGCCGATCGTGACCAGCAGGTCGTTCGGCCACTTCAGCGCGGTGTCGACGCCGGCCGAACGGGAGAGTCCGGTGGCCACCGCGACTCCGGTGAGCAGCGGCAGCCAGCCCCAGCGCTCGATGGGTACCTCCGGGCCGGGCCGCAGGAGTACGGAGAAGAAGAGCCCGGAACGCGCCGGTGCCGACCACTGCCGGTCGAGCCTGCCCCGTGCCGCGGTCTGTTCCTCGGCCACCAGCACGGCGCCCTCCTGGAGCTCCGCGGCGCGCCGCACCAGGTCGGTGTTGGTGGATCCGGTGGCCCGGACGACATCGAGCGACGTCCACAGCGCGCCGGGCCGCAGCAGCGCGCGGCGCAGCGCGGGGGCGTTGAGCGGCGGCCGCCCCAGGTCCGACCAGCGATTGTCAGGTACATCCGATGACGTCATGCAACCCAGATTAGGTGTGGCAAACGACGCACTGCCGAGGCGCACCAGCGCCGATACGCTACGTGTCAGTAGCGAGGCCACACCCGCACGTCCCCCCGACCGACGCCTGAGCAGCCAGGGAGCCGCATCCCGATGTCCGAGCCGGAAGCGATCAACGTCCACACCACCGCGGGGAAGCTCGCGGACCTTCAGCACCGTATTGACGAGGCGACCCATGCCGGCTCGGCACGCGCGGTCGAGAAGCAGCACGCCAAGGGCAAGCTGACGGCCCGTGAAAGGGTGGAGCTGCTGCTCGACGACGGGTCGTTCACCGAGCTGGACGAGTTCGCCCGGCACCGCTCGACCAACTTCGGTATCGAGAAGAACCGCCCGTACGGCGACGGTGTCGTCACCGGTTACGGCACGGTCGACGGCCGCCCGGTGTGCGTGTACTCGCAGGACTTCACGATCTTCGGCGGCTCGCTCGGCGAGGTGTACGGCGAGAAGATCGTCAAGGTCATGGACTTCGCCATGAAGACCGGCTGCCCGGTCATCGGCATCAACGACGGTGGTGGCGCCCGCATCCAGGAAGGCGTGGTGGCGCTCGGTCTGTTCGCCGAGATCTTCCGCCGCAACGTCCACGCCTCGGGCGTGATCCCGCAGATCAGCCTGATCGTCGGCCCGTGCGCGGGTGGCGCGGTGTACTCCCCCGCGATCACCGACTTCACCGTGATGGTCGACCAGACCTCGCACATGTTCATCACCGGACCCGACGTCATCAAGACCGTCACCGGCGAGGACGTGGGCTTCGAGGAGCTGGGCGGCGCCCGGACGCACAACACCACGTCCGGTGTGGCGCACCACATGGCGGGCGACGAGAAGGACGCGATCGAGTACGTCAAGTCGCTGCTCTCCTATCTCCCTTCGAACAATCTCTCCGAGGCGCCCGTCTACCCGGAGGAGGCCGACCTGTCGACCTCGGACGAGGACCGCGAGCTGGACTCCCTCATCCCGGACTCGGCGAACCAGCCGTACGACATGCACACCGCCATCGAGCACGTGCTGGACGACGCGGAATTCCTGGAGACGCAGGCGCTGTTCGCGCCGAACATCATCACCGGCTTCGGCCGGGTCGAGGGGCATCCGGTGGGCATCGTCGCCAACCAGCCGATGCAGTTCGCCGGTTGCCTGGACATCGACGCCTCGGAGAAGGCGTCGCGCTTCGTCCGTACCTGCGACGCGTTCAACGTCCCGGTCGTCACCTTCGTGGACGTGCCGGGCTTCCTGCCGGGCGTCGACCAGGAGTACGGCGGCATCATCCGCCGCGGCGCAAAGCTGATCTTCGCCTACGCGGAGGCGACCGTTCCGCTGATCACCGTCATCACCCGCAAGGCGTTCGGCGGTGCCTACGACGTGATGGGCTCCAAGCACCTCGGCGCGGACCTCAACGTCGCCTGGCCGACCGCGCAGATCGCCGTGATGGGCGCGCAGGGCGCGGTGAACATCCTGCACCGGCGCACGATCGCGGCAGCCGACGACGCCGAGGCGACGCGGGCCGAGCTGATCTCCGACTACGAGGACACCCTGCTCAACCCGTACGTGGCGGCCGAGCGCGGCTACGTCGACGCGGTGATCATGCCGTCCGAGACCCGGCGGCACATCGTGCGCGGGCTGCGTCAGCTGCGGACGAAGCGGGAATCCCTGCCCCCGAAGAAGCACGGAAACATCCCGCTCTAGACCGCCACCGGAACTCCAGAAAGGGCCCGCCCATGATCAAGGTCGTACGGGGCAACCCGACCCCCGAGGAGCTGGCCGCCGCCCTGGCGGTGGTCCAGGCGCGCGCCGCGGCGACGGCTTCGGCCCCGTCCGGCGCGCCGCTGCCGCCCGAGGGATGGTCCGACCCGGCCCGCATCGCCCGCCACCGCCTGGACCGGCCGGGGCCACGCGCCTGGGCGCGTACGTACTGGCCCGGTTAGGTCCTGTCCGGCCGGTGGCGCCTGAGTACCCGTACTCAGGCGCCACCGGCCCCGCACGTCGCACCATCGATTGCATGCTGTGGTCCGACCCGGAGAACGGGCCCCCGAAGGAGCTGCGCGACGTGCAGGCGATGCTGCGCCGTGCCGGGCTGGTGCTCGCGCTGTCGATGGTGCTGGCCATGGTCGTGCTGGGCCTGAGCTGATACGGACGCGATGCGGGAAGCCGATACGGCAGCTGATACGGAAAGCGGTCCGGCGCCGCTCTACGATGACGCCATGACTGCTCAGCGCCGCCTCGTGCTCGGATCCGCATCCCCCGCCCGCCTCGGTCTGCTCCGTAACGCCGGGCTGGTCCCCGAGGTGATCGTCAGCGGCGTGGACGAGGACGCGCTCAGCGCGCCGACCCCCGCCGAGCTGGCTCTCGTACTGGCCCGGGCGAAGGCGTCCGCCGTGGCCGCCCGCGAGGAAGCCGCCGGGGCCCTGGTGATCGGCTGCGACTCGGTACTGGAGCTCGACGGCGAGGCGCTCGGCAAACCCGCCGACGCCGAGGAGGCCACCGCCCGCTGGAAGTCGATGCGCGGCCGGACAGGGGTGCTGCAGACCGGCCACTGCGTGATCGACACGGCCACCGGCAGGCGGGCGGCGGCCACCGCGTCCACCACGGTCCGTTTCGGTGAGCCGACGGACGCCGAGGTCGCCGCCTACGTGGCGAGCGGGGAGCCGCTGCACGTGGCGGGCGCCTTCACCCTCGACGGCCGCTCGGCGCCGTTCGTCGACTCCATCGAGGGCGACCACGGAAACGTCATCGGCCTCTCCCTGCCGCTGCTGCGCAGGCTGCTGAGCGAACTGGGCGTGTCCATCACCGATTTGTGGGTCTGAGAGCTGCTGTTTCGGCGGGAGCCCTCCCGCCGCCGCTCAGGCCGCGGCCGGCGCGCCGTTCCCGCCGCCCGACTGGGTGCCCTCGTTCGGCGGCGCGTCGGAGGTCGTGGGTCGCGGGCGGTCCCGGTCGTAGGCCACCAGGGTCCACACGATCAGCGCAAGCACCACCATCATGAAGGCGAAGGCCGGCCAGCCGACCAGACCCACCGTCAGGGCGCCCAGCACGCCGTGCACCACCGCGCAGGTGATCAGCAGGATCCTGCCGAAGCGGCCGGGGCCCCGGTCCGTGAGGCCGGTGCGGCCCAGGAAGTACGCGCAGAGCAGCAGGTAGAGGCCGAAGACGATGCCGGCCCCCCAGGCACCCTTGGCCATCGCGCCGGGATCCATCCCGGCCATGGACATGTTCTGGTTGTCGGCGACCTTCCCGAGCACCAGGTTCACGAAGGCTGTGCCGAACGCCTCCAGGAAGAGGACGAGCGCAGCCACACAGGCCACCGGTCTGCGCGCCATGGCCCCACCCCCTGGATCCTTACCGCCTGTTACCGCACGTATGTGCGGCACCCACGCAGGCTACTAACCGGTAAGCGCGGGGACAAGGCATCGGAGCGCACCGCAAAGAATCATTCGCCACGTCGTAGGGACCCGACAAAGAAACCTGAGTCGCGGATGGCTCGAGTGACAGAGACCTCAGCCACATTCCGGAGCTACTGTGGGTTCCGGGAACCCTCCCCACCGTGGTGCGACAAGGGACTTCGCACTTGAGCGAAGACCGGATCACGCCCTGTGTGGGGAAGCTCACCCATGGGAACAGGTCGAAACGCCGTGTCGACAGTCCCTAAACTCAGCATGTTTCAGCGAATCTTCGGCACGATGACCTGCCGAGTCACCCTGCTCGGGCGTGAGTGGGGCAAACACAGCTAGGAGGGAGCCATCGTGCGCAAGGTGCTCATCGCCAACCGTGGCGAAATCGCTGTCCGCGTCGCACGGGCCTGCCGGGACGCCGGGATCACGAGCGTAGCCGTCTACGCCGATCCGGACCGGGACGCTCTGCACGTACGCGCGGCCGACGAGGCGTTCGCCCTGGGCGGTGACACCCCGGCCGCCAGTTACCTGGACATCGCCAAGGTGCTCCAGGCCGCGAAGGACGCGGACGCCGACGCCATCCACCCGGGATACGGATTCCTCTCGGAGAACGCCGAATTCGCCCAGGCCGTCCTGGACGCCGGGCTGACCTGGATCGGCCCGCCTCCGCAGGCCATCCGCGACCTCGGCGACAAGGTCGCCGCCCGGCACATCGCCCAGCGCGCCGGCGCGCCCCTGGTGGCCGGCACCCCGGACCCGGTGGGCGGCTCGGACGAGGTCGTGGCCTTCGCCGAGGAGAACGGCCTGCCGATCGCCATCAAGGCGGCCTTCGGTGGTGGCGGGCGCGGCCTGAAGGTCGCCCGCACCCTCGAGGAGATCCCGGAGCTGTACGACTCCGCGGTCCGCGAGGCGGTCGCCGCCTTCGGGCGCGGCGAGTGCTTCGTCGAGCGCTACCTGGACAAGCCGCGGCACGTCGAGACCCAGTGCCTGGCCGACACGCACGGCAATGTCGTCGTCGTCTCCACGCGTGACTGCTCGCTGCAGCGCCGCCACCAGAAACTGGTGGAGGAGGCCCCGGCCCCGTACCTGAGCGAGGCTCAGGTGAACCAGCTGTACACGGCGTCCAAGGCCATCCTCAAGGAGGCCGGGTACGTCGGGGCGGGCACCGTGGAGTTCCTGGTCGGCACGGACGGGACGATCTCCTTCCTCGAGGTCAACACCCGCCTGCAGGTCGAGCACCCGGTCACCGAAGAGGTCTCGGGCATCGACCTGGTCCGTGAGATGTTCCGGATCGCCGACGGCGAGGAGCTCGGTTACGGCGACCCGGTGCTGCGGGGTCACTCTTTCGAGTTCCGTATCAACGGCGAGGACCCCGGCCGCGGCTTCCTCCCCGCGCCCGGTACGGTCACCACCTTCGCCCCGCCGTCCGGCCCCGGCGTCCGCCTGGACGCCGGCGTCGAGTCCGGCAGCGTGATCGGCCCGGCCTGGGACTCACTGCTCGCCAAACTCATCGTCACCGGCGCCACCCGCGAGCAGGCGCTGCAGCGCGCCGCCCGCGCCCTGGACGAGTTCCAGGTGGAGGGCATGGCCACGGCCATCCCCTTCCACCGTGCGGTCGTCGCCGACCCGGCGTTCGCCCCGCAGGACGGCACGCCCTTCACGGTGCACACCCGGTGGATCGAGACCGAGTTCGTCAACGAGATCCCGGCCTTCACCACCGTCCCGACGGACGCCGAGGAGGACGAGTCGGGCCGCGAGACCATCGTGGTCGAGGTCGGCGGCAAGCGCCTCGAGGTGTCCCTGCCGTCGTCGCTGGGCATGTCGCTGGCCCGGACCGGGCTCGCGGCGGGCGCCAAGCCCAAGCGCCGGGCCGCCAAGAAGGCCGGCTCGGCCGCCTCGGGCGACTCGCTCTCGTCCCCGATGCAGGGCACCATCGTCAAGATCGCCGTCGAGGAGGGCCAGGAGGTCAAGGAGGGCGACCTGGTCGTCGTCCTGGAAGCGATGAAGATGGAGCAGCCGCTCAACGCGCACCGCTCCGGCACCGTCAAGGGCCTCACCGCCGAGATCGGCGCCTCCGTCACCTCCGGCGCGCTGATCTGCGAGATCAAGGACTGAACACCTGACGGTACGGGGGTGGGCCCCGCCGGGATGTCCGGCGGAGCCCACCCCCGTACCGCTGTCCGCGCCGCGGCTGTCAGCGGCGGCGCAGTTCGGCCACCCGGGCCCGCTCGCCGGCCTGCTGTTCGGCGAGCGACGTCGGGGCGGCCGATCGCAACTGCTGGGCGGCGCCGGGGATATGGGTGCGCCGCTGGCCGGGGAGCGGCATGTCGTGGCGGGTCTGGCGCCCCGGGGCGCTGTCGCCGCCCGCGGCGGAAGCGCCCGAACCGATGCCTGACGAACCGATGCCTGAACCTGCCACCGCGATCTGCACGCCCTGATCGGCCAGGGCCTGCAACTCCGTTGCGGCGCGGTCGTCCTGGGTGCCCGGCTCGTCGGTGACTAGCCGGGTGATCAGATCGGTGGGCACCGTCTGGAACATGGTGTCGGTGCCGAGCTTGGTGTGATCCGCGAGGACCACCACTTCGGCGGCGGCCTGCACGAGCGCCCGGTCGACGCTCGCGGAGAGCATGTTGGACGTGGAGAGGCCCCGCTCGGCCGTGAGACCGCTCCCGGAAAGGAAGGCGCGGGAGACCCGCAGCCCCTGCAGGGACTGCTCGGCGCCGCTGCCCACCAGCGCGTAGTTGGAACCGCGCAGGGTTCCCCCGGTCATCACCACCTCGACCCGGTTGGCATGGGCCAGCGCCTGGGCGACCAGCAGCGAGTTGGTGACGACGGTCAGCCCGGGAACGCGGGCGAGCCGGCGGGCCAGCTCCTGGGTGGTCGTCCCGGCGCCGACCACGATGGCCTCGCCTTCTTCGACCAGTCCCGCGGCGAGATCGGCGATGGCCGTCTTCTCCGCGGTCGCGAGATGGGATTTCTGCGGAAAGCCGGACTCCCGCGTAAAACCGCCCGGCAGTACCGCACCGCCGTGCCGGCGGTCGAGGAGTCCTTCCGCCTCGAGTGCCCGCACGTCCCGCCGTACGGTCACTTCGGAGGTCTGGACGACACGGGCGAGCTCACGGAGCGACACGGCCCCATTGGCGCGCACCATTTCAAGGATCAGTTGGCGACGTTCAGCAGCGAACACGAAACTGACAGTAACCTGACCGGCCGATAGTTCTCAGCATTTTGCGCCGGATAACAGAAGTTGTTCACAGATTGGGTCAGCGGGCGGTATACGGGGCGTACTTGCCCACGCACTGCCCCGCCGCCCCTCTGCCGTCAGTCCTCGCCGGCCGTCTTCCGGGCGTGCAACTGCCGTGCCACCTCAGCGATCGAACCCGACAGGGACGGATACACGGTGAAGGTCTTCGCGATCTGTTCCACGGTCAGGTTGTTGTCGACGGCGATCGAGATGGGGTGGATCAGTTCACTCGCGCGGGGTGCGACGACCACGCCGCCGACCACGATGCCGGTGCCCGGACGACAGAAGATCTTGACGAAGCCGTCCCTGATGCCCTGCATCTTGGCGCGCGGGTTGCGCAGCAGCGGCAGCTTCACCGCGCGGGCGACGATCTTGCCCGAGTCGACGTCCGACTGGCTGTAGCCGACCGTGGCGATCTCCGGGTCGGTGAAGACGTTCGACGAAACGGTCTTGAGGTTCAGCGGCTGCACCGCGTCGCCGAGGAAGTGGTACATCGCGATCCGGCCCTGCATCGCGGCGACCGAGGCGAGCGCGAAGATCCCGGTGACGTCGCCCGCCGCGTACACGCCGGGGGCGGTGGTACGGGACACCTTGTCGGTCCAGATGTGTCCCGAGTCCTTGAGCCGGACGCCGGCCTCCTCCAGGCCCATGCCGGCCGTGTTGGGAATGGCTCCGACCGCCATCAGGCAGTGCGTGCCCGAGATGACCCGGCCGTCGGCCAGCGTCACCTCGACCCGGTTGCCCACCCGCTTGGCGCCGGCCGCGCGCGACCGTGACATGACGTTCATGCCGCGGCGCCGGAACACGTCCTCCAGCACCGCCGCCGCGTCCGGGTCCTCACCGGGGAGCACCCGGTCGCGGCTGGACACCAGGGTGACCCGCGACCCCAGCGCCTGGTAGGCGCCGGCGAACTCGGCTCCGGTCACGCCGGAGCCGACCACGATGAGCTCCTCGGGGAGCTCCTCCAGGTCGTAGACCTGCGTCCAGTTGAGGATCCGCTCACCGTCCGGCAGTGCGTCCGGGATCTCCCGGGGGTGACCGCCGGTCGCCAGGAGTACGGCGTCCGCGGTCAGCGTCTCCTGGCTGCCGTCGGCGGCCGTGACGACGACCTTGCGGGAACCGTCCATGGCCTGCTGTCCGTCGAGCCGGCCCCGGCCGCGCATCACCCGGGCCCCGGCCCTGGTCACCGACGCGGTGATGTCGTGGGACTGGGCGAGCGCGAGGCGCTTCACCCGGCGGTTCACCTTGCCGAGGTCGACGCCGACCACCCGGGCCGCCTGTTCCAGCGGCGGGGTGTCGTCGGCGACGATGATGCCCAACTCCTCGTACGAAGAGTCGAAGGTCGTCATCACCTCGGCCGTGGCGATCAGAGTCTTGGAGGGCACGCAGTCGGTGAGCACGGATGCCCCGCCGAGACCGTCGCAGTCGACGACGGTCACCTCCGCGCCGAGCTGGGCGCCGACCAGGGCAGCCTCATATCCGCCGGGGCCGCCGCCGATGATCACGATCCGGGTCACGAAAAGTCCGCCTCGCGTTGTCTCCCCGGCCGCACTGCCGCCCCGGCCGGGGTCCGGGGGTCGTCCCCGGGGAATGCAGTACGTGCTTCATTGTCCCGCACTCGTCAGGATGCTTCACCCCCGGGGGCTGCCCGGGCCACCGCGCGGCTCTCCGCCGCGCGTGGCGGGCCCCACAAATGTCACTGTCGTACCCTCGACACCATGTCGCTCTACGCCGCGTACGCCGGCAACCTCGACGCGCGGCTGATGTCCCGCCGCGCTCCGCACTCCCCGTTGCGCAGCACCGGCTGGCTCAACGGCTGGCGGCTGACCTTCGGCGGGGAGCAGATGGGCTGGGAAGGCGCGCTCGCCACCGTCGTGGAGGCCCCGCGTTCCCAGATCTTCGTCGCGCTGTACGACATCGCCCCGATGGACGAGGACTCGATGGACCGGTGGGAGGGTGTCGGCCTCGACATCTACCGCCGGATGCGGGTCAGGGTGGACACCCTGGAGGGCGAGGAGCCGGCCTGGATCTACGTACTGAACGGGTACGAGGGCGGCCTGCCGTCCGCGCGCTATCTGGGCGAGCTGGCCGACGCGGCGGAGTCGGCGGGCGCGCCGCACGACTACGTGATGGAACTGCGCAAGCGCCCCTGCTAGCTCCGGTCCGTTCCGCTCGTGCGTCGGAAACGATTCGTCGGAAACGACAAGACAACAATCCGGACTCCGTCGCTGAGACATCTACGCGCGTAGGAAATGAGCGGTTACCCTCATCGGCGTGAACGCTTCAGTTATTCCGGACCTCCAGGGCGACCCCCACGCCGCCGCCGCCGACGCCGCCACCCGCCTGCGTGAACTCACCGGCGCCGAGACCCATGACGTCGCCCTCGTGATGGGCTCCGGCTGGGCGCCGGCCGTCGATGCGCTCGGTGTGGCCGATGCCGACTTCGCCTTCACCGAGCTGCCCGGCTTCCCGCCGCCCGCCGTCGAGGGCCACGGCGGCCGGATCCGTTCGTACCGCATCGGCGCGAAGCGCGCCCTGGTCTTTCTGGGCCGCACCCACTACTACGAGCAGCACGGCGTCGCCGCGGTCGCCCACGGCGTCCGCACCGCCGTGGCGGCCGGCTGCAAGACGGTCGTCCTCACGAACGGCTGCGGCGGCCTGCGGCCCGGCATGCGTCCCGGCCAGCCGGTCCTGATCAGCGACCACATCAACCTGACGGCCACCTCGCCGATCGTCGGCGCCAACTTCGTGGACCTCACCGATCTCTACTCACCGCGCCTGCGCGCGCTGTGCAAGGAGATCGACGCGTCGCTGGAAGAGGGCGTGTACGTCCAGTTCCCCGGCCCGCACTACGAGACCCCCGCCGAGATCAACATGGTCCGGGTGCTGGGCGGCGACCTCGTCGGCATGTCCACGGTCCTCGAGGCGATCGCGGCCCGCGAGGCGGGGGCGGAGGTCCTCGGCATCTCCCTCGTCACCAACCTGGCGGCCGGTCTGAGCGGCGAGCCGCTCAACCACGAGGAGGTCCTGCAGGCAGGGCGGGATTCCGCCGCCCGGATGGGCGCGCTGCTCGAGCGGGTGCTGGAGCGGATCTAACTGCTTTCGGGGCTCCGCCCCGGACCCCGGTCCTCAAACTCCCCCAGCTAACGCTGGGAGGTGCCCCCAGGACGGGCTGAATGGGGCCCCGAACTGGCCGGCACCGGGAACCCCCCAGCCACGGACATCCCGCGGCGGGCAAAATCAAGCCCCTCCGGCGATTGAGGAGCGGGGGTCCGGGGGCAGCGCCCCCGTGCAACGAGACAGAGAGGCACACACCGTGCAGCACCTCATCGCGCAGGCCCAAGCGTGGCACGCCGAGGATCCCGACCCCGAAACCCGCGAGGAACTCGCGAAGCTCATCGCCGCCGAGGACACCACCGCCCTGGCCGCACGTTTCAGCGGCACTCTCCAGTTCGGCACCGCCGGACTCCGGGGCGAGCTGGGCGCCGGTCCCCTGCGGATGAACCGGAGCGTCGTCATCCGGGCGGCCGCAGGACTCGCCGCCTACCTCAAGGCCCAGGGCCACACCGGCGGCCTCGTCGTCATCGGCTACGACGCCCGCTACAAGTCCGCCGACTTCGCCCGGGACACCGCCGCCGTGATGACCGGCGCCGGCCTGCGCGCGGCGGTGCTGCCCCGCCCGCTGCCCACGCCGGTCCTGGCCTTCGCCATCCGGCACCTGGGCGCCGTGGCCGGCGTGGAGGTCACCGCCAGCCACAACCCGCCGCGTGACAACGGCTACAAGGTGTACCTGGGTGACGGAGCCCAGATCGTGCCGCCCGCCGACGCCGAGATTGCCGCCGCCATCGACGCCGTACAGAGCCTGCACGACGTACCGCGCCCGGAGCGAGGCTGGGAGATCCTCGGCGACGACGACGTCCTCGCCGCGTACCTGGCTCGCACCGACGCCGTACTGACCCCGGACTCCCCCCGCACCGCCCGTGTCGTCTACACCGCCATGCACGGGGTCGGCAAGGAAACCCTGCTCGCCGCCTTCGCGCGGGCCGGTTTCCCGGAGCCGGTGCTGGTGGCCGAGCAGGCCGAGCCCGACCCCGCGTTCCCGACGGTCGCGTTCCCCAACCCGGAGGAACCCGGCGCGATGGACCTCTCCTTCGCGACCGCCCGCCGCGCCACCCCCGACATCGTCATCGCCAACGACCCGGACGCCGATCGCTGCGCGGTGGCCGTCCCCTACGACGGCGACTGGCGGATGCTCCGCGGCGACGAGGTCGGCGCGCTGCTCGCCGAGCATCTGGTCCGCCGGGGTGTCACCGGCACCTTCGCCGAGTCCATCGTGTCGTCCTCGCTGCTCGGCCGGATCGCCGAGGCCGCGGGGCTGGGCTACGCGGAGACCCTGACCGGCTTCAAATGGATCTCGCGGGCTGACGGCCTGCGGTACGGCTACGAGGAGGCCCTCGGCTACTGCGTCGACCCCGACGGCGTCCGTGACAAGGACGGCATCACCGCCGCCCTGCTCATCGCCGAACTGACCTCGGTGCTGAAGGCCGAGGGGCGTACGCTCCTCGACCTGCTCGACGAACTCGCCGTGCGGCACGGCCTGCACGCCACCGACCAGCTCTCCGCCCGGGTCGACGACCTGTCCCTCATCACCGACGCGATGCGCCGTCTGCGCGCGCAGCCGCCCACCGCACTCGGTGGTCTGCCGGTCACCTCGGCAGAGGACCTCAGCAAGGGAACCGCGCACCTGCCGCCCACCGACGGGCTGCGCTACCACCTGGACGGCGCCCGCGTGATCGTCCGCCCGAGCGGCACCGAGCCCAAGATCAAGTGCTACCTGGAGGTCGTGCTCCCGGTGGGCGACATCAGCGCCGTACCGGCGGCCCGCGCCCGGGCGACCGCGCTGCTCGACTCGATCAAGGTAGATCTCTCTCGGGCGGCCGGCCTGTAGAAGCCGGTCGCGCGTCGCAGCGCCCCTCCCGGCACCTCTGGACCCACTCGGCACCCGCCAGTAGGTTCATCGTCCATGACCGAACCGCAGGTGCAGAGCAGAACCGAGCCTCCCCTCGCGGGGGACGAAGCCGCGACTCTCCTCGGGTCGTTGGAGCGCCAGCGCGCGTACGTGGCGTGGAAGTGCGGGGGACTCGACGCGGCCGGCCTGCAAGCGACCGTCGGGGTCTCCGCCATCACACTGGGCGGCCTGCTCAAGCACCTGGCCGTCGTGGAGGACGACACCTTCTGCCGGAAGTGGCTGGGGCAGGAGCTGGGGTCGCCCTGGGACACCGTGGACTGGGACGCCGACCCGGACTGGGAGTGGCGCTCGGCCGCCGACGACAGCCCGGAGCAGCTCCTTACGCTCTGGCAGAACGCCGTGGCCCGTTCCCGCTCCGTGGTCGAGGAGGCACTGGCCAAGGGCGGTCTGGGCCAGTTGGGCAGCATCACCACGTCTGCCGGTGAGTCGCCCAGCCTCCGGCGCCTCCTGATCGACCTGATCGAGGAGTACGCACGGCATGTCGGCCATGCCGATCTCATCCGCGAGTCGGTGGACGGACTCGTCGGCGAGGACCCGCTGGACTGAGCGTCGGTGACACCCATCTCACCGTGTCGGTGAAGACTGACCACCCCACCTCGCGAAGGGAACCGCCGCCGTGGAGTACCGCCTCGAATTGATTCCGCTTCCGGTCGCCGACGTCGACCGCGCCAAGACCTTCTACGCCGATCGGCTCGGCTTCAAGGTCGACCTCGACTTCAGCCCGAACGAGGCGTTCCGCGTCGTCCAGCTGACACCGCCGGGGTCGGCCTGCTCGATCGCCGTCGGCGTCGGCACCGTCAGCACTCCCCCGGGCTCGGTACAGGGCCTGCACCTGGTCGTCAACGACATCCACGCCGCCCGGGACGAGCTGGTCGGGCGTGGAGTCGAGGTCGCCGAGGTGGTGGACATGAGCGCGCCGGGCAAGCCGACTGTCTCCTACGCGGCGTTCACCGACCCGGACGGCAACGGCTGGACGTTGCAACAGCTCCCTGGCTGAGCCGCTTCCGCGAGAGGCGGCCGCGGCGCCGGCCGTGCGGGGAGCCGGGGCCTTGCGTGCACGGCGCGAGCGTCAGGCAGAATCGGACGTATGAGCCCTGAGCAGTCCAAGCCACAGCCCACCGCGCCGGTGTACGCGGACCGTGTCTTCCGGTCCCTCGGCGGGCTCGCCGGTGGCGTCCTGCTGCTCGCGCTCGCACTCTGGCTCGGCATCGACGCCCTCGTCAGCGGGGCCGGTCAGACCCCCTGGCTGGCCCTCGCCGGTCTGGTGACCGTGGTGCCGCTGGTGAGTGCCTTCACCCTGCGCCCCGCGGTCTTCGCCAACGACGACCGGCTGCGGGTCCGCAACCCCTTCCGTACGATCACGCTCCCGTGGTCCTGCGTCGAGGACATCCGGGCGAGTTACTCCAGCGAGGTCTTCGCCGACGGCGCGAAGTACCAGCTGTGGGCCGTGCCGGTCTCGCTGCGACGCCGCAAGCGGGCGAACATGCAGCAGCTGCGGGCCGCGTCGGCGCAGTCGGCGGGCGGGCGTCGCAGCCGTAACCCCTTCGCCCAGGACGCCGACCGGAATCCGGGACCGGCCCCTTCCGACCAGACCGTCTCCGACCTGCGCGAACTCGCCGAGCGCTGCTCCGGGCGGCCGACGGCACAGGGCTCGCCGGAGATCCGCTGGGCGTACGAGGTCATCGCGACACCGGTGGTGGGTGTGGTGCTGTTCGCCGTGCTGCTGGCGGTGCGCTGACCGCGGGGCACGCCTCGCCGTCCCCGACCCGGGCCATCCGGCGACCGGCTCCCGTCGGCTGTCCCCCTGTACAAGTCGCTACGCGCGTAGATATGCTCACCTGGTGACCATGCCCACCACATCCCCCGCATTCGCTGACGTGACCACGTCCGACAGCGCGCTGCGCCGTTTCCTGCACGGGCTGCCCGGCGTGGACGCCGTCGGCCTGGAAGCGCGCGCCGCGTCCCTCGGTACCCGTTCGATCAAGACCACGGCGAAGGCGTACGCCATCGATCTGGCCATCTCGATGATCGACCTGACGACGCTCGAGGGCGCGGACACCCCGGGCAAGGTCCGGGCGCTCGCGGCCAAGGCCGTCCACCCCGACCCCACGGACCGTACGACGCCCATGACGGCGGCGGTCTGTGTGTATCCGGACATGGCGGCCGTCGCCAAGGAGGCACTGCACGGCGCCGATGTGAAGGTGGCGTCGGTCGCCACCTCGTTCCCGGCGGGCCGGGCCGCGCTGCCGGTGAAGCTCGCCGATGTGCGGGACGCGGTCGCGGCCGGCGCCGACGAGATCGACATGGTGATCGACCGCGGCGCGTTCCTCTCCGGCCGGTACCTGTCCGTCTTCGAGGAGATCCAGGCCGTCAAGGCGGAGTGCGTACGTCCGGACAGCACCGCGGCACGGCTGAAGGTGATCTTCGAGACCGGCGAGCTGTCGACGTACGACAACATCCGCCGCGCGTCCTGGATCGGGATGATGGCCGGAGCCGACTTCATCAAGACCTCGACCGGCAAGGTCGCGGTCAACGCCACCCCGGCCAACACCCTGCTGATGCTGGAGGCGGTGCGCGACTTCCGCGCGCAGACCGGTGTCCAGGTCGGCGTGAAGCCGGCCGGCGGCATCCGCAGCTCCAAGGACGCGATCAAGTTCCTGGTGCTGGTCAATGAGACCGTGGGCGAGGACTGGCTGGACAACCACTGGTTCCGCTTCGGTGCCTCCAGCCTGCTGAACGACCTGCTGATGCAGCGCCAACGGCTCAGCACCGGCCGCTACTCCGGCCCCGACTATGTGACGGTGGACTGATCACCATGGCATCCGTATTCGATTACGCTCCCGCGCCGGAGTCCCGCGCGGTCGTCGACATCGCCCCGTCGTACGGGCTGTTCATCGACGGCGAGTTCACCGAGGCGGCGGACGGCAAGGTCTTCAAGACCGTCAGCCCGGCCACCGAGGAGGTCCTCTCCGAGGTCGCACAGGCGGGGTCCGCCGATGTGGACCGCGCGGTGAAGGCGGCCCGCAAGGCCTTCGAGAAGTGGTCGGCGCTGCCCGGCGCCGAGCGCGCCAAGTACCTCTTCCGTATCGCCAGGATCATCCAGGAGCGCTCGCGCGAACTGGCCGTCCTGGAGACCCTGGACAACGGCAAGCCGATCAGGGAGACCCGCGACGCGGACCTGCCGCTGGTCGCCGCGCACTTCTTCTACTACGCCGGCTGGGCCGACAAACTGGACCACGCCGGTTACGGCAGCGATCCGCGCCCGCTCGGGGTCGCCGGCCAGGTCATCCCGTGGAACTTCCCGCTGCTGATGCTGGCGTGGAAGATCGCCCCGGCACTCGCCACCGGCAACACGGTCGTGCTCAAGCCCGCCGAGACGACCCCGCTGTCGGCCCTCTTCTTCGCGGACATCTGCCGCCAGGCCGGCCTGCCCAACGGCGTCGTCAACGTCCTTCCCGGGTACGGCGACGCGGGCGCGGCGCTCGTCGAGCACCCGAACGTGAACAAGGTGGCGTTCACCGGCTCGACGGCGGTCGGCAGGGCGATCGCCCGCTCGGTGGCGGGTACCGACAAGAAGGTCACCCTGGAGCTCGGCGGCAAGGGGGCGAACATCGTCTTCGACGACGCCCCGATCGACCAGGCCGTCGAGGGCATCGTCACCGGCATCTTCTTCAACCAGGGCCAGGTCTGCTGTGCCGGGTCCCGGCTGCTGGTGCAGGAGTCGGTCCAGGACGAGCTGCTCGACTCGCTGAAGCGGCGGCTCACCACCCTCCGACTGGGTGACCCACTGGACAAGAACACCGACATCGGCGCCATCAACTCGGCCGAGCAGCTGGCCCGTATCACCGCACTCGCCGAAACCGGCGAGGCGGAGGGTGCCCAGCGCTGGTCGGCCCCCTGCGAACTGCCTTCGGCCGGCTACTGGTTCGCGCCGACGCTGTTCACCGGCGTCACCCAGGCGCACACCGTCGCCCGCGACGAGATCTTCGGCCCGGTACTGTCCGTGCTGTCGTTCCGCACACCGGACGAGGCGGTCGCCAAGGCCAACAACAGTCAGTACGGCCTCTCGGCGGGCATCTGGACGGAGAAGGGCTCGCGGATCCTGGCGGTCGCCAACAAGCTCCGTGCGGGCGTCGTCTGGGCCAACACGTTCAACAAGTTCGACCCGACCTCGCCCTTCGGCGGCTACAAGGAATCGGGCTTCGGCCGCGAAGGCGGTCGCCACGGCCTGGAGGCGTACCTCGATGTCTGATCCGAACCGACTGAGCGTCTTCAAGACCTACAAGCTGTACGTGGGCGGGAAGTTCCCGCGTTCCGAGAGCGGCCGGGTGTACGAGGTGTCTGACTCGAAGGGCAACTGGCTGGCCAACGCGCCGCAGTCCTCCCGCAAGGACGCCCGCGACGCGGTGGTCGCCGCACGCAAGGCGTTCGGCGGCTGGTCGGGTGCCACCGCGTACAACCGCGGCCAGGTGCTCTACCGCATCGCCGAGATGCTGGAGGGCCGCCGGGACCAGTTCGTCCGGGAGGTCGCGGACGCCGAGGGCCTGTCGAAGTCCAAGGCGGCCGCCGTCGTGGACGCCGCGATCGACCGCTGGGTCTGGTATGCGGGCTGGACCGACAAGATCGCCCAGGTCGTCGGCGGCGCCAATCCGGTCGCCGGCCCGTTCTTCAATCTGTCGACGCCCGAGCCGACGGGTGTGGTCACCGTCCTGGCCCCGCAGGACTCCTCGTTCCTGGGCCTGATCTCGGTCGTCGCCCCGGTGATCGCCACCGGTAACACGGCCGTGGTGATCGCCTCCGAGAAGTCCCCGCTGCCCGCGCTCTCGCTCGGCGAGGTGCTGGCCACGTCCGATCTGCCGGGCGGGGTGGTCAACGTCCTGTCGGGCCGGACGGCGGAGATCGCCGCCCCGCTCGCCGCGCACCAGGACGTCAACGCGATCGATCTCACCGGGGCGGACGCCGAACTGGCCCGCGACCTGGAGGTCGCCGCCGCGGACAACCTGAAGCGGGTGCTGCGTCGCCGGCCGGAGGACCAGCCGGTGGATTTCACGGCCGACCCCGGCACGCGGCGGCTGACCGCGTTCCTGGAGACCAAGACGGTCTGGCACCCGACGGGTGCGCTGGGGGTCTCCGGATCGTCGTACTGAGGCACCCACGAGAGCCGTGCCCTGCCTCCGTCCGGAGAGGGCGCGGCTCTCGCATCGGAAAGCCCGCATCGGAAAGACCCGAGCTGTGACGGCACAGCCCGTGTCAGGATGCTCGGCATGTCTGGTCGCGCGCTGAGCTTCGGAGTCATGGCGGACGCATACGAACGGTTCCGGCCGGGGTATCCCATGGAGCTTGTCGACATGGTGATGGCGTACGCGGGTCAGCCGGTTCGGACTGCCCTCGAGATCGGCGCCGGGACGGGCAAAGCAACCCGCCTGTTCGCTCGACAGGGGGTCACGGTCACCGCGACCGAGCCTGACGGGGCCATGCTCACCGAACTGCGCAAGCACGTGCCGGCCGGCGTCAGGACGGTGCAGACCGCGTTCGAGGATGTGCGACCGGGCGAGAGGTACGGGCTGGTTTATGCGGCAGCGGCGCTGCATTGGACGGACCCGGAGGGCCGGTGGTCACGCATGGCCGCGCTGCTGGAGCCGGGTGGCGTGTTCGCCTCGTTCGGCGGGCCGATCCAGCCGGCCGACCCAGAGGTGGAGGAAGCTGTTCGCGCGGCGCGAGCACCGTACTTGGAGAGTGACGAGGTTCCGTCCCCGGACGGGACGCCTCCGGGCCATGAGATGCAGTGGCCGGGTACGGAGCTGCAACGGTCCGAGTGGTTCTCGGGCGTGCAACAGGACACGATCGAACGGCGCTTGACGATGAGCGCTCGGGACTACGTCGGCCAACTCTCCACCATCTCGGCGTATCTCGTCATGCCGACCCGGGAGCGCGAGCAGGTTTTTGGACGGATCATGCAGGTGCTGCCCGAGACGGTCGAGGTCGCCGCCGACATCACCGTCCATCTCGCCCGTCGGCGCCACGAGCACTAGCGCATCGGCCGGTCCTGGGCAGCCGTGCCCTCCCGCCCGGGGAAGGCACGGCTCCTGGCCGCGTACCGGTTCAGCCGCCGGCCAGCAGGTCCTTCAGGCTGGCGCCCTCGGCCACCGGGGAAGTGACCTGCGCGGTGGAGACCGGCTTGAAGTCCGCGATCTGGGTGCCCACCGCGTTGTCCAGCGGGTCGACGCCGGTGTTGGCCAGCGGGTCGAGCTGGAGGTCCGTCGCCGGCGCGGTCGAGTCGGTGACCGCCTCGGTCAGCTTCTGGACCGGCGACGACCCGAGGTCACCCAGCGCGGCGGTGGGACCGGCCACCGCAGGGGCGGGGGGTGCCGCGGCCTGGGCCGCCGCACCGCCCATCCCGAGTGCCGCGCCGGCCACCGAAACGGTGAGCCCGACGCGCAGCAGGGTGTTCCGCCGGGGCCTGGGGGAAGCATGTGTTGCCATGAGGTTCCTGACTCGCTGATTGATCGTTTGCGTAATCGTGCGAACGCATAGCGTAGTTGACTGGCCTCGCTCGCTCCACTAACCGCACCGGAAGCACCCTCCCGAGGGGATGCACGGCCCGTTGAATGACGGAGAATGGACTCCCGTGAGTCCTTCCCGGTCGTTGCCGAACCAGCCACTGCCGACCCGTGTCGTCCTGCTCACGGGTCCCTCCGGTTCCGGAAAGTCGTCCCTCGCCGCGCGCTCGGGCCTGCCCGTGCTGCGCCTCGACGACTTCTACAAGGAGGCCGGTGACCCGACGCTGCCGCAGGTCCCCGGGAGCGCCGACATCGACTGGGACTCACCACAGTCCTGGGACGCGGACACCGCGGTCGCGGCGATCGAGGAGCTGTGCCGTGCCGGCCGCACCGCCGTCCCGGTGTACTCCATCGCCACCAGCACCCGGGTGTCGGCCGAAACTCTGGACATCGGCCGACCGCCGGTCTTCATCGCCGAGGGGATATTCGCGGCGGACATCGTGCGGCGCTGCGCGGAACTGGATCTGCTGGCGGACGCCCTGTGCCTGCGCGGCCGGCCGTTCACGACCTTCCGGCGCCGGTTGCTGCGCGATCTGCGCGAGGGGCGGAAGTCGGTGCCGTTCCTGGTGCGACGGGGGTGGCGGCTGATGCGGGCCGAACGGGCGATCGTGGCCCGGCACTCGGCGCTGGGCGCGCACCCGTGTGCCAAGGAAGAGGCGTTGACCCGCCTTGCCGCGGCCGCCGCGGCCGAACCAGGGGTTCGCACCGGGCTCCGGTCATTTTGACCGGCGCGGGCGGCCGGAGCCCCGGGAGACCGGAGCACGGGCGGAACGCGACGCGCAGACGGAAGGGGCCGGACGGACCCCCCCGGTCCGTCCGGCCCCCCCCCCCCCCCCCCCCGCGACCCCCCCCCGGACAACCCCCCCCACCCCCCCGCCGGGGGGGGGCCGGCGG
>NZ_JBFBAK010000005.1:0-430379 GCF_040689485.1 Streptomyces sp. NPDC051322 | reverse complement strand
AGGCTTCCTGCACAACTACAACTACCATCGCTGCCATACCGCACTCGGAGGCCGGCCCCCCGTCACCCGCGTCAACAACCCTGCGGGTCAATACACCTAGTGCGTAACCGACCTGAGCCGCCGTCACCAGCAGCGAGGCCGAAGTGGAGGACAGACGCAGATCGCGGGCGATGGTGTCCAGCAGCGGCTGCGCATAGTAGTTGCTCGCTACGCACAGCCCGACCGCCACGGACATCAGCAGGACCGTGCCGCGTCCCGGGCCGGCAGCGGTGTCCCCGTGCACACGCCGGTCAGGGAGGCCTGCGGGGGATGACGGCTGCGGAGTCAGCGAAGAAGCCCACGTCCGTGTCCTTCCGGGAGTACTCGTAGGCGCAACCGCATCGCAGCGCCTGCGGAGCTGGTCGGTTCCGGCTCACGTTCATGCTGTTCCGCCCCGATCGATGAGTCCAACAGATGCTTGTTATGTGATCGATCGCGAAACACGATGGATGTATGGAACTCCGCCAGCTCGCCTACGCCGTCGCGGTCGCCGATACCGGAAGCTTCACCCGCGCCGCACACCGCTGTTTCGTGGTGCAGTCCGCGCTCAGTCATCAGATCGCCCGGCTCGAGGGCGAGTTGGGCACCCGCCTGTTCGAACGCACCAGCCGCCGGGTACGAGTCACTCCGGCCGGTGAGGCGTTCCTCGGCCCCGCGCGCGAAGCCCTCGCTGCCGCCGAGCGGGCCCGCAGCGAGGTGGCCGCCTGTGGCAGTGAGGTGCGTGGCCGGCTGAGTATCGGCACCATCACCCCACTCGTGGCAGTCGACCTGCCCGACCTGCTGGCCACCTACCGGGACCGGCACCCGGCAGTACGCGTCACGCTGCGCGCATCGCTGGTCCGGGACCTGCTGCAACAGGTACGCGACCGCGTCTGCGACCTCGCCTTCGTCGACACCCGCCCGGCGGAGCCGCCACGCGGGCTGGCCGGGCGGGTCCTCGCGCACGAGGAGCTGGCCGCCATCGTTCCCCACGGGCACCCGCTGGCCGGGGCGGCACAGGCCACGGTGTCCCGACTGGCCGAGGAAGAGATGGTCGACATGCCGCCCGGCTCCGGCATCCGTCAGCACAACGACGCGGCGTTCGCTGCCGTCGGCGCCACCCGCACGGTCGCCTACGAGGCCGACACCATGGCGCTGCTGGAGCAGCTGGTGGCTCGCGGTCTCGGCGTCGGACTGGTTCCCGCCGCCACCGCCGCGCGGATGCCCACGGTGAGCAGCGTGGCGATGACCGGTGTTCCGCGTCGAACGGTGCAGGCGGTGTGGACCGCTTCCGGAGTCTCGCCTGCCGCCCGCGCGTTCCTTCAGCTACTGCGCGAACGTACGCCGGACGCCCCGGCAGGGAACGCGGAAAGTACGGGCGCCGGCTCAGCCGGCGCCCGTACTTCCAGCAGCAACTGACGCTTGAGCCCACGAGAGCGGGCGGTGCACGGCAAGCGCTCCGGCTCCCGGGACGCGAGCCCAGGACAGCCGACCGCCCGCGCGCCGGTGAGCTGTGGCCCGGCTCTGCACGCCCAACGGGGCACCGGCCCTTGGATCCGCTTCAGCAGTTCCAGTGGAAGTTCGGCCGCACCGGTGCGGCGTGGTGCAGCACCGCCACTGCCCCAATAGCCGGGATGTGGTTGACAATTGGTCTAGTCCAAATCCGCCAGCGTCAGGACCATGACAACGCAAGTCACGCCAAGATTGGTCTAGTCCTCAATTAGTCCAGACTATTGACGGGCCCCTCCGGACCTCGGTATCCCATTGACATCCGCGCTGCGAGTGACGGTGCGCCACATCCCCCATCTGGAGGTTCTCGTGAGGTCCAGAAAGAGAACGCTCGTGGCGGCCGCCACGAGCGCGGCGCTGGCCGCCGGAGTGCTCACCGCACTCGCCGCCGGTGTCGACAGCGCCCAGGCGGATACCGCCTCCGCCGCCAAACCCGCGGCCGCCGCCGCGAGCAGCGGCGGCGTCAAGATCGCGTACTACGACCAGTGGAGCGTGTACGGCAACGCGTTCTATCCGAAGAACCTCGACACCGAGGGGATCGCGGGCAAGCTGGACGTCCTCAACTACTCGTTCGAGAACATCGACCCGACGAGCCACACCTGCTTCGAGGCGACCAAGGCGTCCGACTCGACGAACGAGAGCGACCCCAACGCCGGTGACGGCGCGGGCGACGCCTTCGCGGACTACCAGAAGTCCTTCGGCGCCGACATCAGCGTGGACGGGGTCGGCGACACCTGGAACCAGCCGATCGTCGGTAACTTCAACCAGTTGAAGAAGCTGAAGGCGAAGTACCCCAAGCTGAAGATCGTCGCGTCGATCGGCGGCTGGACGTACTCCAAGTTCTTCTCCGACGCGGCCGCGACCGACGCCAGCCGCAGGAAGCTCGTCAGCTCCTGCATCGACATGTTCATCAAGGGCAACCTGCCGGTTCAGGGCGGTTACGGCGGTGACGGCACCGGGGCCGGCATCTTCGACGGCTTCGACATCGACTGGGAGTACCCCGGTTCCCCCAACGGCCACACGGGCAACCACTACAGCGCCGACGACAAGGCCAACTACACCAAGCTGATGGCCGAGTTCCGCACCGAGCTGGACGCCTACGGAGCGGCCAACGGCGGCAAGAAGATGCTGCTCACCGCCGCTCTGCCGGCCGGCCAGGACAAGATCGCGAACCTCGAGACCGACAAGCTCGGCCAGTACCTCGACTACGCGAACATCATGACGTACGACATGCACGGCGCCTGGGACGCGACCGGTCCGACCAACCACCAGGACCCGACGTACGTGTCGCCCGACGACCCGTCGACGCCGATATCACCGGGAACCGAGAAGTACTCCACCGACAACGCCATCACCGCGTGGACCACCGGTGACCCGGCCTACGGCATACCCGGCGGCTTCCCGGCCAACAAGATCACCATGGGTTACCCGCTGTACTACCGCGGCTGGACCGGGGTCAAGGCGGGCAGCAACCACGGCCTGTACCAGTCGGCCACCGGACCGGCGCAGGCGCGCGGCATCAGTCAGGTCGCGGGCACCGCGTACTACAAGGAACTGACGGGCATCGTCGCCAACCCGTCCACCACGTTCTACGACGCGGCCACCCAGTCCAACTACTTCTACAACGGTACGGAGTTCTGGACCGGCCTCGGCGAACAGGGCATCCAGGCCAAGGCGGACTACGCGCACTGTCACGGTCTGGCCGGCTCGATGATGTACTCGCTGCTCGACCTCGACCCCGCCGCCACCCTCTTCAACAAGATCGTGTCCGCGACGAGCGGTTCCGCGTCCTCCTGCTCGACGCCTCCGACCACGCCGCCCACCACGCCGCCCCCGACGACACCGCCGCCCACCACGCCGCCGCCGACCACCCCGCCGCCGACCACCCCTCCGACCGGCTCCTGCACCCTGCCGTCCTGGAGTGCCTCCGCGACGTACGTCGGCGGCAACCAGGTCTCCTGGAAGGGCCACAACTGGAAGGCCAAGTGGTGGACCACCAAGGAGGAGCCCGGCACCACGGGTGAATGGGGGGTCTGGCAGGACCTCGGCGCCTGCTGATCGCTCCGCGACTCCCACGATGCCCGGCCGGGGAGCATCCATCCCCGCCGTCCCACCCGGCCGGGCATCGCGGGCCCCTCACCCCCTCAGGTCTGCTCTTCTCAGGAGATTGCATGAGACCGATCCGTTCTCTTCTCACCGCCTTTGTCACGGCAACCGCCGCGGCCGGGCTCGTCACCGTCGGCGGTGGCGCCGCCCAGGCGGCGACGCCGATGCCGGCGCACGTGTACGCCCCGTACTTCGAAGCCTGGACCGGGGACAGCCCGGCCGCCCTGGCCCAACAGTCCGGTAACAAGTACCTGACGATGGCGTTCATCCAGGCGGCGACCAAGGGTTCCTGCACGCCGTACTGGAACGGCGACAGCAGCATGCCCGTCTCCGCCGCCAGTTTCGGCAGCGACATCACCGCCATCAAGGCGGGCGGCGGTGACGTCATCGCCTCGTTCGGCGGCTACACCGCCGACAACACCGGCACCGAGATAGCCGACAGCTGCACCGACGTCGGCCAGATAGCCGCCGCGTACGAGAGCGTCATCAGCACCTACGACATCACCCGGATCGACCTCGACATCGAGGACAACTCCCTCACCAACTCCGCGGGCATCGACCGCCGCAACAAGGCCGTCAAGCAGGTCGAGGACTGGGCGGCCGCCAACGGGCGCACCGTCCAGTTCTCCTACACGCTGCCCACCACCACGCACGGGCTGGCCGCCGGCGGTCTCGCCGTGCTGAAGAGCGCGGTGTCCAACGGCGCCAGGATCGACGTCACGAACATCATGACGTTCGACTACTACGACAACGCCACGCACAACATGGCCAACGACACCCAGACCGCCGCGCAGGGCCTGCACGACCAGTTGGCCAAGCTCTACCCGTCGAAGTCGGACGCGCAGCTGTGGGGCTCCATCGGCGTCATCGAGATGCCGGGTATCGACGACTTCGGCGCTGCCGAGACCTTCACCACCGACAACGCCACGTCCGTCTACAACTGGGCCGTCGGCAAGGGCATCAACACCCTGTCCATCTGGGCGCTGCAGCGGGACAACGGCAGCTGCCCCGGCCAGGGCGCCTCGGACTCCTGCTCCGGGATCAACCAGAGCACCTGGCAGTTCAGCCACACCTTCGAGCCGTTCACCAGCGGCACCACCACCCCGCCGCCGCCGCCCAACGACTTCTCGGTGTCGCTGTCCCCCGCCTCGGCCACCGTCGCGGCCGGCAGCTCCGCCACCTCATCGGTGCACACCGCCGTCACCGCGGGATCGGCCCAGTCGGTCAGCCTGGCGGTGAGCGGCGCCCCGGCCGGTGTCACCGCCTCGGTGAGCCCCGGATCGGTCAGCGCCGGCGGCAACGCGACCCTGTCGGTCTCCACCACCTCGTCCGCCGTCTCCGGCACGTACACCCTGCGGGTCACCGGCACGGCGGGCTCCACCAGCCACGCGGCTACCTACACGCTGACTGTGACCGGCGGCGCCACCGCCTGCACCGCGGCGCAGTGGAACAAGTCGGCGGTCTATGTGGGCGGCAACACCGTCTCGTACGGCGGCCACACCTGGAAGGCCAAGTGGTGGACGACCGGGGAGACCCCGGGCACCACCGGTGAGTGGGGTGTCTGGCAGGACCTCGGCGCCTGCTGATCTCCCGTCCGGTCCGTGCGCACGGTGTCCGGCAGGGTGGTCGACCCTGCCGGACACCGGCGCGTGGCGGGCCAGTTCCTGCGGCGCGCATCGCCAGGCGTCACGTCCGCTGAGCCGTGAGACGAACCGGGGCGTTCTGAGCGCCGTAGCCATCGTAGCCGTTGAGGCGTTCGACGAGTTCGAAGAAGAGGCGGCCGATCGTCTCGGTGTAGCAGTGCCGGAACTCCCCCTTCTCGTCGCGGTCGTAGAGGATGCCGAGTTCGCGGTACGTCTCCAGCTCGCCGGGGGCGAACGCATGGCGTGCCGCCAGGTCGTCGTAGTAGTTCCCAGGTACCTGCAGCATCGGCAGGCCCGCCGCGCGGGCGCGGCGGGCCGCGGTGACGACGTCGTCGGTCGCGAAGGCCAGGTGCTGGGGGCGGGCGGGGTCGTCCGTGGGGGACGGGCCCACGCCGAGCGCGATGCGCACGGTGCCTTCGGGGTTGCTGGCGGCGCGGCTGCGCAGCAGGCCGTACGGGTCGGCCAGGTCGACGCTGGCGTGCGGCTGGAGGCCGAGCACGCTGCGGTGGAAGAGGGCCGCCTCGTCGAAGTGGTGCCAGGGCTGGGTCAGCGCCACATGATCGATGCGCCGGATGCCGATGCCGTCGCCGCCCGGCCGGTGCAGGGCGGGCGGGAAGTCGCCGGTCCAGCTGGGGTGCCCGGGGCGGTCGGTGGCGCAGAAGAAGAACTCCGTGCCGTCGGGTGCGGCCACCGCGTCCAGGGGCGCGTCCTCGGGCGCGCGCCGCCTGGGCAGTACCGGCGCGAGCAGGGATTCGGCGCGGGACGCGGCTGCCGCCGGGTCGGGGCTCTCCAGACCGATGGCGGTCAGCGAGGGGTCCGGGCGGTGGCCGTCCGTGTCGGTGTTGAGCAGGATGCGGGCCTCTCCCTGTTCCCAGAGGTCCACCGGCTTCCCCGGGTGCCGGGCCGTACGGGAGAAGCCGAGCGCGGTGAGCAGCGGAGCGACCCGCTCGGTGTCCGCGGTCGCGATCTCGGCGAACGCGAAGCCGGTGGGCAGGACCGGCGCCGGGGGCGTGGTCAGACCCGCGGACTCCTGGAGTACGGCGAGGGAGCGCTGGGCGTCGGTGGCGGTGTGCCCGGCGTCGGCCTGGCGGAAGACGTCGTTGAAGACCTCCAGCGAGAGCGGACCGCGATAGCCGGCCCGCACCACCGCGCGGACCAGCGCGGTCACGTCGAGGTCGCCCTGGCCCGGGAAACACCGGTAGTGGCGGCTCCACTGCAGGACGTCCAGGGCCATCAGCGGGGCGTCGGCGAGCTGCACAAAGAAGATCTTGTCGCCGGGGATCGCCGCGATGCCGGCGGGGTCGGAACCCCGGGCCAGGATGTGGAAACTGTCCAGGCAGACCCCGAGAGCCGGGTGGTCCGCCGCTTCGACGATGCGCCACGCGTGGTCGTAGGTGCTGACATGGCGTCCCCAGGCGAGCGCCTCGTAGGCGACCCGGATACCGAATCCCTGGGCGAGTTCGGCGAGTCGGCGCAGGTGCGCGGCGGCCAGCGCGTCATTGTCCACGGCGTGCGGCGAGACGCTGGAGCAGACCAGGACGGTATCGGCGCCGAGCCGCCGCATCAGTCGGAACTTGTGTTCCGCGCGCCGCAGGTTGCCGGCGAACTCGTCCGGCGACACGGCCTCGATGTCGCGCATCGGCTGATACAGGTCGATCGTCAGGCCGAGGTCGGCCGTGCGGTCCCGTATCTCCTCGGGGCTGAGCGGGCAGCCGATCAGGTCGTTCTCGAAGATCTCGACGCCGTCGAAGCCGGCCCGCGCCGCCGCGGTGAGCTTCTCGGTGAGCGATCCGCTGAGCGAGACGGTGGCGATGGAGGTGCGCATTTCGGTTCTCCTGACGGCTTGGCCGGCTTCGGCTTTCTCAGTGCGTTGCCGTGAGATCGGCGATGTCGGCGAGCATGTGCGCGGTGTCGGGTTCCCTGTCGGTGAACAGCCGGAACGCCTCGGCCGCCTGGAATACGGCCATGCCTCCACCGTCCAGGGTGGCGCAGCCCAGCACGCGGGCGGTGCGCACCAGCTCGGTTTCCAGCGGGCGGTAGACGACCTCGGCGACCCACAGCCGAGGGTGCAGCAGATCGGCGGGCAGCGGCAGCCCGGGGTGGGCGGCCATCCCGACGGGGGTGGCATGGACGAGGCCGTCGGCGCGGGCCAGCTCCGCGGCGAGGGCGGGAACACCGGCCGCGACGGCCCGTCCGGCGCCGAAGTGCCGGTTCAGGGAGTGCGCGAGCGCCACCGCGCGGGCCGGCTCGGCGTCGACGAGGGTCAGGCAGCCTGCTCCGAGCGTGAGCAGGGCGTGCGCGACGGCGGTTCCGGCTCCGCCCGCACCGATCTGCACGACCCGGTCGAGCGGCGCGTCCGGCAGACCGCGGGCGAAGGAAGCGGCGAAGCCGGTGACGTCGGTGTTGTGGCCGATCGCCCGGCCTTGCCGGAAGACCACCGTGTTCACCGCGCCGAGCGCCGCGGCCTGCGGGGACAGCTCATCGAGGTGGGCGAGTACCTGCTGCTTGCAGGGGTGGGTGATGTTGAGTCCGTCGTATCCGAGCTCACCCGCCGCGCGGACGAGCTCACCGGTCTTCTCCGGGGGAACGCCGAGTGCCTCGATGTCGATGAGGCGGTAGAGGTAGCGCAGTCCCTGCCGGTCCGCCTCTCGCTCATGGAGCGACGGGCTGAGGGAGGGGCCGATGCCGGAACCGACCAGGCCGACGAGGTACGAGTCGGGGCTCACCGGGTCTCCTTCACGAGCTGGGCGAGATGGGCGAGAGCCAGGGCGTAGCCATGGGCGCCGGCCCCGCAGATGACGGTGTCGGCCACGGCCGAGACGTAGCTGTGGTGCCGGAAGGCCTCCCGCCGGTGGATGTTCGACAGGTGGACTTCGACCACCGGCAGCTCGACGGCGGCGAGTGCGTCCCGCAGCGCGACGGAGGTGTGGCTGTAGCCCGCCGGGTTGATCACGATGCCGCGGTGTGCGGTGCGGGCCTCGTGCACGGCGTCGATGAGGCCGCCCTCGTGGTTGCTCTGCCGGCAGTCGGCACGCAGGCCGTGGGCGTTCGCAGCGCTCCGGCAGAGCTCTTCGACGTCGGCCAGGGTGTCCTTGCCGTACACGGCCGGTTCGCGCAGGCCGAGCAGGTTGAAATTGGGGCCGTTCAGCACAAGCACCGGGATGCCCGGCGCTGTGCCGGTGTGGTTCGGCATCGTTCGTCCCATCAATGTACGGACTGGTTAGTTAGTAATACCGGACGGGCTCGGGCTTGGGAAGCCCCACGAACGATTTCCTCGTCCGCCACTCGCCGGCTTCTACAATCACCAGACCCGACCGACCGCCTGCGAAGGATCCGGATGACCACCACCGAAGAGCCCGCGCGCCGCTCCGGACGCACCCGCGACGCGGCCCGTACCCGGGCCGAGATCCTCGCGGTGGCGACGGGGGAATTCGCCCGGCTCGGCTACGACGGGGCGCGGGTCGACGAGATCGCCGCCCGCACCCGCACCACGAAGCGGATGATCTACTACTACTTCGGCGGCAAGGAGCAGCTGTTCACCGCCGTCCTGGAGCGCGCGTACGAGGAGATCCGGCAGACGGAGCAGCGGCTGGACGTCGAGCACCTGGACCCCGCTGCGGCGATCCGCCGGCTGGCCGAGCTGACCTTCGACCACCACGAGGACCACCCCGACTTTATCCGCCTGGTCAGCATCGAGAACATCCACGAGGCCGAGCACATCACCGCCTCCGAGGAGCTGTCCCGGATCAGCTCCCCCGCGATCGACGTGCTGCGTCGGATCCTCGACGCCGGGCGGGCCTCGGGTACGTTCACGGCGGACGTGGACGCCGTGGACCTGCACGCGATGATCAGCTCGTTCTGCTTCTTCCGGGTCGCGAACCGGCACACCTTCGGCGCACTCTTCGGCCGCGACCTGGTCGCCGCCGACCAGCGTGCGCACTACCGGAACATGCTGGGCGACATGGTCATCGCCTATCTGACCGCGGAGCGCGGCGCCTGAGCGGCGCGCCCGCGGTCCGGCTCCGGCTTCCGCCGGTGATGTTTTCGACCCGACCCCTTGACGTGGAGGCGATATCCCCGCAACATCCGTAGCCACCCCGCTATTAACTATCCAGTGCGTTAATTAGCGGGGGCCGTCCCCACGGAACGTCCCCGAAGGAGTCAGACGTGACCGTTCACGCCCCTGCCGCCGGTCCCCCGCCCCAGGCCCAGCCCCGTAAGGCCGCACTCGCCGCCTGGATCGGCAGCGCCCTGGAGTACTACGACTTCTTCATCTACGGCAGCGCCGCCGCCCTCATCTTTCCCAAGGTCTTCTTCGACGCGTCGGATCCGGCGAGTGCGACGCTGCTGTCGCTGGCCACCTTCGGTGTCGCCTACGCGGCCCGCCCGGTCGGCGCGTTCTTCCTCGGACATGTCGGGGACCGGCTCGGGCGCAAGAAGATCATGGTCTTCACACTGCTCCTGATGGGGCTCTCGACGTTCCTCATCGGCTGTCTGCCCAGCCGGGCGGTGGTCGGCGGCGCCGCCCCAGTCCTGCTCGTGCTCCTGCGCATCCTGCAGGGCCTCTCGGCGGCGGGTGAGCAGGCCAGCGCCAACTCCATGAGCCTGGAGCACGCACCGCAGGACCGCCGCGGGTACTTCACCAGCTTCACGATCAACGGGACCCAGGCGGGCCAGCTGATCGCGACCCTGGTCTTCATCCCGGTCGCCGCCCTGCCGGAGGACCAGTTGCTCTCCTGGGGGTGGCGGATCCCGTTCTGGCTGAGCGCCGCCGTCGCCGTGACGGGATACGTCATCCGTCGCACCCTGGACGAGACGCCCGTCTTCGCGGAGCAGGCAGCGACCGCGGGGGTGGCCAAGCTGCCGCTGGCCGTGCTCTTCCGCGACCACTGGAGCGATGTGCTGCGGGTCGTCGCGGCCGCCCTGATCGCCACGGTCAGCACCGTGTTCACGGTCTGGGCGCTGGCCTTCGCGACCAGCGACGCCGTGGGCATGGGCCGGACCGGCATGCTGTGGGTCGGCGCGCTGGCGAATCTGGTGGCCCTCTTCGCGATCCCGCTGTGGGCCCGGCTCTCCGACCGGATCGGACGTCGACCGGTCTTCCTGATCGGCGCCGTCGGAAGTGCCGTGGTGATGCCGCTGTACCTGTGGGCGATCACCACCGGCAGCTACCCTCTGGTGCTGATCCTCGGGATACTGACGTTCGGCATCGTCTACAGCGCGGCCAACGGCATCTGGCCCTCCTTCTACGGCGAGATGTTCCCCACCCGGGTCAGGCTCTCCGGAATGGCGATCGGCACCCAGATCGGCTTCGCCGTCGCCGGCTTCGCAGCCGCCTTCGCGTCGCAGATCGCCGGACCGGACGGAGACAACTGGTCGGGCGTCGCCCTCTTCGCCGCGGCCCTCTGTCTGCCGCCGGTCGTCGCCGCGCTCTCCGCCCGCGAGACGGCCCGGGTAGCGACCGCGCACCTCGGGGAGCGTGACGACGCGGTCGCAGCACGGGCCGAGGTGCCGGCCGGGACCTGAGAAGCTGTTGCTCCACCCCCGCTGGGCCGGCGACGCCCGGCACTCTCGGCGGGGCCGGGGATCCGGCTCAGAGCCAGCCCGCCCGAGCTGCCTTCGCGCCCAGTTCGAAGCGGCTGGAGGCGCCGATACGCTCGGACAGTTCGGCGACCATCCGGCGCTCCGTGCGCAGGCCGATGCCCAGGGCACGGGCGATCGCGTCGTCCTTGGCCCCGGAGGCGAGGAGGCGGATCAGTTCGCGTTCCTGGGGGGTGAGGCCCCCGTCGTCGGGCGGTGCGGGGACGCCCAGGCGGGTGGCGTGCTTCCAGTAGGACTCGAAGAGGGCGGTCATCGCGGTCACCATGGTGCGGTTGGCGAGCACCAGCGCGGTGGGGCGCCCGTCCTCGGTTCCCTCCCCGACGACGACACAGCGGTTGTCCACGATGAGCAGCCGCATCGGCAGCGACGGAGCCGTACGGATCTCGCCGCCGCGTTCCCTGACCCAGCGGACGTACTCCAGGGTCGCCCGTTCCTTGGTGATGCTGTCCAGGTAGATGCTGCGGAAGCGGACGCCCCGGTCCAACGCCCGCTGGTTGAGTGGCTGGGCGGCCTTGGTGCCCTCCTCCGACAGGATGCTGCTGGGGTGGATCGCCAGCGCTTCCGACCGGCAGTCCTCGGAGAGCATCTCCAGGCGGGTGCGGATCTGGTCCATGCCGACCAGCCGCTCCGTACCGGTCAGCCCGCCGGCTTCGCCCTGCGCGGTGTACTCGGCTGCCAGGGCGGCGAGTGCCGCCCTGTTCTGCTCGATGCGCCACTGGCGGTCGGCGAGTTCACGCTGTTCCTGCTGGATGAGGACCTCGAGGCCGAGGGTCGGGCTCACCGCCCTGAAGTTGCCCGGCTGGTCCCAGGAAGGGGTCAGCAACGACAACCCGATCAACCGGTGGACAGCGGTGCGGACCCGGTCCTCCGGCAGCGCCAGATGTTTGGCGAGGGCGGGTACGGCCTGTTCCTGATGGAGCAGAACGGCCCGGTAAACCGCAAGGCTGTCCTGGTCCAGTCCGACCGGCAGATCCACAGCGCACCCCCATACGCGGCCCCGGTCCCCATCGGACGGCCCGAATTCCGCCCGTCACCGTGATCAGGTAGATACTAGTACGAAATCGGCCGTGTCACACGGAAGTTGCCGGTTGCCGATCACCCCGCACCCCGAACTGCGCGAGGTCATGGCAGGTCAGGCAGCTTGGTGCCAGGCAGCTTCCTGGCCTTCACAGAACCCCCGCAGAACCACCGATGCGGTGTTCGCTTGTCCACGTCGGACAGCCTGGCTCGATTTCGCCGCCGGGCACCGCAAGACCACGACGTGCAAGACGAACCAGGGGGATTTTCCATGCAGAGCAGATCCACCGTGCGCCGCTCCGTCGTTCTGCTGACCACGCTGAGCTGTGCCGCCGCGGTCCTGTTGACGGGGCTGGTTTTCGGCTCCGCCAGGCTTCTCGGCACCACCCACCACGACAGGCGGGTGCCGGCGGCCCGCCGCCTGAACAGCCGCACCGGCACCGGTGCGCGCACTTCCGTTCGCAACGCCCCGACCGTGCACAGCGTCGACTTCCGCTGGGACGACGCTCCCCAGGACGTACGCGATCGCGTGTGCGCCGACAACCCCGAGGTAATGACCGGTGGACTTTCGCTCACAGATCTCCCCGACGGTCCTCCTTGCCGGTGAGATGACTCCGACCGCGCGGGCAGTCGCCGCCGGCCTGGGCAACCAGGGTGTGACCTTGGGGATCTGCGCACCGGAGCCGGTCACCGCCGCCTACCTGTGCCGTGATCTGACCGCGTCGGGACTGCTCGCCCTGCCCTTCCACAGCCGGCCGGGCCACATCGAGGACATCTCCCGGCTGCTCGCCGACCTGGCCACCGATCTGGGGCCGTTGGACGCGCTGGTCGATCTCTCGCCCGTCGACCCCGCCGATCTCACCGCCGGGCCGGCCACGCCCGACGTACCGTGGCCGGCCCTGCCCGTGCCGTTCCGCCTGACCTGGGCCGTTGCCCAGTCGATACGGGCCACCGGGCGGTCCGGCCGCGTCGTGCTGCTCAACCGGCGTGCGCCGGACGGGGACAGCGGTGGGGACCGGAGCCCCAGGGCGCCGGTCCGGCAGTGGGCCGGGCACGGCATCACGATCGACACCGTCGACCCGGTGCCCGGGAGCGAGCCGTACCCGGCCGAGCCGATCGTGCGGCTGCTGACCCGCCGACCAGGGGTCGCCGCACCGCGGGCCGCACACGGCCGGCACCAACAGCAGGAACAGCGGTAGTAGGAAACGGGGGCCGATGAAACCGACGGGCGTCAATCCGACGGGCGTGGAGACGCTGTGCGCCGAGTTCTTCGGGATCGGGGTGACGGTCACGGCTGCCACCGGTCTGGCCGCCCTGCGCTTCCGGTTCGCGCCGCATCTGGTCCCGGAGGCGCGGGGCGCCGACCGGCTGCTGGTCGAGTTCGGTGAGGAACGGCCGGGCGGCGCGGCGCAGTTCCTGGTGCGGGGCGCCGACGGTACGCCGATGCTGCGCCGGGCCTTCCGGGCCTGGACGAACGTGCCGCCGCCCGTTCCGCCGTTCGCCGCGCTCGCCGAGCGGTTCTGGCTGACCCCCGCGGTGGTGCTGGCCAAGGGTCCGGTGAGCGTCGCGCTGATGGGCAGCCCGTATTCGCCCCGGGCCGACGTCGCCGTCGCGCTCGCCCAGCGGTCCTGGCAGTTCGTCTCCGGTCAGCTCCTCGTCGTGGACCGGGCGCTCGGTCAGGTACTGCCGTATCTGGTGCCGCTCGAATTCCACGGCGCGTCGGCAGCCGGGGTGAACACCGACACGTTGCCCGACGGCACGTGGAACCGTCGGCCGTCGGCGTTCGGCCACCCGGTCCTGCAGGTACGTCCCGAACGGCTGGGCGGCACCGTCCCGCGGCAGGCCCGGCTCGGGCCACCGGCCTTGGTGCAGCTGTGCCGGGCGCCGGGCGAAGCGATCCGGCTGTCGCCGGCCGGGAGCGCACCGCCGGTTTGGCCGCCCGATGCCGCGGCCGAGCTGACCGGGCTGCCCGACTACCGGCTGGAGCTGCCGGGCAAGGGCGGCGCCGAGGAGGCGGCCTGGCTGATCGATGAGCGCACGGCGGAGACCGGCGGTGGCGTCGAAGAAGCCGCGGCGCCGGCGGGAGCATCACTGCAGATCTGACGCGCGGTCCGCGGACCGTGGTGACCGCTGGGGGGTACGGCCCACAGGCCGTACCCCCCAGCGGTCACAGCTCTTTGAGCGCCTCGCCGAGTTCGGGCCTGCCCCGGATGCCGAGCTTCCGGTAGATGCGGCCCAGGTGGGTGTCCACCGTTCGCTTGCTCAGGAACAGCCGCTCGGCCACTTCCAGGTTGCTGAGACCGGTGAGCACCAGGTCGGTGACCCGGCGTTCGCTCGCCGTGAGTCCGACCCGTCGGGCGCCGGCCGGAGCGGGCGAAGTCCCGGAGCCTGCGGGGTTTCCCGGTCCGGCGGGGCTCCCCGTCGCCGTCCCGCCGGCGGTGGTCGCCCCGGCCGCGGGCCGATGCGCGGGCAGCAGGCCCGTGTGGTGGCCCGCTGCGTCGTCACCCGCGATGGCGCGCGCGGCGCCCGGCTCGCCCAACTGCTCGTAGGCGCACGCCGCGTGCTCACGCCAGGGGACGCAGGCCGGGTTGGCGATGCCCCGCGCGGCCAGCTGGTGCCCGCACTCCAGGAACAGTTGCAGCGCCTGCTCGTGCTCGCCGACACCGGCCGCGGCCACCCCCCTCGCCTGCAGCGACAGCGCCCGGATCAGCGGGTGCGCGCCGGACGGGGGCGGCGCCTGGGCCAGTACGGCGGCGGCCGCCTCGTGCTGGCCGCGGACCACCAGGGCCCGGGCGGCGCAGGCTGCGGCCGCGGCGGCCAGGCCCGCCGCCCGGACCGACTCGGCCAGCCGCAGCGCCTCCCGGGCGTCGCTCAGGCAGGCTGCCGTGCGATCCATGCGGTGGGCGATGTCGGCGCGTACCAGCAGGGTCAGGGCCAACTCGCCGGGGTGCGCGGCGATCCGGGCGGTGAGCACCGCGCGACCGGCCAGGGCCGCTGCGTCCTCCAGCCGGCCGGACCAGGCGAGCGCCAGGGCCGCGCCGGGTGCGCCGGTGCCGGCCCCCGCCGGGGCGGTGGCCTCCGCGCACCGCTCGGCCAGCCGCTGGGCGCGGCGCGGGAAGCGGCCGCCCGCCGCGGTCAGCGCGGCCAGCGCGCCGAGGAAGGCCGGGCCCGCGACCTGCCCGCCCGGGGACCGGCGCAGCGCCGCCAGGGTACGGCGGGCGGTGCCCCGGTGCCCGGCCAGCAGGGCCTGCGTGCCGAGCGGCAGCAGCAGTTCCAGCGATGCGCCGGAACCGGTGTCCAGGGCTGCGGCGGCCTCCACGAAGGACCGGGCGGCCATGGTGGAGTCGAGGGTCAGTACGGCGTCGGCGAAGGGCAGCAGGGCGCGGGCCCGGGCGGGCGGCGGTCCGACGGACGCGGCGACGGTGGCCGCGTACCGGGCGCAGGCGGCCACGTCCTGGTGGAGCTCGACGGCCCCGAGCTGACCGGTCACCGCGAGGACCGTCTCCGGATCGGCGGACTCGGCCAGAGCCCGGCGCAGATAGCGAGCGGCGGTGCCCCAGTCGCCGGCTGCCGCGGCCTCGCGGGCGGCGGTACGCAGGATGGGCAGCGCCCAGGTCTGGCCGGTGGCGCCCATCGACATCAGGTGCTCGGCGGTCTGCGCGGCCGGGGCGCCGAGACGTACCAGCAGTGCGGCGGCCCGGGCGTGCAGATCGAGGCGGGTTTTGGGCTCGATACGGGAGAGGATCGCCGTACGCACCAGTTCGTGACGGAACCGCTGCGGCGGCCCGGGATCGATGAGCCCGCTGCGGCGCAGCTCCTCGCCGGCCAGTGCGGTCTCGAACTCACCCTGGCCGGCGAGGGCGGCGGCGGTCTCGATGTCACCGCCGGGACCTAGTACGGCCAGGTTGGTGAGCAGTTCAACGGCGGCCGGCCGGCTTCGGTGCAGCCACTCCACGGTGGTGTCGGAGAGTGTCGCGGCGCCGATCTCCAGGACGGCGGCCGGGTCCGGTGAGCCCGCCGAGACGCCCGCGGCGAGCAGCCGGTCGGTGAGTTCCCTGAGGACCAGCGGGTTGCCGAGCGAGAGCGTGTGGCAGGCGGAGGCCAGTTCGGTGTCCAACGGAGCGCCGAACCGCTGCGCCATCCACCGCGCCGCGCAGGTGTCGCAGAGCGGCCCCGGCCGCAGCAGCCGGGGGTGGGAGAGCGCGTCGAGATCGGCCGGCAGCGCGTCGTGGGCGTCGGAGTCCACGGTGAAGACCAGGGCCAGCGGCAGTCCCTCGAGGCGGCGCACGATGTACGAGAGCCAGGCGAGGGACGCCGGGTCGGCGAAGGTCAGGTCGTCGACGGCGATGACGACCGGTTTGCCGCCGGACAGCGAACGGGCCGCCTGGAAGAGGTCCTGGAGCTGTTCGTGCACCTCGGCGCCGCTGGCTTCGGCGCGGGTACCGGCCCGCAGTTCGAGGCCGGCCGCACCGGTACGCCCCGGCTGGGCCAGCACCCGGTCGAAGAGCTGACGGACGACCCCGTACGGGAAGTCCCGTTCGCTTTCGTGGCAGCGGGCCCGCAGCACCACGCTCTGCCGGGGCGCCCGGGCCAGCGCGGCCCGCAGCAGCGAGCTCTTGCCTATGCCGCGGGGGCCCTGGATCGCGATGACCGCGGGTTGTCCTTCGGCCAGTTCGGCCATGGTCGCGTCCAGGACGGCCAGTTCGTCGTCCCGGTGGAGCAGCGGACCCGCCGGTCTTCTCGGCCCGTCCGCTGCCTCCTTGCTCGCTATCACCAGTGTGCCCCCGTAGTCCCCGGCAACGTCTACGCGTCAATTATGCGGAACTTCCACCGTTTCGCAGCGCGTTGACCACACCGAAGGCACCGGTCAGGGTGGACGGGTCGGAGAACGAGGCACCCGGGCCGTGGGTGCGGCGGAAGTTGTCGGCGAGGCCGGCGAACGAGGCGTCGACCGAGGCCCGGTAGCCGGCCAGCAGGTTGACGCGTTCCGGGGTGGCCAGCGTGCCTTCGGCGCGGAGCTCGGGCGAGCGGGCCAGCAGGAACATGCCGGGGACCGTGTAACCCCGGTCCAGCCAGTCCTGCCAGATCGCGTCGCGGTCCTCCTCCTGGCCGGCGAAGAACTCCACCGCGCGCGGCCGCGGCCCGGCCGGTGCGCGGGCGGCGAGCTGCTCGTCGCCGGTCCGCAGGGCGATCCGGCGCCCGTTGAGGTAGAGCACGCCGATGCCCTTGCGTACGCAGAAGTTGAGCGCTTCGGCCGCGGTGTCCACGACGGCCTCGCCCCGGTCGTTGAGCGAGGTGTTGCAGAGGATCGGCACCCCGGTGGCGTCCCGGAAGGCAGCCAGGGCCCGGTGCAGCAGCGGGTTGGCGTCGGCGGAGAGCGTCTGGTGGCGTGCCGAGCCGTCCAGGTGGAGGATGGCCGGAACCTGGTCCCTGACCTCCGGACGGACCTGCACGGCCTCCAGCATGTACGGCGATTCGCGGTCCGAGGAGAACCACTCGCCGGTGTGTTCGGACATGACCATCGGGGCGACCGGCCGCCACCACTGGCGCTGCTTGTAGCCGTTGAGCAGGTCCTTGACCCGGGGGGAGCGCGGGTCACCGATGAGGCTGCGGTGGCCGAGTGCGCGCGGCCCGATCTCGGCGCGGCCGTCGACCCACGCGACCACCGAGTCGGTCACGTCGGCGACGAAACGCTCCGGGTCGAAGGCTTCGGCCGCGGCCGCCGACTCGACCCAGGGGGCGAATTCCGCGAGCGCCTCCTCCGTATCACCGGCCGCACGGCCCAGGTAGGCGGAGTCGATCCGCAGCTCGGCCTCGTCGAGGACGCCGGTGCCGTGCAGTCCGAGGAGGCCGAGGCCGATGCCCTGCCCGGAGTCGTTGGCGCACGGCGGGGTGAGCAGGCCGCGGAAGCCGAAACGGTCCATCAGCAGCGTGTTGGTGGGGCAGTTGAGCGCGTAGCCGCCGCTGGTCGACAGGTAGCACTCGTCGGGTCGCAGGTCGCCGAGTGCGATGAGCTGCTCGACATTGCGGATGGCGACCAGTTCGGAGCAGCGCTGTACCACCTTCATGGCGGCGCTGCGCAGGTTCTCCTCGCGGGTGAACGCGCCGTCGAGTGCGACGGAGTCGAGCTGGGCCTCGGCCGCCTCGACGATGGCCCGGACCAGGGCGAACGCCTCCTTCCACGGCTGCACCTGCCCACCGTGCAGGCTGATGCCCGCGATCGCCGCGGCGGCGTCGAAGCGGATCTCGGTGCGGCTCGCGGACGCGAGCGCCATGAGAGTGCCCGGCTCCTGCCCGAAGAGGGTTTCGGCCGCCGTGTAGAGCGGCGCCGGGGACTCGACCGGGGCGAAGGTCAGTCTCCCCCGGTCGGCCACGCAGCCCGCGTACCAGTAGCGGGTGGGGCCGGTGTCCTGGACGTAGTCCGGCAGGGCGTCGATCGCCATCGCGACGATCTTCTCCTGCCGGAACATCCGGGTGTCCGTCATCAGTCCGCTGAACAGATGGGCAAGGCTGTGCACCGGGAAGTCACCGGCGCCCGCCGGCACCGGGACGGGCTGCGCCGCGGGCAGTCCGGGGGTACCCCAGCAGACGCTGATGTCGGCGGACGTGAGCCCTTCCTCGGCCAGCAGGGCGGCGAGGAACGCCTCGGTGCGCTCGGCCGTGTAGAGCGGCCAGAAGTGGTGCTTCTGGCCGCTGACCCGTTCCAGTTCCCAGAGGCGTACGAGCTCGACGGACGCGCCGGAACGGCGCCACAGCACCACGTTCTGGTCGTGCCGGACCGAGAAGATCGCCCCGGGGCCAGGCGGGGTCAGGTAGCAGGACAGGAAGTATTCGTCGGTACGCTCGTTCACTCTGGTTCCTCTCGGTTCGGACGCGATCGGTTCGGACGCGATCGGTTCGGACGCGCTGTGCACTGCCTTCGCTGCCTTCGCGGTGCGCATCCGCCTCACGCCCCGGCCGGCCGGGGCCGGTCGCAGCGGCGCACTTCCACCCGGTTGCCCTCGCCGACGGGGACCTTCTCGCCCCACGCCAGCGCCTCCTCCTCGGTGGCCACCTCGATCAGCCACATGCCGCCGAGCTCCAGGGCGCCGTCCCCGGCCCGCGGTTCGGACTGGAGGATCTCGGGGCGGGCGAGCCGGGCGCCGTATCTGACGGTGACACCGGCGTCGGCCAGGGACCGGCCGAAGGCGCGGTTGGCGGTGAACCGCTCCTCGCGTTCCGCCTCGGACATCTGGTCCCAGCTCTTCTCCTCGCCGAAAATGAGCAGCGCGAACTCCATGGCATCCCCCTCGGGTTGGCGTGGCTTCATGAGATCTGGCGGCGTGCCATCCGGGCGAAGAGGCCGCCGGTGTCCGCCAGCAGCTCCTCGTACCGGCCCTGCTGAACGACCTTGCCGCCGTCCAGCACGACGATCCTGTCGGCGTCCGCGACGGTGGACAGCCGGTGGGCGATGACCACCCGGCTGGCGTTCAGCTTGCGGGTGGACTCCGCGACCAGCTTCTGGGTCGGGTTGTCGAGCGCGCTGGTCGCCTCGTCGAAGAAGACGATGCGGGGCCTGGCCACCAGTGCCCTGGCGATCATCAGCCGTTGCCGCTGACCGCCGGAGAGCGTGTTGGTGCCCTCGGAGAGCACGGTGTTCATGCCCATCGGCATGGCTTCGATGTCGGCGGCGATGCCCGCCATCGTCGCGGCCTCCCAGGCGTCGTCGGCGGTGTAGCTGCTGCTGCCGACGATGTTGGTCTTGATGCTGCCGGCCAGCAGCGCGCCGTGCTGGAGAACCACCCCGCACTGCCGGCGAACGGCGGACACGTCGAGCTCCGCGAGGTCCTGGCCGTCGTACAGCACGGAGCCCGCACCCGGCTGCTCGAAGCCGAGCAACAGCCGCAGCACGGTGGACTTTCCGCTGCCCGACGGGCCGACCAGGGCGACGAACTCTCCGGGGTCGACGGTCAGCGTGACGTCGTCGAGGACGAGCGGGCCGTCCTCCTTGTAGCGGAAGGCGACATGGGAGAGCGCGATCCTGCCCGACAGGTCGCCCGGGTCCGCCTGGATGTCGTTCGTCTCGGGTTCCGCCTCGAGCAGCGGCCGCAGCTCCTCCAGCATCGGTACGACGCCCATGGCGGTGATGGCGGCGGCCGTGAACTGCAGGCTGGAGGCGAGCAGCAGATTGAACGCGGCGAAGAAGGACAGGAAGGCGGCGATCGGGACCTCACCGCTGAACGGGCCGCCGACCACGGCGAACAGGATCGCCGAACAGAACACCGGGTAGGCCGCGTTGAAGGTGGTGACCGCGTTCTGCACCCGCCGGGACACCGCCGCCTGGGTGCGGCCCTTGCTGAACAGCGCCGCCCACACCCCGAAGACCCGCTCCTCGGACGCGGTCACCCGCAGCTTGGTGATGGCGGTGAGCAGCTGGAACACCCGCGACGACATGCGTTGCTCGTACGTGTACAGCCGGCGCTGCGAGCGCACCTCGAAGTAGCCGGCGATCAGCGCGAACAGCGCGCCGGCCGCGACCAGTACGGTCGCGAGCAGGGCCAGCCGGACGCTGTAGAAGTAGACCAGGCCGAGGTTGGCCAGCCCGGTCAGCAGGCCGATGGCGGCCGTGGTCATCATGCCGGAGAGCAGTTCCTGGGCGGCGCTGATGCCCAGCACGGTGGTGCCGAGTTCTCCGGTGGAGTACCTGGCGAAGAACGACGCGGGCAGCGAGAGCAGCCGGGTCCACATGCCGACCTGCATGGCCGCGGTGGTGCGGCTCTCGATGCGCAGCACGGCGATGTTCTGCAGGATGGACAGGGCCGCGACCACCAGCGCGGAGGCGATGACCACCAGGGCGCCCTCGACGATGAGGTCGCGGCGGGCCTCGGCCACGAAGACGCCCAGCACCTCGCCGGTCATGATCGGTACGAGCAGCCCGACCAGCGAGACGGCGAGCCCCATCACGGCGAACGTCCACAGGTCCCGGCGGTTGTTGCGGAAGCCGAAGCGCAGCAGCCCGGCGATGGACTTCACCCCGGGAGGCAACGGCCGGTACAGCACCATGCCCTGCCCGGTGAGGTCCCCGGCGATCTTGGCCGTCACCGGCACCACCGTGCCGCCCTCGGCCAGCACATAGCCGCGGCCGATCGGCAGCAGGGCCACCGGGGTGTCACCGATCTTCCGGTACCCGATCATCGGGCCGAGGTCCTGCCGCCACCAGTCGCCGTCCAGCCGGACCGTGCGGGTGCGTACCCCGGAGGCCAGCGCGATGGCCTGCAGATCGGTCACCTCCCGGCCGTATCCGCTGCCCGCCACGGGCGCCCTGACGGTGAAGCCCTGGTGCGAGGCGACCAGCCGGGCCGCCGCCAGCGGCGCCGGGTCGGCGGCCACCTCGGTGAGTTTGATGCGCGCCTCGGTGTCCCGGATGACGGACTCGAAGCCGCGGGCCGCGGTGACCATCGTGGAGCGGTCGCGGGCGCGGCGGCGCAGCAGCGTCTCGGCCTCCTCGACGCGGCGGCGTTCCACCCGCCGGTCGATGACGTAGAGCAGGCGTGCGGCGTGGGTGACCCAACGGCCCCACAACTCGCCGTTGTGCAGCAGGTCCTGCAGCGAGCGGGCGTACAGCCGGGTGGCCCCGTGGGCGATCAGCCAGTCCCGTTCGGTGACACAGATGTCGGTGCCGGGGCCGATGCGGCCGGCCACGCCCTCGACCATCTCCGCCGAGCCCTCTTCGATCAGTACCCAGCGCACCCCGTCGACCGTACGGATGGCCTGCCCGTCGGCGGCCTCGGTGCTTCCGGTGCCGGCCAGCGGGACGAAGCTGCGGGGTGGCAGGGCATTGCGCAGCGCCTCGGCGAGCGCCACGATGCCCTGCTCGACACCGGTCACGAACTGCTCGACGGTGGCCCGGTACTCGGCGTCCGGCAGCCTCCGGGCGCCCTCGCCGGAGAGCGATTCCACGTGCGAGAAGGGCAGGTAGGAGAGCCGGGAGCCGAGGACCGGACGCCCGACGATGCGGTGGCGCGGTCCGTAGGGCGTGCCGATGAGGATCGTGCCGCGTTCCACCCGGTTGAGGAAGGTCCAGCGGCCGTGCGGGACGCCGTCGCGCATCTCGACCGCGAAGAGGTCCACCGCGCCCGATTCGACGAGCAGGACCCGGCGGATGTCGTCGAAGTGCACGAAACGGTCGCCGGTGAGTTCCACCGGGGTGGCGGCCTCGGTGAGGAACGGCACGAACTCCTCGCCGGCCAGGCTGGGTGCGGCGGTCACGCGTCCTCCTGCGCTCTTCGGCTGGACTCGATGAGCGCGGTGTACTGCCCGCTCAGCGCCAGCAGTTCGTCATGGGTGCCGCGTTCGGTGATGACGCCCTGCTCCAGGACGATGATCTCGTCGGCGTCGCGGACGGTGGAGAGCCGGTGCGCGATGGTGAGGCAGGCGCAGCCGCGGCGTCGCAGGTTGTCCATGATCTGCCGTTCGGTCTCCGGGTCGAGTGCGCTGGTGGCCTCGTCCAGGATCAGCAGGGTGGGGTGGACGGCCAGCGCCCTGGCGAGTTCCAGGCGCTGGCGCTGGCCGCCGCTGTAGTTGCGGCCGTCCTCGGCGATGAGGCTGTTGATGCCGCCGGGCCGGGCCGCGATGACGTCGAAGAGCGCCGCGTCCCGCAGGGCGGCGATCACGTCGTCGTCGGGGATGTCGCTGTTCCACAGCGTGAGGTTGTCGCGGACGGTCCCCTCGAACAGCGCGATGTCCTGGTCGACGTAGGCCACGGAGGCGGCGAGCTGGGTGCGGGCGATCTCCTGGCGGGGCCTGCCGTCCAGCAGGATCTGCCCTGACCAGGGTTCGTAGAGGCCGGTGACCAGACGCCCCAGGGTCGACTTGCCGCTGCCGGAGCTGCCGACGACGGCGACCCGGCGGCCCGGCACCAGATTCAGGCTGAGGTCCTTGATGACCGGTTCGGCCAGCGGGCTGTAGCCGAAGCGGACGTCGCGGAACTCCAGATAGCCGTCGAGCCGGCTGAGGGTGTCGTCGTCGGGGAGGTCGAAGACGGCGGCTGCCGGGTAGCGCTCGACGTCGTACAGCCGCTTGATGTCGGCGGTGACCTCCTGGAGCCGGCTGCCCAGGTTGGTCAGTTGGGTGACCGGGCGGCTCAGCGCGGACAGCAGGGTCTGGAAGGAGACCAGGATGCCGACGCTGATCGCCCCGTCCACCACGCGTTCGCCGCCGACCAGCAGGATCAGTCCGCTGTTGAGCGCGGCGAGCATCGCGGGTACGACGGTCAGCACGGCGGTCGGCGGGCCGAGGCGTTGTTTCGCCGAGATGACCTTGGCGAGGTAGCCGGCCCAGCGGGTGAACGCGTCGGGTTCGGAGCCGGTCGCCTTGACGGTCTCGATCAGGCTGAGCGTGGTGAAGGTGGTGGCGGTCAGGTTGCCCCGGTCGGCGCGCAGCGCCACCACCGCGTCGGTGCGGCTGCGGGAGACCCAGCGCAGCACGGCGATGTTGAGCAGCGCCATGCCGATGCCGATGACGCCGAGCAGGACGTCGTAGCGGATGAGGATGGCCGCGTAGAAGCTGACGAGTACCAGGTTGATGACCGAAAGGGCCAGGTCGCGGGAGAGGATCTCGGCGACCACGTCGTTGCCGGACACCCGTTTGGCGACCTCGGCGGGCCGCCGTTGCAGGAAGAAGTCGATGGGCAGCCGCAGCAGATGCCGGAAGAACCGGGCCGAGCCGGCCAGCCCCAGCCGCATCTCCAGCCGCAGCAGGTAGTGCCGCTGTACGGAGGTGAGGATCAGGGTGGCGAGACCTGCGGCCACCATGAAGATCACCAGGGGCATCAGGTAGTTCTGCTGACCGCCGGACAGAATGCGGTCGATGAAGACCCGGCTGAAGGCGGGAGCCGCGATGCCGGGCAGCACCAGCAGCGCGCTGGCCAGCAGGACCAGCGGAAGGGCGCGTCCGGAGGGCAGCCGGCGCTGCAGCAGCGCGGCTCCGACCTTGCCCTCCTTGCCGCCGGGGCGGAAGTCGGGACCCTTCTCGAAGGACAGCACGATCCCGGTGAACCCGGAGTCGAACTCCTCCCAGTCCATCAACCGGGGTCCGGCCGCAGGGTCGTTGACGGCGACGACGGTCCGGCCGAACCGGCTGCGCACCCCTTCGACGACCATGAAGTGCTGGAAGGCCCAGAAGATGATGACGGGCGCGGAGAGGTCCTTGAGCGTTTCGGCCTCGGCCTGGTAGCCCTTGGCGATCATTCCGTGGGCGCGGGCGGCCGCGAGCACGGTGGAGGCCTTGGCACCGTCCCGGGACACCCCGCACAGGCCGCGCAACTCCTCCAGCGGGACGAACCGCCCGTGGTAGCCGAGGATCATGGCGAGACTGGCGGCGCCGCACTCCACCGACTCCATCTGGATGACCGTGGGCACCTTGTGCCGCCAGCGCATCGTGCGGGTACGGGGATCGAGCGCGGCCGGCGGCTCGGTCTTCGCGGCGGGGGACGGGTCGCCGTTCTTACGGGCGTCGGTGTCGATGGTCTGTGACATGGCTGTCCCCTCAGCGCCCGAGGATCAGGTTGAACGGCGTCTGGCTGCCCAGATTGATGGTGGCCTTGACGGACACCTGGGTGCTCAGCGGACTCGGCGGTCCGTTCGTGGTGGACCAGGCGTAACCCGACTTCGTACCGGCGTCCTTGACCAGGTCGACGACGACCAGGCGGGGCGGGCTGCTCGAGACGTAGCTCTTGGCGGCGAGCTCGCCGCCGACCAGGCCGGAGAGTTCGCCGGAGGTCAGCGGATAGGGGCTCACGGAGCTGATCCGTCCGCGCAGCAGGCCGAAGGAGCGGGGCGGCGCGGTGGACACCGAGAGGTCCACCGGCTTGCCCGGCGCCAGGCCGACGGCGCGGGCGGCGGGCACGAAGACCATGGCGACCATCCGGTCGTCGGAGGAGTCGGTGCGCTCGACCGTGGCGACGGACGAGCCGGCCGGCACGACCTGCCCCTCGCTGACGCCGAGACCGACGACATGACCGGAGAAGGGACTGGTGACGTCGGTGCTCCGGCCGTCCGCTCCCTCGATCGTGGCGACCGGCTGGCCCTCCTCGACGGTGCCCTTGACGTGCACCAGGACACGCCGCACGGTGCCGGGCACCGGGCTCTGCACGCTGGCACTGCCCAGCGGGCGGGTGAGCAGGCCCGGTGCGGACACGCTGATGGGCAGGCTGCCCTGGAAGGCCCAGAGGGTCGCACCGGCCATGATGATCATGACGACGAAGACGGCGATCCAGCCGCGCGGTGCGGCCAGCAGCGTCGGCGAGTCCAGCTCGTCGGGCTCGCGCATCCGCTGCAGCGCCTTGAACCGGAAGTTCACGGCCGCTCCTCCCCCTCGATCCCCTCGATGTCCGGGCCCGCGATGACCGGCACTCCGGACGGGTGCCGCAGCACGGCGGGCCGGCTGCCGAGGACGAGTTCGCCGACGCTGCCCTCGGTGCGGGGGTCGAGGCCGGTGGCGGCGGCGAAGTCGGCTGCGTCCCCGCCGCCCAGTCCGCACACGCCGAGCCCCATGGCCGCGCCGATGAGGTACACGGTCTGGTAGAGCACACCGACGTGCTTGAGCAACAGCGGGTAGGCCACCGTCCGGTACTTCCACATCACCCGGCCGAAGCGGGCCGCGACCAGCAGCACGATCTGCGGGTCGCTCTCCATCAGGGCCCCGTCGCGGGCGCCCCGGACGAGTGCGTCCGTCGCCGGTCCCGCCTCGGCGACCAGTTCGAGCGCGTGCCGGTCGGTGCGGTAGTGCCACAGGCCCGGGTCGAGGCCGGCGCAGTGGCTGATCAGCGGATAGATCTCCAGCTCGTGGACGGCGCCGCCGCTGGGGTAGGGACGGTCGGCGAGCTCCTGACCGTCGCTGCCGGTGAAGGTCTGCCGGCAACGGGCCGCCCGGTAGAGGAGTTCGCCGAGCTGTACGTCGGTGACGGGCGCCGCGTCGTCGTGCTCGCGGACCGAACGGCGGCTCTCCAGGGCCTCGGTGAGAGAGGGGTCCTGCCGGGCGACCGCCGCCAGGTCGGGTACCGGCAGCGCGACCGTACGGGTGGAGCGGGCGGGCGGCACGGCGGGGAGCGGCTCGAAACGGCCGGCGCCCGGATAGGTGCCGCCGTACTCGGTGACGGTCATCGGGCCCCGGCTGCGGGCGTGCAGCCACAGGTCGGACGGCTCCCACAGGGCCTGGGACGGCTCCTGCGCCTCGGCGTCGTCCCCGGGCCCCCCGGCGGCGAGCAGCCCGGCGGCGCCGAGGAGCCGCAGCGCCTGGCCGGTCTCCGGGAGCCCGGGCAGCGTCCCGAGGCCGGCCGGCGTGGTCCAGTCGGCCAGCGCGCCGAGCAGCGCGGCGGCGGCCGGGGCGAGTTCGACCCTGAGGTGGCTGCCGGGAGCGGTGACCGTCAACCGCCCTTCCCGCACCTGGGCGAGGGCGAAACGGGAGAGCTTGACGGGAGCGTCGGCCGCCGGGGCGGGCGGCAGCTCGGTGCGGCCACGGCCGACCGGCCGCAGCCGCACCAGCGGCAGGCCGTCGGCGGTCAGGGTGTGGTCGAGCAGCCCCTCGGCGTCGAGCCGGCGCAGCGTCAGGTGCAGCCGGAGCAAGGCCGGCAGTCCGTCCCCGGCCACCACTGCCGCACCGATGTCCTCCTCGGTGTGCTCGCCCGCGGCGAGATCCGCGACCACCGCCCGTACGCTCGCGGGCAGTTCCCGCAGCCGCAGCGCGCAGAGCGGCCCGGTGACCACCAGCGCCTCGTCGGTGACGGTGAGCACCGCGTCGGACCGCAGGCCGATCACGGTGCGGGCGGCGGTCGCCGGGGCGGGTCCGGTCGCCGGGGCGGGTCCGGTCAGAAGAACACGTTCCACGGGTTCACCTGCTCCTCGGGCGTCGGCCGGTCTCTCAGGCCGAGCTGTACGGGTACGTCGTAGAGGCGTCCGGGGGCCAGCCGGCGCCAGAAGTGCCGCATGCCGGGCGCGATCACCTTCACCACGTTCAGATCGAGGTCGGGCTGGGTCTGGTCGAGCACGATCACTTCGACCCCGGCCTTCCCGGCCCGCGCGACGCACTCGCGGATATGGCTCGCCAGGTCGTGGCCGGGCAGTCCCGGGTGATCCGCGAGGGTGGTGGCCGGGAGAGCCGGGTCGGGCAGCAGCCACGGCTCGTCCTGCAGCCGGGCCTGGCGGCACCACTTGAGGGTCTCGACGTCGTCGGTGCGGTACTCGGTGTTGCCGTCCGCGTCCCGCCGCTCGACGAACGGCAGGAACTGGTTCACCTCGGTCAGCGCCCGCATCACCGCGATCGCCGGGTCGGGATGGGCGCCGAAGCCGACCATGATGTCCTCCACCCGGTGACGCCGGTGGGAGAGCGCGGCGAAGGTGGGAATGCCGAGGTCGGACGTGATGTCCAGGACCCACAGATCGCGGTCCATGCCCGCGTAGAACCTGCGCAGTGCGTCGATGTACGGGTCTTCGAGCGAGTCGAGGTCGAAGGCCGGGCGGCGCAGCCGGTTGTACCACCAGACCGCTACCGCGTCCCGCTCGACGACCTCGCAGAATCCCTGCAGGATCGCCTCTTCGAGGGTGTTGCCGCTGGCCCCGCCGTTGGAGTCGCCGACGCAGTAGAAGTGCCGGGCGAGGTCAGGGTGGCCGTAGTAGGCGTAACCGGTCGGGACGAGCCGCTCGCTGTCATGGGTGAGCGACCAGGCGGTGGACCAGTCCAGCTCCAGGTCCGTGCGGAAACGTTCCGGCACGAGATGGATACGGTGCTCCGGATCGGCGTTCCAGGCGTCACGTCCGGCGAACTGGGCCGGGGAGAAATTCAGCAGCTCGTCCATGTGGAGTGCGACGGCCGGGTCGAGTTCTTCGTAGGCCGCGCGCCGGACCGGCTCACCACCGCGCCAGACCGCCGAATAACGCTCGATCGCCTCGCAGAGCGCACTGACTTTCGCCTGTGTTTCCGACCTGCCTTTTCCGCCGCTCTGCCCGCGCATATTGCGGCGCAGCAAATCCATGTTGTCGTTGACCATGGCGAAGTTGTGGCCCGCCGTAAAGGCGTAGGTGATTCCGTTTCCGATGGCGTCGTGCGCCCCGAGTTTGGTGATCGCCCCGAGGTGCGGACTGACATGGTGCTTGAGCCGCTCGTAGGTGAGCTGCGGCGGCAGCGTGCGGTACCCGCCGTCGGTGGTGTGCCGGGCAGCCCCCGGGCTGAGGACCACCTTGGGACTGCGCTGCGCGGTGATCGCCGGGTCGCCGCAGGAGGGGCACTGCGGGCGGCGTACCAGGGTGTGTTCGGTGGTGCCCAGGGCCGCCAGGTCCAGGGTCACCATCCGGCCGGCCAGCGCGGCGGATTCGCCGGTGGCCAGGAACCGGGCGGCCTCGGTGGCGAGCAGGCCGGCCAGCGCCTGCCGGCCGGTGGGCAGCGCGGCGGCGGTCGCGTGCCGGGGCACCGATTCGCCCCGCTTCCCCGACAGGTACCGCTCGACCTGCCGGTTCTCGGAGATCCGCTGGGCCATACAGAACCAGCAGCCGGTCTGTCCCGGCTGCATCAGCGGACCGAGCCAGGCGGTCACGCCGGCCGGCCGGGCGAGCAGCCAGGGACGCCCGTCGGCGATCCGCCGGTCGTTGAACTCCGCCAGCGCCGGATCGAGGTAGTCGTCGGCGAGCACGATGGCCAGACCACCGGCCTCGCCACTGTCGTCGCCCGCCGCCGCGACCCGTACCCCGTTGGCCCGCAACGCCTCGGCGACCGGGGCCGGATCGGTGGATCCGAGCGCGACCAGGGTCACGCCCTTCGCACCGGCGGCCGTGACTACGGCGGCCGGGTCGATGCCCTGCGCGTCCCAGAAGGCGAGGACCTGATCGGGCAGTTCGGGGCGGCCCTCGGCGAGGTGACCGGCGGCCTCGTAACGCCGCAGAGCGGTCAGTACCCGGGGAATCGAGAGTTCGCCGTGCAGGGCCTGGACGATGTCGCCGACGGTCTGCCGGCCGTCGAGATAGGGCAGTAGCGCCACCGGATCGGCGCCGCGAACCATGTAGTGCTGGTCCTCAGCGACGAGAAACACCTTGTCGCCGTCCACGATTTCCGTATTGAAATGCGCTTTTAGACGAGGACGCTCCAATTCTCTGCCCCCCTGGCTCAAAGTTGTCTTGCTTTCTTTGAATGCGGGACAAGTCAATCATGGGGGCGATGGCTCGAACATACTTCAGTTTCTTCAGCAGTACGTATCTCGGCTGCGTATCCGATTACGCATGCCCCGTTCACGCGGCGGATGCCGGCACGTCCGTCGCGACGAGTGCGAAGCGGGCACCGCGCGCGTCGAGCAACCGCACGGACCCGTCGTCGTACCCGGTCACCCGGGCGCCGGCGGCCAGCGCCGTACGCACCGCGCCGACCAGGGAGTCGACGCCGAAGTGCACCAGCCAGTGCGCGGGTCCGGAGGGGTCCGCCACCAGCCGGATGGCCGGGTCCGCGCCCAGACCGGCATAGAAACCGGCCACTGCGGCCGTCTCGGGGACGTGCAGTTCGTAACGGCAGGCGGCGCCGGACTCGTCTGCCAGCACCACACCGTCCGCCCGCCGGCCCTGCCAGAAACCGACCAGGGTGCCTGCGGGGTCGGCGGCCAGCAGCAACCGGCCGTTGTCCCCCGCGTCCACGGGTGCGAGCACCACGGTGCCGCCCAGTTCGACGACCCGTACCGCCGTGGCGTCCAGGTCCTTCGCGGCCAGGTAGACCACCCAGAACTCCAGCCGCCCCGGCGCCGTACCGAACCCGGCCACCAGTTCTCCGGCGCTTCGGGCCGTGCGGTAGCCGCCCTCTTCGGCGTACTCCCAGCCGAGCAGCGCGGCGTAGAACGCCTCCGCCCCGGCCGGTTCCGCGGAGATGCGGTCGATCCAGCACGCCGCACCGGCGTCATAGGTGGTGCGTACAGGCATGACTCCCCCTCATTTGTACCTCGCCCGGGCGCCGGTACGCCGGCCCGGTCAGACGCAGCGGCGGATGCCGAGCCGGTCCTCGGTGACCAGGCTGAGCCCCGACACCGCGTCGTAGAGATCGTCCGGGTCGATCTTCATCGGCGCCGTGGTCATGCCGGACGGCTGCTGCTGGTCCGCCGCCCGCCGGCGGGCCGTTTCGGCCGCCTCGCCGAGGCCGAGCGCCGGGGCGACGCCGCCCCCCGATGTGGCGTCCTGCAGATCGCTGAGCCCCGCGATGATCGCGCCGAACGCGCTGTCCGGCTCCTCGGTGCGGCTGCCCTCGCGCAGCAGCGTCTGCGCGAGCCAGAAGTAGTGCTTACGGCCCTGGTACTTGCCGTACATCCCCGAGACCAGCGAGAACGCCCGGTGGTAGGCGTTGCGGTAGAGGGCCTCGTAGAAGCCCTGCGCCTCCGGCTCGGTCACGTCGCCGTGCTCGATCGCGTTGATCGATGCCGCCGCCAGCAGACCGCTGTACATGGCGAGGTGCACGCCGGTCGACAGCAGGGGGTCCAGGAAGCAGGCGGCGTCGCCGGCCATGAAGTAGCCGGGTCCGCAGAACTCGTCGGCCACGTAACTGAAGTCCTGCTCGACCCGCACGGGTCCCCGGAAGGTGCCGCCCGCCACCAGGTCACGCACCGTCTCGGATTCGCCGACCACCCCGTGGAACATCTCCTCCAACGAGGCGAACTTGGGCCTGCGCTGCTGGAACTGCGTCTGGTGGGTGACGAACCCGACGCTGTACTCGTCGTCCTTGAGCGGGATCACCCAGTACCAGCCCTGCGGCGACGAGATGCAGTTGATGCCGCCCGCGGGGGTGCGCGGCAGCAGTGTTCCGCCCTGGTAGTAGGCCGAGATGGCGACGTTGCGGAACTCGTCGTGGCGGCGCCGGTTCTTGAACTGCCGGGCGGAGAGGAGGCCCGCGCGGCCGGAGGCGTCCACCACGTAGTCGAAGTCCGTACGCCGCACACGGCCCTCGTGCTCCCAGTCGGCGGCGACCGCACGGCCGTCCGTGAAGTGGATCTCCTTGACGGTGGCCTGCTGGATCACTTCGACGCCCTGGGAGGCGGCGTGGTCGAGGAGCACCGCGTCGAAGTCCGCGCGGTCGACCTGCCAGGATCTGATGTCCTCGCCGAACATTTCACGCCAGTCGACGGCCCAGTCCTTCTCGGTGCCCCAGCGCAGCAGGATGCCGCGCTTGACCTGGTAACCGCGCGCTTCGATCTTCTCGCCGACTCCGGCGTAGTCGATGATGGCGCGGCAGGACGGGGCGATGGATTCGCCGATGTGGTACCGCGGGAAGCGGTCGCGCTCCAGGAGGGTGACGGACAGTCCTGCCCGGGCGAGCAGCGTCGCGCTGATGGAACCGGCGGGTCCGCCGCCGACGACGAGCACCTTGCGGGTCATGAGTACTCCGTAAGTGGTGAGGTGGCGTCCTCAAGTTCGGTCGCCGTCCGTGGGTGGTGCGGCGGTCAGGCCAGCTGAGCCGCGAGGTCTGCCGCGACGGCTTCGGGGCGTTCGAGGAGCGGGAGGTGCCCGGTGCCGGTCACCGTCCGCAGCCGGCAGTCGGGGACGGTGTCGCGCAGCAGCCGGGCGTTGGCGGTGAACACCGGCATGTCCTCGTCGCCGACGAACACCAGCGTGCGGGCCTTGATCCGGGCCAGGTCGGACGGCGTGTGGGACTGGGCGGTCAGGGTCTGCATGGCCCCGTTGTCCAGCTCGGCCCAGCTGTGCCGCGCGATCACCGACCGGAGCCGGGCGCGGAGTTCGGGGTGTTTCTCGGTGCCGCGGAAGATGTCGGGCGGCGAGGTCATCCACAGGTCGGCCAACGGCGCCGATGCGCCGGCGAGGCGCCGGAGCATGGTGAGTTCCTGGTAGCGGCGCTTGGCGTGCGGTTCCGCCGGGGCGCCGCCCAGGGTGGGCGCGGCCAGCACGAGCCGGTCCAGCAGCGCGGGTTCGTCCACGGCGAGCTGGGTGGCCACCAGCGAGCCGAAGGACAGGGCGACCATCCTGGAGGCCTGTTCGTCGCGCGCCAGCTCGGCCAGGGCCGCGGCAAGCCCCGGCAGGGTGAGCCCGGTGGGGACGGGACCGGAGCGGCCGTGCCCCGGCAGGTCGACGCCGATGTGCCGATGGCCGGGCAGCAGCTGCCACAGCGGCTGCCAGGTGCTGGAGTCCATGGTGTAGCCGTGGATCCACAGGACCGCCGGGCCGCTGCCGTACGTCGTCGTGGCGAGGAGCTCCCGTACGGCACTCATGCGGGCTGCCCGGAGGCGAGCGGTCCCGAGGCGAGCGGCCCGGCGGCGACCGGTCCGGCGGCGACCGGTCCGGCGGCGAGCTTCCCGAAGGCCGCGCAGAAGGAGCGGTAGGCGAGCACCGGGCGGTCACTCGCGTCGTAGCGGGGTACCGCTTCGAGGTCCAGGTTCTCCCAGATCTCGGTGTCCTCGGCGAGCGCCTTGTGGCTGCCCTGGACGAGCATGGGCAACTCCTTCTCGTGCCCTTCCGCAACGCCGATCGCGACCCGGGCCACACAGCCTTCCGGCGTCGGCACGGCGGCGGTGACGATGACATGCGTCCGGCCGGGCGGCCCGAATTCGGTGACCACCACGGTGGGGCTGAACGCCCTTGCCAGGAATCTGGGCCGGTAGTCCCAGCGAACCACCCCGGTGCGTACGGCGTTCCAGCGGATCTCCTCCTTCGCCCGGTCGTCCTGCCAGGGCGAGGTCTGCATCAGGAATTCACCCTCGATGACCAGTTCGCCCTGCTCGCCGGGCCTGGCGACCATCCCGGTGACCTTGGGCACCTTGTGCAGCGCCGTGAAGTGCTCACCGTCGAAGGCGTTCTCGACGATCAGCTCGGCGGGCGCCGCGATCTGCTGGGTCAGCGCGGGCACCAGCGGGTGGGTGTCGGCGAAGGCGCTCAGCGCCTCGGGCAGTCCCCGGTCGTCCGCGTCGTCGTCGGTGAGCCGGGTGAACAGGGCGTCGCCCCACTGCAGGACCGGGTATTCACGGACGGACCAACGTCTGGCCGGATCGCCGAGTGCGACGCGCTTGCCGTGGAAGGGGCAGATGACGCAGCCGGCGTCGAGGGTGCCGCCGTGGCCGAGGTGGGCGCCGCGGTGCGGACAGTTCGCGTCGAACAGCCGGATCCGGTGCTGGTCGCTGACCGCGATGAGGCGGCGCGGGCCGATGGCGAGCGGAGTGATGTCGCCGCCGCTCAGCTCGGAGCGGAAGGCGGCCAGATACCAGCCGGTGTGAAGATTCGTTTCTGCCCGCATGGTGCGCGTGTCCGTTCCGATGGCCGTTGTGCTGGGTCGATTCATCGCCGGACTCCCGCCAGGATCTGCTCGGCCGCGTGGCGACCGCTGTCGAGCGCGCTGTGCACCCAGGGCAGCCGGTGACCGGCCAGCGTGGCCTCGCCCGCGAAGAACAACGTGTCGCCGACCGGATCCGCCCAGGTGCCGGCGGCGGCCGCCGCGCCCGGTCCGGCGTACGTGAAGGCACCGAGGCTCCACGGAGACCCGCCCCAGTCCGCCACCGTCACTTCGGTCACCCGGGCGCCGGCGGTCCAGGGCAGGGCAGGCTGCAGCAGTCGCAGCAGTTCTGCGTCCGGGCCCGCCGCCGCGTTCCATCCCGTTGCCGCTTTCCGTACCGCTGCCGCGGCAGCCGACTTGGCCACCACCAGCACCTGGGGGCTGCCCGCCCGGCTGCTCACGAAGCCGCGCAGGCCGTCCGCGTCGAAGACGACGGTGGAGTCGGGTGCGGGGCGGCTACAGGTGACCACCAGGCAACAGGCGTCACCCGCCGGGAGGCGACCCGCGGCCCGGTACTTGGCGGTCGGCAGATCGGCGATCTTCAGTCCGCCGGCGGTGACGACGGCCGGCGGGACGGTCACGACCACGGCACGCGCCTGCAACTCTCCGTCGTCGGTCCGTACCAGGGTCCGTCCCGGCGACCATTCCACCGCGCGGACCGGGGTTCCGCAGCGCACGTCGACTCCGGCGGCGAGACGCTCGGGAAGACGGTCGAAGCCTCCGGGGACCGCGTATTCGCCCTCCCCGACGCCGTCGCCGAGATGGGCGGCCGCGACACCGTACGCATCGAGCCGCTCGGGGCCGACGGCCCAGTGCTGGGCGAACCATTCCCGGGCCGCCGAGCTCTCGCTGCCGGAGAGGCCCTGGGCGGCGAGCCAGTCGGCGACCGAGCCACCGGCCGCTCCCGGTGCGCGGTTGAGGCGGTGCTGCAACAGCCACGGCGCCCGGCCGCCCCGCCCGAGTGCTGCCATGTCGTGGGCTCGTCCCGCGCTGACCGCGCCCGCGCCCCCCGTACGAGGAACCACGGCCAGCGGGCCGGCGATGCGGTGCACGGGGCTTTCCGAGCCGTGCACGACCTGGGCGCCGAGTTCCAGCGGAGGGCCGCCGTCGCGGGGGCGGAAGGTCCGTATTCGGCCACCGATGCGCCACCGGGCCTCGAGCACGGCAACCCGCAGCCCCCCGTCGGCGAGTGTCCGGGCGCACATCAGGCCGGCGGCCCCGGCGCCGACCACGATGACGTCAGTCCGCATCGGCGCTCCCCGTGGTGCTCACCGGACAGCGCAGCAGTCGTCTGGGGATCGGCCTCGGGTCCCAGGCCAGGGCGTCCGGTGCCGTGGTCAGCGCGAGGCCCGGAAAACCGCCCAGCAGCCGTGGCAGCAGCAACGCGCTTGCCGTACGCACGAGTTGGGCCGCCAGGCAGAAGTGCGTACCGGCACCGAAGGCGAGCTGCGGGTTGGGGGTGCGGCCCGGCCGTAGCTCATCGGGGTCCTCGAAGGCCGCCGGGTCCCGGTTGGCGGCGGCGATGATGATCAGCACCCGGCCGTCGCGGGGCACTGTGCCGCCGGGCAGCGGTACCTCCTCGGTGGCGACCCGCGCGGTGAACGGGATGGGCGCCTCCAGGCGCAGCAACTCGTCCACCAGCAGCCGGGCCGCGCCGCCGTCTTCATCACCGTGGCGGGCGTCACCGCCGCCGCTGCCGCGCAGCGCTGCCACGGCTTCGGGGCGCGGCAGCAGCCAGTACAGGGCGTTGCCGACCATCTCGGCCAGTGGCTGCCAGCCGCCCACGACGGCCAGTCCGAGGATGCCGGTCTTCTCGCGCTCGGTGATCCGGTCGTCGGCCATCAGGCGGCCGAGTGGCCCCGCGACCGCCGTACGCGCGTGGGCGGTCAGGAAAGCACTGAGCTCCGCCATGGCGGCCCGGCCGGCCGCCGCGCGTTCGCTCCCGGCCAGCGGGTCGAGGTTGACCGAGGCGGCCCCCGCCAGCAGCTCGAAACGTGCCCAGTCGGTGCGCGGCAGGCCGAAGAGCCGGCCGAACACGGCGGTGGCGAACGGCGCTCCGATCGCCTCGACCGCGTCCAGGCGATCGGGCAGGGCACCGATCAGGGCGTCGATCTCCTCGCCGAGCACACCTTCCAGAGAACGGACCGCCGCCGGGCCGAGCAGCAACTGCCCCGGGTTGCGCAGCCGCTGGTGCTCCGGCGGGTCAGTGGTGAGCATCGAGGGCGGCAGCGCGTCGTCCCGGGCCCGCTCCCGCTGGCCGAGCGCGGCCGACAGCCGGTTGTCACGCAGCGCGGCGCCGCATGCCGCATGGCTGGTGAGCCACCACATCCGGGAGTACGGGTCGTAGTGGACGGGATCGTGCACCTGCAACCAGCGATAGGCGGGGCCCGGGTCGGCTCGCCCGGCCGGAGCGAACGGGTGCGTGAGGTGCGGGGGCAGCGGCACGATGACGGGTCGCTCGGCGGTGGTCATGTCAGTTCACCCGGGGGCCGCGCCAGCGGAAGGTGAGCGCCGAGAGCACCGCACCGGCCAGCGTCCACAGCGCCAGCACCAGGGCGATACGGCCGAGCTCCCAGCCGCCGGCCGGTTCGACCACGGCGAACGAGTCCGGCAGGAACACCGAACGGAAGCCCTGTGCCATCCACTTGACCGGGAAGAGCGCCGCCACGCCCTGCATCCAGGACGGCAGCTGGTTGAACGGGAAGAAGACCCCCGAAATGAACTGCAGCACCATGAACACCGGCGTCACGATCGCGGCCGCCGAGCGGCTGTTGGGAATGAGCGCGCTGTACGCGACGGCGATCATCGCGCAGGCGATCGTGCCCAGGGCCAGGTCCCAGCCGAGGGTGGCCCAGCGCTGCGCCGTGTCGGGCATCGGCAGCCCGAAGAGCGTTACCGCGATCCCGACGAGCAGGATCGTCTCGAGTACCGCCGTGACGACGACCCGGACCAGCTTGCCGACGAAGTAGGCGGTCTTCGGCATCGGGGTGATGCCCAGGCGCCGGATGGTGCCGGTGTCCCGCTCGATGGCGATGCTGATGGCCAGGCCGGAGAAGCCGGTGCTCATCACGCCGGCCGCGATGATCCCGGCCATGAACACCTGCTTGACGTCGGTGTGCGTGCCCTTGACGGTGCCGGAGAAGATCGATCCGAACACCAGGAGCAGCAGCACCGGAAAGAGCAGGGTGAAGATCAGCGACTGCTTGTTGCGGAAGAAGCCCTTGAGTTCGACGGCCGACCTGGCCGTGCTCGCCCGCCAGATGCCGGGCAGGCGGCGCGCCGCGGCCGGGGCCCGCACGGTGGTGGTGGCCACCTCGGCGGCGGTTGGCTGGGTACTGGTCATGAGGTCCCCAGTTCGCTGTTGCGACGGATCAGGTCGAGGTAGGTCTCTTCGAGGGTCGGTCGATGGACCCGCAGATCGAGCAGTTCCGGTACACCGGCGTCCGCGGCCCAGGCCAGCAGGGTGCGCAGCACCTCGCTCGGGTGCTCGGTCAGCACGCTGACCGCATTGCCGTGTTCTTCGGCCCGCGCCTCCGGCCGCAGGGCCGGCAGCGCGAGCCGGTCGAGCTCCGCCGGGCGACGGAAGGACACAGTGGCCGGGGTGTCGGCCCGGCCGCCGAGCCCGGCCGTCGGACCGACCTCTACGATCCGGCCCTCCACGATGACGGCGGCCCGCTGGGCCAGCGCCTCGGCCTCGTCGAGGTAGTGCGTGGTGAGCACGGTGGTCGTCCCCCGGTCGGCGAAGAACCGTACGAGGTCCCACGCCTCACGCCGGGCCACCGGGTCAAGTCCGGTGGTGGGCTCGTCGAGGAAGATCAGATCAGGGTCGCCGACGACACCGACGGCCACGTCCAGACGGCGCTGCTGGCCGCCGGAGAGCGCCAGCGTCTGGGTGCGCTGGTGCTTGGCGAGTCCGACCATGTCGATGACCTGGTCAACGCCGAGCGGTGCCGGATAGAACGCGGCGAAGTGCTGGACCACCTCGCGCACCGTGAGGTCCGGGTAGGTACCCGTGCTCTGCGGCACCACACCGATGCGCGCCCGCCAGTTCCGCCGGTCGGCCGCCGGGTCCTCGCCGAGCACCCTCACGTCGCCGCCGCTGCGGCTTCGAATTCCTTCCAGAATTTCGACCGTGGTGCTTTTCCCCGCACCATTGGGTCCGAGCAGAGAAAAGACTTCCCCGGGGAATACATCAAGGTCGACACCACGCACCACGTCGTGGTCCCCGTATTGTTTTCGAAGACCTCGAACGGTGATTGGGTTGCCCCCGTCGACGACCACCTGGCTGCTCCTCTTCCGCTGGAACTTTCCGCGCAGCAGTCTTCCACGGCGCCCGCACCAGGCCAATACCTCACTTTCCGGCCGAGCGGGCGAAGCATTGAATCGGGCGGTCACCGCGCGCTAGATTGCGGTGTCCGGGCCCATTGGCTTACGTATCCCGCACGCTTGTACGCATCCTCAGTACGTAGTGCAGTACGTATTTTCCGTACGCATTCTCAGTACGTACGCCGACGCCCGCCGCCCCGTACGCACAGACGAAGTACGGACGAATATACGGATAAATGTACGGACGAACTGAACCGGCACCCATGACAGGTGGTCCGCCTTATGCCCAAACAATTGACCATGCCGCCAGGTCCGGCGGACGACGTCGACCTGGAACAGATGCGGCACGCACCGCTGGAGTTCGTCACCGGGCTGGCGCGTACTTACGGTGACGTCACCCGTCACACCGCCGACGGCGACACGGTGTATCTGCTGAACCGGCCCGATCTCGCCCGGCACGTCCTCAAGGACAACGGCGCGAACTACACCAAGGTACAGACCCCGGACGACCACATGCTGCGCCCGCTGCTCGGCAACGGCCTGCTGACCAGCAACGGCGAGGAGTGGGCCCGCCAACGCCACCAGTGCGCACCGGCGTTCCGGCCGGGCGCGGTCAAAGCCTTCGACACGGTCATCACGGAGGCCACGCACCATCTCCTGGAGCGCTGGCAGCCCGCGGTCAAAGCGGGCGCGCCACTCGCCCTCGACCACCATCTGGCGGCGCTGACCCTCACCATCGTGACGCGGGCGATCCTGGGCACCGATCTCGACGGCGTCGGCGAGGGGTTCGGGCAGGCGGTCGACGCGGTGAACCGGTGCATAGGCCACTACGTACCGCCCGAGGACCCCGACCCGGCCGATACGGCGCGACGGCAGCGGGACTTCGCACAGGCGCGGATGTTCCTCTCCATGGTCACCAGCACGCTGATCGGCTCCCACCGGGTGGCCGGCGGCCCGGGGAACACGCTGCTGGACGCGATGCTGAACGGCCCGCACCAGTTGTCCGACGGGGAACTGCGCGACGAGGTCCTCACGCTGATCATGGCGGGCCACGAGACCACGGCCAAGTCGCTGACCTGGACGCTCTTCCTGCTCGACCGGAACCCGCAGGAGGCGGCCAGGGTGCGCGAAGAGGTGGACCGGGTGCTCGCGGGGCGCACCCCGACCGCCGCCGATCTGGAGGAACTACCGCTGTGCCGGAGAGCCGTGCAGGAGGCCATGCGGCTGTATCCGCCGGTGTGGCTGACCTCCCGGCGAGCCGGCGAGGCGGACGTCGTCGACGGGTACGACGTCGAGCCGGGCACCCTGATGTGCATCAGCCAGTGGGTGCTGCACCGCGATCCCCGCTACTGGGACCGGCCCGATGCGTACCACCCCGACCGGTTCGCCGAGCCGGTCGGGCCCAGCCACCTGTACATGCCGTTCGGCGGCGGCGACCGGGTCTGCATCGGCCAGCACTTCGCCATGGTGGAGGCGGTGCTGGTGCTGGCGATGCTCACCCAACGGGTGCGCCTGGAGCTGGTCGACGGGTTCCCCGTGGAGCCGGAGGCCCTGGTCACCCTGCGTCCCAAGCACGGCATGAGCATGATCGCGAGGCCCCGATGACCACCACGGTGAGCTCCCCGGCGGGCTCCTACGACCCGGCTCGTACCACCGGCGGCGGACTGAGCGGTGAACTCGCCCGACTGGAGGCGCAGGCCGCCCTCGCCTTCCCGGAGGAGCTCCGGGTGCTGCGGGAGGCGGGGCTGCCCGAGCGCGGTGTGCTGCTGGAGCTCGGCGCGGGGCCGGGCGCGGTCACCCGGCGGCTGCGCGCCGCGTTGCCCGAGCTGTCCGTCGTCGCCCTCGACATCGACGAGCAACTGCTGGCCCACGGAACGGCCGAGGGTGCGGCCAAGATGGTGGGCGACGCGGGCCGGCTGCCGCTGCGGGACGCCAGCGTGGACGCCGTACTGCTGCGTTACGTACTGCAGCACCTGCCCGATCCGAAGCCGGCCCTCGCCGAGGTGGCCCGGGTGCTCAGGCCCGGTGGCCGTGTCATCACCGTTGAGGTGGACGGCGGTTGCTGGGGTCTGGCCGAACCCGCCTATCCCGAGCTCGCGCGTATCCATGCGAAGGTCGCGGCGGCGCAGAGCACGGCGGGCGGCGATCGCACGATCGGGCGGCGGATGACCCGCATGCTGCGTGCGGCGGGCTTCGACGAGGTGAAACTGCGGCTGTTCTCGACGAGCAGCGACGACCGGCCCGTCGGGGACTTCGCCCCCCACCTGGGACCGCAGCGGCTGGAGCCGCTGGTGGCCTCCGGGCAACTCTCCCTCGCCGAGCTCGCCCTGGCCGCGGACCGCTGGCGGCGTTTCAGGGACGACCCGGACGCCTGGGTGATGCTCGTCGGCTTCGTCGCCTCAGGGGCCCCGGGGCCGTCCAGCACGGCGTACAACTCCCCCTGAACGCAGCGGATCACGGTGCGACGACCGGGCCTGCGCCCGGTCGCCGCACCGTGATCGGGGTGGCGGGCCTGTCAGTACCGGGGCTTGCGCGTGAGCGCGACGCCGGCCAGCAGGAACATCACGCCGAGCACGCCGGCCACGATCGCGGTGGTCGACTCCGCGGGCTTGTGGATCGACGCGGTCACCGCGCTGAAGAGACCTACCACACCGCTGATGTAGCAGAAGATGGTGATGAAGATCTTCAGATTCGGGTTCACCGGAAACTCCTTTGCGTAAATGCGTACACGCCGCTGGATACGTATCCCCGTACCGCGGCACCACGCACGGCACTACGTATCGAATTGGCTCCGCTTCGAGAATGTACCGGAACCCCTGCCACCGCTCAATACTTAACTACGGCCGCCGGCAGGTGAGGTCTTGGCGTCGCAGCGTGTTCGTGCCAGCTTTGTTCGAGTCACCGGCGACCATTCGGAACGCGACAGCGAGTAACGCGACAGCGAGCACGCGACAAGGAGAAAACCGTGGCTTTGGATCCCCGAGCACGCGCAGAATTCGTGAACGGCTACACCCGCGCCCTGATCACCGCCTGGTCCAGCGAGACCTTCGCGGCCAAGCTCGGCACCGACCCCCGCACCGCACTCGCCGAAGCCGGCCTCACCCTCCCCGACGACGCCGAGATCATCGTCGTACGCACCGTCCCCGAGGGCCAGCAGGACGGCAACCTCGAGGTCCAGGTCGGCCTCTACGAGACCGGACTCGCCACCGGACGCTACGAGTTCCACATCCCCGAGACCCCCCAGATCGACATGGCCGAACTCTCCGAGGGCGACCTCGCCGACGTCGCCGCCGGCGGCACCTCCTGCTGCTGCCCCTGCTCCTGCTGCACCTGATCCCCCACCGCAGCAGCGACCCGAACGCCCCGGACCCTCCAGGCCCGGGGCGTTCGCCATTCCCGGCGCACGTACGTATACGTAAGCATGCGTACAGGCGATTCCAGTAAAGCGCAGACGTAGCGCAGTGCATTTCCCCGCACCGAATACGCAATAGCCCCTCCGGCCCGATTAAGTCTTGGCCGGGACCGGAAAGCGTGACAGCTTTATCCATGTCACCGGCGACCATTCGGAACGCGACAGCGAGTAACGCGACAGCGAGTAACGCGACAGCGAGCACGCGACAAGGAGAAAACCGTGGCTTTGGATCCCCGAGCACGCGCAGAATTCGTGAACGGCTACACCCGCGCCCTGATCACCGCCTGGTCCAGCGAGACCTTCGCGGCCAAGCTCGGCACCGACCCCCGCACCGCACTCGCCGAAGCCGGCCTCACCCTCCCCGACGACGCCGAGATCATCGTCGTACGCACCGTCCCCGAGGGCCAGCAGGACGGCAACCTCGAGGTCCAGGTCGGCCTCTACGAGACCGGACTCGCCACCGGACGCTACGAGTTCCACATCCCCGAGACCCCCCAGATCGACATGGCCGAACTCTCCGAGGGCGACCTCGCCGACGTCGCCGCCGGCGGCACCTCCTGCTGCTGCCCCTGCTCCTGCTGCACCTGATCCCCCACCGCAGCAGCGACCCGAACGCCCCGGACCCTCCAGGCCCGGGGCGTTCGCCATTCCCGGCGCACGTACGTCGCCGCGCGCTCCGGGGCAGGCTTCCGGGTGAAGCATCGATCGGTCGGGCACTTCCCGCCGGGTCCGGCCGTTGTCCTTCCGTACGCTGTACGAGCAATGACCAGCATGGCGAACCAGGAGATGGACGATGGCCCTGTGGGACCGGTTCAAGGATTCTGCGCAGACGATGCAGACGCAGCTCAACGCGAAGAAGAACGACCTCAAGAGCGGCGGGTTCCGGGATGCCAGCATGGCCATGTGCGCGCTCGTCGCCGCGGCCGACGGTTCGATCGACGCTTCGGAGCGGCAGCGGGTCGCTTCGCTGATCGCGACCAATGACGTGCTGAAGAACTTCGCCGCGGACGATCTGCAGACGCGGTTCAACGACTACTGCCAGAAGCTCACCGCCGACTTCGACTTCGGCAAGGTCAGCGTGCTGCAGACCATCGGCAAGGTCAGCAAGAAGCCCACCGAGGCGCGTGCCGTCATCCAGATCGGCATCGTCATCGGCGGCGCCGACGGCAACTTCGACAAGAGCGAGCAGGCCGTGGTCCGCGAGGCGTGCTTCGCGCTGGGGATCGCACCGACCGAGTTCGACCTGTAAGCGCCGCCTCGCACCGGCCCGTGCAGGGTCGTCAGGCCGTCGCGGACCCGACGACCAGGGCGAAGGCGGCCGTCGACAGAAACGACCTGACCAGGTGGAGGCGGTTCCAGCGCGCCTCGAAGGCCGCGCGGACAGCGCCGGCCTCCTGGCCGGTCGCGGCGGCGAGCGCGCTGTTCAGCGGGATGTTGCCGGCGATCGTCACCAGGTGACTGAGCACGGCACACACCAGCCCGACGGCGAGCAGCCACAGGGCCGTATCGGTCCGTCCGCGCACCGGCACCACGAGGGCCGCGGCCGGCAGCAGCGCCGATCCCAGGAAGACCAGCAGGAACCACGGCCCGGGGACCTTCTCGTTGATCCGGCGCATCGCTGCCACGAACTGCTCGTCGGTGAGCAGCTTGAGCCCCGGCATCACGCCGACCGCGAAGGCGAACATGAACCCCGCGTACAGCCCGGTGGCCAGGGCGGCGAGGACGAGCAGTGTGGTGGCCATGGCGCACATCATGACGGGTGCGCCATGCGGCGTCGAGGAAGCCCGCCCTCAGGAAACGATGTCCTTCCTGGCGAACCCCCGGAACGCCAGCGCGCAGAGCACCAGCGCATAAGCCACCGACACGGCCGCCCCTCTCAGCATGCCGCCCCACTCCAACTGCGGCTGCAGCGCGTCCGCCCAGGCGAACTGCCAGTGCGCCGGCAGGAAATCCCGCCAGGAGCCGAGCGCGGTGACCGCGTCCAGCACATTGCCCACGATGGTCAGGCCGACCGCTCCGCCGACCGCGCCGAGCGGCGCATCCGTCTTCGTCGACAGCCAGAACGCCAGCGCCGCAGTGACCAGTTGGGACACGAAGACGAACGCCACGGCGAGCGCGAGACGCGGCACCGTGTCGGCGGTGGCGAGCGAACCCCCGGTGGGTAGCGCCAGCGGCCCCCAGCCGTACGCGGCGGTGCCGACCGCGAGAGCGACCACCGGCATCACCACCATGGCCGCCAGGCTGAAGCCCAGCGCCACGGTCAGTTTGCTCCGCAGCAGCCGGGCCCTGGGCACCGGTGCGGCGAGCAGATAGCGCAGCGAGGACCAGCCGGCCTCGGACGCGACGGTGTCGCCGCAGAACAGCGCCACCGGCACCACCAGCAGGAAGCCCGCCGAGACGAAGAGGCAGGTGGCAGCGAAGTTCGCCCCGGACGCCGTCGCGGTGTCCATCAGCGTCGGGCCGTTGCGGCCGCTGCCGCTCGGCGTGCCGCCGACCGCGAACGCGGCGACGAGGATGAACGGCAGGGCCACCAGCACGGCGCCCATCACCAGTGTCCGCCGGCGTTTCCACTGCCGCCCGGCTTCGACGCGCAGCGGCAGGGTGTGCCGGGCGCGATAGCCCGGGGCCGTCTCCGGGAGGACCGTGCTGGTCATGCGGGTGTGCCTCCGATCAGGGTGAGGAACGCGTCCTCCAGGCGGCGGTGCGGACCCACACCGGTCAACGGCACGTCCAGGCGTACGAGTTCGGCGATGAGCGCGGCCGGTGCGGCGCCGTCGAGCCGGACCAGCAGCCCTTCGTCGGTCCGTACGGCAGAGCCGATGCCCGGCAGCGCGGCCACCTTCTCGGCGAGCGCCTCCGGGATCTCTTCAGCGGACGTGACCAGCAGGCTGTCACCGCTGCCGGTGATCTCGGCGACCGGGCCGGCCTGGACCAGCCGGCCCTGGTCCATCACGACCAGATGCGTGCAGGTCTGCTCGACCTCGGCCAGCAGATGGCTGGAGACGATCACGGTCCTCCCCTCGCCCGCGTACCTGATCATCACGTCCCGCATCTCGCGGATCTGCGGCGGGTCCAGGCCATTGGTCGGTTCATCGAGTATCAGCAGATCGGGCAGGCCGAGCATGGCCTGCGCGATGGCCAGCCGCTGCCGCATGCCCTGCGAGTAGGTGCGCACGGCGCGCTCCAGGGCGCCGCCGAGGCCGGCGATCTCCAGCGCCTCCGCGAGGTGCGAGTCCTCGCTGGGGCGGCCGGTGGCCTGCCAGTACAGCTCGAGGTTGGCCCGTCCTGACAGATGCGGAAGGAACCCCGCGCCCTCGACGAACGCCCCGACCCGCGACAGCACCGGGGCACCCGGGGCGATCGCGTGGCCGAAGACCCGGATCTCACCGCCGTCGGGTGTGATCAGGCCCATCAGCATCCGCAGGGTGGTGGTCTTGCCCGCGCCGTTGGGCCCGAGCAGCCCGAGCACCTGGCCCTTCTCCACCTGGAAGGAGAGGTCGCGGACCGCGTACCGGTCGGCGGACCCGGCGTACTTCTTGGTCAGGCCGGTGATCCGCAGCGGCACCACGGCGAGCGCCGGATCGGGCGCCGGGACGGCCCTGCGCCGGCTGACCAGCAGTCCCGCGGCGACCAGCGCGCCCAGCGCGGGCAGCCCCCACACCCACCAGCTGATTCCGGCGGCGGCGGTCTTCAGCGCGGGCACCGTCGGTACGGTCAGTGGCCCCTTCAGCGAGACCGTGTACGTCGCGGGGGCGGCCGAGGACGCATAGCCGAGGTCGGTCGACGCGAGCACAAGACGCAGCCGGTGACCCGCCTCGACCTTGTGGTCGACGGCGGGCAGCGTCAGCCGGACGGTGCGGCCCGCCTTGGCACCGGTCACCCGGACCGGGGCGACCAGTTGGTGCGGCAGCACCTGCTGCTTGCCGTCCGGGGCGACGTCGTAGACCTTCCCGAAGAGCACCGCGTCGTCGCTGGTCGACTTCACCCTGATCTCGGCCGTCGGTGCACCGGTGATCGTGCGGGCGGTGGCCAGCGGCGCGGATTCGAACTGTGCGTACTGGCCGGGGAAGTCCAGCGAGAGCCCCACGCCGAGCCCGGAGAGCTGGGAGAGCGCGCCGGCTCCGGGCACCGCGGAGATCGCCGGCGGGGCGCCGCCCGCCGGGCTGGCGAAAGTCTGCTCGCGACCTGCCAGCGCGATGGGGTGCCCACCGCTCGCCAGACCGGGGTACGTATCGCTGCTCGCACCCCGCAACCGGGCGGCGCCGTCGGTCGAGTCGACCCCGCCGGTCCGGGTGACCCGGAAGGCCGGGCCGGTGTCGGCGCCCTTGTCGCCCTTGAGATACCGGTTGAACCAGGAGGTGATGCGGCCGTCGATACGGCTGGCCTCCCGGTCGCCGCCGTCGTGGCCGCCCGCGATCCAGTCGACGGACACCGGCGCGCCGTTCGCACGGATCTGCTGCGCGGCGGCGTCGGCCTGCCCCAGCGGGAAGAGCGAGTCCGTCTGCCCCTGCACGAGCAGCGACGGCACCTTGATCCGCTCCCCCACCGCCTCGGGGCTGCGCGCCGCGAGCATCTTGCGGGCGGCGGCGTCCGGTTTCCCGGCCTCTGCCACCCGGTTGTACATCGAGCAGAGCTGCGCCTCGAAGTGGTCGCAGCCACCGCCGTCACTGATGAAGATCCCGGCCCAGAGCTTCTTGAAGACTCCGTCGGGGAACAGCGCGTCGGCCAGGTTCCAGTACGTGATCTGCGGTGCGATGGCGTCCACCCGCCGGTCGTACCCGGCGGCGAGCAGCGAGATCGCCCCGCCGTACGACGAGCCGGAGACGCCGACGCGCGGGTCGCCCGCCTTGTCCAGCCGCACCTCGGGGCGCTCGGCCAGCCAGTCGATCAGCTTCGACACGTCCTTGACCTCGTGGTCCGGGTCGTTGAGCCCGATCTTCCCGGTCGACTTCCCGAAGCCGCGCGCCGACCAGGTGAGCACCGCGTAACCGTCACGCGCCAGCTCCTGCGCCTGCGCCCGCACGTCGTCCTTGCTACCACCGAAACCATGCCCGAGCAGCACCGCGGGGCGCCGCCCCGGGCCGCCCGCGGTGAAGTACGAGGTATCGATGCGCACCCCGTCCACCGCCATCAGCCGGTCCTCGCGGTGCACCGCCGCAGTCCCGTCGGAGGCAACGGCCGTCCAGGTGCCCGCCCCGACGAGCACAGCGAGCGCGGCGACCGCACCGGCGAGCACCCGGCCGCGGGGTTTGGGTAGCTTCATACCTGACCACCCTAGGTGCCGTATCCGACAACCGATGCGGCCACCAGGGGGAACTGCCTGGTGTACTCCGGGAGTACGCTACGCCGGCCGCGTACCGCAGCGGGAGTAGTGGCGGGCCCGCCCGTCCCGCTCGCGGTCGAGGGACGACGTGAGGAACTCCGGCGCGTCGGCGGTGAGCGGGGCGGTCGCCCGGCACCACCCGAGTACCCGCTCCGCGGACATCCCCGGCACCAGTGCGGCCAGTTCGGCGCTTCGCGCGATGAGCTCACCCTCGTCCGTGACCCCTTCGAGGACCCAGTCGACCGCGTCGTAATCCGGGTCCCCGAGGGTGGGCCGGGGATCGATGGCGACGAGCCGGCCGCCGGGGCCGAGCAGCACGTTGGCCGGGTGCAGATCACCGTGCACCAGCCCCCGCGCGGGTCCGCTCCGGGCCATCTCCAGCGCCGCGCGCCGCCCCCGGTCCAACGCTTCCGGGTCCCGGCCCCCGCGCCGGGCGGCCATGTCGTACAGAAAGGTGATCCGGTCGGCGAGCGGCCGCAGGTCCGGTGCACTGCGGTACGGAGCCGTCCGCAGCTCGGCGAGGAGTGCGCCGACCTCGCGCAGCCGCCAGCCGCTCTCCTTGACCCGCGCCCCGGGCTCGACCCCGGCGAGCAGCAGTGCCCCCACCGACAGGTCCTGGTCCAGTAGCCCCACCACGGCGTCGCTGCCCGCCCAGGCCCGCAGCGCCTCGGCCTCCTCGGTGGCGATGACGGGATCGGGCGTGAGCTTCAGCCAGACGGTGCGCCCTTCACGTACACACCGGTACACACAGGAGGTTCCGCCGCCTCCTGCCTCTCCCACGTCGAGGTCCCACCGCCGGGCAAGACAGTCGACGAGAGCGGGCAGGGACCGGTACCAGACGGCGACTTCGGGGCCGAACCGTGCGGTGAGGCGGGTGAGGTTCACAGTTCAGTCTCGCTCACGGCTCGCTGCCCCGGTCGGGCCGCCGGCGACACCACCCGTGTCGAACGGCGAGTCGCGCGGCGAAAGCCGCTGCGTAAGGGTCTGGCAACGGAGGGGCCGCCCCCCTGACGGCCCCTCCGCGAAGTACTCGGCGGTCAGCCGGTGCTCAGCTGTCCTTGCGCGCCCCGCGGCGGTGCATCGCGAAGGCGGTGGCGCCGGCCGCGAGCACGGCGAACGCGATACCGGCCGGCAGCACGGCCGGTGGCAGCCCGCGGTCGGTGGCAGCCTGCGCGGTGACGTCCGTGGTCAGGTCGGCGACACCGTGCGACCGGTCCGGGCGTGCGGGGTGCCGGGGGATGTGGCGGACGGACCTGACCGAGCCGTCCGTGTTGAGCAGCACCTGCTGGTTGTTCGGGTGCCTGAAGTCGAAGGCCGAGCTCAGCGATCCGGCGCGGGCGTCGAAGGACGCGTCGCCGATTCGTCCGGTGCGCCAGTTGTCCTCGATGAACCTGGTGATCGAGGCCTGTTCGGTGCGGGTGTGGTCGACCGAGTTGACCTTGCTGTACGGGGAGATGACCAGCAGCGGCTGGCGGGTGCCGGGGCCGCAGCGGTCGGCGTAGCCGCCGGCGGAGGCGGGGCCGGCCTGGCAGGCGGGGCTGTCGGCGGCCTTGCCGTTGGATCCGGTGGTGCTGTCCTGGGAGCCGTTCTGCGGCTTCGCGTAGGCGTGGTCGTACCAGCCGTCGGAGTCGTCGTAGGCGATGACGACGGCGGTGTCCTGCCACTCCCGGGACTGCTGCAGCTTGTTGATCCGGTCGACCAGGAAGTGCTGTTCGTCGATCGGGTCGGAGTATCCGGCGTGGCCGTCCTGGAATTCGGCGGCCTTCAGGAAGCTCACCGCGGGCAGGTTGCCGGTCTTGAGCGCGGTGTCGAAGTCGGTCAGGTCGTAGTTGTGGTTGGCCTGCCCGCTGTGGCCGATCTCGGCGGCGTTCTTGGGCGGCAGGTGGTGCGGGTTGGACGTCGCCTCGTAGTACTGGAAGGGCGAGTGGTGCGGGCTGTAGTCGACGGACGCGGCGCCGCCCACGTTGGTGTGGGTGTTCCCGGCGCACTTCGCGTAGTCGCCCTGCTTGCCGTCCCAGGCGGTGCTGGGCCGGAAGCCGCCCTGGAACCAGCCCCAGCTGACGTTCTTGGCGGAGAGCAGGTCACCGATGTTCCTGCCCTGCATCGCGGCGAGCGCGTTCTTGCTGGTGTGGTCGGCGCCCGAGCAGTCGTCGTACGCCGGGTCGGGGTCGTTGGTGACGGTGCCGACGCCCTGGGCGTCCGGCGAGACCACGGCGTACGGGTCGGGGGCGCCGGTCTGCTTCGGGTGCTCGGTGCCGGATGCCGGGTCGACGGAGATGACGCCGTGGGTCTGACCGGAGACCAGGTTCAGCGCGCCCGGGGTGGAGGGGCCGTAGGTGGAGCTGTAGGAGTTGTCGCCGAGCGAGTAGTGCTGGGCGTAGTTCCACAGCCCGGTGACCGTGTTGCCGTCGTAGTAGTCCATGACCAGGCCGGGCTCGCCGAACAGGTTGCCGGAGCACTTCCCGGAGTCGGTGTTCTGCACGTACTGGTCGGCCTTGCCGCCGTTGGCCGCGTACTGCTCGGGTCCATAACCGTGGTTCTGGTCGCAGGTCATGGCCTGGTCCGCGGAGAGCCGCTCGGGTGCGTACTGGTTCGGGTTGTTCTTCAGCAGTCCGGCCGCGCTCAGGGTGTCGATGTGTTTCGGCGTGTGCTTGCTCGCCTTGAACGTCGTGCCGTCGGTGTTCGCCGCTTTCGGGTACGTGCCGAAGTAGTGGTCGAAGGAGACGTTCTCCTGGAAGATCACCACCAGGTGCTTGATCGGGGTGCTCGTCGCGCTGCTGCCCGGGTGGGCGTGCGAGTTCGCCGACGCGGGGGCCGCTCCCCCGAGAACGGCGAGCGCCGCCGCCCCGGCGCATGCTCCCCAGCGCACGGCGCGGCGTCCCGCCGTTCTTCCTGTGCTGACCATGTTCTCTGTGCCTCCGCTGTCGGCTGTCGTCGTGTCCTTGCGGAGTGCGATGTTCCGGCAGGCGGGCGACCGGGTGGGTGCGTGACCGTGTCGCCGGGGTGAACAACCGGTCAGGAGTTCCTCAGGCGAGCAGCGCCCGGCCCAGCCAGTCCGTCCGGTCGCGCACGCCGGGCAGGGCGAAGAAGTAGCCGCCGCCGAAGGGGGTGATGTAGTCCGCCAGCGGTTCGCCGGCCAGCCGTTTCTGTACGGTCTCGAACTGCCGGGCCAGATCCTGCTGGTAGCAGCAGAACAGCAGCCCCATGTCGAGGTTGCCGTTGCTGTCCATGCCCCGGTCGTAGTTGTACGCGCGGCGCAGGATCCGCTGGGCGTCGGTCTTCGGGACCCGGGGGTTGGCCAGCCGGATGTGGCTGTCCAGCGGGATCACGTCGCCCTTCGGGTCCTGTGGGTACTTGGGCGTGTCGAACTCGCCGGTCCCGTCGAGTGGCGCCCCGGTGTCCCGGCTGCGGCCGAACATCCGCTCCTGCTCGGTGATCGAGACCCGGTCCCAGAACTCCACCAGCATCCTGATCAGCCGCACCACCTGGTAGCTGCCGCCGGCGGTCCAGGCCGGTTCGGCGCCGCCGTCGCCCACCCAGACGAGGTGGTCCATGGTCGGGCCGTCGCCGGCGTCCGGGTTGGCGATGCCGTCCTTGAAGCCCAGGTGGTTGCGCGGTGTTCCGCTGGGCCGGGAGGGGCTGGTGTAGCCGTCCATCCGCCACCGCACCTGCATGCCGCCCCGGGTGTGGCGGGCGATGTCACGCAGCGCGTGCAGCACCACGTCGGGGCTCTCCGCGGAGAGTTGCAGGCTCAGGTCGCCGTGGCACATGACCGGGTCGAGGTCGTCGTCCGGGAAGGTCGGCATCGCGGTGAGCCGCAACGGCTTACGGTCCTTCAGCCCGAACCGCTCGTCGAAGAGGGCGGCGCCGACACCGGCCGTAACGGTCAGCCCGCCCGGCGGGACGACCGGCCCGAGGACCCCCGAGTCGGTGGGGGGTGCGGTGATTCCCGGCGAGGCCGGGGTGCCTCCGGTGGTCAGGAAGCGGGCCCGGGCAGTGAGGGTGTGCAGCAGCTCGGTGAGTTCCCGGCGGCTTTCGGCCGTCACGTCGAACGCCACGAAGGCGGTGGCTCGTTGGGAAGGCCGGAGGATGCCTGCCTGGTGCGGACCGTGGAATGCGGTGCGGGCCGCGGACTGTCCGGGCTCCGCCGGTTTACCGGTCGGGTGGTCCGCCGCCACCAGGCCGGCCCCGGCGACGGCCGAGCCCACGCCGATCGCCGCACCCCGCAGGAAGCCGCGCCGCCGTACCTCGTTGGCGCGCGGCTCCTGCGCGTGTCCCTGGTCTCGCCCCTCGTTCATGCCGTCCTCCGCAGATCACAGATGGCCGCGACCGATGCCAGCCGCTCCACCGTCTCACCGATATCACTGTTGAGCCGTTCCCGGTCAGTGCGCGGCAGTCGGTTCACCGGCGGGCGGTGGCCATCGTGCCCGAAGCCGTCCAGGGTGTGCTGCGTACGATCCAGCCAGGAGTCCAGCTGTGGCAGCCCCGGGAAGCGGGAGGTGAGCAACGGACGTAGCACATGCAGGAGTTCACGGGTGCCGTCGAGGTTGGCGCGGGCCGTGTCCAGGCTGGTGCCACTGCCGTGATCGGTGCGCCCGGTCAGCTCGAGCTGCTCGGTGTTCTCCAGGATCTCGTGCGCCCGCAGACCCAGCTCCGCCGGGTCCATCCGCTGCTGCGGCCAGCCGTCCCGCAGGGCGTGCACGGCCTGCGCCAGGCGGTCGGCCGGGGCCCGCAGCGATGCGGCGGACTCGCCGTGCCACAGCCCGTACTCGACGCGGTGGAAGCCCTGGAAGCCCGGGTCGTGGACGCCGTCGGGCAGTCCGGCGCCGGTGCCGTTGATGGCCGCGTCGGCGTCCCCGAAGGTGCCGTAGGCGGCGCCCATCCGCTCGTAGACCAGGTGCGCCGGCAGCCATGCGGTGCGCGCGGCGGCCAGGTCGCCGCGGTCGACGGCCTGGCGCAGTACGTCCGTGCGCCGCGCGAGTTCTACGGTCCTGGCGCCGATCCACCGCTGGTACGCGAGGGTCGGCGGGACCAGGTCGTGTTCCGTCACCGGGACCGCGTGCGGGCCGGCGGCATCGGCGCCGCCGGTGACCCGGACGGTGGGCCCGGTGATCGCGTCGGCGTCGTCGGGCAGGCACCGGAAGGCGTACGAGCCGCTGCCGAGCGCCACCCGCATCGGGCGGGAGGTGCCGGGCGCCAGGCCCTCGACCTCACCGTAGACGGCGCCGGTGCGCGGGTCGGTGAGGTCGACCTCGGCCGGCCCGGTGGACGTGTTGTGCAGGTCGAACACCTGGGTACCGGCGCGGGCCCGGGTCCAACCCCGGCCGCAGGAGCCGACCGAGACCTCCACGGCAGTGTGCGGGAGGCCGTCGGCGTGGGCCGGGTGCGGTGCGGACGCCGTGCCGGACGGGTCGTCGGTCAGCAGAGCGCCGGTGGTCACCATGGCGGCGGCCGACAGCACGGCCGCCGCCGCCCATATGCGGGTACCGGCGATGGCGCGGCTGGACACGACGGGGCTCCGTTCGTACGGCGGGGGCGGCGCCGCTCATGCTAGGCAGCGGCACCGCCTCCCAGGGCCTTTCGAACGCCCGGCCGACCGGATTTCCCCGAGAGTTCACTCAGTGGTTGCGAGGAAACCCGAGGTCCACCCCGGCCGGCGCGTCCGCCGGGTCGGGCCAGCGGGTGGTGACGACCTTGCCGCGGGTGTAGAAGTGCACGCCGTCGTTGCCGTAGATGTGGTGGTCGCCGAAGAGCGAGTCCTTCCAGCCGCCGAACGAGTGGTAGCCGACCGGGACCGGGATCGGCACGTTGACGCCGACCATGCCCGCCTCGATCTCCAGCTGGAAGCGGCGGGCCGCGCCGCCGTCCCGGGTGAAGATCGCGGTGCCGTTGCCGAACGGCGACGCGTTCATCAGGGCGACGCCGTCCTCGTACGTGTCGACCCGCAGCACGCAGAGGACCGGGCCGAAGATCTCGTCCCGGTAGGCGTCGGAGTCCGTCGCGACGTTGTCCAGCAGCGAGAGGCCGATCCAGTGGCCCTCCTCGTGGCCTTCGACGGTGTAGCCGGTACCGTCCAGGACCACCTTCGCGCCTTGGGCGGCGGCCCCCTTGACGTAGGAGGCGACCTTGTCGCGGTGGACCGCGGTGATCAGCGGGCCCATCTCGGACGCCGGGTCGTTGCCGGGGCCGATCTTGATCTGCTCGGCGCGCTCACGGATCTTGCCGACCAGCTCGTCGGCGATGGAGGCGACCGCGACGACGGCGGAGATCGCCATGCACCGCTCCCCGGCCGAGCCGTACGCGGCGGAGACGGCGGCGTCGGCCGCGGCGTCCAGGTCGGCGTCCGGGAGCACCAGCATGTGGTTCTTGGCACCGCCGAGCGCCTGGACGCGCTTGCCGTTGGCGGACGCGGTGGCGTGGATGTAGCGCGCGATCGGGGTGGATCCGACGAACGAGACCGCGGCGACGTCCGGGTGGTTCAGCAGTCCGTCGACGGCCACCTTGTCCCCGTGCAGCACGTTCAGCACACCGTCCGGCAGCCCGGCCTCGGCGGCCAGCTCGGCCAGCAGGTTCGCGGCCGAGGGGTCCTTCTCGCTGGGCTTCAGTACGAAGGTGTTACCGCAGGCGATGGCCAGCGGGAACATCCACATCGGCACCATCGCGGGGAAGTTGAACGGCGTGATGCCCGCGACGACGCCCAGCGCCTGGCGGATGGACGACACGTCGACCCGGGTGGAGACCTGGGTGGACAGCTCGCCCTTGAGCTGGTTGGTGATTCCGCAGGCCAGCTCGACGATCTCCAGGCCGCGGGCGACCTCGCCGAGCGCATCGGAGTGCACCTTGCCGTGTTCGGCGGTGATCAGCGCGGCGATCTCGTCACGGTGCGCGTCGAGCAGGGCGCGGTAGCGGAACAGGATGGTGGTGCGGGTGGACAGCGACGACGTGCCCCAGGTTTCGTACGCCGCCTTCGCGGACGAGACGGCCGCGTCGACCTCCTCGACCGAGGCCAGCGCCACCCGGGTGGTGGCGGCGCCGGTCGCCGGGTCGGTGACCGGGCCCCAGTTGCCCGACGTGCCTTCGACGGTCTTGCCACCGATCCAGTGGTTGACGGTCTTCATGGGTGAGCTCCTCAGGGGTCCTCAGGCGTGTTCTTCTACAGATGGCGTCGTCGGGCTGCGACCTGCCGGTCGTACTCCTCCCGGGCCTTGACCGCCGACGGACGGGTCGCGGTCTCCGCTACGGGAACATCCCACCACGCCTGGGCCGGCGGCGGGCCCGACACAGTGTCGTCCGTTTCGGTCTCCACGTAGACACATGTGGGACGGTCCGACGTCCGAGCCGTGGCCAGGGCTTCGCGCAGCTCACGGACGGTCTGCGCGCGTAGGACGGTGAGGCCCAGACTGGCCGCGTTGGCCGCCAGATCGACCGGCAGCGGGTCGCCGGTGTACGTGCCGTCCGGGGCCCGGAAGCGGTACCCGGTGGCGAAGCGCTCGGCGCCCACGGAATCGGAGAGGCCGCCGATGGAGGCATAGCCGTGGTTCTGCAGGATGACGACCTTGACCGGGAGCCCCTCCTGGACGGCGGTGACGATCTCGGTGGGGTTCATCAGATACGTGCCGTCGCCGACCAGCGCCCAGACCGGCCGGCCCGGCGCCGCGAGCTGGACGCCGATGGCGGCCGGGATCTCGTATCCCATGCAGGAGTAGCCGTATTCGACGTGGTACTGGTCGCGGGAGCGGGTCCGCCAGAGTTTGTGCAGGTCGCCCGGGAGCGAACCGGCGGCGTTGATCAGGATGTCCTCGCCGGTCACCAGGGTGTCGAGGACGCCGAGCACCTGCGCCTGGGTGGGCCGCACGTCTTCCCGGTCCGCGGCGTAGGCGGCACTGACCAGGGTCTCCCATTCGGCCTTGGCCGCGGTGTACGCACTCTCATAGCCGGCCGGGACGCGGTGGCCCGTGAGAGCCTCGGTCAGCTGCCGGAGGGTGGCTCCGGCGTCCGCGATGACCGGAAGGCCGGCCATCTTGTGTGCGTCGAAACCGGTGATGTTGATATTGACGAACCGGACCGCCGGTTCCTGGAAGAGGGTCCCGGAGGCCGTGGTGAAGTCGGTGTAGCGGGTGCCGACGCCGATCACCAGGTCGGCGGCGCGGGCCAGTCCGTCGGCGGTGACCGTCCCGGTGTGGCCGATACCGCCCACGTCCGCCGGGTGGTCGTAGGGCAGCGATCCCTTGCCCGCCTGGGTGGCCGTCACCGGGATGCCGGTCGCCTCGACGAGCGCGCGCAGGGCGGGTTCGGCGCCGCTGTGATGGACCCCGCCGCCCGCGACGATCAGCGGCCGGCGGGCGGCCCGGATCGCGTCGGCCGCATCCAGCAGCGCCGTCCGGTCCGGCTGCTGGACCGGTACCCGCCAGACCCGCTCGGCGAAGAACTCCTCGGGCCAGTCGTACGCCTCTGCCTGTACGTCCTGCGGCAGCGCGAGCGTCACCGCGCCGGTCTGCGCCGGGTCGGCCAGCACCCGCATGGCGGCCAGCGCGGCGGGGATCAGGGCCTCGGGGCGGGTGATCCGGTCGAAGTACCGGGAGACCGGGCGCAGGCAGTCGTTGACGGACACATCGCCGGCGTAGGGGACTTCCAGCTGCTGGAGTACCGGGTCGGCGGGGCGCGCCGCGAAGCTGTCGCCGGGTAGCAGCAGCACCGGCAGGTGGTTGACGGTGGCCAGCGCCGCACCGGTCACCAGGTTGGTCGCGCCGGGGCCGATGGAGGTGGTGACGGCGTGCGCGGAGAGCCGGCCGGACTGCCGGGCGAAGCCCACCGCCGCGTGCACCATGGCCTGTTCGTTGCGGCCCTGGTGGAACGGCATGGTCTCGGGGCCGGCCTCCACCAGCGCCTGACCAATCCCGGCCACGTTCCCATGGCCGAAGATGCCCCAGGTGGCGGCGATCAGCCGGCTGCGGTGTCCGGCGCGCTCGGTGTACTGGCGGGCCAGGAAGGTCACCAGGGCCTGCGCGGTGGTGAGCCGGCGTGCGGTCATCGTGGGCGCTCCGATTCGCTGTCGGGGGCGGTGTCCTCGGGAACGGCGTCTTCGGGGGCTGTGTAGAGGGGCAGCCGCGGGTCGACGGCCTGGGTGTCCCAAGTCGTACGGATCCAGCCGTGGTCCGGGTGGTCGCTGATCAGCCATTCGCGTGCGGCGCCCGGGCCGGCCATCACGTTGAGGTAGTACATGTCGTGCCCGGGGGTGGCCATCGACGGGCCGTGCCAGCCGTCCGGGATCAACACGGTGTCTCCGCTGCGGACTTCGGCCAGCAGATCGGTGCCGCCCGGCCGGGACGGTGTCACCCGGTGGTAGCCGGGGCCCGCACCGGCGATCTCGAAGTAGTAGATCTCCTCCAGTTCGGACTCCTCGCCAGGACGGTGCTCGTCGTGTTTGTGCGGCGGGAAGGAGGACCAGTTGCCGCCCGGGGTCAGCACCTCGACGGCGATCAGCCGGTCGCACTCGAACGTGTCGGCCGCGGCGAAGTTGTTGACCTGCCGGGAACAGTTGCCGCTGCCCCGCAGTTCGACGGGAACCTCCGGCGCGGGGCCGTAGCGGGCGGGGAGACGTCGCCCGCATTTCGCTCCTGCCAGGGCGAAGCGGCCTCCCGCGCCGGAGGAGATCTGCACATCGGCATCGCGCGGCACATAGGCGAAATCGGTCACCGCATCGAACACCCCGGCTCTGCCCCGGAGTTCGATGATCGCTCCGTCGACCAGGACGGTACAGCCCCCGGTGAGCGGCAGAACGATCCATTCGCTGTCTTCGGTGGAAAGAAGATGTGAACCGCCGGGGGCGAGTTCCAGTATCCGCAACGCACAGTGCGCCCAGCCGGCCCGCTCCGGACCGATGTCCAGGGCGTAGGGCCCGTGGGCCTCGCTTCCGGCCCGTACCACCAGGTCGTCGTCCTTCATCAGTGCCCTCCGGGGCGGCTCGGGTTCTCCGATGGCTACAGCAGTCCCACCGCGGTGTCGACGGCGCCCGTCACGTCACCGTCGGCCGGATAGAGCAGCGCACGCCCGGCCACCAGCCCCTGCACGGTGGGCAGTCGCAGCGCCCTGCGCCACTTCTCGTAGGTGCCCACCGGGTCGTCACCGGGCTCACCGCCGAGCAGCACGGCAGGCAGCGTCGAGGTCTCCATCACCCGGGCCATGTCGTCCGGATCGGCGGTGACCGGCACCTTCAGCCAGGTGTACGCGGAGGTGCCGGCCAGGCCGGAGGCGATGGCGATGGAACGGGTCACCGCGCCGGCACTCAGATCGCTGCGGAGCCTGCCGTCCGCGCGGTGGCAGATGAACGGCTCGACGAATACGGGGAGCCGGTGGGCCGCCATGTCGTCGATGGCGCGGGCGGTGGCGTGCAGTGTGGTGAGCGAGCCCGGGTCCTGGTAGTCGATCCGGAGCAGCAGTTTCCCCGCGTCGAAGCCGAGGCGGGCCAGGTCCTGGGCGCGGTGGCCGGTGAAGCGGTCGTCGAGCTCGAAGGAGGCGCCGAAGAGCCCGCCCCGGTTCATCGAGCCCATCGCCACCTTGCCCTCCAGGGCCCCCAGCAGCAGCAGGTCCTCCAGGATGTCGGCGGTGCCGAGCACCCCGTCGACGCCCGGTCTGGACAGCGCCAGGCAGAGTCGCTCCAGCAGGTCGAGCCGGTTGGCCATGGCGTGCGCCCGGTCCCCGACGGCGAGCGAACCGCGGGCCGGGTGGTCGGCGGCCACGATCATCAGCCGGCTCCGGTCCCCGATCAGCGGCCGCCGGGTCCGCCGGGCGGCGGCCTCCGCGATGGCCTCCGGGTGGCGGGTGCGCACGGTCACCAGGTCGGCGATGGAGATCGATCCGGCGCCGGTCATGGCTGTACTCCTTCGAGGGCCGACTCGACCTCGGCCGGGTACGGCATGGCGGACGAACAGGCGAGCCGGGAGGCGACGATGGCGCCGGCCGCGTTCGCGTACCGCATGGTGCGCTCCAGGTCCCAGCCCGCCAGCAGCCCGTGGCAGAGGGCGCCGCCGAACGCGTCGCCCGCGCCCAGCCCGTTCACGACCTCCACGGGGACGGGCGGCACCTCGACGGTGGCGCCGTCGCGGTGCACGGCGAGTACCCCCTTGGGGCCCTGTTTGACGATGGCGAGCTCCACGCCGTGCGCGAGCAGTGCTTGGGCGGCGGTGTGCGGGTCGCGCTCGCCGGTGGCGATCTCCACCTCGTCGATATTGCCCACGGCCACGGTGGCGTGGCGCAGGGCCTGTTCGTAGTACGGGCCCGGTGCCCCGTCCCAGAACATGGGACGCCAGTCCAGGTCGAACACGGTGACAGTTGGTCGCCGGCAGTCCTGTTGCTGCTCACGGCGAGGGGCAAAATCAAGCCCCTCCGGCGATTGAGGAGCGGGGTCCGGGGCGGAGCCCCGTGCAGCGAGCGCCGCAAGCGTCGCAGCGCGGCTCGGCTCCTGGCACAGCCCCGTCCCCGTCATCCAGAACACCCGCGCCGAAGCGATCGCGCCAAGATCGAGCTCACCGGGCAGGATCTCCAGGTCCGGCGCCTTCGGCTGCCGGTAGAAGTACAGCGGAAAGTCGTCCGGCGGAAAGATCTCGCAGAAGGTCACCGGCGTGGGCAGCCCGGCAACCGGCGTCACCCACCGATCGTCCACGCCGAACCCACGCAACGCCTCGTGCAGGTAGTCACCGAAAGGGTCCGCACCCGTCCGGGTGATGACCGCGGCCCGCCGCCCCAGCCGTGCCGCGGCGACCGCGACGTTGGTCGCCGACCCGCCGAGGAACTTGCCGAACGTGTCGACCCGCGCCAGCGGTACCCCGGCCTGCAGCGGGTAGATGTCCACCCCGATCCGGCCCATGGTGATCAGGTCGTACACCGTGCACGTCCTCTCGGTCGGCGGGATGTTCACAGGTCTAACTCCCCCCTAGACCCGCTGTCAACGCATTGTCCTTACATTCGGACGAACGCTTGACAGCTTTCCGGCACGGACGGAAGCCTGGTCCCCATGACGCACATCCGGATCGGCTCCGCACCCGACTCCTGGGGGGTGTGGTTCCCCGAGGACCCGCTCCAGGTCCCCTGGACCCGCTTCCTCGACGAAGTCGCGGAGTCCGGCTACGAGTGGATCGAACTGGGACCGTACGGCTATCTGCCGACGGACCCGGTCCGGCTCGCCGAGGAGATCACCGGGCGCGGACTACGGGTTTCGGCGGGAACGGTCTTCACCGGGCTGCACCACGGGCCCGCCGTGTGGGACGCCACCTGGGCCCATGTCTCCGACATCGCGGCACTGGCCCGGGCCATGGGGGCGGAGCACCTGGTCGTCATCCCGTCGTTCTGGCGCGATGACAAGACGGGCGAGGTCAAGGAGCCCGACAGACTCACCGCCGCGCAGTGGCGGGACCTCACCGCCCAGACCGAGCGGCTGGGGCACGAGGTGCGGGAGCGCTTCGGGCTGCGGATCGTCGTCCATCCGCACGCGGACACCCACATCGACACCGAGGAGAACGTCAGCCGCTTCCTCGACGCGACCGACCCCGCCCTCGTCTCGCTCTGCCTGGACACCGGGCACTACGCGTACTGCGGTGGCGACAGCGTCCGGCTGATCGAGACGTACGGGGAACGGATCGGCTACCTGCACCTCAAGCAGGTGGACCCGGCAGTCCTGGCCGAAGTGCGCGCAGCGGAACTGCCGTTCGGCCCGGCGGTGGCACGCGGCGTGATGTGCGAACCGCCCAACGGCGTGCCCGCGCTGGGGCCGGTGCTCGACGCGGCGCGCAAGCTGGACCGGGACCTGTTCGCGATCGTCGAACAGGACATGTACCCGTGCCCACCCGACCGGCCGTTGCCGATCGCCCGCCGCACCAGGGCCTTTCTGCGCTCCTGCGGGGGCTAGATCGCCGGTCTTCACGTGCAGGACGATGGCCGGCGCGCCCCTGAAGTCGGCCGCCTACCCGGCGGTACGCCTGCGGGCCAGTTCCTTGGCCTCCTCCGGCAGGGCGTCGGCGACCAGCAGTCGCGGCAGCAGCTCCGGTTCACGTGTCATCGCGCGGAAGACGAGCGCGACGGTCACGTCGTGGTCGGGCCGGTACACGATCTCCACCGGGTCGGCGGCGCGGATCTCCCCCGGCTGGATCACGCGCAGATACGCGCCCGGCAGCGCGGCCCGCGTGAAACGCTTGATCCAACCGTCACGCTCCAGCCAGCCCTGGAACGTCGCACACGGAATACGCGGGCAGGACACCTCCAGGAGAACATCGGAGCCGATGCGCCAGCGCTCGCCGATCAGGGCGTCATTGACGCCCAAGCCGGCGGTCGAGAGATTCTCCCCGAAGACGCCGTTCGCCAGCGGCTTGCCCAACTCGCTCTCCCACCGGTCGAGATCCTCGCGGGCGTAGGCGTAGACGGCCTGGTCGGAGCCACCGTGGTGCTGCACGTCATAGACCCGATCGCCGACGAGACCGACCGCGCCGGTGCCCTTGGGGCCAGGGGCGATCACGGCGACCGGGCCCTCAACGGGCCGCTTGTCGATACCTGTGGCGCTGAGGCCCTTCCACGGATTGGGGCGGGGCCTGCCGACGTTGACGGAAAGCAGCTGCATCGAGGCGACGGTACGGTCCACTGCACCCGAAGGCGACACATTTTCCCGCCCCTGCGGCGCCTGCGGGGACACGTGACGCCTCAGCGGCCGGCCCCGGGCTGGGTGATGGCCCGGTGGTATGCCGGTCTGGCCCGCACGATCTGCCGCAGCGGCCAGGACCAGATCCGACAGGCGTACCGCGAGGACTATTCTCCAACTGGACCTACGGAGCCGCCATTTCGTTCCTGGGCGTTGGCGTCGCCTACCTCGCCGGTTCACTCGTTGCCTGGCAACTCATCGCCCGGCCGGAGCGCGTAGCCGCGCTGACTGCCATCGCGGCCGCCTGATGCCGGGAGCTTCTCTCCGGCCTCGCCAGGTGCGCTGAACGACCCGCCGGCGGGCAGTGTTTCTGCCCGCCGGTGTCTCCCGGCGCCCCGTTCTCCCGGCGCCTTCCGCGGTGCGCGTCAGGACGTCACCTCGACCGCCGGGCTCGCCGCTACCGGCTCGCCCACGACGCGGCGGCGACGGCTCGGCATGCCGAGTGTCGGGTTGGCGACGCCCCAGGCCGCGCCCTTGCAAACCAGTTCCTTGTAGACGGCGGCGAGCCGTCCGGTCAGGGCCGCCCGGATCGCGCGGTCGTCGGCGGTGACGTACTGGATCAGGCCTTCCTGGCGGCCCAGCGAGATGCACTGGTTGTAGTAGCGGGCCGACACGTTCGGCAGCTTCCCGCCGGTCAGGCGTGCCGCGATGGCGTCGGCGGCCTGCCATGCCGAGGGGACACCCGAGGCGCAGGACATCCGCAACGGCTTGCCGCCGGGGCCCATCGCCAGCGCCGCGTCACCGATGGCGTACACGTCCGGGTGGGAGACCGACCGCAGGGTGTCGTCGACCACGATCCGGCCCGTGTCGGTGACGTCCAGGGTGGTGGCCTTCGCGATCGGATGGACGGCGAAGCCCGTGGTCCAGACCGTGACGGCGGCCGGGATGGTCGTGCCGTCGGCGGTGGCGACATGGTCGGTCTCGACGCCGGTGACGGTGACGTGCTCGTGCACGGTGAGGCCCAGCTTGTCGGCGACCTTCCGCAGGTGCCTGCGGCCTTTGGGCGAGAGCCAGTCGCCGAGGGTGCCGCGGGCAGCCAGGGTGACGTCGAGGTCCGGGCGGGCCTCGGCGATCTCGGTCGCTGCCTCCAGGCCGGTGAGGCCACCGCCGACGACGACCACGGGCTGTCCGGCGTCCAGACGGGCCAGCCGCTCGCGCAGCCGGAGTGCTCCGGGGCGGCCGGCGATCTCCTGAGCGTGCTCGGTGACCCCGGGGACGCCCTGGTCGTTCCAGCCGCTGCCGAGGGCGTACACGAGGGTGTCGTACTCCAACTCCTCGGCTTCGTTCGCCCCGTTGAGGTTGACGGTCCTTCGCTCGACGTCGACGCCGGTGACCTTGGCGAGCCTCAGTGCGACGCCGGTGCCCGCGAACATCTCGCTGAACGGCCGGGGGCTGAGTTCCTGGCCGACCGCGAGCTGGTGCAACCGGACCCGTTCGACGAAGTCGGGTTCGGCATTGACGAGGGTGATGGCGACGTCTTCACGGCGCAGCCGTTTGGCGAGGCGGCCGGCCGCGATGGCTCCGGTGTATCCGGCTCCGAGGACGACGATTCGATGCTGCATGTCCGGCTCCTGTCTCCAGCGGGTTCGCCCCTTGAACCGGGCAGCCCGCCGTTTCCTGACAGGAGGAGAATGTGAAGCACGTCACAGCACGTATACCTGGTGTTCAGAAAGCACGGAGCAGGGGCTCTCCGTGGTCGGTGGCCGCCCACTGCCGGGTGGCGCGCTCGAGCTTGTCGGGGTTGACCTGGCTGCGGAACGCGGCGATGCCCTCGTCGGCGATCTCCAGGCAGATGACGCCGAAGACCCGGCCCTCGACGATCACCACGACGGCGGGGGCGCCGTTGGCCTCGCTGACATAGACCTCGGTCGAGCCGCCGACCAGAGCGCGCTTGGCCTTGTTGATCTTGAACAGGCCCCGCATGAACTTCGCGACCGCGACCGCGCCCTCGAACGCCCGGGCTCGGGCCGGGACCTTCCCACCGCCGTCGCCGACCGCGATGGCGTCCTGGGTGAGCAGCCGTACGAGTGGCTCGGTCCGGCCGCTGGTGGCGGCCGCGAGGAACTCCTCGACCACCCGCCGGGCAGCGGCCTCGTCGATCTCGGTGCGGGGCCCGTCTGCGGCAACACGCTTCTTGGCGCGGTGGAAGATCTGCTGGCTTGCGGCCTCGGTGAGACCGAGGATCTCGGCGATTTCCCGGTGCGGGTAGGCGAAGGCCTCCCGCAGCACGTACACGGCCCGCTCGTTGGGCGAGAGGCGCTCCAGCAGGACGAGGACCGCGTACGACACCGAGTCGCGCTGTTCCGCGGTGTCGGCGGGACCCAGCATCGGGTCGCCGGCGAGCAGCGGCTCGGGAAGCCATTGGCCCACGTAGGTCTCGCGCCGCGCGCGTGCCGATGTGAGCTGGCTGAGGCAGAGATTGGTGAGCACCTTCGTCAGCCAGGCCTCGGGGACCTCGACACGGTCGACGTCGGCGGCCTGCCAGCGCAGGAACGTCTCCTGCGCGGCGTCCTCGGCCTCGCTCGCGGAGCCGAGCAGACGATAGGCGATGGCCTCCAGGCGGGGCCTGAACGCCTCGAACCGGTCCACGTCGTTCACGCTCAGCGCCATGCCCACGGATCCTAGCGGTGCGCGACGGCGGCCGTCGCGGACGGGGTGGCGTGGCGCAAGCCCGGGCGCCGGCCCCGCAAGCCGTCCCCGCCCGTTCGAACCGACGGCGCGTCACCGCCCTGGGCCGGGATGACGGCCTCGAACTCCTGAAAGCCTTTGGGGGGCGCCGGTCTGCCCGGCGGCTTGTGCTGCGGCCTGCTGCAGGCGGGCGGCCAGTTCCGTAAAAGCCGACACGCCAGGGCCGGGTGCCGGGCGGGTGGTGTCGCGTACCGGCGGGTGCAGCCGCGCGGCCGGCAGCGCGTCCACCCCGGCCGCGGAGTGCCAGGTCAACTCGACGCTTCCTCCCGTCGCCGGTCTTCGCCGGCTGTGGCGGGGATGGCGGTGTCGATGAGGACGGCGGCGATGGCGGCGGCGGTGGGGAAGGCGTCGGCGTTGAGGACCCGGGTGCGGGCCGCTGCGCCGTCGATGAGCAGCGCGAGTTGCTCGCCGAGCTGTTCGGGGTCGGCGGCGCCGGCTTCGCGGGCGGTGTCGGCGAGCCGCCCGGCGACGGCTTTCTTGTAGTCGCGTGCGTACTGCGATGCCGGGTGCTGGGGGTCGTGGAGTTCGACGGCGGCGGCGATGTAGGGGCACATGGGGGTGCTGGGGGGGATGTCGAAGGCGGCGAGGAGCCGTTCGCGGGGCGTGAGGTCGGTGCGGTCGAACACGCCGGACAGAACAGAGGGATCGAACCGGCGCAGGTACTCGGCGACGAGTTCGTCCTTGCCGTTGAAGTGCTGGTAGGCCGTCCGCTTGGACACCTCGGCCGCCGCACAGAGCTGGTCCATGCCGGTGCGGTTGATGCCCCGCTCGCGGAACAGCTGCTGGGACGCGCCGAGGATGCGCTCGCGGGCGCCCCGGCCGCGGCGGCGGCCCGTGGGGCCTTTCTCCAACTCCGTCATGGCCCCATGCTACCTCACTTGGGTAACGACCGGTGTACATAGCTTGCGCCCTGGCCGCCCGCCCAGTAGCGTAAGCACACAGGACGGTGTACATAACACCGTCGCCCCAGGTGCACACGGCACCACCGACCCAAGGGAATGACTATGGGAAAGCTCGACGGCAAGGTAGCGGTCATCACCGGCGGCACCACCGGCATGGCGTTGGCCGGCGCGAAGCTGTTCGTCGACGAGGGAGCGCACGTCTTCATCACCGGCCGCCGCCAGGACGCCCTGGACGAGGCCGTGAAGCAGATCGGCCGCAACGTCACCGGCGTTCAGGGCGATGCCGCCGACCTGAACGACCTGGACCGCCTGTACGACACCGTCAAGCAGGAGAAGGGAAGCCTCGACGTGCTGTGGGCCAGCGCCGGCGGCGGCGAGCCCGCCCCGCTCGGCGAGATCACCGAGGCCCAGTTCGACACCTGGTTCGGGCTCAACGCCCGCGGCACCCTGTTCACCGTCCAGAAGGCCCTCCCGCTCTTCAACGACGGCGGCTCCATCCTCATGACCGGCTCCAACGCCTCTCTCGGCGCCTTCCCCGGCTGGAGCGTCTACGCCGGCAGCAAGGCCGTCCAGCAGGCCTGGGCCCGCGTCTGGCTCAACGAGCTCAAGGATCGCCGCATCCGCGTCAACGTCCTGACCCCCGGCCAGGTCGCCACCGCCAAGCAGGAAGAACTCTTCGACGAGGCCACCAGGCACCAGTTCGAGTCCCTCATCCCCCGCGGCCAGATGGGCCGACCCGACGAAATCGCCACCGCCGCCCTCTTCCTCGCCTCCGACGACTCCAGCTACGTCAACGGCATGGAACTCGTCGCCGACGGCGGCACCACCGCCATCTGAACCGAACCACACACAACCAGGGCAGGACATCTCATGAGCAACATCAGCATCATCGGCACCGGGAACATGGCCCGCACCATCGGCGCGCGGGCAGTAGCGGGCGGCAACACCGTCGAGGTCATGGGCCGCGATCAGTCCAAGGCCGCTGACCTGGCCAAGGCCCTCGGTGGTGGCGCCACGACGGGAGAATGGGGCACCGCCCCGGCCGGGGACATCGTCATCGTGGCCCTGTTGTACGACGGTGTCGTGCCGGTCGTCGCCCAGTACGGAGAGGCTCTCGCGGGCAAGGTCATCGTCGACATCAGCAATCCCTTCAATTCCACGTTCGACGGGCTGGTCCACCGCGAGGAGACCTCGATCGCGCAGGAAGTCGCCAAGGTGGCCCCGGCCGGCGCCGGCGTGGTGAAGGCGTTCAACACCGTCTTCCGTCATGTCCTGGAGAAGGGTCGGCCCGACGTCTTCTTCGCCGGCGACGATGCGCAGGCCAAGGCGAGTGTGGGGGCGTTCATCGAGAGCCTCGGGCTGCGCCCGCTGGACGTCGGCGGCCTGAAAATGGCGCACTGGCTGGAAGGAGCGGGCGTGGTCACGGTGGGCCTCGCCAACCACGGGGTGGGGAACTTGGACTTCGCGCTCGGCATCACCGAACTCCCCGTCTGAGCAACGCTTGACGGCTGAGCGACAGGACTCGCCAAGCAAGCGGGCGACGTCCGGAATGATGCCCGCAGCGCTGAGGGTACGGATCGCGCGCAAGACTGCGCGGATGGAAGCAGGCGCGGCACTGGTCGAACAAGCCCTGGCTGCGGCGCGCGCTGCCCAGGAGACGGACGACTGGGACGCGTACCAAGTCCTGCTGCGGCGGGCTGCGGCTGAGGGATCGGGTTCGCTGCCGCTCGGCCTTGAGCTGATCGGTTCGAATGATCCGTGTTGCACGAATGACTGGCTGCGACCTGCTGGGCGACGCGAGCGACCAGCACGCGGCATTCCGCGCCGAGACGGCGACCGCGCTGGTCGCACTCGCGGAGCGGGAGAACGAAGGCTGCTTTCTGCGGTCCCTGGCCCGCGCGATCGAGAAACAGCCAATGTAAGACGACTTGTCTTACACGGCGTATCCCGGCCACTGCCCCGCCTGCCGGCCAACGCACGCCGAGGCCGTCCGACGACTCCAGGGAAGTTGCACAGGCCCATGTGCCACTCGCGTCACAGGAGTTGCCGCGTGGTCACGCATGTCCTCGTTACGCGTGCTTTCCGTCACAGGAGATCAACAGGCCCATCCTCCGCCTCTTCGGCCCTCGTTGTCCGAGGAGAGGCTGATTGATCACCAATGCGCCAGTACCGCGACTCCCCCGACGGCCGCCAGGCCGGCTGCCGCGGTCGGCGCAGGGAGGTGCTGAACATGACCGACCGAAAGCTCTGGTCGTACAAGGACATCGCCGCGCATATCCGGGTCCAGCCGGACACCGTCCGCTCGTACCGCAAGCACGGCCTGCTGCCGCCGCCCGATCAGGTGGAGCACGGAAAGCCGTACTGGTACGCGGAGACCATCCGGGTGTGGGTGTCGCGCAGGCCCAGCAATCGCGGCCGGGACCGCTGACCGGCCGACGCGCGTGCTCGCCCCGGCTCGCATCTGTACCCCCTAGGGGTATACCGTGGAGGAATCGGAGGGGCCCCGGTGTTCCCGGGGTTCCCTCACGCACCATGGTTCACGTACATCTGCGCAGAGGAGAGCGACATGACCGCCGAGGCCCGGACCTCCGAGAGCAACGCCGTCACCACCGTCTACCAGGTGACCGGCATGACCTGCGGTCACTGCGAAGGCGCGGTGGCCGGCGAGATCGGCGAGCTGCCGGGCGTCAGCTCCGTGCAGGCCGTCGCGGCCACCGGGCAGGTGACCGTGGTCTCCGCGGCCCCGCTGGACGAGCAGGCCGTCCGGGCCGCGGTCGACGAAGCCGGTTACGAGCTCACGGGCCGGGCCTGAGCCACCATGACGGGCGCAGCAGAGACCGGCACAGTCGAACCCGGCACGGTCGGGACCAGCACGGTCGAGCTCTCGGTCGGCGGGATGACGTGTGCCTCGTGCGCGGCCCGCATCGAGAAGAAGCTCAATCGCATGGACGGGGTCGAGGCCACCGTCAACTACGCCACCGCGAAGGCGAAGGTGTCCTTCGGTGACGGCATACAGATCGCCGATCTGATCGCCACCGTGGTGAAGACCGGCTACACGGCCGAGGAACCGGCCCCACCGGCCCCGGCCGCCCCGGCCACCCCGGACGGACAGCCGGAGGAGCAGGCCGCCGACCCGGTGCTGGAGGCGCTGCGGCAGCGGGTGCTGGTCTCCGCGGTGCTCAGCCTGCCGGTGGTCGTACTGGCGATGGTCCCCTCGCTGCAGTTCGACAACTGGCAGTGGCTGTCCCTGGCGCTTGCCGCGCCCGTCACGGTGTGGGGCGCGCTGCCCTTCCACCGGGCCGCCTGGACGAACCTGCGGCACGGCGCGGCCACCATGGACACCCTGGTCTCGCTGGGCACGCTCGCCGCGTTCCTCTGGTCACTGTGGGCGCTGTTCTTCGGCGACGCGGGGATGCCGGGGATGCGGCACGGGTTCAGCTGGACCGCGTCCCCCACCGACGGCACATCGACGATCTATCTCGAGGTCGCCGCGGGCGTCGTCACGTTCATCCTGCTCGGCCGCTATCTGGAGGCGCGTTCCAAGCGCAGTGCGGGCGCCGCCCTGCGGGCCATGCTCGAACTGGGCGCCAAGGACGTCTCGGTGCTGCGCGGCGGTACGGAGGTCCGCATGCCGGCCGACCGGCTGGCGGTGGGCGACCGCTTCGTGGTGCGCCCCGGAGAGAAGATCGCCACCGACGGACTGGTGATCGAGGGCACGTCCGCGGTGGACGCCTCGATGCTCACCGGCGAGTCCCTGCCGGTGGACACCGGGCCGGGAGACACCGTCACCGGCGGCTGTGTGAGCGCTTCCGGCCGGATCGTCGTGGCGGCGACCCGGGTCGGCGCGGACACCCAGCTGGCCAGGATGGCCCGCCTGGTGGAGGACGCGCAGAACGGCAAGGCCCAGGTGCAGCGGCTCGCCGACCGGGTTTCGGCCGTCTTCGTGCCGGTCGTGCTGCTGATCTCGCTGGGCACGCTGGCCGGCTGGCTGCTGGCCTCCGGCGATCTCACCGCGGCGTTCACCGCGGCCGTGGCGGTACTGGTCATCGCCTGCCCGTGTGCGCTGGGTCTGGCGACCCCGACCGCGCTGATGGTCGGCACCGGCCGGGGCGCCCAGCTGGGCATCCTGATCAAGGGCCCCGAGGTGCTCGAGTCGACGCAGCGGGTGGACACCGTCGTACTGGACAAGACCGGCACGATCACCACCGGGCGCATGCAACTCCAGGAGGTGCACGCCTTCGGGGACACCGACGAGAAGGAGCTGCTGCGGCTCGCAGGCGCCCTGGAGCACGCCTCGGGACATCCGGTGGCTCTGGCCGTCGCCGCGGCCGCACAGGAGCGCACAGGGGATCTGCCGGCGCCCGAAGGGTTCGAGGACGTACCCGGACTCGGGGTGCGCGGCACCGTCGACGGACATCAGGTGCTGGCCGGACGGGCGAAGCTGCTGACCGATGCGGGCATCGGGCTGCCCGAGGTGCCCGCGGCAGCCGCCGGGCGCACCACGGTGGCCGTCGCCTGGGACGGGCGGGCCCGGGGCGTGCTGACGGTCGCCGACGCGGTCCGGGAGACCAGCGCCGAGGCCGTACGGAGGCTCCGCGCGCTGGGCCTCACACCGGTCCTGCTGACCGGTGACAACCGGACGGTCGCCGATGCGGTGGCGGCCGAAGTGGGCATCGAGAGGGTCCACGCCGAGGTGCTTCCCGAGGACAAGGCCGAGGTGATCAGCGAGCTTCAGGCCGAGGGCCGGCGGGTCGCGATGGTCGGCGACGGGGTGAACGACGCGGCTGCCCTGGCCACCGCCGACCTGGGGCTCGCGATGGGCACCGGCACCGACGCCGCCATCGAAGCCGGTGACCTCACGCTGGTCCGTGGAGATCTGCTGACGGCCGCCGACGCGATCCGGCTCGCCCGCCGCACGCTGGCGATCATCAAGGGCAACCTCTTCTGGGCCTTCGCCTACAACGTCGCGGCCCTGCCGCTGGCCGCTGCCGGGCTGCTCAACCCCATGACCGCCGGTTTCGCTATGGCGTTCTCTTCGGTGTTCGTAGTGACAAACAGCCTGAGATTGCGTACCTTCACATGACGTTCACAACGAGACATGGATCACGTGCTTCACGGGGTAACCATTCCGGCGCACCGAGTGTCTAAGTGAACGATGCCAAGGATGTCTTGGGGGACGTCCGACGGAATGTCTTGGGGGACGTTCCGTGGCAAGCGTTGGCCGGGGCACGTGCCACGGAGAGCTTTGAGCGGCCCTCCCGTCGTGTACGTACCCCGGCAGAGCGCGGCACGGGCACTTCTGTGCCCACCAGACGCCCGGAGCGGATCCCGTGGGGGGAATCCGACCGGGGAATGGGAAGCGCCCCGTGCGTCGACCCGTGGGGGGATCGGCGGCGGGGCGCTTTTCGATCGGTGGGCGCGGCTGCTCGGAGCCGGCGCCGGTGTCGGAGTCGGAGTCAGCGGCCTTGGACCGGGGTGAAGTCGCGGAGGACCTCTCCGGTGTAGATCTGGCGCGGACGGCCGATACGGCTGCCCGGCTCCTTGATCATCTCGTGCCACTGGGCGATCCAGCCGGGAAGGCGGCCGATGGCGAAGAGCACGGTGAACATCTCGGTCGGGAAGCCCATCGCCCGGTAGATCAGGCCGGTGTAGAAGTCGACGTTCGGGTAGAGCTTCCGCTCCACGAAGTAGTCGTCGGCCAGCGCGTGCTCCTCGAGCTTCAGCGCGATGTCGAGCAGCTCGTCGTCCTTGCCGAGGGCCGAGAGGACATCGTGCGCCGCCGCCTTGATGATCTTCGCCCGGGGGTCGAAGTTCTTGTAGACGCGGTGCCCGAAGCCCATCAGCTTCACGCCGTCTTCCTTGTTCTTCACCTTGCGGATGAAGGTGTCGACGTCGCCGCCGGACTGCTTGATGCCCTCGAGCATCTCCAGCACCGACTGGTTGGCGCCGCCGTGCAGCGGGCCCCACAGCGCGCTGATGCCCGCAGAGATCGAGGCGAACATGTTGGCCTGCGAGGAGCCGACCAGACGCACGGTGGAGGTCGAGCAGTTCTGCTCGTGGTCCGCGTGCAGGATCAGCAGCTTGTCCAGCGCCGATACGACGACCGGGTCCGGCACGTACTCCTGCGAAGGGACCGAGAAGGTCATCCGCAGGAAGTTCTCGACGTAGCCCAGGTCGTTGCGCGGGTAGACGAACGGGTGGCCGATCGACTTCTTGTACGCGTAGGCCGCGATGGTCGGCAGCTTGGCGATCAGGCGGATCGTCGAAAGGTGCCGCTGCTGCTCGTCGAAGGGGTTGTGGCTGTCCTGGTAGAACGTGGACAGCGCGCTGACCACCGACGACAGCATGGCCATCGGGTGCGCGTCGCGCGGGAAGCCGTCGAAGAACCGCTTGACGTCCTCGTGCAGCAGGGTGTGCTGGGTAATCTCGTTCTTGAAGGTCGAAATCTCGTCGACCTTGGGGAGCTCGCCGTTGATCAGCAGATATGCCGTCTCGAGGAAGCTCGACTGCTCGGCCAGCTGCTCGATCGGGTACCCGCGGTAGCGCAGGATGCCCTGCTCGCCGTCGAGGTAGGTGATCGCGGATTTATAGGCGGCCGTATTGCCGTATCCGCTGTCCAGCGTCACCAGACCGGTCTGGGCGCGTAGCTTCCCGATGTCGAAGCCCTTGTCGCCGACGGTGCTGTCGATCACCGGGTAGGTGTACTCGCCATCGCCGTACCGCAGTACTACAGAGTTGTCGCTCACGTCATCCCTCACCGACGGTAGTGCCTCTTCTTCGAGGTGCCCTGACTGTCTCTACCATCCCCCACTTGGCTCAGCAGAGTGCACTCGGGGTCGCCCATTGGGCTAATCGGCGGCACTCAGTGCCGCCAACCTATTCATCCTGCCTTCTCGGTCCCGGTTCCGAAAGCCCGGGTGATGTTTCCCACCGCGGCGGCTCCGCTCGTCCTCCGGACAGTCGGTGGTCCAGTGCGGTGCAGCGCCTGCCCGCGGAGACCGTGCGCACCGCCTGTCCGATGGCCTTGCGGGAGCCCACCAGGACCACCAGCTTCCTGGCCCGGGTGACCGCCGTGTAGAGCAGGTTGCGCTGGAGCATCATCCAGGCGCCGGTGGTGACCGGAATGACCACCGCCGGGTACTCGCTGCCCTGCGAGCGGTGGATGGTCACCGCGTAGGCGTGCGCCAGCTCGTCCAACTCGTCGAATTCGTAGGGTACTTCCTCGTCCTCGTCGGTGAGCACGGTGAGTTTCTGCTCGTCCGGATCGAGTGCGGTGACCACCCCGACCGTGCCGTTGAAGACGCCGTTCGCCCCTTTGTCGTAATTATTTCTGATCTGCGTCACCTTGTCGCCCACACGGAAGACCCGGCCACCGAACCGCTTCTCCGGCAGGCCGGGCCGAGCAGGTGTGATCGCCTGCTGGAGCAGCCCGTTGAGCGTCCCCGCGCCGGCCGGGCCGCGGTGCATGGGCGCCAGCACCTGGATGTCCCGGCGCGGGTCCAGGCCGAACTTCTGCGGGATGCGGCGGGCCGCCACGTCGACGGTGAGTTTGCCGGCCTCCTCCGTCTCGTCCTCGACGAAGAGAAAGAAGTCCGGCAGACCCTGAGTGAGGGGTTGACTGCCGGAGTTGATCCGGTGCGCGTTGGTGACCACCCCGGACTGCTGGGCCTGGCGGAAGATCCGGGTGAGCCGCACCCGCGGCACCGGCCCCCCGGCGACCAGCAGATCGCGCAGCACCTCCCCCGCGCCGACCGAGGGCAGCTGGTCCACATCACCGACCAGCAGCAGATGCGCGCCCGGGGCCACCGCCTTGACCAGCTTGTTGGCGAGCAGCAGGTCCAGCATGGACGCCTCGTCGACCACCACCAGATCCGCGTCGAGCGGGCGGTCCCGGTCGTACGCCGCGTCACCGCCCGGCTTCAGCTCCAGCAACCGGTGCACGGTGGAGGCGTCCGCCCCGGTCAGCTCGGCCAGCCGTTTCGCGGCCCGCCCGGTGGGGGCCGCCAGCACCACCTTGGCCTTCTTGGCGCGGGCCAGCTCCACCACGGAGCGCACCGTGAAGGACTTTCCGCAGCCCGGGCCCCCGGTGAGCACGGCGACCTTCTCGGTCAGCGCGAGCCGGACCGCCGCCTGCTGTTCCGGGGCCAGCTCCGCGCCGGTCCGCGCGGCGAGCCAGGACAGCGCCGTGTCCCAGTCGACGTCCCGGAAGGCCGGCATCCGGTCCTCCTCGGTGCGCAGCAGCCGCAGCAACTGGGAGGCGAGCGAGAGCTCGGCCCGGTGGAAGGGCACCAGATAGACCGCGGTGACCCACTCCTCGCCGCCCTCAGGGCCCGGCACCCGCTCCCTGACGACGCCCTCATCGGCGGCCAGTTCCGCGAGGCAGTCGATGACCAGGCCGGTGTCGACCTGCAGGAGTTTCACCGCGTCGGCGATCAGCTGCTCCTCCGGGAGGAAGCAGTGCCCCTGCTCGGTGGACTGGGACAGCGCGTACTGCAGGCCGGCCTTCACCCGCTCCGGTGAGTCGTGCGGGATGCCGACGGCCTGGGCGATGCGGTCGGCGGTCAGGAAGCCGATGCCCCACACGTCGGCGGCCAGCCGGTAGGGCTCGTTCTTCACCACGGAGATCGACGCGTCGCCGTACTTCTTGTAGATGCGCACGGCGATGGAGGTGGAGACCCCTACCCCCTGCAGGAAGATCATCACCTCCTTGATCGCCTTCTGCTCCTCCCAGGCCGCGCCGATCAGCTTCGTACGCTTCGGGCCGAGGCCCGGTACCTCGATGAGGCGCTTGGGCTCCTGCTCGATCACGTCGAGGGTGTCGAGGCCGAAGTGCGTGGTGATCCGGTCGGCCATGACGGGGCCGATGCCCTTGATCAGTCCGGAACCGAGGTAGCGGCGGATGCCCTGGATGGTGGCGGGGAGGATCGTCGTGTAGTTCTCCACCGTGAACTGCCTGCCGTACTGGGAGTGCGAGCCCCAGCGGCCCTCCATGCGCAGCGACTCGCCGGGCTGGGCGCCGAGCAGCGAGCCGACGACGGTGAGCAGGTCGCTGCCCCGGCCGGTGTCGACGCGGGCGACGGTGTAGCCGTTCTCCTCGTTCGCGTACGTGATCCTCTCCAGGACCCCTTCCAGCACTGCCATGTTCGACATGCGCCGACGCTACCGCCCGGGACCGACAGCCGGAGTCGCAGCCGTCGTATCACGATCGCGTCACGGATGCCGGGTCCCCCCTTGACCGCCGACTGTGTAATCGATTCCAATCGCTCGTGTAATCGATTCCATGGAGCATCGATTCCATGGCCCACAAGGAGGTGGTCCTGCGATGGCGAGCATCAAGGACGTCGCAGCCGGTGCGGGGGTATCCGTCGCCACGGTGTCCCGCGCCCTGAACGGCCATCCGTCCGTCCGCCCCGACACCCGCGCCCGGGTGCTGGCCACCGTCGAGGCCCTCGGCTACCGGCCCAACGCGGTCGCCCGGTCGCTGCGCACGGACAGGACCCGGACGCTCGGTCTGGTCATCAGCGACGTCCTGAACCCGTACTTCACCGAGCTGGCCCGCTCCGTGGAGGACGAGGCCCGGGCGCACGGCTTCAGCGTCATCATCGGCAACGCCGACGAGCAGCCCGCCCAGCAGGACCACCACATCCGTACGCTGCTCGACCGGCGCATCGACGGACTCCTGGTCAGCCCGACCGACGGCGGCTCCCCGCTGATGCTGGACGCGGCCGGCTCCGGTACCCCGATGGTCTTCGTGGACCGCTGGATCCCGGGCGTGGACGTACCTGTCGTACGGTCCGACGGGCGCGCGGCGGTTCGCGAACTGGTCGCCCACCTGCACGGTCTTGGCCACCGCAGGCTCGCCATCATCGCCGGACCGGCCACCACGACGACCGGTAACGAGCGCATCGAGGCCTTCCGCGACGCACTCCGGGAGTACGGACTGCCGCTGCCCGACGCCTATATCGGGCACGGCGACTTCCAGGCCGACAGCGGCCGCCGGGAGACCAACCGCTTCCTCGCCCTCCCCGAGCCGCCCGAGGTGGTGTTCGCCGCCGACAACCTGATGACACTCGGTGCCATGGACGCGATCCGCGGTCACGGACTGCGCATCCCGCACGACATCGCGCTGGCGGCCTTCGACGACATCCCGTGGTTCGTCCACACGGACCCGGCGATCACCGCGATCGCCCAACCGACCGGCGAACTCGGCAGGGCCGCCGTCCGGGCGCTGATCGACCGGCTGGAGGGCAGGGAACCGCAGTCCGCCATCCTGCCCGCCCGGCTGATGATCAGACGCTCCTGCGGCGAACCCGAACCCCCGCGGCCGACGGCCCCCACGACGAACAGGAGCGACCGGTGAGCAACCCCGACGAGTTGCTGCGCATCGAAGCCATCCGCAAGACCTTCCCCGGTGTGGTCGCGCTCGACAGCGTCGACTTCGACCTGCGCCGCGGCGAGGTGCACGTCCTGCTCGGTGAGAACGGCGCGGGCAAGAGCACCCTGATCAAGATGCTCTCCGGCGCCTACCGCCCGGACAGCGGCCGGATCTTCTCCGAGGGGCGCGAGGTCCGCATCCACGGCGCGCAGGACGCCGAACGCCTCGGCATCGCCACCATCTACCAGGAGTTCAACCTGGTGCCGGACCTGACGGTCGCCGAGAACATCTTCCTCGGCCGGCAGCCGCGCCGCTTCGGCATGATCGACCGCGGCCGGATGGAGGCGGACGCCCAGGAGTTGCTGCACCGGGTCGGGGTCGACGTCTCGCCGCGTACCAAGGTGCGCGAACTGGGCATCGCCCGGCTGCAGATGGTGGAGATCGCGAAGGCGCTGAGTCTGCGGACCGGCGTCCTGATCATGGACGAACCGACCGCCGTCCTCACCTCGGGCGAGGTGGAGAAGCTCTTCGCGCTCGTCCGCACGCTGCGCGAGGACGGCGTGGGCATCGTCTTCATCACCCACCACCTGGAGGAGATCGCCGCACTCGGCGACCGGGTCACCGTGCTGCGCGACGGCCGCAGCATCGACCAGGTGCCCGCCTCCACCCCGGAGGACGAACTCGTCCGGCTGATGGTCGGCCGCTCCATCGATCAGCAGTTCCCGCGGCAACGCCCGGAAATCGGCGAGCCGTTGCTCGCGGTGCGCGGGCTGAGCCGGCACGGGCACTTCCACGACGTCAGCTTCGAGGTGCGGGCCGGTGAGGTGGTCGGCCTGGCCGGTCTCGTCGGCGCCGGACGCACCGAGGTGGCCCGCGCCGTCTTCGGCGCCGACCCCTACGACTCCGGCACCGTCGCCGTCACCGGCAGGCCGCTCCCCGGGCACGATGTGAACGCCGCGATGGGCGCCGGGATCGGCCTGGTCCCCGAGGACCGCAAGGGCCAGGGCCTGCTGCTGGAGGCCTCGGTCCAGGAGAACCTCGGCCTGGTCACCCTGCGTTCCGCCACCCGCGGCGGACTGGTCGACCTCAAGGGCCAGCAGACCGCGGCCGCGCGCATCGCCGAACAGCTCGGCGTCCGGATGGCCGGGCTCGGCCAGCACGTGGGCACCCTGTCCGGCGGCAACCAGCAGAAGGTCGTCATCGGCAAATGGCTGCTCGCCGACACCCGGGTGCTGATCCTCGACGAGCCGACCCGGGGCATCGACGTCGGCGCGAAGGTCGAGATCTACCAGCTGATCAACGAGCTGACGGCCGCCGGACACGCGGTCCTGATGATCTCCAGCGATCTCCCCGAGGTGCTCGGCATGAGCGACCGGGTGCTGGTGATGGCCCAGGGCCGGATCGCCGGCGAACTCACCGCACACGAAGCAACCCAGGACGCGGTGATGGCACTCGCCGTCACCACCTCAGCCCCGACCACACCCAGCACTGAAGCGAAGGAAGCAGAGGGCCTCCAGTGACCACTGACACGCTCAAGGGCTCAACGGGCGCGAGTGGCGCCTCGGCAGTCCGCCGCATTCTGCTCGACAACGGCGCGCTCAGCGCCCTGGTGGTCCTGGTGGTGGCGATGTCGCTGCTCTCCGGCGACTTCCTCACCACCCAGAACCTGCTCAACGTCGGCGTGCAGGCCGCGGTCACCGCGATCCTGGCGTTCGGCGTCACCTTCGTCATCGTCTCGGCGGGCATCGACCTCTCGGTCGGCTCGGTGGCCGCGCTCTCCGCGACCGTGCTCGCCTGGACGGCGACCTCCGAGGGACTGCCGGTCTGGCTGGCGGTGGTCTTCGCCATCGGTACCGGCATCGCCTGCGGCCTGGTCAACGGCGCGCTCATCTCGTACGGCAAACTCCCGCCGTTCATCGCGACGCTGGCCATGCTGTCGATCGGCCGCGGACTCTCACTGGTCATCTCGCAGGGCTCCCCGATCGCCTTCCCCGGCTCGGTCTCCTCGCTCGGTGACACCCTCGGCGGCTGGCTGCCGGTCCCGGTGATCGTGATGATCGTGATGGGTCTGCTCACCGCGCTGGTGCTGTCCCGTACGTACATCGGCCGCTCGATGTACGCGATCGGCGGCAACGAGGAGGCCGCCCGGCTGTCCGGACTGCGGGTCAAGCGGCAGAAGCTCGCCATCTACGCGTTGTCCGGGCTCTTCGCCGCCGCCGCGGGCATCGTCCTCGCCGCCCGGCTCTCCTCCGCGCAGCCGCAGGCCGCCAACGGGTACGAACTCGACGCGATCGCCGCGGTCGTCATCGGCGGCGCCAGCCTCTCCGGCGGCGTCGGCAAGGCGTCCGGCACGCTGATCGGCGCGCTGATCCTCGCCGTACTGCGCAACGGCCTCAACCTCCTCTCGGTGTCCGCCTTCTGGCAGCAGGTGGTGATCGGCGTAGTCATCGCGCTGGCGGTCCTGCTGGATACCCTGCGCCGCCGCGCCGGCACCGGCACCGGCACCTCCGCTGCGGCGGGCACCGGCTCGCCGGGCGGCAAGCGGCCACAGGTGATCAAGGCCGGGGTCGCCGTGGTGTGTGTGGCGGCCGTGGTCGCTGCCGTGTCGTTCTTCAACAACTCCGGCTCGTCCGGCACCCGCCTCAAGGTCGGCCTGTCCCTGTCCACCATGAACAACCCGTTCTTCGTCCAGATGAAGGCGGGCGCCCAGCAGGAGGCCAAGGCGGAGGGCCTCGACCTGACCGTCACCGACGCCCAGAACGACGCTTCCCAGCAGGCCAACCAGATACAGAACTTCACCAGCTCGGGCATCAAGGCGATCGTCATCAACCCGGTGGACTCCGACGCCTCCGGTCCCTCGGTCCGCGCCGCCAACAAGGCGGACATCCCGGTGGTCGCCGCCGACCGCGGCGTCAACAAGGCCGACGTCGCCGCCCTGGTCGCCTCCGACAACGTGGCCGGCGGCAAGCTCGCCGCGAAGACGCTGGCCGAGAAGCTCGGCGGCAAGGGCCGGATCGTCGAACTGCAGGGCACCGCGGGCACGTCCGCGGCCCGGGAGCGCGAGCAGGGCTTCACCGAGGGCATCAAGGCCTACCCCGGCATCAAGGTGGTCGCCAGCCAGCCCGCCGACTTCGACCGCACCAAGGGCCTCGACGTCATGACCAACATGCTGCAGGCCAACCACGGCGTCACCGGCGTCTTCGCCGCCAACGACGAGATGGCGCTCGGCGCGATCAAGGCGCTCGGCAGCAAGGCCGGCAAGTCCGTCCAGGTGATCGGTTTCGACGGAACGCCCGACGGGTTCAAGGCGGTCAAGGCCGGCACCCTGTACGCATCGGTCGCCCAGCAGCCCGCGGAGCTCGGCAGGCTGGCCGTGCAGAACGCGGTGCGGGCCGCGCACGGCAAGACGGTGCCCAAGGCGGTGAAGGTGCCGGTCAAGGTCGTCACCAGCAAGAACGTCGCCACCTTCGCCTGACCGACGCACGTTCTTCCCGGAAAGCAGGACAGACATGTACGACTACGACCTGCTGGTCGTAGGGTCGGCCAACGCCGACCTGGTGATCGGCGTCGAGCGCAGGCCCGCGGCCGGCGAGACGGTGCTCGGCTCCGATCTGACCGTCCACCCCGGCGGCAAGGGAGCCAACCAGGCGGCAGCCGCCGCCCGGCTGGGCGCCAGGAGCGCGCTGCTGGCCCGGATCGGGGACGACGCCCACGGCCGGCTGCTGCTCGACGCGCAGCGGTCGGCCGGTGCGGACACCGTCGGCGTGCTGGTCGGCGACGCGCCCACCGGCGTGGCGCTGATCACCGTGGATCCCTCGGGCGACAACAGCATCGTGGTCTCCCCCGGCGCCAACTCCCGGCTCACCCCGGCCGACGTCCGCGCGGCGGGCAGCCTGCTCGCCGCGGCCCGGGTGGTGTCCGCACAGCTGGAGATCCCGCTGGAGACCGTCGTCGAGGTGGTCCGCACCCGGCCGCCCGGCACCCGTTTCGTACTGAACCCCTCCCCGCCCGCCCCACTGCCCACCGAGCTGCTCGCCGCCTGCGACCCGCTCGTGGTCAACGAGCACGAGGCCCGGGTCCTGCTCGGCCCGTCCGCCGGACCAGGACCCGAGGACTGGGCCGCCGCGCTGCTCGGTCTCGGCCCGCGCTCGGTGGTGATCACCCTGGGCGCCGAGGGGGCGCTGATCGCCGAGTCCGGCCCCGGCACCGTCTCGCGGGTGCCGAGCCCACGGGTCGCCGCGGTGGACACGACCGGCGCGGGCGATGCCTTCACCGCCGCGCTGGCCTGGCGTCTCGGCCAGGGCGACAAGCTCGCGGAGGCCGCCGCATTCGCCGCGCGGGTGGGCGCCACCGCGGTCACCGGGGCGGGCGCGCAGGAGTCGTATCCGACCGCCGGAGAGGTCGTCGCCGGATGAAGAAGGCCGGAATCCTCAACCGTCATCTCGCCGGGGCGCTGGCCGAACTGGGGCACGGCGACGGCGTACTCGTCTGCGACGCCGGGATGCCCGTCCCGGACGGCCCCCGACTGGTGGACTTGGCCTTCCGGGCCGGCGTGCCGTCGTTCGCCGAAGTCCTCGACGGACTGCTGGCCGAGCTGGTGGTGGAGGGCGCGACGTCGGCGCACGAGGTCCTGGAAGCGAACCCCGCTGCCGCTGGGCTGCTGGGCAGGTGCTTTCCCGCTCTCGAGCTGGTCCCGCACGAGGAGTTGAAGTCCCGGTCGGCAGGGGCGCGACTGGTGGTGCGGACGGGGGAGGCCCGGCCGTACGCCAATGTGCTGCTGCGGTGCGGCGTCTTCTTCTGAGTCTTCTTCTGAGCAGACGTCCCGTCGCCGTGGCGTGGGGGCCCGATCCGTGGACCGGGCCCCACCGCATTCCCCTCCCCCGCTCAGCGCTTCCCGTATCCCCCCGGGTACGGCCCCCCGAAGCCCTGATGACGTGTACGACTGCCGTCACCCGGGAAGGGTTGTACGGATTCCGGGAGAGGTATCCGGGCGCAGCGCCCAGGTGACCCGGCCCACGTCCCCTCGTACCCTGTTTCCGTGCCGTCCTCCCACCCGCGTCGCGTCGCCGTCCTCGTGCTCGAGGGTGCGAAGCCGCTCGACGTCGGCATTCCCGCGCAGGTGTTCACGACCCGGGCGAGCATGCCGTACGAGGTGCGGGTGTGCGGCGCGGCGCCCGGTCCGGTAACCGGCGGCGACGGCCTCTCCTACCACGTCACCCATGGCCTCTCCGCGCTCACCTGGGCCGACATCGTCTTCATCCCCGGCTACCGGTTTCCGGACCGCAACGACCCGCCCCCGGCCGTCGTCGATGCGCTGATCGCCGCCCACGACGCGGGCGCGCGGCTCGCCGCCATCTCGACGGGCGCCTTCGCACTCGCCGCGACCGGTCTGCTCGACGGCAAGCGCGCCACGACGCACTGGCATTACTCGCGGGCGCTCAGCGCGAAGCATCCGCTCGTCCGGGTCGACGAGAACGTGCTGTTCGTCGACGAGGGCAGCGTACTGACGTCGGCAGGCGCTGCCTCCGGCATCGACCTGTGCCTGCACATTCTGCGCAGCGACCTCGGCGTGGCTCCGTCGAACCACGCGGCCCGGCGCCTGGTCGCCGCCCCCTACCGCAGCGGCGGTCAGGCGCAGTACGTGCCGCGCAGCGTTCCCGAGCCGCTCGGCGAGCGGTTCGCCGCCACCCGCGAGTGGGCGCTGCACCGGCTCGGTGAGCCCCTCACCCTCAAGGTGCTCGCCGGGCATGCGGCGGTCTCGCCGCGCACGTTCTCGCGGCGCTTCGTGGAGGACACCGGCTACACGCCGATGCAGTGGGTGATGCGCGCCCGCATCGACATGGCCCGTGAGCTGCTCGAGCGTTCGGGGCGGAGCGTCGAGCAGATCGCCGCCGACATCGGTCTCGGCACCGGCGCGAATCTCCGGCTGCACTTCCAGCGTGTCCTCGGCACCACGCCGAGCGAGTACCGGCGCACCTTCACCCAGGGCGAGTAACCCGCCCCCACGTGGCGCGATCCTTGCGAACCCTGGCGATCACGCCGCTGTCCCGGGCGGAATCCGGGCGCGAACCTGGGGGTGAACCGAAGGGACACACTCATGACTCGCATCGCCATCAACGGATTCGGCCGCATCGGACGCAATGTGCTGCGCGCACTGCTCGAACGCGACAGTGACCTCGAGATCGTCGCCGTCAACGACCTCACGGAGCCCGCCACCCTCGCGCGACTGCTCGCCTACGACACGACGGCCGGCCGGCTCGGACGCCCGGTGACCGCCGAGGCGGACACCCTCGTCGTCGACGGCCGCCGCATCAAGGTGCTCGCCGAACGCGACCCGGCTCAGCTGCCCTGGGCCGCGCTCGGCGTCGACGTCGTACTCGAGGCGACCGGCCGCTTCACCTCGGCCGAGGCCGCCCGCGCCCACCTCGACGCGGGCGCGAAGAAGGTGCTCGTCAGCGCGCCGTCGGACGGCGCCGACGTCACGCTCGCGTACGGCGTCAACACCGACGCGTACGACCCGGCCCTGCACACCATCGTCTCGAACGCCTCCTGCACCACCAACGCGCTCGCCCCGCTGGCAGCGGTCCTCGACGAACTCGCCGGCATCGAGCACGGCTTCATGACGACGGTGCACGCCTACACGCAGGAGCAGAACCTGCAGGACGGCCCGCACCGCGACGCCCGCCGGGCCCGTGCCGCCGCTGAGAACATCGTGCCGACCACGACGGGCGCCGCCAAGGCGATCGGCGTCGTGCTGCCGAAGCTGGACGGCAAGTTGTCGGGCGACTCGATCCGCGTGCCGATCCCGGTGGGCTCGATCGTGGAACTCAACACGACCGTCGCCCGCGACGTGACCCGCGACGACGTGCTGGCGGCGTACCGCACCGCGGCGGAAGGACCGCTCGCCGCCATCCTCGAGTACTCGGACGACCCGCTCGTGTCATCCGACATCACCGGCAATCCGGCCTCGTCGATCTTCGACTCGGCCCTCACCCGTGTCGACGGCCGCCACATCAAGGTGGTGGCCTGGTACGACAACGAGTGGGGCTTCTCCAACCGAGTGATCGACACACTCGAACTCCTCGCCACCCGCTGACCGAGCGGTTGCCGTCGGCCGTGCTCGTCGGCCGTGCTCGTCGGCCGTGCTCGTCGGCCGTCAGAGCGCGTGCAGCGCGAACCGCTCGGCGGTCTCCCGGAGTACCTCCTTCCCGTCCCGGGCCCACAGCGCCTCGTTGAACAGCTCGACCTCGATCGGTCCGCGGTACCCCGCCGCGTCCACCCGCTCGCGCCACTCCCGCATGTCCACCGCCCCGTCGCCGATCTGGCCGCGCCCGTTGAGTACGCCGGCGGGCAACGGCGTCGTCCAGTCGGCCAGCTGGAAGGTATGGATCCGGCCCCCTTCTCCCGCCCTGGCGACCTCGGCCGGGGCCCGGTCGTCCCACCAGATGTGGTACGTGTCGACGGCCACCCCCACCTGCTCGGCCGGGAAGCGTTCGGCCAGGTCGAGGGCCTGGGTGAGGGTGGAAATGACGCATCGGTCGGCGGCGTACATGGGGTGCAGGGGCTCGATCGCGAGGCGTACGCCGTGGTCGGCCGCGTACGGGCCCAGCTCGGCCAAGGCGTCGGCGATGCGTTCCCGGGCGCCGTGCAGGTCCTTCGAGCCGGCCGGAAGGCCGCCGGAGACCAGGACCAGGGTGTCCGTGCCGAGCGTCGCCGCCTCGTCGACGGCCGCGCGGTTGTCGGCCAGCGCGGCGGCCCGTTCGGCCGGGTCGATCGCGGTGAGGAAACCGCCGCGGCACAGCGTGGTGACGGTCAGCCCGGCGTCCCGTACCAGCTTGGCCGCCGAGGCGACCCCGTACTGCTGCACCGGCTCCCGCCACAGACCGACGCCGGGCACACCCAGCTCCCGGCAGGCAGCGGTGAGTTCGGGCAGCGACAGTTGCTTGACGGTCATCTGGTTGATGCTGAAGCGGGAGAGGTCTGCGGTGCTCACTGGTCGACTCCGTACACGTTCAGGAGGGAGGTCATACGGCGCTGGGCGAGCGCCGGGTCGGGGAAAAGGCCCAGGCCGTCGGCCAGTTCGTAGGCCCGCGCCAGGTGCAGCAGGGAGCGTGCCGACTGGAGTCCGCCGACCATGGTGAAGTGCGACTGGTGGCCGGCCAGCCAGGCGAGGAGGACCACGCCGGTCTTGTAGAAGCGGGTCGGCTTCTGGAAGAGGTGGCGGGACAGCTCCACCGTGGGGTCGAGCAGGGCGCGGAAGCCCTGCCGGTCACCGGTGTCCAGGACGCGGACCGCCTCGGCGGCGAGCGGACCCAGCGGGTCGAAGATGCCGAGCAGTGCGTGGCTGAAGCCGCGTTCGTCGCCCGCGATCAGTTCGGGGTAGTTGAAGTCGTCGCCGGTGTAGCAGCGCACCCCGTCGGGGAGGCGGCGGCGGAGGTCGACCTCGCGTTCGGCGTCCAGCAGCGACACCTTGATGCCGTCGACCTTGTCCGGGTGGGCCTTGATGACCTCCAGGAAGGTCTCCGTAGCGGCGTCCAGGTCGGCCGAGCCCCAGTAGCCGTCCAGTGCCGGGTCGAACATCGGGCCGAGCCAGTGCAGGATGACCGGCTCGGAGCACTGGCGCAGCAGGTGCCCGTAAACCTCCAGATAGTCGTCGGGGCTCTTCGCGGCGGCCGCCAGCGCCCTGGATGCCATCAGGATCGCCTGGGCGCCGGTCTCCTCGACCAGGGCCAGCTGGTCCTCGTACGCCTCGACGACCTGGTGCAGAGTCACCTCGCCGGACGGCAGTTGGTCGGTGCCGACGCCGCAGGCGATGGCGCCGCCCACCGAACCGGCCTCGGCGGCGGACCGGCGGATCAGCTCGGCGGCGCCCGGCCAGTCCAGGCCCATGCCGCGCTGCGCGGTGTCCATCGCCTCCGCCACGCCGAGGCCGTGCGACCAGAGGTGGTGGCGGAAGGCGAGGGTGGCGTCCCAGTCGACGGCGGCCGGGACGTCCGGCGAGACGTCGGCGTAGGGGTCGGCGACGACGTGCGCCGCGGAGAAGACCGTACGGGAGGCGAGCGGGGCGCCGCCGCCGGAGGCGAACGCGGCGGGCTCGGTGCGCGGCTGGTAGCGGTACGTACCGCCGCCCGCGCGGGGCAGCAGGATCGTCACAGCGAGATCTCCGGAACGTCGAGCCGGCGGCCCTCGGCGGACGACTGCAGCCCCAGCTCGGCGAGCTGCACACCGCGCGCACCGGCCAGCAGGTCCCAGTGGTAGGGCTCGTCGAGCGCGACGTGGCGCAGGAAGAGCTCCCACTGGACCTTGAAGCCGTTGTCGAATTCGCCGTTGTCCGGGACCTCCTGCCACTGCTCGCGGAAGGCGTGCGTGGCGGGCAGATCCGGGTTCCAGACCGGCTTGGGGGTGGTGCTCCGGTGCTGGGTACGGCAGTTGCGCAGACCGGCTACGGCGGAGCCCTCCGTGCCGTCGACCTGGAACTCGACCAGTTCGTCGCGGTTGACCCGGACGGTCCAGGAGGAGTTGATCTGGGCGATCGCACCGCCCTCGAGCTCGAAGATGCCGTAGGCGGCGTCGTCGGCGGTGGCGTCGTACGGCTTGTGCTGTTCGTCCCAGCGCTGCGGGATGTGGGTGGCGGTCAGCGCCTGCACGGAGGTGACCCGGCCGAAGAGCTCGTGCAGAACGTACTCCCAGTGCGGGAACATGTCGACGACGATGCCGCCGCCGTCCTCGGCACGGTAGTTCCACGAGGGGCGCTGGGCGTCCTGCCAGTCGCCCTCGAAGACCCAGTAGCCGAACTCGCCCCGGACGGAGAGGATCTTCCCGAAGAAGCCCCCGTCGATCAGGCGCTTGAGCTTCAGCAGGCCCGGCAGGAAGAGCTTGTCCTGGACCACGCCGTGCTTGATCCCGGCCGCGTCCGCGAGCCTGGCCAGCTCCAGAGCGCCGGCCAGTCCGGTGGCGGTCGGCTTCTCGGTGTAGATGTGCTTTCCGGCCGCGATCGCCTTCCGCAGGGCCTCCTCGCGGGCCGACGTGACCTGAGCGTCGAAGTAGACGTCGAGGTCCGGGTCGGCGAGCACCGCGTCCAGGTCGGTGGACCAGTGCTCCAGGCCGTGCTTCGCCGCCATCGCCTGCAGCGCGTGCTCGCGGCGGCCGACCAGCACGATTTCCGGCCACAGCACCGTGCCGTCGCCGAGGTCGAGGCCGCCCTCCTCGCGCAGGGCGAGGAGGGAACGGACCAGATGCTGCCGGTATCCCATCCGGCCGGTTACGCCGTTCATGGCGATCCGCACTGTCTTGCGCGTCACGAGAAATTCCTCCATACAGCAACGATGAGCAAGCGATAGCAAGCGCTTTCTAAGCAGGATGAAGCTAACCTGCGAACACCGGCCCCGACAAGGGGCCGCGCAGACGCGTGACCGAGATGCGCAGCGAAGTGCCACGGAGGCAGACATGACAGCGACCCTCGCGGATGTGGCGGCCCGTGCCCGGGTCTCCCCGGCGACGGTGTCCCGGGTGCTCAACGGCAACTACCCCGTCGCGGTATCCACCAGAGACCGGGTACTACGGGCCGTGGACGAGCTCGACTACGTGCTGAACGGGCAGGCGAGCTCGCTCGCCGCCGCCACCTCCGACCTGGTCGGCATCCTGGTCAACGACATCGCCGACCCGTTCTTCGGGATCATGGCGAGCGCGGCCCAGTCCGAGATCGGCGGCCAGGAGGGCACCGGACGCGGCGGCGGCGAGAAGCTGGCCGTCGTGTGCAACACGGGAGGCTCGCCGGAGCGCGAACTCACCTACCTGACCCTGCTGCAGCGCCAGCGCGCCGCCGCCGTCGTGCTGACCGGGGGCGCGCTCGAGGACCCCGCGCACAGCGCGGCGGTCTCCGCGAAGCTGGCGCGGCTGGCCGATGCGGGCACCCGGGTGGTGCTGTGCGGCCGGCCGCCGCTTCCGGGCGCCGAGTCGGTGGCCGCCACGCTGACCTTCGACAACCGGGGCGGCGGTCAGCGCCTCACCGAGCACCTGCTGTCGCTGGGCCACCGGCGGATCGGCTACGTCGCGGGCCCGGTGGAGCGCACCACGACCCGCCACCGGCTCGAGGGCCACCGCGCGGCGCTGGCCGAAGCGGGACTGGCCGAAAAGGGCCTGGCGGGCGGCGGCCCGGAGGAGACGCAGGACCGGCTGACGGTGCACGGCGGCTACGACCGCGGTTCCGGCTACCGGGCCACCCTGGAACTCCTGCGCAGGGAACCCTCGTTGACGGCCGTGGTGGCGGCGAACGACACGGTGGCGCTCGGCGCCTGCGCGGCGCTGCGCGAGCGAGGGCTGCGGATTCCCGAGGACGTCTCGGTGGCCGGCTTCGACGACCTGCCGTTCTCGGTGGACGTGGTCCCCGCGCTGACCACGGTACGGCTGCCGCTGTACGAGGCGGGGGCGCGGGCCGGACGCCTCGCGATGGGCCGGGAGGCGCCCCCGGAGGGGGGCGTCGCCATGGTCCGCGGCGAGTTGACGGCGCGGGCCTCCACGGCGGCGCCTCGGCAGTGACTTCGGGCGGGCGCGTCTCCCGTACGGGGTCGGGCGGCGCCGGCGTCCCGTTCGCGGGGTAGGCGGCCCTCACGGCCACGCACGACACGGCACGCCACGCCCCGGCCTCGGTGTACCGGATCCGCCCGGGCGCACGGGTCACACTCGTCGCCCGGGAAGAACCACCTCGTACGAAACCGCACGATGTCGCTGGAAAGGACCACCACGTTGAAGTTCGCGTTCTCCACCCTCGGAGTGCCAGGTATCACCATCCAGGATGCGGTGCGGCTCGCGGCCGACACCGGCTACCAGGGGGTCGAGCTGCGCGCGCACCCCGAGGAGGCGCTGCACCCCGGCAGCGGTCTGCGTGAACGGCAGGCGGCCGCCGAGGAGTTCGCCCGCGGCGGAGTCGAGATCCTGGGTGTCGCCGGGTACGCCAGGGTCGCCGCCCCGGGCGACGACAAGGAGATCGAGGGCGAGATCGCCGAGCTGGTCTTCCTCGCCGCCGATCTCGGCGCCCCGTTCGTCCGGGTCTTCCCCGGCGCCGGCGACCAGGACCGGGCGGAGGCCGACGCGGCCGCCGCGCGCCGGCTGGGGGTGGCCGCCGAACTCGCCGCCGACAAGGGGGTGCGCATCCTGCTGGAGACGCACGACTCGCATCGCACCGGCGCCGACGCGGCCCGCATTCTCGGCCCGGTCGGCCACCGGAACGTCGGTGCGCTCTGGGACGTGATGCACACCTGGCTGGGCGGCGAGACCCCGGCCGCCAGCCATGCGGTCCTCGCCCCGCACCTCGGTTACGCCCAGGTCAAGGACATCGCGTCGGCCGACGACACCACCCCGATCGCGCTGGGCGCCGGTGTGCTGCCGCTCGCGGAGTGCGTGCGGCTGCTCGACTCGTCGGACGGGTGGCTGTGCTGGGAGTACGAGAAGCGCTGGTACCCGCAGGCGGCGGAGCTGCCCGGGCAACTGGCGCAGGGCCGGGAGTTCCTGGAGCGGCTTGCCGGAGGCCCGGCAGGAGGGTGAGCGCGAGGGGCAGGGCGCGCCGGGCTGCGGCATCTTTCTGCGTGTCGTTCTGCCCGCACCCTTGACCTGTCAGTAACTTTCCGGATATCCGTGCTCATTGGAAGTTTCCTTCAATTCCTTGCGCAGCATGGCCGGAAGGAGCACCAGTGCACCACCGCACCTCCAGACGCTCCCTGCTCACCGCTACCGCCGCAGTGGCCGCAACAGCGGCCACCGGCACCACGGCCCACGCCGAACCGCGCAGCCGGGATCACGACCACGGACAGGGCCGTGACCGGCAGCTCAAGAGACTCATCGCGCACATGAGCATCGAGGAGAAGATCGGTCAGCTCTTCGTGATGCGCGTCTACGGGCACTCGGCGACCGACCCGGACCAGGCCGACATCGACGCCAATCTCACCGACATGGGGGTGCGTGACGCCGCCGAACTGATCGCCACGTACCACGTCGGCGGCATCATCTACTTCACCTGGGCGCACAACACCCGTGACCCGTACCAGATCGCCGACCTCTCCAACGGCATCCAGCGGGCCGGGCTCGCCCAGCACACCCCCGTACCCCTGCTGATCGCCACCGACCAGGAGCACGGCATCGTCTGCCGGGTCGGCTACCCCGCCACCCTCTTCCCCGGCGCGATGGCGCTCGGCGCGGGCGGCTCCCGCGACGACGCCTACCTGATGGGCCGGATCGCGGGCAGCGAACTGGACGCCATCGGCATCCGGCAGAACTACTCACCGGACGCCGACGTCAACGTCAACCCGGCCAACCCGGTCATCGGTGTGCGGTCCTTCGGCTCGGAACCCGACGCGGTGGCCCGGATGGTCGCCGCCGAGGTGCAGGGCTACCAGAGCTCCCGGATCGCCTCCACCGCCAAGCACTTCCCCGGCCACGGCGACACCGCCGTCGACAGCCACACCGGCATCCCGGTCATCACCCACACCCGTGAGGAGTGGGAGCGCATCGACGCGCCGCCGTTCAGGGCGGCGATCGCCGCCGGGATCGACTCGATCATGACGGCGCACATCCAGTTCCCCGCCCTGGACCCGAGCAACGATCCGGCCACTCTCTCCCGTCCCATCCTCACCGGCATCCTGCGCGAGGAGCTGGGCTACCAGGGGGTGGTGATCACCGATTCGCTGGGCATGCAGGGTGTGCGGGACAAGTACGGCGACGACCGGGTCCCGGTGCTCGCGCTCAAGGCCGGCGTCGACCAGCTGCTGAACCCGCCGGACCTCGCCACCGCGTGGAACGGGGTGCGCTCCGCCGTGGAGAGCGGGGAGATCACCGAGGAGCGCCTCGACGAGTCGATTCTGCGGGTGCTTCAGGTCAAGGAACGGCGCGGTCTCCTGCAGCGCCCCTACGTGGACGCCCGCCGGATCGACCGGACCGTCGGCACCCGCTCCCATCTGGCCACCGCGGACCGGATCGCCGAGCGGACCACCACCCTGCTGGTGAACCGGGCCGCGCTGCTCCCGCTGTCCCCGCGCCGCCGGACGAACCTGCTCGTGGTCGGCGCCGACCCGGCCTCGCCCTCGGGCACGACCGGGCCGCCGACCACGGTGCTCGGCAAGGCGCTGACCGAGCTGGGCTTCGCCGTCACGGTGCTGTCCACCGGCACCAGCCCCACCGCGGAAACGATCGACGCCGCGGCTGCCGTCGCCACGGACATGGACGCGGTGATCGTCGGGACGTACAACACCGGTCCGGGTGACCCGCAGGGCCGGCTGGTGGCCGCACTGCTCGCGGCCGGCGCGCCCGTGGTGCAGATCGCGATCCGCAACCCGTACGACATCGCCTACCTGCCCGATGTCGGCGCGGCGCTCGCCACCTACAGCTGGACCGATGTCGAGCTCAGGGCCGCGGCGCGGGTGATCGCGGGCCGGGCGGAACCGCGAGGGCGGCTGCCGGTCCCGATCCAGCGCGCCGACGATCCGGCGCAGGTGCTCTATCCGGTCGGCCACGGCCTGTCGTACTGAGGCCGCCGGGCCTGCCGGTGCCCGCCGTCCCCGGGTCTTCGCCCCTTGGGACGGCGGGCACCGGCAGGTGGTGGCTCACGGCCGCAGCGAGGGGCCGCGCTCGACCGCGCTGCGGTCGAGCGCCGCGTCGTAGCCGGCCAGCGGCCGGGCCTTCGCCGGGTCGGAGCGGACCGCCGCCGGGGCGACGCCCGCCCAGGCCAGGATGCGCGCGGTGGCCTTCGCCTTGTCGTCGGGGGCGAGACCGGCGACATTGGCGCCGTGGTTCATGCCGGGCGCGGTGAAGACGTAACTGTCGTCGGCGTGCCGCCCGACGCTGAAGCGCTCGGCACCCCACGGGTCGTTCTGCCCGTACACGAACAGCATGTGGTGGGCGTGGTGCTTCACCCACTGGTCCACGTCGTCCATCACGAACGGCTGGAACCGCATCGGGATGGAGCGCGGCACATAGTGCCGGGGCGGCTGGTAGCCGTAGCGGCTCAGCTTGCCCAGCCAGGGCTGCGTGATGTCGGGCGAGCCGAGCTGGGTGCCGGCCTGGTAGTAGTACGGCGTGTACGGCTCGAGCCCCTGGTCGGTGTAGAAGGAGAAGCCGGAGATCGTGTCGATGGAGTCCCAGATCGCCTGGTCGGTGGCGTGCGGGGCGTCGGCGGGGATGGTGGCGCAGTCGGCGAGCAGGCTGTACTGCCAGAAGCCCCAGATGTAGTCGAGCACCACGGCCTCGTACGCCTTGTCGAGGCTGCCGACGGTGTGGAACGTGTAGCCGTTGTCCGCCGCGTACGCGGCGTACTTCTTCTCCAGCGGCTTGCGCCGGACGAGTGCTTCGCGCTGGACGCCCTCCAGCTTGGCGCGGCACTCCTTGGTGCCGACGGTCTCGAAGAACCGGTCATACGCCGAGTCCTCCTTGTCGACCACGTCGTCGGGCGCGACATACGCGACGACGCCGTCCATGTCGTGCGGGTAGTACCGCTCGTAGTAGGTGGCGGTCATGCCGCCCTTGGAGCCGCCGGTGGTCAGCCAGTTCTTGGAGTAGATCGGCTTCAGCGCCTCGTACAGCCGATGCTGGTCGCTCGCGGCCTGCCAGATGTCCAGCTTCGACCAGTCGGCGGGCTGCGGCCGGGAGGGTGTGAAGTAGCGGTACTCCAGCGACACCTGATTGCCGTCGATGATCCGGGTCGGCTCGCTGCGGCCGGGGGTGGTGGAGACGTTGTAGCCGCCCGTGTAGAAGACGGTGGGCCGGCTGGTGTCCTTGTGCAGCAGGGTGAAGCGCTGCTCGAAGGTGCCCTTCGAAGGATGGTGGTGGTCGATGGGCTGGGCATACTCGAACACGAAGTAGCGGTAGCCCGTGTAGGGCTTCTCCTCGACCAGGCTCATGCCCGGGATCGCGAGGATCCGGTCCTTGATGTCCGGTGTCGCGGCCGTGGCCGCCCCGGCCGATGCCCCTGCCGCGCTCACGGTGCCTATCAGCACCACAAGCGCGAGCAGCCATCTCAGCGCCTTGCGCATTCGCCCTCCCCTGGGATCACAACCTACGGGTCGCCGCGAACCTACTGGCGCAACGCGCGTCACGCCAAACCCAGTTGACCATGAACCAGCCGAGCGGGGCAGCTCAGGGGCTCAGCAGAGGATCCAGCCGGTGGCGGCCTTCTTGCCCGATACGGCGGCCACCGCCCGCACACAGCGGTTCGCCGAACGGACCTTCACCGGGCCCGCCAGACGGGTGAAACGACCGCTGTCGACGACCGCCCGGGCGCCGCGCGCCTGGAGCGAGACGGACATCTGTCGCCTGCGGCCCGGGGACTTGGCGAGGGTGACGGCGCAGGCGTACTGGCCGCTCCGGTACACCTGAAGCGTTCCGGCGGCGAACCGCACGCTCTCGACCCGGTGTCCGGGGCAACCTGATGCGGCGTCGGCGCGCGTGATGCCCGGCCCGGCGAGCATCAGCGCCAGTGCGGCCGCAGCCGTCAGCAGCACCGGGCCGCGCCGCGGTCGGTCGGCTCGTCCGGGCCACAGCCGTCCGTCGAACACTTTTGCTTCCCTCCACCGTATGAACGTATGCACGTACGGACGCACGGGGCACTCAGCGGGTTGCACCGGGGCCGGTGCGTTGGGGGCAAATGCAAGCTACGCCACGACCACCGGCTCGCCCACAAACGTGCGCCACAACTCCGCGTACCGCCCCTCCAGGGCCAGCAGCTCCTCATGCGTACCGTCCTCGACCACCCGCCCGTGATCCATCACCACCACCCGGTCCGCCCGCGCGGCGGTCGTCAGGCGGTGGGCCACCACCAGCGTGGTCCGGCGGCCGGTGATGCGGTCGGTGGCCTGGGTGACCAGGGCCTCCGAGGCCAGGTCGAGGGCGGCCGTGGCCTCATCGAGAAGGAGCACGTCGGGGTCGACCAGCTCCGCGCGGGCGAGCGCGATCAGCTGGCGCTGGCCGGCCGAGAGGTTGCGGCCGCGTTCGGCGACCTCGTGGAGATAGCCGCCGTCCAGCGTGGCGATCATGTCGTGTGCGCCGGCCGCCCGCGCCGCCGCCTCGACCTCGGCGTCCGTGGCCTCCGGGCGCCCGTAGGCGATCGCGTCGCGGACCGGTCCGGCGAAGAGGTACGCCTCCTGCGGGACGACACCCAGCCGGTGGCGGTAGGCGGTCATGTCCATGGCGCGCAGATCCGTGCCGTCCACGGTGACCCGGCCCGACGTCGGGTCGTAGAACCGCGCCACCAGCTTGACCAGGGTGGACTTGCCGGCCCCGGTCTCCCCGACGAAGGCGACCGTCTGACCCGCCGGGATCTTCAGGTCGATGCCGGCGAGCGCCGCCTCGGCGGCCCCTGCTCCGTCCTTCTCGGCGGATCCGTAGGCGAACGACACGTTCTCGAAGGCGATGTCGCCACGGAGTGCTGTCACCGGCAGCGGATCGGCCGCCGCCACCGTCGAGGTGGGCTCCTGGAGGAGTTCCTGGATGCGCCGCAGCGAGACGGTGGCCTGCTGGTAACCGTCGAAGACCTGCGACAGCTGCTGCACGGGGGCGAAGAACAGGTCGATGTAGAGCAGATAGGCGACCAGCGCACCGGTCGTGAGGGTGCCCGCCTCGATCCGGCCCGCGCCCACGATCAGTACGGCAGCGGCGGCCACCGAGGACAACAGCTGCACGAACGGGAAGTAGACCGAGATCAGCCACTGACCCCGCACCCGGGCCCGGCGGTAGTGGTCGCTGCGGTCGGCGAAGCGCTGCGCGCCGGTGCGCTCGCGCAGGAAGGCCTGCACGATCCGCAGCCCGGACACCGACTCCTGGAGGTCGGCGTTGACGACCGAGACCCGTTCACGGGCCAGCTCGTAGGCCTTGACGCTCTTCTTGCGGAAGAAGTACGTACCGAAGATCAGGAAGGGCAGCGTGGCGAAGACGACCAGGGCCAGCTGCACGTCGATCACCAGCAGCACGACCAGGATGCCGAAGAAGGTGACGACCGAGACGAACGCGGTGACCAGTCCGGTCTGCAGGAAGGTGGACAGCGCGTCCACGTCCGTCGTCATCCGGGTCATGATCCGGCCGGTCAGCTCACGCTCGTAGTAGTCGAGCCCGAGCCGCTGCAGCTGGGAGAAGATCTTGAGGCGCAGGGTGTAGAGAACCCGCTCGCCGGTCCGTCCGGTCAGCCGGGTCTCACCGGTCTGCGCCAGCCACTGCACCAGCACCGCCGCCAGCCCGAGTCCGGCCGCGGTCCACACCGCGCCGATGGCCAGCCGGTTGACGCCCTGGTCGATGCCGTGCCGGATCAGTACCGGGAGCAGCAACCCCATACCGGCGTCGATGGCGACCAGCAGCAGGCTGACGGCCAGGACCGGGCCGAAGCCGCGCAGCAGCCGGCGCAGCCCGTAGGAGGTCTCGGCGGTGACAGCGTGTGCTTCGTCGACGTCCGGGGTGTCGGTGGCCGGCGGCAGGGCCTCGACCTGGGCGAGGAGTTCCGGCGACGGCGGTCCCCCCTGCGCGGCAGGCGCGGACCGTTCGACGGGCGGCAGGCCGCCGGGGGCTGTCTCCGCCGCCTCTTCCTGACGGACCCAGAGCGGTGGGGTGATGCCGCGCTCCGCGTCGAACTCGGCTTCCAGCTCGTACCTTACGGAGGTGTCCTCCACCGCCTCGGCCCCCGCCGGCGCGGCATGTCCCGGTGACACCCCGCCCAGCTCGTCCGGGTCGGTCAGCAACTGCCGGTAGAGCGCGCACCGCTGCTGCAGTTCGTCATGGGTACCGATGTCCGCGAGGCGGCCTCCGTCGAGGACCGCGATGCGGTCGGCGAGGTTGAGGGTGGAGCGGCGGTGCGCGATGAGCAGCGTGGTGCGCCCGGCCATGACCCCGCGCAGCGCCTCGTGGATCTCGTGCTCGACCCGGGCGTCCACGGCGGAGGTGGCGTCGTCGAGCAGCAGCAGCCTGGGGTCGGTGAGGATGGCGCGGGCGAGCGCGATGCGCTGGCGCTGGCCGCCGGAGAGGGTGAGGCCGTGCTCGCCGACCGCGGTGTCGTAGCCGGCCGGCAGCTCGGCGATGAACCTGTCCGCCTGCGCGGCGCGGGCGGCGGTAAGGATCTGCTCCTCGGTGGCGTCGGGGAAGCCGTAGGCGATGTTGGCGCGGACGGTGTCGGAGAAGAGGAAGCTGTCCTCGGGTACCAGCCCGATGGCGGCCCGCAGCGATTTCAGCGTCAGCTCGCGCACGTCGTGGCCGCCGATCAGGACGGCGCCGCGGGAGACGTCGTAGAAACGCGGCAGCAGCAGCGAGACGGTGGACTTGCCGCTGCCCGACGAGCCGACGACGGCGACCGTCTCGCCCGGCGCGATGGACAGCGAGAAACCGTCGAGGACCGGGCGCGCCTCCTGGTAGCCGAAGGTGACGTCGTCGAACTCGACGGTGGCCTCGGCGTCCGCGGGCAGTTCCTTCGTACCGTCGGCGATGGACGGCTCGGTGTCGATCAGCTCCAGTACCCGCTCGACGCCGGCCCGGGCCTGCTGGCCGACGGTGAGCACCACGGCCAGCATCCGGACCGGGCCGACGAGCTGCGCGAGATACGTGGAGAACGCGACGAACGTACCGAGGGTGATCTGGCCGCGGGTGGCGAGCCAGCCGCCGAGCGCGAGCATCGCGACCTGGCCGAGGGAGGGCACCGCCTGGAGTGCGGGGGTGTAGCGGGCGTTCAGCTTGATGGTGCGCAGCCGCCCGGCGAAGAGCCTGCGGCTCGCCTCGCGCAGCTTGCCGGTCTCCTGGTCCTCCTGGCCGAAGCCCTTCACCACCCGGACGCCGGTGACCGCGCCGTCGACGACCCCGGCGACCGCTCCGGCCTGCGCCTGCGCGTACCAGGTGGCGGGGAAGAGCCGGACCCGGCTGCGTTTGGCGATGAACCAGAGCGCCGGGGCGACGGCCACCGCGATCAGGGTCAGCAGCGGGGACAGCCAAGCCATGATGGCGAGCGAGATCGCGAAGAGCAGCACATTGCCGATGGTCATGGGCAGCATGAAGAGCAGGCCCTGGATCAGCTGGAGGTCGCTGGTGGCGCGGCCGATGACCTGCCCGGTGGAGAGCTCGTCCTGGCGTCGGCCGTCCAGCTTCATGATCGAGCCGTACATCTCGGTTCGGAGATCGTGCTGGACGTCGAGGGCGAGCCGCCCGCCGTAGTAGCGGCGGACGAAGGTCAGGCCGTAGACGACGAGCGCGGCGGCGATCAGTGCGCCGGTCCAGAGCGCCAGCGACCGGGTGTGGTCCCCGATGACGTCGTCGATGATCACCTTGGTGACCAGCGGGACGAGTGCCATGACGGCCATCCCGCCCAGCGACGACCCGAGCGCGAGCAGCACATTGCGCCGGTACCGCCAGGCGTACCCGGCGAGTCTCCGGCCCCACCCCTGCTCCGCCGGTGCCGCGGTGTCCTGCTGTGCGGCGTCCGCCACCTGGTGCCTCCCGTTGTCCGATACCACCGGAAGTCTCCAACGCGGCCACCAGGAGATTTCATCCCGCCACAGCGACTCAGGACCGGCGCGGGCCGAAGACCGGTCGGAGGTCCTAGGACTTCGGTACCGGGCAGCACGCTGTTGTGGTCGCCACGCTGTTGTGGTCGCCATGCTGTTGTGGTCGCCGGCACACAGTCAGGGGACAGCCGACCCGCCACTCGTACGGATGACCTCGCAAGCGAACCCGCTCGCCTATACATAGCCCGGCTATACGTTCGCTCTCGCAGAGCGAGCTCGCCCGGCGTGCCGACATGACGCAGCCGCAGGTCTCCGCACTGGAGCTGGTCGACGACACGTCCGGCGTCGCGTTCCGGGCACGCACCACGGCCGCCTGACGCCACCGCTCGGAGGACCCGCTTCTCAGACGTGCGTCGGGGCGAACATCCGCAGGACCGCGGGCAGTACGACCACCGAAGGGCCGGGCGCCGCGAGGCAGGTGGCCAGGTCGGTGGTGAGGGATTCCGGGGTGGTGCGGACCGCGGGAACGCCGAAGGACTCGGCCAGGGCGACGAAGTCCGGGCGGGCGAGTTCGGTGCCGGTGGCCTCGCCGAAGGTGTCGGTCATGTATGCGCGCAGAATGCCGTAGCCGCCGTCGTCCACGATGAGCCAGGTGACCGGCAGGTCGTGCTGTCGGGCGGTGGCGAGTTCGGCGATCGAGTACATCGCGCCGCCGTCCCCCGACACGGCGAGCACCGGTTTCGTACGGTCGGCCACGGCGGCGCCCAGCGCGGCCGGGAAGCCGTAGCCGAGACCGCCCGCTCCCTGGGCGGAGTGCAGGGGGCCCGGCCAGGCGGACCACGCCCAGTAGGCGAGGATCGTCATGTCCCAGAAGCTGGGCGAGGTGGCGGGCAGTGCCTCATGGACCGACGCCAGCAGCTGCTGCTCCAGGTCCAGGCCCTGTCCGGCGATCCGTTCCCGTACGCGGGCGAGGACCGTGCGCACGGACTCCGCGGCGGCCGGGTCGGTCCGCTCGGTGACCGTGTCGAGGAGGGCGGCGAGGGCGGCCCGGGCGTCGGCGTGGATGCCCAGCGCCGGGTGGTTGGACTCGAGTTTGCCGAGGTCCGCGTCGATCTGGACGACCCGGCCGCGCGGCTCGAACGTGTGGTAGTTGGAGGAGAGTTCGCCGAGTCCGGAGCCCACGACCAGCAGGACGTCCGCCGATTCGAGGAAGTCCGTGGTGTGCCGGTCCTCCATCCACGACTGGAGTGAGAGCGGGTGCTCCCACGGGAAGGCGCCCTTGCCGCCGAAGGTGCAGACGACCGGGGCGTCGAGCTTCTCGGCGAGGGCGAGCAGTTTTCCTGCCGCGTCGGCCCGCACGACACCGCCGCCGGCGATGATCACCGGGCGCTCGGCGTGCGAGAGGTGGTGCGCGGCCACCGCGGTCAGCTCGGGGCGGGGTTCCAGGTCGCGCGGGGTCGCGTCCAGGGCGGTGACGACGGGGAGCTGCGTCTCGGTGAGGAGCACGTCCTGCGGGATCTCCACCCAGACGGGGCCGTGCGGGGCGGTCAGCGCGGACTCCCAGGCGGCGGCGATCGCGGAGGGGATCTGCGAGGCGGTGCGCACCGGGTGCACCGACTTCACGATGTCGCGGAACGACGCCTGCTGGTCGCGGAGTTCGTGCAGGTAGCCGTGGCGGCCGCCGCCGAGACCCGCCGCCGGGACCTGGCTGGAGACGGCGAGCACCGGGGCGCTGGCCGCTGCCGCCTCCTGGAGCGCGGCGAGCGAGGTCAGCGCGCCGGGCCCGGTGGAGAGCAGCAGCGGGGCCACCTCGCCGGTGATCCGGCCGTAGGCGTCGGCGGCGAAGCCCGCGTTGTTCTCCACCCGCAGGCCGATGTACGCGAGCGCGGAGCGGCGCAGCGCGTCGAACATGCCGAGCGCGTGCTGCCCCGGGAGGCCGAACACGGTGGTCGCGCCGAGGCCCTGGAGGGTTTCGACGACGAGGTCGCCGCCGTTGCGGCCGGCCGGAGGGCGCAGGGCGGCCGTGGTCTGCTCGGGGGTGAGCTGCGGCCGCTCGTCGTGGTCGTGACTCACTTCGCCCGGTCCTCGGCGCTGCGCCCATCGCCCTGCCTGCCGGCCGCACTGTGCCCATGACCCTGCCTGCCGGCAGCGATTTGCCGCGACATGATCGTGGTGAGTTCGTACGCCGTGTGGGAGGCGGCGACCGAGGTGATCTCGGCGTGGTCGTATGCGGGTGCGACCTCCACCAGGTCGGCGGAGACCAGGTGGCAGGAGGCCAGGCCCCGGACGATCTCCAGGAGTTCGCGGGAGGTCAGTCCGCCCGCTTCCGGGGTGCCGGTGCCCGGGGCGTGGGCCGGGTCGAGCACGTCGATGTCGATGGAGATGTAGAGCGGGCGGTCGCCGATGCGCTGGCGCAGCTGGTCGGTCACCTCGTCCACACCGCGCCGCATCACATCGGCGGACGTCACGATGCCGAAGCCCATCTTGGCGTCGTCGTCCAGGTCCTGCTTGCCGTAGAGCGGTCCGCGGGTGCCCACGTGGGAGAGCGCGGCGGTGTCGAGGATGCCCTCCTCGACGGCCCGGCGGAACGGGGTGCCGTGGGTGTAGGCGGCGCCGAAGTAGGTGTCCCAGGTGTCCAGGTGGGCGTCGAAATGCAGCAGCGCGACCGGACCGTGCTTCTTCGCCACCGAGCGCAGCAGCGGCAGCGCGATGGTGTGGTCGCCGCCCAGCGTCATCATCCGGGCGCCGGTCCCGAGCAGGTCGTCGGCCGCGGCCTCGATGGTCTCCACGGCCTCCTCGATGTGGAACGGGTTGGCCGCGATGTCTCCCGCGTCGGCGACCTGGGCCAGCGCGAACGGCGACGCATCCTGCGCCGGGTTGTACGGGCGCAGCAGCCTGGAGGCCTCCCGGATCGCGTTGCCGCCGAAGCGGGCGCCGGGCCGGTAGGAGACGCCGCTGTCGAAGGGCACACCGACGACGGCGACGTCGGCACGGCCGCCGACCTCGTCGAGCCTGGGCAGCCGGGCGAACGTGGCCGGACCTGCGTACCGCGGGATGCGGGACGAGTCGACGGGGCCGCGCGGCTGTTCGGTGCTGGTCATGGGAGATGCCCTTCTTTTCATGCTTTTGGCGTTTTGTCACTCTAGCTGTGCGTGGAAATGGTCCGCGGCCCGGGTTCCGCCTCCGCCCCGTCGCCGCCGGGGCTGCCGTCGTTTGCGGGGCTACCGGCCAGGCGTTCGCGCCAGGCGGCCAGTACGGCCGGATCGGTCGGCTTGGTTCCCACCGAGACGACGACGTACGAGAGCAGCGAGGCGGCCAGACCGTAGTAGATCGGCTCGTTGGCGAGGGCGCCGTACGTCACCATCAGGCCCAGTACGACGAGCCCGCCGACACCCACCGCCGCCAGCGCACCGTGCACGGTGCCGCGCTTCCACAGCAGACCGCCCAGGATCGGCACCAGCAGGCCGCCGACCAGCAGGTTGTAGGCGACGGTGAGCGCCTCGACGACGTTGTTCAACGCGATCGAGATACAGATCACGAGTACGCCCATGGCCAGGATGAAGGCACGGTTGCCGCGCACCTCGTCGCGGTCGGGAGCCCTGCTGCCGGTCAGCCCGCGCAACCGCGACCAGATGTCGTTGTTGGCGACGGTGGCACAGGCGATCAGCGCTCCCGACGACGTCGACATCACCGCGGCCAGCGCGGCGGCGAGCACCAGGCCCCTTACCCCGATGGGCAGTTCATCCTTGACGATGGTGGCGAACGCGGCGTCGGCGCTCGGCAGCTTCGGGTACATCACCTTGGCCGCCGTACCGATGACGGCGCCGGCGACGGCGTACAGCAGGCAGTAGGTACCGGCCACCGTGCCGCCGATCCTGGCCACCTTGTCGCTGCGCGCGGTGAACACCCGCTGCCAGATGTCCTGGCCGATCAGCATCCCGAAGGTGTAGATGAGGACGTACGTGAAGATGGTCTCGCCGCCGATGCCCAGCGGGTCGAAGTAGCTGGTGGGCAGCTTGGCCTTCATCTCGGCGAATCCGCCGGCCTTGACCACCGCGATCGGCAGCAGCAGCAGAAGCAAGCCGACCGTCTTGACGACGAACTGCACCATGTCCGTGAGGGTGATCGACCACATGCCGCCGAGCGTCGAGTACGCCACGACGATCGCACCGCCGAGGATGATCGCCACGGTCCGGTTCATGTCGAAGAGGACGTCGAAGATGGTCGCGTAGGCGATGGTCGACGTCACCGCGAGCATCAGGGTGTACGCCCACATCACCACGCCGGAGATGACACCGGCCCGCCCGCCGTACCGCAGGTCGAGCATCTCGGAGACGGTGTAGACCTTGAGCCGGGCGATCCGCGCGGAGAAGAAGACACTGAGCGCCAGCAGCCCGAGGCCGATGGTGAGGACCATCCAGGCGCCGGAGAGCCCGTACTGGTAGCCGAGGCCGACGCCGCCGATGGTGGAGGCACCGCCGAGGACGATCGCGGCCATGGTGCCCGAGTACATCGCGGGTCCGAGCCTGCGGCCCGCCACCAGGAAATCGGCCTTCGACTTGGCGCGGCGCATGCCCCACCAGCCCATGGCGAGCATGCCCGCCAGATAGACGACGATCACCGCGTAGTCGACTGCCATGAGCCCTCCCTCTCCTCCACCACCGGACCGTCTGCTTCACCTGCTTCGTCGGTTGACATTAGGTGGCCGGAAAGAGGGGTTGAAGTGTACGTTCCATCCATCAGACCCCAGATCGATGGATGGAACATCCATGCCGGACCCTGCCGCTCCCCCGACCTCTCCCGTACCGCTGGCCGCGCTGCTGGGCCGCCGGGATCTGGGGCTGCGCCATCTCGCGGGCCCGGCCGCCGACGAGTCCGCGGTGCACTGGGTGCACACCAGCGAGATGGCCGACCCGTATCCGTATCTGCTCGGCGGCGAACTGCTGCTGACCGCGGGCGTGCAGCTCAGCGACCCGGACCGTTATGTGGCGCGGATCGTGGCGGCCGGCGGTGCGGCGCTCGGCTTCGGGGTCACACCGGTGTACGACACGGTGCCCGCTGCGCTGGCCGAGGCCTGCGACCGGCATGGTCTGCCGCTGGTGGAGGTCCCGCCGGGGACTCCGTTCACCGCGGTGGCGCGCGCGGTGTGGGGGCTGATGGCCGAGGCACGCCACCATGAGCTGCGCAGGGTGTCGGGGGCCCAGCAGGCGCTGGCCGCCGCCGCGGCCCGTCCCGACCCGGTGCCCTCGGTGCTGCACCGGCTGGCCACCCGGCTGGACGGCCGGGCGGTGCTGTTCGGGCCGGACGGCGTGGCCCGGTGGGCGGCCGGCCGCGAGCCCGGCGCGGAGGCCCGGGACGCGCTGGCGGCGCTGGCCCCCGTCGTACGGCCCGCGACCGGCCGGTCCGCCCCGGCATCGGCCACCGACACCGCGGGCTCCGTCCACCTGGCCGCGTACGCCATCGCCGGGAGCGAGGGGCTGGTGCTCGGTGTCGCCACCGCGCACCGCGAACCCGGCGACCACACCATCGCCGGGGTCGCCGTGGTGCTGCTCTCGCTGCTGACCGCGCCACGGCAGGGCGCCGACGAGTCCGCGCGGTCGGCGGCGCTGGTCCGGTTGCTGCTCGGCGCCGAACCGGCCGATGTCGCCCCCCTGCTCGGCGACGGCCCGTGGACCGTGGTGCACGCCCACGGCGAAGGAACCCCGCCCCCACTGGACAGCCCGCTGGTGGACGCCCGGGCGGACACCGTACGGGTGGTGCTCCCCGCCGACCGCTCGGTGCGCCCGCACCCCGGCTGGACCCTCGGCGTGAGCGCCCCCGCCGCGCCCGGCGACCTGGCGGCCGCCGACGCCCAGGCCGGCCGCGCCCTGCGCCGGGCGCAGGCGAGCCGCACCCCGCTGGTCCGGCACGGCGGCACCGGGATCGCGGCGCTCCTCGATCCGGACGAAGCCGCCGCCCACGCCCGGGCCCTGCTCGCGCCGATCGGCGAGCCCCTGCGCGAGACCCTGCGCAGCTGGCTGGCGCTGCACGGCAGCTGGGACCGGACGGCGGTGGCGCTGGGCGTGCACCGCAACACCGTCCGCCAGCGGATCGCCCGCTGCACGACGCTGCTCGACGCCGACCTGGACGACATGGACGTGCGTACGGAGCTGTGGCTCGCCCTGCGCGGTCGCTGAGGACCCATGCCGGGTCCCGGCACCGGACGGGCCGGCCGCTACGCGCCGCCGGAGCGGATGCTGTCGCGCAGCACTTCCGCCAGATGGACCGGCCGCCGGGGCGACAGCTGGGAGATCTGGGTGCGGCAGCTGAAACCGTCGGCCAGCACGACGGTTTCCTCGGACGCCTCGCGCAGCGCCGGGAGCAGTACGTTCTCACCGACCTGGACCGAGACGTCGTAGTGCCCGCGCTCGAAGCCGAAGTTGCCCGCCAGGCCGCAGCAGCCGGAGTCCAGCCGGTCGTTGTCGATCCCGGCCCTGGCCATCACCCGGTCGTCGGCGGCGCTGCCGAGCGTGGCGTGCTGGTGGCAGTGCGTCTGGGTCATCGCCTTGCCTTCAAGTCGGCCGAGGTCAACGTCCGGGGCATGCCGGTCCAGCAGTTCGGCGAACGTCAGGGTGGACCGGGCGGCGCGGGTGGCCCGGGGGTCGCCGGCGAGCAGTTCTTCCGCGTCGGAGCGGAACAGCGAGGTGCAGCTGGGCTCCAGGCCGACCATGGGGATGCCCTGCGCGAGGTACGGATCCACGGCATCGAGGGTCCGGCTCAGGACCCGGCGGGCGGTGGCGAGCTGACCGGTGGTCAGCCAGGTCAGGCCGCAGCACAGCCGGTCCTTCGGCAGCAGCACCTCGAAGCCCGCGTGTTCCAGTACCTCCACGGCGGCCCGGCCCACCTCGGGCGCGAAGTACTCGGTGAAGGTGTCCGGCCACAGCAGTACCCGCCGACCGGTGGCCGGGGGTGTCCGCGCGGTGCGTCGCGCTGCTTCCCGGGCGGCACTGTGCTGCTCGAACCAGCGGCGGAAGCGCTGCGGGGCGAACTGCGGGATCGGACGCTCGGGGGCGATGCCGCCGGCCGCCTTGAGCGCGGCGGCGGAGGCGCGGCCGCGGGTGACGGCGTTGACCAGCCGGGGAGCCCGGCCCGCCAGCGCCGACCAGAGCGGCAGCCAGCCCAGTGAGTAGTGCGAGGCGGGACGCAGTCGCCCCCGGTAGTGGTGCTGCAGGAACTCGGCCTTGTAGGTGGCCATGTCGACGCCGGTCGGGCAGTCGCTCTTGCAGCCCTTGCAGGACAGGCAGAGGTCGAGCACCTCGCGGACCTCGTCGGACCGCCAGCCGTCGGTGATGACCTCGCCCTGCACCATCTCGTACAGCACCCGCGCGCGGCCCCGGGTGGAGTCCTTCTCGTCGCCGGTCGCCCGGAAGCTCGGGCACATCACCCCGCCGGAGCCGGTACGGCACTTGGCGATGCCGACGCAGCGGCGCAGCGCCCGGCTGAGGTCTCCGCCGTCCTGTTCGAGCGCCAGGGTGGTGACCATGGGCAGCGCCGGGCGGTGGCCCGGCTTGATCCGCAGCCGTTCGTCGGCGGGCCTGGGGTGGATGAGGATCCCCGGGTTCAGGCGGTTGCCCGGATCCCAGATCTCCTTGAACGCGGCGAACGCCGCCATCGCGTCCGGGCTGTGCACGAGCGGCAGGAACTCCGCGCGCGCCTGGCCGTCGCCGTGCTCACCGGACAGGGTCCCGCCGTGCCGGCCGACCAGTTCGGCCGCTTCGCGCATGAAGCTGCGGAAGACCTGCACGCCCTGGTCGGTGCCGTAGTCGAAGTCGATGCGGATGTGCACGCATCCCTCGCCGAAATGCCCGTACGGCGTGCCGTGCAGTTCGTGACGGGCCATCAGGTTCTCGAAGTCGCGCAGGTAGGCGCCGAGGTTTTCGACCGGGACCGCCGAGTCCTCCCAGCCGGGCCATGCCTCGGACCCGTCGGGGGCCCGGGTGGCCAGTCCGGAGCTCTCCTCCCGGATCCGCCACAGCGCGCCCTGTTCGGCCGGGTCCTGCACCAGCCGCATGCCGACCGCCCCGGTGTCCCGCTGCAGGACGAGCGCCCGCTCCTGCTCGGCGGCCGCGTCGGTGGCCGGGCTGTCGGAGCCGAATTCGCACAGCAGCCAGCCGCGGCCGTCGGGCAGCAGCCGCTCCGGCTGTGCGTCGGGGACATTGCGGCGCAGCGCGGCGACCTGGTCGGCGCCGAGGCCCTCGCAGGCGATCGGCCCGTGCCGCAGCACGGCCGGCGCCGCGTCGCCCGCCGCCGGCAGGTCGTCGAAACCGAGGGCCACCAGGGTGCGGCGGACCGGCAGCGATACCAGGCGGACGGTGGCGGCGAGCACCACCACACAGGTGCCCTCGGTGCCGACGAGCGCCGCGGCCACGTCGAAGCCCCGCTCGGGGAGCAGATGTTCCAGACCGTATCCGGAGACCTGACGCCGGAAGCGCCCCAACTCGGTACGGAACAGGGCCAGGTTGGCGTCCCGCAGGTCGCGCAGCCCGGCATGGATCTCGCCGCTGCGGCCACCGGCGTCGATGACTTTCTGCAGCTGCTCCGGGTCGAGCGGGCGCACCTGCATGCGGGTGCCGTCGTAGGTGAGTACGTCGAGTTCGACGATGTTGTCGGCGGTGCGGCCCCAGGCCACCGAATGGGTACCGCAGGCGTTATTGCCGATCATGCCGCCGATGGTGCAGCGCGCGTGCGTGGAGGGGTCGGGACCGAACCTCAGCCCCTGCGGGCGGCAGGCGGCCTGCAGGTCGTCCAGGATCACCCCGGGCTGCACCCGGGCGGTGCGCGCCGCCGGGTCGATGGCCAGGATCCCGGTGAGGCTGCGGGAGGTGTCGATGACCACGCCGTCGCCCACCGCCTGGCCGGCGATGCTGGTGCCGGCGCCGCGCAGGGTGACCGCCACTCCGAGCTCCCGGCAGGCGGTGATCGCGGCGATCAGCTCGTCGGTGTCGGCGGGCAGCACCACCGCGGCGGGCACCTGCCGGTAGTTGGACGCGTCCTGCGAGTATTCGGCGCGGCGCCGCCGCCCGAAGTCCACCGAGCCCGCGGGGACCGCGGCGCGCAGGGCATGCTCCAGCGCCGGCAGGGCCCGGGGATCGGGCGCGTCGGGGTGGCCGGGGATCAGTCCGGCGCGCGGTGACCGGTGGAGAGCCATGGCTGCTGCGTCACTTCCTTGCGCGGCTGCGCACTACGTGGTGCGGGTGAGGTGGGTCGCGGGCCGGCCGGGCCGAGTCAGCCCAGAACCTCGCGCACCGCTTCGGTCCACCGGCTCAGCCCGTCGTTCACCTGCGCCTCGGTCACCACCAGCGCCGGGATCATCCGTACCACCTGGCAGCGGGTGCCGCAGGTGAGCAGCAACAGACCGCGCCGGGTCGCCGCCGCCTGCACCAGGGCGGCGGTCGCGCCGTCCGGCTCGCCGTCCGCCGTGACGAACTCGGTGCCGGCCATCAGCCCGAGGCCCCGCACATCACCGATGCCGGCTCTGCCGTCGGCCGGGTACTGCTCCGCCACCGCGCGGAGGCCGGTCAGCAGCTGGGCGCCGCGCTCGGCCGAGTTCTCCACCAGCTTCTCGTCCTGGATGACGTCGAGCGTGGCGATCGCGGCGGCGCACGCCACGGCGTTCCCGCCGTAGGTGCCGCCCTGCGAGCCCGGCCACGCCTTCTCCATGATCGCCCTGGGTGCGGCGATGGCCGACAGCGGGAAGCCGCTGGCCAGTCCCTTGGCGGTGACCACGATGTCGGGTCGGCCCGCGAAGTGGTCGTGGCCCCAGAAACGGCCGGTACGGCCGAAGCCGGTCTGCACCTCGTCCAGGATGAGCAGGATGCCGTGGCGGTCGGCGCGCTCGCGCAGTCCGCTCAGGAACTCGGCGTTGGCCGCCACGTAGCCGCCCTCGCCCAGCACCGGCTCCACGATGAACGCGGCCGTGTCCGCGGGCGCGGTGACGCCGGCGAGCAGCTGGTCGAGCTCGCGCAGGGCGAACCGGGTGGCCGTCTGCTGGTCCCAGCCGTAATAGAAGGGGTTGGGGAAGGGCGCGATCGCCACCCCCGGCATCAGCGGGCCGAAGCCGGAGCGGAACTTGCCGGCGGACGTGGTCAGCGAGGCGGCGCCGATGGTGCGGCCGTGGAACGACCCCTGGAAGACCACGATGTTCGGCCGCCCGGTGGCCTGCTTGGCCAGCCGCATCGCGGCCTCCACGGCCTCGCTGCCGGAGTTGGCGAAGAACAGCGAGTCCAGGCCCTGCGGCAGCACCTCGGCCAGCCGCTCGGTCAGGGTGAGCAGCGGCTGGTGCATCACGGTCGTGTACTGGCCGTGGATCAGGGTGGCCACCTGCTGCTGGGCGGCTTCCACCACCCGCGGGTGGCAGTGACCGGTGCTGGTGACGCCGATGCCCGCGGTGAAGTCGAGATGGGCGCGCCCGTCCTCGTCGTAGAGGTAGACCCCTTCGCCGCGTACGGCGAGGACCGGGGTGGCCTGCTTGAGCACGGGGGAAAGCTCGGTCATGGTCGGCTCCTCATGGTCGGCTCTTTGTGCTTACCGAATCGGGCTTACCGAAAAGCTCCATCGTAGGATTGTCAACAACTTACTCACATGCAAGCATGTATTCGTGTTGCTGTCTACGAGCTGGGGACCGTCGTGAATACAGATACGGATCGCGAACGAACTGTGGTGCGGAACGTCCCCACCGGCCTGTTCATCGGCGGGAAATGGCGCCCTGCGGCCTCGGGCGCCGTCTTCGACGTGGAGGATCCCGCGGCGGCACGCCCCCTGTGCACGGTGGCCGACGCCGGCGCCGACGACGCACTGGACGCGCTGCGGGCCGCCGCCGACGCACAGGATGCCTGGGCCGCCCACCCGCCCCGTGAGCGCGGCGAGATCCTGCGCCGGGCGTACGACCTCATCCACGCCCGCATCGACGACCTCGCCCTGCTGATGACCCTGGAGATGGGCAAGCCGCTGGCCGAGGCGCGCGGGGAGGTGGCCTACGCCGCGGAGTTCTTCCGCTGGTTCGCCGAGGAAGCGGTGCGGATCGAGGGCGGTTACGCGGTCTCCGCCGACGGCAAGGACCGGCTGGTGGTCATGCGCCGGCCGGTCGGCCCCGCACTGCTCGTCACCCCGTGGAACTTCCCGCTGGCGATGGGCACCCGCAAGATCGGCCCGGCGGTGGCGGCCGGCTGCACGATGGTGATCAAGCCCGCCGAGCAGACCCCGCTCTCGATGCTGATGCTGGCGCAGATCATGACCGAGGCCGGTCTGCCCGACGGCGTGCTGAACGTGATCACCAGCAGCCGGCCGGGAGAGGTGGTCGAGCCGCTGCTGCGCGACGGCCGTATCCGCAAGCTCTCCTTCACCGGTTCCACGCAGGTCGGCAAGCTGCTGATCGAGCAGAGCGCCCAGCAGGTGCTCAAGGTGTCCCTGGAGCTGGGCGGCAACGCACCGTTCATCGTGTGCGAGGACGCCGACCTGGACCTGGCGGTCGAGGGCGCCATGCTGGCCAAAATGCGCAACATGGGCGAGGCCTGCACGGCGGCCAACCGGCTGTACGTGCACGAGAGCGTGGCCGGCGAGTTCGCCCGCAGGCTGGCCGAGCGGATGGGGTCGCTGGTGGTCGGCCGGGGCACCGAGACCGGCGTGGACGTCGGTCCGCTCATCGACGAGGCCGGCCGCACCAAGGTCCGCGAACTCGTCGGCGAGGCCGTCGCCGGCGGCGCCAAGGCGCTGGTCGGCGGGGAACCGGTGCCCGGTGACGGGTACTTCTACGCCCCGACCGTTCTCGTCGACGTCCCGGCGGACGCCCGCATGATGCACGAGGAGATCTTCGGGCCGGTGGCGCCGATCATCGAGTTCTCCGACGAGGACGAAGCGGTCGCCGCCGCCAACGCCACCGAGTACGGGCTCGTTTCGTACCTGTTCACCGAGAACCTGCGGCGCGCCTTCCGGCTCTCGGAGCGACTGGACACCGGGATGGTCGGGCTCAACAAGGGCGTGGTGTCCAACCCCGCGGCGCCGTTCGGCGGAGTGAAGCAGTCCGGGCTCGGCCGGGAGGGCGGGCGCGTCGGCATCGACGAGTTCCTGGAGACCCGCTACCTGGCGATGCCGCTGTCCTGATCTCCCGATCCCCAGCCGCTGAAACCGACGACCGCCGCACACGTTTGGAGAACCGCCATGGACCGTTACATCGAGATCTCGCTCGAGAAGCGCGGCGTCAGCTGTGTCGCCAAGCTGCTCGACGACCGGGCCCCGCGCACCTGCGAGGCGGTCTGGAACGCCCTGCCGCTGGGCAAGGACGTCTTCCACGGCAAGTACGCCCGCAACGAGATCTACACCCTCGTGCCGGCCTTCGCCGAGGCCGAGCCGGGCACCGAGAACCCCACCATCACCCCGATCCCCGGTGACGTCGCGTACTTCTCCTTCGCCAACTGGCAGCTCAACACCAGCTCGCACGGCTACACACAGGGCGGACGGCCGCAGCAGGAGGAGGCCATCGTGGACCTGGCGGTGTTCTACGAGCGCAACAACCTGCTGCTGAACCCGGACACCGGATTCGTACCGGCCAACATCTTCGCCACCATCACCGAGGGCCTGGACCGGATGGCCGAGGCGGCGCAGGACCTGTGGCTGTCCGGTGTGATCGGCGAGTCCCTCAGCTTCAAGCGCGCCTGACGCGACGCGCGGGTCCGGCCGGCTCAGCCGCGCGGCCGGGCCGGTGCGGCGGAGGTGATCCCCTCCCGTACCAGCGCCTCGAACAGCAGATGCGAGGCGCGCAGCACCAGCCCGTCACCGTGCCGGGCCGCGACCAGTTGCACGCCCACCGGAAGCCCGTCGGCCGTCGTGCCGCAGGGCACGGTGGACGCGGGCTGCTGGGTGAGGTTGAACGGATAGGTGAAGGGGGTCCACCCCGTCCAGCGGTCGTAACCGCTGCCTTCCGGGACCTCCCGGCCGGCCTCGAACGCCGGAATCGGCACGGTGGGGGTCACCAGCAGGTCGTACGTCTCGTGGAACTTCCCCATCCGCACGCCCAGCGCCATCCGCTCGGCCACCGCGCCGAGGTAGTCCAGCGCGCTCGCGGTCGCCCCCTGCCGGCACACCTCCCGCAGCCCCGGGTCGAGCTCCTCCAGCTGGCGCGGCGTCAGGTGCTCGACCACCTTGGCCGCGCCCGTGAACCACAGGGTGTGGTACGCCTGCACCGGGTCGGCGAAGCCCGGGTCCGCCTCCTCGACCTCCGCGCCCAGATCGGCGAGCAGCTCGACCGCCCGCCGCACCCGGGCGGCCACCTCCGGGTCCACCGGTGCGCCCGCCAGTGTCGGGCTGTAGGCGACGCGCAGTCCGCGCACTCCGCCCTCGCGGTGCAGCTCCGCGCGGAAACCGCCCTCGTACGGCGGCAGCGCCGCCCAGTCACGGCTGTCCGGGCCGCTCAGCACGTCCATCATCAGCGCCGCGTCCGCCACCGTGCGGGTCATCGGCCCGGCGTGCGCGAGTGTGCCGAACGGGCTCGCCGGGTAGAGCGGGATCCTGCCGTAGGTCGGCTTGAGGCCGAAGATCCCGCAGAACGCGGCGGGGATGCGCACCGAGCCGCCCCCGTCGGTGCCCACCGACAGCGGGGCGAGCCCCAGCGCAACGGCCGCCGCGCTGCCGCCGCTCGAGCCGCCCGACGTACGGCTCGGGTCCCACGGGTTGCGCGTCACCCCGGTCAGCGGGTTGTCGGTGACGCCTTTCCAGCCGAACTCCGGGGTCGTCGTCTTGCCGACGAACACCGCGCCGTGCTCCCGCATCCGGGCCACGCACGGCGCGTCCTCGTCCCAGTCCTGACCGGAGTCGCTGCTCAGCGAACCGCGCAGGGTCGGCCGGCCCTTGGTGAGCAGCAGGTCCTTGACGGAGACCGGCACACCGTCCAGCAGTCCTAGCGGCTCACCGCGCTGCCAGCGCTGCTCGGAGGCGCGGGCCTGGGCGCGGGCGGTCTCCGGGTCGACCAGGCAGTAGGCGTTGACCAGCGGGTCGAGCCGTTCGATACGGTCCAGCACCGCCTCGGTCACCTGGACCGGCGACAGGCTCCTGTCCGCGTATGCGGCGACGAGTTCCGTCGCGGTGCGCGCACACAGGTCGTCGGCCTCGCTGCCGCCGTCCGCTGCCGTCCCGGCTTGCGTGCTGCTGACTTCGGTCATGGCATGCCCTTCTCGGTCCCCGGCTTCTCGGTCCCCGGCTTCTCGGTGCCCGGCTTCTCGGTGCCTGGTGCGCCATCGGCGACCGGCACGTATCCCAACTTCTTGTCGACCGTGTTGCGCAGCGGCCGGCCGGCCGTCCAGCGCTCGAAGTTGTCGAGGAACACCTCGGCGAGGTCCTCGAGCCAGCCGTAGGTGTCCGCCGACATGTGCGGGGAGACCAGCAGCCCCGGCGCCTCCCAGTGCGGACTGTCCGGCGGCAGCGGTTCGGTGCGAAAGACGTCGAGGGCTGCCCCGCCGAGGCGGCCGCTCTCCAGGGCGGCCAGCAGGTCCTCCTCGACGACCAGCGGGCCGCGCCCGACGTTGATGAACCGGGCGCCCTGTTTCATCCGGCCGAAGGCCGCGGCGTCGAACATGTCGGCCGTCTGCTCGGTCAGCGGGGCCGCGCTCACCACCCAGTCCGCGTCCGGCAGCAGGCCGGACAGCTGCCCGAAGCCGTGCACCCGGCCGAACTCGGGGTCCTGGTCGCGTGCGGTACGCCCCACCAGTTCGGCCCGCACGCCGAGTGCGGACAGCAGCCGGGTGATGGCCCGCCCGATCGGCCCGGCGCCCACCACGACGGCCCGGGAGCCGGAGACCCGCATGGTCTCCCGGTGCTGCCAGGTACGTGAACGCTGCAGGTCGTACGTACCGGGAAAGTCCTTGGCCATGGCCAGTACGAGCCCGGTCACGTACTCGGCGATCGGCTGCTCGAACACCCCGCGGGAGTTGGTGACCAGGGCGTCCGACTCGATCAGCGCGGGGAACATCAGACGGTCGACGCCGGCACTCGCGGTGTGCACCCAGCGCGGGCCGCCCGTCCGGGGCCAGACCCGGGGCAGGGCGTCGGTGAGGAAGTCCCATACGAGGAGGACGTCGGCCGTCGGCAACGCCTCGGCGAGACCGTCCTCGGTGACGTGGCGCAGCCGGGTTCGCGCCCCGATGCGGTCCAGGCGGGGCGGTGTCCCGCCTGCCAGCACCACGACGACAGGGGGTCCGGTCTCACTCATGGGCGGCCCTTTCGGATCGCTGTGTCGCGCTGACACCGCCGTACATTGACACGCTAGGCAGCCATTCCTAACATTGTCAACAATCTACCAATGGCGCACCGCGCCCCGGCGCACGACCGCTTCCGCGCGAGCCGCAGGCGACCTTGACGAAGGAACGAACTCATGGCGAAACCGAGAAGTCTGCGACCGGTCAAACTGGAACCGGCCGCGATGATCATCGCCACCCGGCTCACCGAAGCGATCATGGACGGCACCCTCACGCCGGGCAGGCAGCTCGGCGAGGCCGAGCTGGCCGGCCAGCTCGGCGTCAGCCGCGGTCCGCTGCGCGAGGCCCTGCAACGCCTGGTGCAGCAGGGCATCGCCCGTAGCGAGCCGCACCGCGGGGTGTTCGTCACCACTCTGGACGAGGACGATGTGCGGGATATCTACCTCGCCCGGACCGCCATCGAGTCCGCCGCCTGCCGTCTGATTCTCCAGCAGTCCCCCCAGCGCAGCGCCGACCGCCTGGCGACCGTGCACCGCTCCATGGCCACCGCGGCCGGGCGCCGGGACCCGGCAGCCCTCAGCGCCGCGGACATGGCACTGCACCAGGCGCTGGTCGAGGAGTCCGGCAGTCTCCGGCTCAAGCGCATGGCGGAGACCCTCTTCGTCGAGACCCGGATGTGCCTGTCCGCCCTGGCGGACAAGTACCCCACCCCGGTGGACATGGCCGACGAGCACGCCGCGATCATCGAGGCGCTGCGGGCCGGTGACGAGAAGCGGCTGCTGGTGCTGATGGACGAGCACATGCAGGATGCCGTCCACCGCCTGACCGGCGGCGACGGCCCCCGTGTCAGCGAACCGCCGGAGGTGGCGGCCGGGTGATCCGACGCCGCCTTTCGCACCCTCCGGGCGGCAGCGATCCGGGCATGGCTCGGGGCAGTGCTCAGCATCACTCTGGACAGTGCGCGCGACCAGCCGGTAACTTTGCCTGAGCAAGCGCTTAGTACCGCAGTCGAGCATTCGAGCGAGGGGCCTTCCGTGCGCCGTACCGTTTACAACGAGGACCACGAGGCGTTCCGGGACACCATCCGCGCCTTCATCGAGGCCGAGGTCGTTCCCGTGTACGAGGAGTGGCTGGCGGCCGGCCAGGCCCCTCGCGAGTTCTACTACACCCTCGGTGAGCTGGGCATCTTCGGGATCGAGGTGCCCGAGGAGTTCGGCGGGGCGGGCGAGGAGTCCTTCAAGTTCCAGGCGATCATCTCCGAGGAGTGCGCCCGCGCCGGCGTCTCCTTCGGCGGCTCCGGCGTGCACGTCGCGCTCTGCCTGCCCTACCTGAAGGCGTACGCCACCGACGAGCAGAAGAAGCGCTGGCTGCCGGACTTCGTCTCGGGCACGACGATGTACGCCATCGCCATGACCGAGCCGGGCACCGGTTCGGACCTGGCCGGCATGAAGACCACCGCCAAGCTCTCCGAAGACGGCACGCACTACGTGCTCAACGGCGCCAAGACCTTCATCACCGGCGGTGTGCACGCCGACCGCGTCATCGTCTGCGCCCGTACCGCCGCCCCGACCGCCGAGGACCGCCGCCACGGCATATCCCTGCTCGTCGTCGACACCAAGTCCGAGGGTTACGCGGTCGGCCGCAAGCTCGACAAGCTCGGCCTGAAGACCTCGGACACCGCCGAGCTCTCCTTCACCGACGTCAAGGTCCCGGTCGAGGACCTGCTCGGCGAGGAGCACAAGGGCTTCTCCTACCTCGGCCAGAACCTGCCGCAGGAGCGTCTCGGCATCGCGGTCGGCGCGTACGCCCAGGCCGCGGCGGCCATCCGGTTCGCCAAGGAGTACGTCCAGGACCGCACCGTCTTCGGCAAGTCCGTCGCGTCCTTCCAGAACACCAAGTTCGAGCTGGCCGCCTGCCAGGCCGAGGTCGACGCTGCCGAAGCGGTCTGCGACCGCGCGCTGGAGGCTCACGACCTGGGTGAGCTGTCCGCCGCCGAGGCCGCGTCCGCGAAGCTCTTCTGCACCGAGGTCGCACACCGCGTCATCGACAAGTGCCTGCAGCTGCACGGCGGTTACGGCTACATGAACGAGTACCCGATCGCCCGCCTCTACGCGGACAACCGGGTCAACCGCATCTACGGCGGCACCAGCGAGGTCATGAAGATGATCATCGCCAAGAACATGGGTCTGTAAGGTCCGACGCCTTTCATGCCTCTCCTTCACTCGAACTCAGCACTCGCGTCCCTGCTCGATCTGCTCGACCTGGAGCAGATCGAGCAGGACATCTTCCGCGGCCTGAGCCGCTCCGCCGTCGTGCCCCGCGTCTTCGGCGGCCAGGTGGCCGCCCAGGCCCTGGTCGCCGCCGGCCGCACGGTGCCCGCCGACCGGTCAGCCAATTCGCTGCACTCGTACTTCCTGCGGCCCGGCGACCCCGGCGCGCCGATCGTCTACACCGTCGACCGCATCCGCGACGGCCGTTCCTTCACCACCCGCCGGGTGGTCGCCGTGCAGCACGGCCAGCCGATCTTCCATCTCTCGGCGTCCTTCCAGACATACGAGGAGGGCCTGGAGCATCAGGCGCCCATGCCGCAGGCTCCCGACCCCGAGACACTCCCCACCGCCGCCGAGTTGCTGCCCCGCCACGCGGACCGCTTCCTGGACCCGAGCGTGGTGGACCGGCTGCTCGAGGCCCGCGCGGCGGTCGATCTGCGGTACGTCGACGACCCGCCGTACGCCAGCGTCGGCACCCCGCGCGAACCGCGCTCGCAGGTCTGGTTCCGGACCAGCGGCAAGCTGGACGGCGAGATCGACCGGCCGATGCTGCACGTCTGCCTGGCCACCTACGTCTCCGACATGACCCTGCTCGACTCGGTCCTGTTGGCGCACGGCCGCGGCGGCTGGGCCACCGGGGATGTGGTCGGCGCCAGCCTCGACCACGCGATGTGGTTCCACCGCCCCTTCCGGGCCGACGAATGGCTCCTCTACGACCAGGAGTCCCCCTCCGCATCGGGCGGCCGCGGCCTCGGCCAGGCCCGCATCTACACCCGGGACGGGCACCTCGCGGTCACCGTGATCCAGGAGGGCGTCGTCCGGGTCCCGCGCTGATCCGCCCGGAAACGGCTTGACGGGTCACGGCCGGGAAGGTTCGGATGGCCGTCCGCCGAGAACCGGGAGGCCGCGTATGGGAGCCGGCAGGATGCATGCCGACGAGGCGCACACCGACGCGGCTCTGGTACGCCGTCTGATCGCCGCGCAGTTTCCGCAGTGGGCAGACCTCCTCGTCGAGCAGGTCGATTCCGCCGGAACGTCCAATGCCATGTATCGGCTCGGCCGTGATCTCGTCGTACGGCTCCCCCGCATCCCGGGGGCGGCCGGCGACGTGGAAAAGGAGCATCGGTGGCTGCCGCGGCTCGCCCCGTCGCTTCCGGTTGCCGTCCCGGTGCCACTGGGCCGGGGAGCGCCTGCGGAGGGCTACCCCTGGCCCTGGTCCGTCTACCACTGGCTGCCCGGCGAGAACCCGACCGCCGAACGGGTCCCCCGACCCGACCTGCTCGCGGCGGACCTGGCCCGGTTCGTCGCCGCATTGCACCGGATCGATCCCGCTGACGGGTCGGCTTCCTACCGCAGCGAGCCCCTGGCGGGGCGAGACGCCGAGACCCGCGGCGCGATCGGGGATCTGCGCGGAATCGTCGACACCGCGTCGGCGACCGCCGCCTGGGACGCCGCCCTGCGGGCCCCCGCGCGGCCCGGCCCGGCGGTCTGGATCCACGCGGACCTGCAACCGGGGAATCTGCTGGTCGCCGACGGTCGGCTCAGCGCCGTCATCGACTTCGGCTGCCTGGGTCTCGGCGATCCCGCCGTCGACCTGATCGCAGCGTGGTACGTGCTGCCGGCCGACGCGCGGGACACCTTCCGGGCTGCCCTGGAGGCCGATGACGCGGCCTGGGCGCGAGGCCGCGGCTGGGCGCTGTCGATCGCGCTCATCGAGCTGCGGTACTACCGGGAGACGAATCCGGTGATGGCGGCCACGGCACAGCACGTGATCCAGGCAGTCCTCGCCGATCACGAGCACACTTCCTGACGGGGAGCCACGCGGTCAGAACTTACCCGTCTGCTCCTCGGTGCGGTACCCGAGCCGCTTACCGAACTCGCCGCAGAAGCCGACGCCGAGCGGCGGCCACCCCCAGAAGTCGAACGCCAGCGCACCCAGGTCGAAGCCGGAGCCGAACTGCCACTCGGCGACCGGGACAGCGGCTCCGCACGCGGAACAGACGGCGCTCCCGTTGCCGGTTTCCTTCCAGGCGGCGATGCCGTCCCCGAACGGCTGCCAAGCCTCCTCGTCGGCCTCGAACTCCTCCGGGTAGTCGATGATCACCGTTCGCGCGTCGCACCGCGGACAGGTGGCGAAGTCCGCCACGTCCTCCCCCTGGCCCCCGACGTGGTAATCCCGCCCGACGATGACCGCAACCGGACCCGGTATCCGCGAAGGATCCGATGAATTGGCCACCGCCCGACGCCAGTCGGGCCCCGGCAGATAACCCTTGTCCACGGTCAGGCTGTACATCGCGTCGCCGGACATCTCGCGCGTGATCAGACCTTCGGCGACCATCCAGTCGACCGTCCGCTCGGCGAGCGGACCTGCCTCCTCGCCGGTCACTTCGAGATCGACGATCCGCTCGAAGTAGTCACCCATCGTCCTGCAGTTCCCCCGTGCTCGGTCGGCACCCGATCAGTTGGCGCCCAGTCTGCGCATTCCACTGACAACCCACCGGCGCGCCGACATTGAAGCGGCCCCCGCCCACCAGAACATGGACACTGACCCGATGCGCATCCGCGCAGCTCGCAGCGAGGGCCTCCCCCGCCTCCAGGACATCGAAAGGGCAGCCGGGCAGTGCTTCTGCGACATCGGCATGCCGGAGATCGCCGACGACGACCCACTCCCCTCGACGAACTGGAGGGGCCTCCCATCGATCGCAGTCGGTCCAGGAATGCAGTCGAGCAGACTTCTACCAGGCGGCACAGCGGGAGATCCGACGGACTCCGTGGCTACACTTCGTCCACACAGCGCGGCCGCCTATCCGCCTGCCGTCGGCAACTACCTTCGCAGGTCCAGTTGCATCAACTTGGCCTCCGTCGGACTAACCTTTTCCGGAGTCCTGTTAATCTCCGCTTGCACTGTCGGGAGCAGGCTGCTCAGTTGGGCCAGCATGACCTTCCGGCGCCCTTCGATATCAGAGTGCCAAGCTGTCGCGTTCGGCCCAGCCCAGGATCGCCTGCCGCCGACGTCGGCAGATGCCTTTTTCAGCAACTCCGCGAGATCATGCATTTCGTGCTCGATGTCTCTTTTCAACCCAACCAGGGCATGACGTCGCGGATTTTCGACCTTGGCCGGATCACCACTCATCGGACTCTCCTCCCCCTTCGACCTCGTAGCCAGTCTTCCACATGCACAGGCGGATTGCGGCGTAGTCAGTCGAAGGCAAACTCCGGGAATGCATCTGCGGTTCAGGTACCGCGTGACGCGGCGAGCGCGTGCTGATAGCGTCCCGTAGTCGAAACGACACGTGAACGGGGGAGTGGGAGATGAGTGATCCAGGCGGCCGTGGAGACACCTTCTGTGGCATCAATCCGGAGGCCCTCCAGGGCACCATCACTTCCCTCAAGAGGGATTCGAGTCGACTGCGTACAAGTGCTTCACGATTCAAGGGACGGTTCGATCAGCTCGGGATCGACGCACAGCCGTTGACGAAGCTCCTCCACATAGCCAGCTGGGCCGACGATCAACTACCCATGCTGCGTAGACGTCACCACCTTGCACTGCTCATCGACAAGGATGCCGACCCAGTCCTTCACTATCCGAACCATCCCGACATGATCATGGTCGATGATACAGATGTCTCTGCAGGGCCTCCCAAATCCAGTGAACTACCGGACGGCGCAGATCCAAAGCTGAATGCCGACTGGTGGGGATCACTCACGCCGGGCTTGAAGGCGGAACTGCAATTTCTCTACCCTGCTCAGATCGGCGCCCTCGACGGCCTGCCCGCGACAGTACGTGACAAGGCAAATCGTGCACAGCTCTTCAAGGAAAAGGGGCAGTTCAACGCGAAATTGAAGAGATTGCGCCGGGATCTCGCAGAGACCAAGGCCCAAATTCCTTCGAATGTCGATGATGTCGGAGGCGCGATCGGCGGAAGCCCGGCCTATGAGCTGCAGAACGAGATCGATGAGGTTCAATCAAAGCTTGGTAGTATCGCTGCCGTCGAGCGCGGTCTCGCCAAAGGCGACCAGTCCGGCTTCCCTCATGCGTATCTGCTCGGGTTCGATACGCACAAGCTTGGCCACGCCATCGTCTCCTTCGGCGACCCGGACACTGCAGATGACATGGTGACCTATGTACCGGGGCTTGGTTCTAAACTCGCCGGCGCTGAAGGTGACATCAATCGGGCCTCGGCGTTGTGGCAGGATTCTAATCGACGAGCCCCGGACAAGCATGTCGCATCGCTCTACTGGCTGGGCTACGATGCCCCGCAGCTCGCGGCCAATAGGCATGGAGCCGACGTAGCAGGCGAGGGCGATGCGAATGCTGGTGCGCCTCTGCTGAGGCGCTTCACTCAGGGCCTCACAGCAGCTCGGACCGTTTCTTCCCCTGTACACACAGTCGTCCTGGGACACAGTTACGGATCTCTCGTGACGGGACGTGCCGCAGTTCTCGGCAAGGGCAAATTGGCCGATGATCTGGTCTTTGTCGGTAGTCCCGGCGTCGGTGTGGATCATGCCTCTGACCTACACGTAGACCCCTCGCATGTGTGGGCAGGGGCGAACGTCCATGACCCGGTCCCCGACCTCCCAGCATCCGATGTTCTCCAGGACCTGGGAGGAAACGCCTCAAGTTTCGGTATAAATCCAGCGTCAGTAGCATTCGGCGGACACGTGTTCAAGGCAGACCAGGACCCGAGTCAAAGTTTCTCGTCAGTTGATCTCGACGCTCATTCCTCCTACTGGGACACGAACTCGGACTCCCTGGCCAACTTGGCGAAGATTACCGTCGGAGACTACGGCGACGTAACTCAAACCCGTCCGATCCCGTCAGACATCCCAACAGCCCCGACCCTGGTCGGCCCTGGTGTTCTGTAACGACAATTCAGAAGGATTCTGATGAGCCCGGCACACCTGGCTGGAGCATCACGTCGAGCCGTCTCCGCGATATTGCTCCTGGCACTCGCCCTCACCGGATGTTCCCGGAGCGCAGTGCCTCGGCCGAAGAACCACAAGACGATCACACAGGAGCAGGCAAGCACTCGCGTGGAACAACTGATCCGTGAGACGGCCGATGCGCTTACGCCAAGGCCCAAGCTGGAGCTTTACGAACCCGGATCTGCCACCGCTCAGTGTCTGGACCCAACCGACGGAGGTTCAGAGAAACGACGGGTGGTCTCGCGTGTCTACTGGCTGCGTGGGGTCGGGAAGGCCGACAACCAGCGACTCGGCCAGCAGGTCCTGCACCTGTGGAAGAAGCAGGGCCAGCTGATCACATCCGCCACAGGGGTGGGTACGGACAAGCCAGAAATTCATGGTGGCAGCAAACCGGACGACTTCCTCATCGCCCTTGAGGCCAGCGACAACGGATGGTTGTCGATAGGTGCCACCTCCCCCTGTATCTGGCCTCAGGGGACGCCCCCGCCTGCCACATGAGGGGCCGGATTCACTCGGTCGGGGCTCAGAGACCACCAAAGGTGCTCATGCTCAAAAAACCGCAGATCCCGCGGTCGTTGCCGACCGCGCATCCGCGCAGCCCGCACCGGGGACCTCCCCCGCCTCCAGGACATCGAAAGGGCAGCCGGGGAGTGCTTCCGCGACATCGGCATGCCGGAGATCGCCGACGACGAGCCGCTCCCCCTCGACGAACTCGCCCGCTACCGGCGGGGCCGGACTGGCCTGGGTGGCGGAGGGCGGCACCGACAGCCCGGCGGCCTATCTCATCGCGAAGCGCGTCGACGGGAACCTCCACGTCGAACAGGTGTCGGTCCACCCGGACAGCGCGCGCCAAGGGATGGGCCGGCGGCTGCTGGATCACCTCGCGGCCCGGGCCCTGACCGACAAGATCCCCGCTGACCCTGACCACATTCGCCCACGTGCCCTGGAACGCGCCTTACTACGCGCGCTGCGGCTTCCGGCGGCTGGCGGAGAGCGAGCTCACGCCCGGCCTACGCGACATCAGCCTCAGGGAGGCTGCGCACGGTCTGGGCCGATGGCCACGAGTCTGCATGCGCCGGGTTCTTTGACCGCCGGGCTTGTCCGCCCATACCCAGCTCCAAGTGTGGCGGAGCCTGCGACGAGGGGTTCAGACGGGGCAGGGCGGCTCGATGTCAACTGATGCCGCCCGCCACGTCGCCCCCCTCGCCTCCGCCAACCACTGAAGTGATCCATTCTGCGCCCGGGCAGGGGCGAAGGGAGAGTTCTGGCCGCCGGCGCGACGACGCGGGGCGTACCTGGCGGGCATTCTGCAGACAGAAAGGTACGCGCGTGCGGTCCTGAGCACGTCGTTCCCTCCGGTGAGCGAAGAGGAGTGTGACAGGCTCGTTGTCACAAGGCTTGACCGGGGGAAAGTCCTTGACCATCCCGTGCGGCCTGTAGTTTGGGCGCTGCTCGATGAAGCGGTGCTGCGTCGCACAGTCGACGGCTCAGACGCCATGGCCGAGCAGATCATGCACATCGTGCGCCTAGGCCCTGTTTCGGAATGGGCTGGGTGGGCCCGGCTCATCGGCCGGGCTGGTCGGTCGGTGGCTTTGGCAGTACGGGGGCCGTGCAGCCATGTCGGTCGGCGGAGCGGGTTGCGAAGCTGCGCAGGTCGTTGCGCTCCTGTGAGGTGAGCGGCTCTTTGGTGAAGTCACGCTTGCTGTGCTCTGTGGTCGATATGTCGTACACGGCTGTCTTGGATGCTCCCGGGCAGCGGGCCGAGCCCCACATCCCGAAGCCGTCCTCGCCCCAAGGCTTCTCGTATCGCCCGGGGCCATGCGAGCGTTTGGAGGTGCCGGGCACGAAGGGTCCGTAGTAAGCCCGCAGCACCAGGTCGTCGCCGAGCACGCAGATCTCTGTGGGGGCGACTCCGGCCGCGGTTTCACGCATCCGGGGGTGCGAGCTCAGCCCGGCGCAGGTTCCTTTTGCCGCTCCGGCGGCTGTCTCCTGGCCCGTGGCTCGTCCTGCGATGTGGGTGATCTTTTCTCCCGGGTGGGCGCCGCAGCCGCTCCGCTGTGCCGTCCGTTCGGCTGCGACGGTGGCGACTCTGGCCACCGGGGTGCGGGCGCCCTCGGCGGTCACGGTCACGAGAATCCCGGTGCCTTTGCTACGGCTCCAGTCCGGGCAGTCCAGCAGCACGGAGGCGGTGGTCTCGGGGCCGTCAAGGACGGTGTCTTGTGCCAGTAGCCCCGTCCATCCGTGCCCGAGAGGGAGCGGGAGGATGTCGTCGCGTTCGATGGAGTAGGGGCTGTAAGCGTCGTCGGCCGCCTCGATCGTGACCCACACGCCGGACGGGGTGGCCCTGCAGGAGACCGGGAGCCCTTCCGGCTTACCGGCCTGGGCCGGACCATCGGGATGCCAACTCTCCAGCTTGTACTTCGAGTCGCCAACCTCCGCGTCAGGGTCCGTCAGCTGGAGCATCTCATCAACGGGCAACACACCGTTGCAGATCTTGGCCAGCTGGGCCGTGGGGGTGTGCTCCTTGTACCAGAGTGCGCCACCGGCGACCGCCAGCGCCACGGCCACCACGACCGCCGCTATCCCGATCCGTCGCCTCCTCAATGCAATCCCCCGTGCTTCAAGTTCCCGTCGAATTCCCGGAAGCCTACGCACCCCCGCCGCGGCCAACAAAACGCCTGTGGCGAACTGCTGCTCGGTGGCAGGCCCCCCTTTTTTTCGCGCCCCGGCGGCATGCTGGTGAGCGCGCACGACGGTGGTCGACCGACACCAGCCAGCTAATGCCCCCGGCCATGTCGGCCTGAGCCTGGGCGGCTCGCAGCATGCCTTCGAAGGTGCCGTCCAGCGCCCATGGCGAAAGCGGGTATGCAGTGGCTTTATTCACGAGTAGTGGGTTCTGGCACAGATCTTGGGGAGCCGTCGCTGAGTGTTACTTCGGCGTTCGATTGTGAGTGGACTGTTCGCGTGAGACCGCGTACGCCCTATCGTCCGACGGCCGTAACTGACGCTCCCTCAGGTGTCTGCCTGCCGCTGCTCCAGTTGGTCGTGAACGGTGATGGTGCTGCTCATGCAGACCGACGCATTTTGGGACTCGCTGGTGTTCGACGGAATCGACGATGTGGATGTCGAGGCGGTTACGGCCGCGTTCGGCACGGTCGAGGTGCTGGCGAGAGGCCGCGCGGGCGGAGCGGCATGTCCGGACTGCGGCTGTTTCTCGGGCCGAGTGCACGACCGCTACCAGCGCAGGCTGAAGGATCTTCCCCTCGCTGAGCAGGGCTTTGTGATCCGGCTGACGGTCCGGCGCTTCATCTGCGGGTCGGCGCACTGCCCCCGCCGGACGTTCGCCGAGCCGTTCTCCCGGCTGGCCGCCCCGCACGCACGGTTCACGACGCGGCTCAACCACGCCCTGGAGCGAGTAGGGCTTGCCCTGGCCGGGCGGGCCGGCGCCCGGCTGGCCGCCCAACTCGGCTTCGGCGCTGGACGGATGACCTTGTTACGCAGGGTCATGGCACTGCCTGATCCGCTGTTCAGCGCCCCGCGTGTGCTGGGCGTGGACGACTTCGCCATCCGTCGCGGCCAGACCTACTCCACCGTCTTGACCAGCGTCGAAGACCATCGCGTGAAGCCGGGCCACTGGCCGCATGGCTGGTCCGCCATCCGGGAGTGGAGATCATCTGCCGGGACCGAGCCGGCGCCTACGCCGAGGGTGCCCGGCGCGGTGCCCCCGACGCTCTGCAGGTCGCAGACCGCTTCCATCTGTGGCAGGGCCTCGGACGAGCCGTGGAGACCTGCGTCGCCGCCCATCGCGACTGCCTGCCCAGTCCTTCGCCCACCGGCACGCTGCCGGAGGCCACCCGGCAGGCTCCCGGTCAGCCGCAGGACGACTCGGCGCCAGCCGGCCGACGGGCCGAGCGGAAGAAGGCAGCACATGCCTTGGTCCACGAGCTTCTTGGCCAAGGTCACTCACGTCGGGCGATTGCCCGGCACCTGGGGTGGGGCCTCAACACCGTCCTCCGGTACGCGAACGCCGGACGCTGGCAGGACACCATCCGAGAAAACCGGCCCAGGCCCAGCAGGCTGGACCCCTACAAGCCCTACCTGGAGCGACGATTCGCCGCAGGCTGCACCAGCGTCACCCACCTCCACAGCGAACTCGTTGCCGACAATGCACCCGTCACTTACCAGATGGTCCGCGCCCACATCGCCACCCTCCGCGGGGCTCCGGCCGACGCGCCGCCCCGGCCCCCGACGGTGCGCCAGGTGACCGGCTGGCTCACCCGACACCCCACGACCCTGAACGAGGACGACTGCGCAGGCCTGAAGGGTGTTCTGGCCCGCTGCCCCGAACTGGACACGGCCGCCGGGCATGTCCGGGGCTTCGGCGAGATACTCACCGGCCGCCTTGGCTCCACACTCCCCACGTGGATCGACGCGGTCGAGGCCAGTCAGCTTCCCGGTCTCACCGGCTTCGCACTCCACCTGCTCCGGGACCTTGACGCTGTGACAGCCGGGCTCACCCTGGACTGGAGCTCGGGCAGCATCGAGGGCGCCGTGAATCGGATCAAGAAGATCAAGCGGCAGCTATACGGTCGAGCTGGATTTGGACTACTCCGAAAAATGATCTTGCTTCAGTAGCTCCTCGCGGAGGTGTTGCTCTGTCGCTCTCCGGCGGCTTCGCCTGCAGAGTCTTCCTGGCGTGGTGCTACTTTTGGTCGAAATTTGTGGGAGGGGTGGGCGAGCTGGTGGACGGTGCCCTGCGGCGCGCTGTTGTCGTGGCCCTTGGCGAGCTCGGGCGAAGCAGCGATTTTGGGGACCGTGCGGACGCTGGTCGCGGTCTGGCGGGCTTTGCCGAGATGGAGGAGGCTGTCCGTCCGCTGCTGGAGCTGGTGCTCGACCGCGAAGACACCTTCGTTACACGGGTGACCGCAGAAGCGTTGCTTCGACGGCAGGACAGGGCCGGACTCATGGTCGTCGCGTCCGCGCTGGCAGTCGCCAGCCCGAACCATGGCGACTGGATCCACACCGCGATCCTCGATGTGTTTGCCATCTACGCCAGCGACCGCGACGACGCGGTGCGGCTCTGCGAGGTGCTGACGCGGGATCCTGACGAGCGCGTCGCCCTGGGAGCTCGCGTGCTGCACGAGAGCCTGTCCGGGATCAATTGCGTTCTTCATCCCGAATAGCGCAGGAGGCACACGGTGCCGTGGACGCCCAGGTGCTCGACGATCGCGATTGGTGACCACGATGCAGTCAAGCAGCCGGGCTCATCGCCACCCTTGCAATCGAACTGCACTATCACCCTGTGCGACGACACCCCAAGATCTGTGCCAGAACCGAGTTTTGACGGCACTGCGGTACTTGCCAGGACAGCATCGGGATGCTCCTGGTGCAAGGTCCTGGTCATGCCGCAGATGTCCAAGGTCGAGTTGTACGCGGCGATCCGGCGTGATCACCGTGCTGGCATGAAGATGCGCGAGCTTGAGCGCAAGTACAACGTGTCGTGGCGAACGGTCAAGAAGGCCGTGGACTCCGTCTGGCCGGAGCCCCGGAAGAAGCTGCCGCCGCGACCGACTGCGCTGGATCCGTACAAGCCGGTGATCGACGAGATGCTGCGGACGGACCTCGACGCGCCGTGCAAGCAGCGGCATACGATCACGCGGATCTTCCACCGGCTCATCGAGGAGCGCGGCGCCGATGTGTCCTACCAGATGGTCCGGCGCTACGTTGCCGACCGGAAGCCGGAGATTCTCGCGGCCTCGGGCAAAGGCCCGGGGGAAGCGTTCGTACCGCAGACCCACCTGCCGGGTCACGAGGCGGAGGTCGACTTCGGTGACGTGACCGTGCGGCTGGCCGGCGAGTTGGTGACCTGCTACCTGTTCTCGCTCCGCCTGTCCTACTCGGGCAAAGCCGTCCACCGGGTCTTCGCCTCCTGCGGCCAGGAAGCCTCCTTCGAAGGACACGTACACGCGCTTCGAACGCTGGGCGGTGTCCCTCGGAGCAAGATCCGCTACGACAACCTCAAGTCAGCAGTCGCCCAGGTGCTGGGACTGAACCGGGCCAGGGTGGAAACCGACCGGTGGATCGCCTTCCGCTCGCACTTCAACATCGAGAGCTTCTACTGCCGCCCGGGCATCGACGGCTCCCATGAGAAGGGCGGCGTCGAGGGGATGATCGGCTACTTCCGCCGCAACCACTTCACTCCGGTCCCGGAAGTCGGCTCCCTCGCTGAGCTGAACGAGATGGTCGACCAGTGGGACCTGCACGACGGACATCGCCGAATCGGTTCACGGCCGCGGACCGTCGACGAGTACTTCGCCGTCGAGCAGCCCCTGTTGATGCCGCTGCCGCAGGAGCCGTTCGAGACCGGCCGGCTGTTCACGCCGCGGGTCGACCGCTACAGCCAGATCGCCGATCTCAGCCTGAAGTTCTGCGCCGGCGATGTCACCCTTGCAGCGCATGGCATGGAAGGCGTCCACCGGCATGTGGAACCACGTTCCTTCGAGCATTCCCAGGAGCTCCCGGGAGATGCTGCTCTTGCCGGAGCTGGATGTGCCGTTGAGCAGGATGATCCTGCCGCCCGCCGCGGTGCCGGGAACGCGGGCGTGCGCCGGGTCCTCCGCGACCGCACCGGTCGTCATCGGACCAGCCCCGCCGCGTCCAGCAGGTACGCCGTCATCGGGTCGTAGAAGCGCGGGTCGGTGACGTGGTCGTCGAGCGGGACGGTGACCTGCATCGTGCCTTCGGCCTCGCCGAGGAAGAGCGCCGGGTCGTTGGAGTCGGCGTAGCCGACGGAGTCGATGCCGCGCTGGCCCGCGCAACCGGCCCAGCCGTGGTCGGCGACGACCAGATCGGGCAGCGGCCGCCCTTCGCGCTCCAGGCCGTCGAGGATGGTGGTCATCGGCACGGGCGAGTGGGTGTGCCAGAGCGTGGCGCCGCGTTCGAGCACCGCGACGTCCGCGAACTGGTAGACCATGCCCTCGTCGGAGGCGAGGCCGCCCGGGATCCGTACGATCTCGCAGCCCGCGGTGCGCAGCGCGTCCGCCGTGGCGCGGTGTACGTCGAGCAGACCGCCCGGGTGCCCGGTCGCCAGGAGTACCCGCTGCTTGCCCGCCGCGGCCTTGCGCAGCCGGGCCGCCATCCGTTCCAGCGCGTCGACGGTCAGCTCCGGGTCGATGGTGTCCTGCCCGTACCGGTGCCCGGGGTCGTCACTCACTCCGCAGCGTTCGGCCATCACCGCGAGCACGTCCTGCTCGTCCGCCCAGCGGTCACCGAGTTCCAGTCCGAGCCAGAAGTGGCGGTCGCCGTTGGAGAGCTTGCGGTAGTGGGAGAGGTTGTTGTCGCGGGGCGTGGCGACGTCTCCCGCGATACGCGTACGGACGAGGTGGTCGACGAGTTCGGCGCGGCTGGGTATCGGCATGAGCCCCATTGTGCCGTCAGCCGTCGGCCGCGTCAGTCGGGCAGCCCGGCCGTCTCCGGCGTCCGCGCCAGCGCTTCGAAGGCCCCGTGCGCGAGGCGGCGCAGCAGGGCCTCGGTGACGGCCCGGCCCGGGAGGCCGCCGGTGCCCAGGTGCGGGGTGGAGTTCAGCAGCCCGAAGACGGCGTGCACGGCGGCCCGGGCCTCCGGTTCGGGGGTGTGCGGGTGGAGCTCCCGGACGACGGTGACCCACAGCTCGACGTACTGCCGCTGGAGCCTGCGGACCGCCTTGCGGTCGCTGTCGCGCAGCCGGTCGAGCTCCCGGTCGTGCACGGTGATCAGGGGGCGGTCGTCGAGCGCGAAGTCGATGTGGCCGTCGATGAGCGAGCCGAGCACCGTCTCGGGCCCGCCGGCGGCCTGCGCTGCACGCAGTCTGCCCCCTTCGAGGAGCCGCTCGCTGATGCCGACGAGCAGTTCGGCGAGCATCGCGTCCTTGCCCGCGAAGTGGCGGTAGAGACCGGGGCCGCTGATGCCCACGGCGGCACCTATCTCGTCGACGCCGACGCCGTGGAAGCCGCGCTCGGCGAAGAGGCGCGCAGCCTCTTTGAGGATCTGCTCGCGCCGCGTCGGGGCGTCCGTCCTGGTGCTCATGGGTTCATTCTAGACAGTGGGGTTAGCGAGCGTTAACCTGGCGGAGACTTGTTAACGGTCACTAACACGGTCACCATCGAAGTCACTCACACCAAGGGGGCCCGACGGATGCAGCAGGCACCGGTGCTGGCGAGCGCGGCCGATCCCGCCTCGGAGGCCTGGCAGGCCAACGAGGCGGCGCACGAGACGCTCGCCGCCGAGCTGCGGGGCAGACTGGCGGCCGCCCGGCTGGGCGGCGGCGAGAGGTCCCGCGCCCGCCACACGGCGCGTGGAAAGCTGCTGCCCAGGGACAGGGTCGACACCCTGCTCGACCCCGGCTCCCCGTTCCTGGAACTGGCACCGCTGGCGGCCGAGGGGATGTACGGCGGTGCGGCCCCGGCGGCGGGGGTGATCGCCGGCATCGGCCGGGTCAGCGGCCGCGAGGTGATGGTGGTCGCCAATGACGCCACGGTCAAGGGCGGTACGTACTACCCGATGACCGTGAAGAAGCACCTGCGGGCGCAGGAGGTGGCCCTGGAGAACCGTCTCCCCTGCCTGTACCTGGTGGACTCCGGCGGCGCGTTCCTGCCCCTGCAGGACGAGGTCTTCCCGGACCGCGAGCACTTCGGCCGGATCTTCTACAACCAGGCCCGGATGTCGGGCGCGGGCATCCCGCAGATCGCCGCGGTGCTCGGCTCCTGCACGGCGGGCGGCGCGTATGTCCCGGCGATGAGCGACGAGGCCGTCATCGTCCGCAACCAGGGCACCATCTTCCTGGGCGGACCGCCGCTGGTGAAGGCCGCGACCGGCGAGGTCGTGACGGCCGAGGAGCTGGGCGGCGGGGAGGTGCACTCGCGGGTCTCCGGGGTCACCGACCATCTCGCCGAGGACGACGCACACGCGCTGCGGATCGTCCGGACCATCGTGTCGACCCTGCCGGAGCGCGGCCCGCTGCCCTGGACCGTGGAACCGGTGGAGGAGCCGAAGGCCGACCCGGCGGGCCTGTACGGCGCGGTGCCGGTCGATTCCCGTACGCCCTACGACGTGCGCGAGGTGATCGCCCGGATCACCGACGGCTCCCGGTTCGCCGAGTTCAAGTCGGAGTTCGGCACGACGCTGGTCACCGGCTTCGCGCGGATCCACGGCCACCCGGTCGGGATCATCGCCAACAACGGCATCCTCTTCTCCGAGTCCGCGCAGAAGGGCGCGCACTTCATCGAGCTGTGCGACCAGCGCGGCATTCCGCTGCTCTTCCTGCAGAACATCTCCGGCTTCATGGTGGGCCGGAGTTACGAGGCGGGCGGCATTGCCAAGCACGGCGCCAAGATGGTGACCGCGGTGGCCTGCGCCCGGGTCCCGAAGCTGACCGTGGTGGTCGGCGGGTCGTACGGCGCGGGCAACTACTCGATGTGCGGGCGCGCCTATTCGCCGCGCTTCCTCTGGATGTGGCCGAACGCGAAAATCTCGGTGATGGGCGGCGAGCAGGCCGCGTCCGTGCTGGCCACCGTCAAGCGGGACCAGCTGGGCGACGACTGGAGCGCCGAGGAGGAAGAGGCCTTCAAGGACCCGATCCGCGCCCAGTACGAACAGCAGGGGAACGCCTACTACGCGACGGCCCGGCTCTGGGACGACGGTGTGATCGACCCGCTGGAGACCCGCCAGGTCGTCGGTCTCGCCCTGACCGCCTGTGCCAACGCCCCGCTGGGCGACCCCGGCTACGGCGTCTTCCGGATGTGATGAGGATGGAAATGTTCGACAGCGTTCTGATCGCCAACCGGGGCGAGATCGCCGTCCGGGTCATCCGTACGCTGCGGGAGCTGGGCATCCGCTCGGTGGCCGTGTTCAGCGACGCGGACGCGGACGCCCGGCACGTACGGGAGGCGGACACCGCCGTCCGTATCGGCCCCGCGGCCGCCGCCGAGAGCTACTTGTCGGTGGAACGGCTGCTGGCCGCGGCCGCCGGCAGCGGCGCGCAGGCGGTACACCCGGGATACGGCTTCCTCGCCGAGAACGCCGGCTTCGCGCAGGCCTGCGCGGACGCCGGACTGGTCTTCATCGGCCCTCCCGCCTCCGCTATCGCGCTGATGGGCGACAAGATCCGCGCCAAGGCGACGGTGCGGGCGGCGGGCGTCCCGGTGGTCCCCGGCTCCTCGGGGAGCGGACTCACCGACGCCGAACTCGCCGCCGCCGCACAGGACATCCGGATGCCGGTGCTGATCAAGCCGTCCGCCGGCGGCGGCGGCAAGGGCATGCACCTGGTCCGGGACGAGTCGCGGCTGCTGGACGAGATCGCGTCGGCCCGGCGCGAGGCCCGCTCGTCCTTCGGTGACGACACGCTTCTGATCGAGCGGTGGATCGACCGGCCGCGCCATATCGAGATCCAGGTGCTGGCGGACGGCCACGGCAATGTGGTGCACCTGGGCGAGCGCGAATGCTCGCTGCAGCGCCGCCACCAGAAGATCATCGAGGAGGCGCCGTCCGTCCTGCTGGACGAGGCGACCCGCACGGCGATGGGTGAGGCCGCGGTGCAGGCGGCGCGCAGCTGCGGTTACACGGGGGCGGGCACGGTGGAGTTCATCGTCCCGGGCAATGACCCTTCCTCGTACTACTTCATGGAGATGAACACCCGCCTCCAGGTCGAGCACCCGGTGACCGAGCTGATCACCGGCATCGACCTCGTCGAGTGGCAGCTGCGGGTCGCGGCCGGTGAGCAACTCCCGTACAGCCAGAAGGACGTCACGCTCACCGGCCATGCCGTCGAGGCGCGCCTGTGCGCCGAGGACCCGGCCCGGGGCTTTCTGCCGTCCGGCGGCACCGTGCTGTCGCTCCGTGAGCCGCAGGGACGGGGGGTGCGCACCGACTCCGGCCTCAGCGAGGGCGCCGAGGTCGGCAGCCGCTACGACCCGATGCTGTCGAAGGTCATCGCCTACGGGCCGGACCGGGCGACCGCGCTGCGCAAGCTCCGGGCGGCGCTGGCGGACACGGTCACCCTGGGCGTCCCGACCAACGCCGGCTTCCTGCGCCGGCTGCTCGCCCACCCGGCGGTGGTGGCGGGCGACCTGGACACCGGTCTGGTCGAGCGCGAGGCGGACGGCCTGATCGACGACACCGTCCCGCCGGAGGTGTACACAGCGGCGGCCGCGGTACGCCGCGCGGAGCTGGCCCCGGAGCCGGCACCGGGGTCGGCGGGGGGCTGGACCGACCCGTTCTCGGTGCCGAGCGGCTGGCGGCTGGGCGGCACCGGCGTACCGCTCGCCCACTGGCTGCGGGTCCCCGGGCACGAACCGGTGCGCGCCGAGGGTGCGGGCCGAGTCGGGCCGGACACCGTGTCGGTCACCGTCGAGGGAACCGTGCACACCTTCCACCGGGCCGGGAACTGGCTGGGCAGGGACGGCGACGCCTGGCACGTCCAGGACCACGATCCGGTCGAGGCCACGCTGGACGCGGCGGCCGGGCGCGGCGGCGCCGGATCGCTCACCGCGCCGATGCCCGGGACGGTCACCGTGGTGAAGGTCGCCACCGGGGACGAGGTCATCGCCGGGCAGGGGCTGCTGGTGGTCGAGGCGATGAAGATGGAACACCTGATCACCGCCCCGCACGCGGGCGTCGTCACCGAACTGGACGTGCAGCCGGGCACCACCGTCGCCATGGACCAGGTACTGGCCGTGGTCACTCCCCAGGAGGATGCCGTATGACCCCCGGGCTTCCCATGTCCGTACCGGCGCAGGGACTGCCGCCCCGGATCCGTATCCACGAGGTCGGCGCCCGGGACGGACTGCAGAACGAGAAGACGGTCGTACCGACCGAGGTGAAGGCCGAGTTCGTCCACCGCCTCGCGGAGGCGGGCCTGACCACCATCGAGGCGACCAGCTTCGTGCACCCCAAGTGGGTGCCCCAACTGGCCGACGCCGAAGTGTTGTTCCCCCAGCTCGGTGGCATCGGGGGCGTCGATCTGCCGGTGCTCGTGCCCAACGCCCGCGGCCTGGAGCGCGCCCGCGACCTCGGCGCCCGCCGGATCGCGGTGTTCGGCTCGGCGACCGAGTCCTTCGCCAAGGCCAATCTCAACCGGACCGTCGACGAGTCGCTCGCCATGTTCGAGCCGGTCGTCGGGACGGCCAGGTCGGCCGGGATGCACGTCCGGGGCTACCTCTCGATGTGCTTCGGCGACCCCTGGGAGGGGCCGGTCCCGGTCGACCGGGTCGTGACGGTCGCCAAGCGGCTGCTGGACCTGGGCTGCGACGAGCTGAGCCTCGGCGACACCATCGGGGTGGCCACCCCCGGCCACGTCCAGGCCCTCCTCACCGGCCTCAACGCGGCAGGCGTCGGTACGGAGTCGATCGGCGTCCACTTCCACGACACCTACGGCCAGGCCCTCTCCAACACCCTCGCCGCCCTGCAGCACGGGGTGACCACGGTGGACGCCTCGGCCGGAGGTCTGGGCGGCTGCCCGTACGCGAAGTCCGCCACCGGAAACCTCGCCACCGAAGACCTCGTGTGGATGCTCGAAGGCCTCGGCGTCGAAACCGGCGTCGACCTCGGCCGCCTCACCGCCACCAGCGTGTGGATGGCCGGCCGACTGGGCCGACCCAGCCCTTCCCGCACCGTACGCGCCCTCTCCCACCAGGAGCAGTGACATGGACCACCGCCTCACCCCCGAACACGAAGAACTCCGCCGCACCGTCGAGGCGTTCGCCCATGATGTGATCGCGCCGAAGATCGGTGACTTCTACGAGCGGCACGAGTTCCCGTACGAGATCGTCCGCGAGATGGGCCGGATGGGCCTTTTCGGGCTGCCCTTCCCCGAGGAGTACGGCGGCATGGGCGGCGACTACCTCGCGCTGGGGATCGCCCTGGAGGAGCTGGCCCGGGTCGACTCCTCGGTGGCCATCACCCTCGAGGCCGGGGTGTCGCTCGGCGCGATGCCGGTCCACCTCTTCGGCACCGAGGAGCAGAAGCGGGAGTGGCTGCCGCGGATGTGCTCGGGCGAGATCCTGGGCGCCTTCGGCCTGACCGAGCCCGGGTGCGGCTCGGACGCCGGCGGCACCCGGACGACCGCGGTGCGCGACGGTGACGACTGGGTGATCAACGGCTCCAAGTGCTTCATCACCAACTCCGGCACGGACATCACCGGCCTGGTCACCGTCACCGCGGTCACCGGCCGCAAGGTCGACGGCCGCCCGCTGATCTCCGCGATCATCGTGCCGTCCGGCACCCCCGGTTTCACCGTCGCCGCCCCGTACTCGAAGGTCGGCTGGAACGCCTCGGACACCCGCGAACTGTCCTTCTCCGACGTCCGGGTGCCGGCCGCGAACCTGCTCGGTGCGGAAGGCCGCGGCTACGCCCAGTTCCTGCGCATCCTCGACGAGGGCCGCATCGCGATCTCCGCCCTGGCGACCGGGCTCGCCCAGGGCTGCGTCGACGAGTCCGTCTCGTACGCGAAGACCCGGCACGCCTTCGGCCGCCCGATCGGCGACAACCAGGCGATCCAGTTCAAGATCGCCGACATGGAGATGAAGGCGCACACCGCCCGGGTGTCCTGGCGGGACGCGGCGTCGCGCCTGGTGACCGGCGAACCGTTCAAGAAGGAGGCGGCGCTGGCGAAGCTGTACTCGTCGACCGTGGCGGTGGACAACGCACGCGAGGCCACCCAGATCCACGGCGGGTACGGCTTCATGAACGAGTACCCGGTGGCGCGGATGTGGCGCGACTCGAAGATCCTGGAGATCGGCGAGGGCACCAGCGAGGTGCAGCGCATGCTGATCGCGCGGGAACTCGGGCTGCCGACGAGCTGACCGGCCGCGTTCTGCCGCACGCCGGTCGGCGAGGTCGGCGAGGTCGTCGAGGTCGGCGAAACACCCATACGAGGGCGTCAGGTCAGGTTAGGCTAACCTGACCTGAAGTTGCCCAGTGGCCACATCGGCACGTATGGAAAGCAGAGCCCCGCCATGCCCAATGCCAGCGCTTCCCACCTCTCCCGACGCGGCCTCCTCGCCGCCGGCGGCGTCATCGGTATCGGCGCCGCGCTCAGCGCATGCGGGAGTGGCGGCTCGAAATCCTCGGCGGGTACGGCAAAGGCGGGGTCGAGGGCCTGGTCCTTCAAGGACGACCGCGGGAAGGTCGCCAAGGCCGACTCGACCCCCACGAAGATCGTCGCGTTCACCGGCACCGCGGCCGCGCTGCACGACTTCGGGGTCGAGGTGGCGGGAGTCTTCGGGCCGACGAAGACCAAGGACGGCAAGGCCGACGTCCAGGCCGGCGATCTCGACATCAGCAAGGTCGAGATACTCGGCAACGTCTGGGGCGAGTTCAACGTGGAGAAGTACGCAGCACTCGGCCCCCAGTTGCTGATCACCGGGATGTACGACAAGGGCGCGCTCTGGTACGTGCCGGACGAGTCCAAGGACAAGATCCTCAAGCTGGCCCCGAGCGTCGCACTGATGGTCGCCAGGACCTCGATGCCCGCCGCGCTCCAGCGCCACGCCGAGCTCGCCGCATCGCTGGGTGCCGACCTCGAGGCGAAGAAGGTCGCCGACGCCAAGGCGCGCTTCGAGAAGGCCGCCGCCCGACTGCGCGCCGCGGCCAGGGCCAACCCGAAGATCCGGGTGCTGATCGGCTCGGCCGGCGCCGACCTGTTCTACATTTCGACACCGGAACCCTCCGCGGACCTGCGGTACTTCAAGGAACTCGGGGTCGACATCGTGGTTCCCGACAAGGTCGACAAGCAGGGCTGGTTCGAGAGCCTGAGCTGGGAGAACGCCGACAAGTACCCGGCCGACATCATCATGATGGACAACCGGACTTCGGCGCTGCAGCCCGCCGCCCTGAAGTCGAAGCCGACCTGGGGCGAGCTGCCGGCGGTGAAGGCGGGCCAGGTCATCCCCCGTTCCACCACCGACCCGATCTTCTCCTACGACAAGTGCGCCCCGGCCCTGGACGCCCTGGCCGAGGCGATCGAGAACGCCAGGAAGGTCGGCTGACCCATGACGACGGCTGTTTCCGCCCCGTTCCGTTTCTTCGGCCTGCATGTCGTACGGACCCGGCGGCTCGGCCCGTCGATGGTCCGCATCACCTTCGGTGGCGAAGGCCTCGGTGAGTTCGCCGCCGGTGGCCGGGACCAGAGCCTGTCGCTCTTCCTGCCGCATCCCGGGCAGCCGGAGCCGGTGCTGCCGGTCGGCGACGACTGGTTCACCGAGTGGCGGGCGCTGCCCGCCGACGTACGGGCGGTGCTGCGCTCGTACACCGTGCGCGAGCAGCGCCGGGACCCGGACGAGGTCGACATCGACTTCGCGCTGCACGGCGACGCGGACGGTCCGGGGGACGGCGACGCGGACGGGGCAGGCCGGAGCCACCCCGGCCCCGCCTGCCGCTGGGCGCGCCGGGCCGTCCCGGGGCAGCGGGTGGTCGTGCTCGGGCCGGCGGCCGTCGAGAACAAGGCCGTCCGCTTCCAGCCGCCCACCGGCACCGACTCGGTGGTGATCTGCGCCGACGAGACCGCGCTGCCCGCCGCCGCGGCCATCCTGGAGTGGCTGCCGCCCGGCACCCGGGCGCACGTCTGGCTGGAGGTGCCGCACAGCGGGGACCGCCAGCAGCTCCGCACCGAGGCGGACGCCCGGGTCACCTGGCTGGTTCGGGCCGAGGGCGCGCCGTCGGCCGTGGCGGCGGTGGGCGCCGCGGAGTTGCCGGGCGCCTCGCCCTACGCATGGATCGCCGGCGAGTCCGGCCGGGTCAGGGAACTGCGCCGCCATCTGGTGGGCGAGCGGCGGCTCGACCGCCGCAATGTCACCTTCGTCGGCTACTGGCGGCGCGGGCTCAGCGAAGAGCAGTTGCGAGCTGCGGCGGCCTGACACCCATACGCCTACGGGGAGTCGGGGCTCATTGCGGCCTCGAACCCGTTAAGTTAGGTTAGGCTTACCTAACCAAGAACGCCACGTGCCCCTTCGCCCCCTTCTTCCTTCCCCCGGAGGACCGTTCATGCGCTCACACCTGCTCAACGACACGACCGCGGAGCAGTACCGCCATACGGCCACCGCAGCGGTCGAGCGGGTGGCGGACCGACTCGCCTCCACCAGAAACCCGTTCACCGGCATCACCCCCGAGGCGCTCTCCCCGGCCGTCGACGCCATCGACCTGGACACGCCGCTCGGCGACGCGGGCGCCGCGCTGGACGAGCTCGAGACCGTCTATCTGCGTGACGCGGTCTACTTCCACCACCCCCGCTATCTCGCCCATCTCAACTGCCCGGTCGTCATCCCCGCGGTGGCGGCGGAAGCGGTGCTGTCTGCGGTCAACTCCTCGCTGGACACCTGGGACCAGAGCGCGGGCGGCACGCTGATCGAGCGTCGGCTGGTGGACTGGACCGCCGGACGGATCGGGTTCGGCCCGGCCGCCGACGGGGTGTTCACCAGCGGCGGTTCGCAGTCCAATCTGCAGGCGCTGCTGCTGGCCCGCGAGGAGGCCAAGGCAGCGGACCCGGCCTTGCTGCGGGTGTTCACTTCCGAGTGCAGCCACTTCAGCGTGCAGAAGTCCGCGAAGCTGCTCGGGCTGCGGCCGGAGGCCGTCGTCTCCGTTCCGTGTGACCAGGACAAGCGGCTGCAGACCGTCGCACTCGCCCGGGAGCTGGAGCGGTGCAGGGCCGAGGGCGGCGTCCCGATGGCCGTGGTGGCCACCGCGGGGACCACCGACTTCGGCTCCATCGACCCGCTGCCCGAGATCGCCGCGCTCTGCGCGCAGTACGGCACCTGGCTGCACGTCGACGCGGCGTACGGTTGCGGGCTGCTGGTGTCGCACCGGCGTCACCGCCTCGACGGCATCGAGCAGGCAGACTCGGTCACCGTGGACTACCACAAGTCCTTCTTCCAGCCGGTGAGTTCCAGCGCACTGGTGGTGCGCGACGGGGCCACCCTGCGGCATGCGACCTACCACGCCGACTACCTGAACCCGCGCTCGGCCGCGGTGGCCCGCATCCCCAACCAGGTGGACAAGTCCCTGCAGACCACCCGCCGGTTCGACGCGCTCAAACTGTGGATGACGCTGCGGGTGATGGGCGCCGACGGAGTGGGCCGGCTCTTCGACGAGGTGGTCGACCTCGCGGAGCAGGGCTGGCAGCTGCTCGCCACCGATCCGCGCTTCGATGTGGCCGTCCGGCCGCAGCTCTCCACGCTGGTCTTCCGCTTCGTCCCGGCGCACGTCACCGCGCCGGCTCTGATCGACCGGGCCAACCAGTACGCCCGCAAGGCGCTGTTCGCCTCCGGGGAGGCGGTCGTCGCGGGCACCACGGTCAACGGGCGCGCCTACCTCAAGTTCACCCTGCTCAACCCGCAGACCACCGTCGCCGACATCGCCGCAGTCCTCGAGCTCATCGCCGAGCACGCCGGCCAGTATCTGGGAGAGACCCTTGCCCACGCCTCCTGAGTCCGGGCCCCACCCTATGCACGACATGCACGACATGCACGACTTCATCGCGATCGGTCTCGGTCCTTTCAACCTGGGTCTTGCCTGCCTGACCGAACCGATCGACGGCCTGAGCGGGCTCTTCCTCGAGTCCAAGCCGGACTTCGACTGGCACAGCGGAATGTTCCTGGAGGGTGCCACCCTGCAGACACCGTTCCTCTCCGACCTGGTCACGCTGGCCGACCCGACATCGCCGTACTCCTTCCTCAACTACCTCAAGGAGTCCGGCAGGCTCTACTCCTTCTACATCCGTGAGAGCTTCTATCCGCTGCGCGAGGAGTTCAACGACTACTGCCGCTGGGCCGCCGCGAAGATCCCCTCGATCCGCTTCGGCGAAACGGTCACCGAGGTGGTGTACGAGGAGCAGGACGGGGTCTACGCCGTACGCACCGCCGCCGGCGCCGTCCACCGGGGGCGCCGGCTCGTGCTCGGCACGGGCACCCCCGCGTACACCCCGGAGTCCTGCCGCGGCCTCGGCGGCGACCTGATCCACAACTCCCGCTACCTGGGCGCGAAGGAAGCGCTGCAGGCCAAGGAGTCGGTCACCGTGGTCGGCAGCGGGCAGAGCGCGGCGGAGATCTACTACGACCTGCTCCAGGACATCGACACGCACGGCTACGCGCTGAACTGGGTCACCCGCTCCCCCAGGTTCTTCCCGCTGGAATACACCAAACTCACGCTGGAGATGACCTCGCCGGAGTACGTGGACTACTTCCACGCGCTGCCCGCGGCCACCCGCGACCGGCTCAACGGCGCGCAGAAGAACCTCTACAAGGGCATCAACTCGGAGCTGATCGACCTCATCTTCGACCTGCTGTACACGAAGAACCGGCGCGGCCCGGTGCCGACCAGGCTGCTCACCAACACCTCGCTGGAAACGGCGGCTTACGACCACGGCACCTACACCCTGGGGCTGCGCCAGCAGGAACAGCAGAAAGACCTCACGCTCGCCACCCAGGGCCTGGTGCTGGCCACCGGCTACCGGTACCGGGTGCCGGAGTTCCTCGAGCCGCTGCGGAACCGGATCCGCTGGGACGCACAGGGCCGGTTCGACGTGCACCGCAACTACAGCATCGACGCGGACCGGACGATCTACGTCCAGAACGCCGAGCTGCACACCCATGGCTTCGTCGCCCCCGACCTCGGCATGGCTGCCTACCGCAACGCGTGCATCATTCGCGAACTGCTCGACGGCCAGGAGTACTACCCGGTCGAAAAGGCCATCGCCTTCCAGGAGTTCGCCGCATGATCCCCTTCACCTTCCGTCCGCTCGACCCCCTCTCCGACTCCGAACTGGTACACCGCTGGGTCACCCACCCCAAGGCGGCCTTCTGGCTGATGCAGGACGCCACGCTGCCGGAGGTCGAGCGCGAGTACATGGCGATCGCCGCCTCCGAGCACCACGAGGCCTTCATCGGTCTGCACGACGGCGCCCCGGCGTTCCTGATGGAGCGCTACGACCCGGCGCACGTCGAACTCAACGGGCTGTACGACGCGGAACCCGGCGACGTGGGGATGCACTTCCTGGTGGCGCCCACCGACACCCCCGTACACGGCTTCACCCGCGCGGTGATCGCCGCAGTGATGGCGGAACTCTTCGCCGACCCGGCGACCCGACGGGTGGTGGTGGAGCCGGACGTCCGCAACCACGCGGTGCACGCGCTCAACAAGTCCGTCGGCTTCGAGGTCGTGCGCGAGATCGAGAAGCCGGAGAAAAGAGCCGCGCTGAGCATATGCACCCGCCGGTCCTACCGGGCAGCCGTACCCAGCAAGGAGTCCCGCCGATGAGCGACCACCTGACCCCCGAGCTCTGGGCCGAGGCCAACCGGCTGCTCGTCCGCAAGGCGCTCGCGGAGTTCTCGCACGAGCGGCTGCTGTCCCCGCAGCCGCTCGGCGACGACTCGTACGTGGTGCACAGCGACGACGGCGCGACCGAGTACCGCTTCGGCGCCCGGCGGTTCGCGCTGGACCACTGGCAGGTGCCGGCCGCGTCCATCACGCGGCACCGGGACGGCGCGGAGCTGCCGCTGGACGCGCTGGACTTCTTCATCGAGCTGCGCGGCGCCCTGGGGCTGAGCGAGGCCGTCCTGCCGGTCTACCTGGAGGAGATCTCCTCCACCCTGTCCGGCACGGCGTACAAGCTCGGCAAGGCGCCGGTGCCGGCGGCCGAGCTGGCGGGTGCCGCGTTCCAGGACATCGAGACCGGGATGACCGAGGGCCACCCCTGTTTCGTCGCCAACAACGGCCGGCTGGGCTTCGGCGCGGCCGAGTACCTGGCCTACGCACCGGAGGCCGCGAGGCCGGTGCGGCTGATCTGGCTGGCCGCCCGGCGCGACCGGGCCACCTTCACCGCGGGCGCCGGTCTGGACTACGACACGCTGGTCCGGGGAGAGCTGGGCGAGGAGACGCTGCGGCGGTTCGCCGCGACGATGGCCGGGTTCGGCCTCGATCTCGACGGGTACTTCCTGATCCCGGTCCACCCCTGGCAGTGGCAGAACAAACTCGCCGTGACCTTCGCCGGCGAGGTGGCGCAGCAGCGCCTGGTGCTGCTGGGGCCGGGCGACGACCGGTATCTGGCGCAGCAGTCGATCCGTACCTTCTTCAACACCGACCACCCGGACAGGCACTACGTCAAAACGGCCCTGTCGATCCTCAACATGGGCTTCATGCGCGGGCTTTCGGCGGCCTACATGGAGGCGACGCCCGCCATCAACGACTGGCTGGCGGGCCTCGTCGAGCGTGATCCGGTGCTCAGCTCGACGGGCCTGGCGGTTATCCGCGAGCGGGCCGCCATCGGCTACCACCACCGGCAGTACGAAGCGGCGACGGCCAAGGGCTCGCCGTACCTCAAAATGCTGGCCGCCCTCTGGCGGGAGAGCCCGGTGCCCTCGCTGCAGCCCGGTGAGCGGCCGGCCACCATGGCTTCGCTGCTGCACACGGACCGGGCGGGGGCCTCCTTCGCGGGCGCGCTGATCGCCGAGTCCGGCGAGCGGCCGGTGGTCTGGCTGCGGCACTACCTCAACGCCTACCTCACGCCGCTGCTGCACAGCTTCTACGCATACGGCCTGGTGTATATGCCGCATGGCGAGAATGTGATCCTGGTGATCGAGGACGGCCTCGTCCGGCGGGCGATATACAAGGACATCGCCGAGGAGATAGCCGTACTCGACCCGGCCACCGAGCTCCCGCCGGAGGTCGAGCGTATCCGCGCCGAGGTGCCCGAGGACCTGCGGCTGCTGTCGCTCTTCACCGATGTCTTCGACTGTTTCTTCCGCTTTCTCAGCGCGACGCTGGTCACCGAGGGTCTGCTGACGGAGGACGACTTCTGGCGGACGGTCGCCGACTGCGTCCGCGCCTACCAGGACGCGACGCCCCGGCTGGCCGAGAAGTTCCGGCGGTACGACCTGTTCGCGCCGGAATTCGCGCTGTCCTGCCTCAACCGTCTGCAGCTCCGCGACAACCAGCAGATGGTCGACCTGCAGGACCCGGCGGGGGCGCTGCAGCTGTCGGGGACGCTGAAGAATCCCCTCGCATCCGTGACGAGAACGGTGCCAAAAAGGCCGACGAACTGATCGCAAAGCGACTCCCATCCCCCAGTTGCGCCTCCGTCTGCCCGATATCGGGCAGAAATCTTGCAAAGAGCCGCCCGCCACACCAATATCAACGGGTGCTCGAAAGCCGTCCGTCCTACGACGACCTCATCGACCACCTGGTGCGCAGCACCGCGCTGCAGCGCGGCGAAGCCGCCCGGGTGGTCCTTGACGTGCTCGCGTACTTCGACGAGACGACCGAGGAGTTCGTCCGGCGCCGCCACCGCGAACTGCAGGCCCGCGGGCTGACGAACCCGGATATTTTCGAGCGGATCTCGGACGAACTGCCGCACCGCGCGGTGGCGCCGCCCGAGCTCTCCCTGCGGCAGCTGCGCCGCATTGTCTACAGCTAGTACAGATTGTCCGTGGCTAGAGGGTACGAGGAGCGATATGTGCGGAATCGTCGGATACATCGGAAAGCGTGATGTGGCACCGCTGCTCCTGGAGGGGCTGCAGCGACTGGAGTACCGGGGGTACGACTCCGCGGGGATCGTCGTCTCGTCCCCCAAGTCACCCGCACTGAAGATGGTCAAGGCGAAGGGCCGGGTCCGCGAACTCGAGGCCCGTGTTCCCAAGCGCTTCGCGGGCACCACCGGCATCGCGCACACCCGCTGGGCCACCCACGGCGCCCCGAGCGACGCTAACGCCCACCCGCACCTGGACGCGGAGAACCAGGTCGCCGTCGTGCACAACGGCATCATCGACAACGCCTCCGAGCTGCGCGCCAAACTCACCGCCGACGGGGTGGAGTTCCTCTCCGAGACCGACACCGAGGTCCTCACCCACCTCATCGCCCGCTCGCAGGCGGTGACGCTGGAGGACAAGGTCCGCGAGACCGTCCGGCTGGTCGAGGGCACCTACGGCATCGCGGTGCTGCACGCCGAGTTCCCCGACCGCATCGTGGTCGCCCGCAACGGCTCCCCGGTGGTGCTCGGCATCGGCGAGAAGGAGATGTTCGTCGCGTCCGACGTGGCGGCGCTGGTCTCGCACACCCGCCAGGTCGTCACTCTTGAGGACGGCGAGATGGCCACCCTCAAGGCCGACGACTTCCGCACCTTCACGACGGAGGGGTCGACCACCTCCTCGACGCCGACCATCGTGGAGTGGGAGGCCGAGTCGTACGACATGGGCGGCCACGACACGTACATGCACAAGGAGATCTCCGAGCAGGCCGAAGCCGTCGACCGGGTGCTCCGCGGCCGGATCGACGACCGGTTCTCCACCGTGCACCTGGGCGGGCTGAACCTGGACGCCCGCGACGCGCGGGGCGTGCGCCGGGTGAAGATCCTGGGCTGCGGCACCTCGTACCACGCCGGTCAGATCGGTGCGCAGCTGATCGAGGAGCTGGCCCGCATCCCGGCGGACGCCGAGCCCGCTTCGGAGTTCCGCTACCGCAACCCGGTGGTGGACCCCGACACGCTGTACGTGGCGGTCTCGCAGTCCGGTGAGACGTATGACGTGCTGGCCGCGGTCCAGGAGCTGAAGCGCAAGGGCGCCCGGGTGCTCGGAGTGGTGAACGTCGTCGGCTCGGCGATCGCCCGGGAGACCGACGGCGGGGTGTACGTGCACGCCGGCCCGGAGGTCTGCGTCGTCTCCACCAAGTGCTTCACCAACACGGTGGTCTCGTTCGCGCTGCTGGCCCTGCATCTGGGCCGGATCCGCGACCTGTCGGTGGCGGACGGCAAACGCATCATCGCCGGGCTCCGGAAGCTGCCCGCCCAGATCTCCGAAATCCTGGCCGGCGAGGCCGAGATCGAGAAACTGGCCGCCGACTACGCCGACGCCAAGTCGATGATGTTCATCGGCCGGGTGCGCGGTTATCCGGTCGCCCGGGAGGCCTCGCTGAAGCTCAAGGAGATCTCGTACATCCACGCCGAGGCCTACCCCGCCTCGGAGTTGAAGCACGGCCCGCTGGCGCTCATCGAACCCGCCATGCCGACGGTCGCCATCGTCCCCGACGACGATCTGCTCGAGAAGAACCGGGCGGCACTGGAGGAGATCAAGGCGCGCGACGGACGGATCCTCGCGGTCGCGCACCAGGAGCAGCCGAAGGCCGACCACACCATCGTGGTGCCCAAGAACGAGGACGAGCTGGACTCGATCCTGCTCGGCATCCCGCTCCAACTCCTCGCCTACCACGCGGCGCTGGCGCTCGGCCGGGACATCGACAAGCCGCGCAACCTGGCGAAGTCGGTCACCGTCGAGTAGGTCCGCACCGCGCGCGGGGTGCGCGCGTGACGCATACGTGCAGGTGGTCCCGGTACGCGCCACCAGGCGTGCCGGGACCACCTTGGACCGGCCGGCGGAATCCGGCCAGTCCTTACGGGCCGCCGGCGCCCCGCCAGGTCACCGGCGGGTGCGGCTACTGGCCGGCGGCCGTCACTCCGCGGCCGGCAGCACGCCCGGGAAGAGCCCTCGGCCAGCCCGCCAGCGCGGCCGTCGCCGCATACCAGGCTGCGGCACCGGCCACCACGGCCACCCAGCCGCCGACCTTGCCGAGGCTGCCGCTGTCGGCGAACCTGCCGACGGCCAGCACCACCAGCGAGAGGAAGAACAGCCCGTACGTGGCCTGGCCGAGCAGACCTTCACCGGCGCCGAGCATCAGGCTGAGAGCCAGCAGCGCCCACAGCAGAAGGAAGAGTCCCGCGCCGTTCGCGGAGACCTTGTCGCCGACGCCGGCGGCCCAGGTGAACCAGAAGGCACCGAGGCCGGCGAACGCCGTGCCGTTGAAGCTGTTGCCGCCGCGGAACTCGAAGAGTCCGGCGACGAACAGGGCGACGCCGCCGATCCAGGTGGCGATCGACACGGAATCGGCCGCGGACACACCGTTGATCACGCCGGTGGTGCCGATACCGAAGGCAAGGAGGGTCACTCCGAGCGCGAGGTGGCCGAGATGAGAGGTGCTGCTTCCCGCAGCGACGTGGTTGTCCACGGCGGGCTCCCTTCAGATGCAGTGAAGCTGTGCCCCAGTGAATGTCCGGGTGACCCATATGTACCCTTCACAAGGGCGCAATCCACCTCTACGCATCGGTAGTTTCACGCACCGTCAAGCGGAGTTGAGGCCAAGCGGCCGATGGTCACGGGACGGGGTCTGCCGTCGGAATGGGGCTGCCGTCACGGAATGCGGGCTGCCGTCACGGAATGACGATGACGGGCCGCTGTGCGCGGCGTGCGAGCCGGCCGGCCACCGTGCCGAAGATCCGGCCGACGATCCCGTGCGTCGACCCGACGACGATTCCGTCGGCCGAGTACTCCCGGCCGACCTCCTCCAACTCGTGGCAGATGTCGCCGCCGCGCTCGACCAGGATCCAGGGCACCGTGGAGAGATAGTCCGCACAGGCCAGTTCGAGGCCGAGCACCTCGGTGCGGTGATCCGGCACGTCCACGAAGACCGGGGGTTCGCAGCCCGCCCAGACCGTGGTCGGCAGCCGGTTGGCGACATGGACGATGATCAGCCCGGAGCCGAGCCGCACCGCCATACCGATGGCATAGGCGAGCGCCCGCTCACTGGAGGTCGAGCCGTCGAAGCCGACGACGACCCCGTGCAGAAAGGCGGGATCACAGGAATGACGTGGTTCGTCCACCGCATGGAGATCGGCCGAAGGGTCGGCAATCTGCTTGCGGTCCGCGGGTTCGGAGAATTCGTAACCGGCCATCGGTGTCTCGGCGAAGAAGATCCTCTGAGGAGGGAGCGGTACGTGGCAGTCGAGCTGTGTCGGAGCTGTGTCCGGGAATCATCTTCCCAATCCCATACCCCTAAGGGTACGGCGACACTCCTTTCCTGCCCAGTGCCCGCCGATGTACTCCGGCGTTCCAGGGAGCATGCCCGAGCAGGCCGGGAAATGGCAATGCCCGTTGGCATCTACAGCTTCCTGACGCAGTGACCGGGAGCCGCAACCACCCGTTGGACACGCGTCACCCCGACGTCTCCCAGGGAGTAGCGCGTGCCCGTACCGCCGACCGACCCCGCCCCCGTACCCGGCGCCCGCGGGGTGTCCCGTCGGAGGGCCGCACCGCCGTCCCGCCCGTCCGCCGTTCCGCCGCCGCACCCCTCCTCCGGCTCCGCGAACCAAGTGGTGCGCTGGGCGGCCTTCTGCTGCGTGCTGGTCCCCGGCGTCCTGCTCGTACACGGGACGGGCCTGGGCGACACGGCGCTGACGGCCCTCGGGCTCGTCGCGGTGACCCTCGTCTGCCGGCTCCTGCTGCGGCAGTCGGAACGGGCCGCCGCCCGGGCGGCCGCAGGACCGGCGGCGCACCGGCGGGAACCGCAGCAGCGGACCGGCACGGGGGCGCACAGGGGCGGTCGTCGGCCGTACTGACGTGCGCCGGTGAGCTGACCGATTCGCACACGTGCTCCCGTACGTTTTCAGCCAACTTCACGGTAGTGCCCAAACCTTGGCGGAACGGTACGTCAACCCCCTTGTCACCTGCGGAGAAAGGGCCACGGAAGGCGCCGGCACCCTACGGGGACGGGCCATGCGCGGAACGCGCACTTCCCTGAGGGCGTTCGGGGTGAAACGCTTCGTGATCGAATGCTTCGCGCCACGTTGCCTTGTCGACATAGTGCCGTCAGCCGAACTTGTCACGCCGGCACCACGGGACGCAGTAGATTCGATCATGGGTATAACGGCGGGGGACTCGTGCTGGACCGAGGGGCCGTGACGATTAGAGGCAGTGTGCAGGAGCGACCGTCCCGACACGAACAGGGAGCCGCGAGCACCGAGGGGGGCTTAGCACCATGAGCCAGGGCCAGGACTCCACCGCCGCGCCGGAGGCGACAAGAAAGCTCTCCGGGCGCCGCCGCAAGGAGATCGTCTCCGTGCTGCTCTTCAGCGGAGGCCCCATATTCGAGAGTTCCATTCCACTCTCGGTGTTCGGGATCGACCGCCAGGACGCCGGAGTGCCCCGCTACCGCCTCCTGGTGAGCGCCGGCGAGGAGGGACCGCTGCGGACCACCGGCGGCCTCGAACTCACCGCGCCGTACGGCCTGGAGGCCGTCAGCAGGGCGGGCACCGTCGTGGTGCCGGCCTGGCGTTCCATCACCTCGCCGCCGCCACCCGAGGCCCTGGACGCCCTGCGCCGCGCCCACGAGGAGGGCGCCCGCATCGTCGGGCTGTGCACCGGTGCGTTCGTGCTGGCGGCGGCCGGACTGCTGGACGGCAGGCCCGCCACCACGCACTGGATGTACGCGCCGACGCTCGCCAAGCGCTACCCGTCGGTGCACGTCGACCCGCGCGAGCTCTTCGTCGACGACGGCGACGTACTGACGTCGGCGGGCACCGCGGCCGGGATCGATCTCTGCCTGCACATCGTCCGTACGGACCACGGCACCGAAGCGGCGGGAGCACTGGCCAGGCGGCTGGTCGTGCCACCGCGCAGGAGCGGCGGGCAGGAGCGCTATCTCGACAGGTCTTTACCAGAGGAAATCGGCTCCGACCCGCTGGCGGAGGTCGTGGCCTGGGCGCTGGAGCACCTCCACGAGCAGTTCGACGTGGAGACCCTGGCCGCCCGCGCCTACATGAGCCGGCGTACCTTCGACCGCCGCTTCCGGTCACTGACCGGCAGCGCACCGCTGCAGTGGCTGATCACCCAGCGGGTGCTCCAGGCACAGCGGCTCCTCGAGACCTCCGACTATTCGGTGGACGAGGTGGCGGGGCGCTGCGGTTTCCGCTCACCGGTCGCGTTGCGCGGTCACTTCCGGCGGCAGCTGGGCTCGTCCCCGGCCGCCTACCGGGCGGCCTACCGTGCCCGCAGGCCGCAGGGCGAAGCGGCCGTACTGGTCGCCGGGGTGGCCCAGGAAGTGGTGCCGCAGGTCCGCCGCGCAGCGGCGGCGAGCTCCCCGGCCGGTCCGGCGGCGACCGCCTCCGCTCCGCCGGAGCCGGGCAAACCGAGCTCGGACACCTTCGCCCCGGGGCGACCGACGGTACCGGGGCAGCGGAGCGCGTCGTAGACCGCGCCTCGTCCGGGCCGGACCGAGCCAGGTCCGGCCCGGACGGGTCGGTCACCACGGACGGGGCGGTCGTCCCGGACCGGTCGGTCGTCCCGGACCGGTCCACAGGCGCGGGTCGTAAGGTAGGGCGCATGAACGATCGCATGGTGTGGATCGACTGCGAGATGACCGGGCTCTCGTTGACGGACGACGCACTCATTGAGGTGGCCGCACTGGTCACCGACTCGGAGCTGAACGTGCTCGGTGAAGGGGTGGACATCGTGATCCGCCCACCCGCCGAGGCACTGGAGACCATGCCCGACGTGGTGCGGAAGATGCACACCTCCTCCGGGCTCCTCGACGAGCTGGCCGCGGGCACCACGCTGGCGGACGCCGAGGAGAAGGTACTGGCCTACGTCCGTGAGCATGTGAAGGAGCCGGGCAAGGCTCCGCTGTGCGGGAATTCGGTCGGCACCGACCGGGGATTCCTGCTCCGCGACATGACGGACCTGGAGAGCTACCTCCACTACCGGATCGTCGACGTCTCGTCGATCAAGGAGCTGGCCCGCCGGTGGTATCCGCGGGCGTACTTCAACAGCCCCGAGAAGAACGGCAACCACCGGGCGCTCGCGGACATCCGTGAGTCGATCGCGGAGCTGCGTTACTACCGGGAAGCGGTCTTCGTACCCCAGCCCGGCCCGGACTCGGACACCGCGAAGCAGATCGCGGCGAAGTACGTGCTGCCCGCGGAGTAGTGCCCGGGGCGGCGACAGCGCCCGAGGACGGCGTGCGGAGCGCGGGCGGGGATCGCCGAAAAGGCTGGAGCGAGCACCCTCCCGGACCCTGTACACTTTTTCTCGGCCGGTCGGAAACGACCGGGTCGTGGTGGGTATAGCTCAGATGGTAGAGCACCTGGTTGTGGTCCAGGATGTCGCGGGTTCGAGTCCCGTTACTCACCCTTGAAGGTTGTTCAGGGACGAAGGCCCGGTCTGTTTCCCACAGACCGGGCCTTCGTCGTATGCGGGACGGCCGGGCGACCCCCGCGCGCCGCCCGTCGCCCGTCGCCCGTCGCTAGGAGCTGAGCCGCGGCACCAGGTCCGTCGGGAGGACCATCTGCGTCCGCTCGACGCCACCGGACCCGGGTGTGCGGCGGGCCACGATCTCGGAGAGCAGCAATCGGGCCATGGCACGGCCCATGTCCTCGATCGGCTGGCGCACGCTGGTCAGCGGCGGGTCCATGTGGCGGGCGATCGTCGAATCGTCGAAGCCCACCAGTGCCACGTCCTCCGGTACCCGCCGGCCCCGCTCACGCAGCACCTGCCGGGCGCCCGCCGCCATCACGTCGGACGCCGCGAAGACGGCGTCCAGATCGGGCCGGCGGTCCAGCAGCAGTTCCATCGCCCGCCGGCCGCCCTCTTCGGAGAAGTCGGACGGCGCGACCAGCGCCTCGTCACTGTCGATGCCCGCCGCGGCGACCGCCCTGCGATAGCCGTCGAGGCGGCACTGGGCGCCGTACACATCCAGCCGACCGGTGATGGTGGCGACGGTGCGGCGGCCCCGCGCGACCAGATGGCCGACGGCGCTCCGGGCGCCCTGGAAGTTGTCCGAGTCGACCGAGTTCAGCGTCTCGTGGTCGGACCGCCGGCCGCTGATCACCACCGGGATGGAGAGCTGTGCCAGCAGGTCGGGCAGCGGGTCGTCGGCCCGCACGGACACCAGCAGCACGCCGTCGACCCGGTGCGCCGCCAGGTAGTGGGCGAGCCGCTGCCGCTCGCGGTCACTGCCGACCAGGGTGAGCAGCAGCTGCATCTCGGTGTCGGCGAGCGCCGCGCCCACACCCTGCACTATGCCCGAGAAGTACGGCTCGGCGAAGAAACGGGTCTCGGACTCCGGCACCACCAGGGCGATGGCGTCCGTGCGGTTGCCCGCCAGGGCGCGGGCCGCCCGGTTGGGTACGTAGCCGAGCTCGGCCACCGCTGCCTCGACCGCCTCGCGGGTGTGATCGCTCACCCGCGGCGAGCCGTTGATGACCCGTGACGCGGTGCCACGCCCCACCCCGGCCCGTGCCGCGACCTCTTCGAGCGTCGGCCGCCCGCCGCTCCGTACTCGCGCTGCCGCCATGGCTGCCTCCCGTTCGCGGTCAATTTCTCACAGTCGGATAACCAAACCAAGTCCTGACGTCGGCTCCCGCCACCTGGGGCGGCACCGGGAGGGGCCGCAGCCACGCCCCCGGATGGGAGCGCTCCCAATGTACGGGGCCGGACAACGGCAGGGCGAAACGGCCGAGACCCGGCACCAGGCCGGGTCTCGGGGGTCCTGCGGGCTGCGCGCGATACGCGGTTTACATGGGGCCGGACACCGGCGGCAGCGCGTGGCGCCGGATCACGTCGGCGTACCAGTGGGCGCTGGCCTTGGGGATGCGTCGCTGGGAGGCGTAGTCCACGTACACCGCACCGAAGCGCTTCGAGTACCCGTACCCCCACTCGAAGTTGTCCATCAGGGACCACAGGAAGTATCCGCGGACGTCCGCGCCCGCGGCGACGGCCCGCTGCACCGCGTCGAGGTGGCCGTGCAGGTAGTCGATCCGCTCGGTGTCCATGACCCGGCCCTCGGGAGAGACGTAGTCGTCGAAGGCGGCGCCGTTCTCGGTGACCATCAGGGGCAGGCCCGGGTGGTCACGGGTGACGTCGAGCAGCAGGTTGTACAGCCCGTCGGGGTCGATCGCCCAGTTCATCGCGGTGCGCCGCTTCCCCTCGGAGAGGTGGAAGGCGACGTGCTCGGAGCCCGTCCACGGGGAGTACTCGCTGTTGCCGTGACCGTCGTCGCGCGAGTCGCCCTGGCCCGCCGCGGGGGTCGAAACCACCGTGGGCGTGTAGTAGTTGATGCCCAGCACGTCGATAGGGCGGGAAATGGTGAGCAGATCGCCGTCGTGCACCAGCTTCGACCAGTCGACCAGGTGCGAGGTGTCCTCGATCAGGTCCTGCGGGTAGGCGCCGTGCAGGATCGGCCCGGTGAAGACCCGGTTGCCGACGGCGTCGATCCGGCGCGCGGCGTCCGCGTCCGCGACGCTGTCGGTCAGCGGGCGGACCTGGTGCAGGTTGAGGGTGATCGAGGTCTGCGCGGTAGCGGGGAGTTGACCGCGCAGAACCTCGATCGCCCGGCCATGGGCGAGGTTGAGGTGATGGGCCGCCCGCAGCGTCGCCGCGGGCTCGGTACGGCCGGGGGCGTGCACACCGGATCCGTAGCCGAGAAAGGCAGAGCACCAGGGCTCGTTGAGGGTGGTCCAGGTGGTCACCCGGTCACCGAGGGCACCCGCCATGATGGCGGCGTAGTCTGCGAATCGCTCGGCGGTCTCGCGCTGCGGCCAGCCTCCCGCGTCCTCGAGCTCCTGGGGCAGGTCCCAGTGGTAGAGGGTGGCGACTGGGCTGATGCCGGCTTCCAACAGCTCGTCGGCGAGCCTGCGGTAGAAGTCGAGGCCGCGCTCGACGGCCGGGCCGCGGCCGGTCGGCTGCACCCGGCTCCAGGAGATGGAGAAGCGATAGGCCTTCAGGCCGAGCTCCTTCATCAACTGCACGTCGTCGCGGTAGCGGTGGTAGTGGTCGGCGGCGATGTCTCCGGTGTCACCGTTGCGGACCTTGCCCGGCGTACGACTGAAGGTGTCCCAGATGGAAGGGGTGCGGCCGTCCTCGGCGGCGGCCCCCTCGACCTGGTAGGCAGCGGTGGCCGCCCCCCAGACGAAGCCCGTCGGGAAGCTCGTGGCCTCGGGCGCTTGCTTCGGGGTGATGTCGGGTCGTACGGCGGTCATGCGGGAGCGCTCCCATGAGTGGACGGGCAAGGGCAGAAGAGGGGGTGGAAATCCGGTGCCGGTACGGCCGGCGATCAGGCACCGGCCGTACGGAACGTCCGGACGGGGACGGGTGACGGTGTCACCCCTTGACGGCGCCCGACATGATGCCTCCGACGATCCGCTTGCCGAAGATCACGAACACCACGAGCAGCGGCAGCGTGCTGATCAGCGCGCCCGCCATGACGATGCTCTGGTCGGGGGTGTAGGAGGCACTCAGCTGGCCGAGGGCCACCTGAAGCGTGGGGTTCTGCTGGTTCAGGGCGAGATAGGGCCAGAAGAAATCATTCCACGCCTGCACGAAGGTAAGCATGCCGAGCACCATCATCGCGGGACGGGCCACCGGAATCACGATGCTGAGCACGATGCGGAAGTTGTTGGCACCGTCCAGCTTGGCCGCCTCGATGAGTTCGTAGGGCAGCGCCTCGGTCATGTACTGGCGCATGAAGAAGACGCCGAACGCGCTGACCAGCGTCGGGAAGATCACCGACTCCAGCTTTCCGCCCCAGCCGATGTCGGACATCATCATGAACAACGGGACGACGCTGAGCTGCGGTGGGATGGTCAGCGTGGCGATGACCGCGGTCATCAGCCCGCCGCGCCCCCGGAACCGCATCTTGGCGAAGGCGTACCCGGCCAGTGTGCAGAAGAAGAGCGTCGCCGCCGTGATGCAGCCGGAGACGACGATGCTGTTGACGATCGCCTTGCCGAGATGGGCCTGGCTCCAGGCGGCGTCGAGGTTGTTCAGCAGTCGCCCGCCGGGCAGGAACGGCGGCGTGGTGTCGAGTACTTCGTCCTGGGTGTGGGACGCTGCCACCAGGGTCCAGTACAGCGGCAGGATCGATACGATGCCGACGACCGCCAGCACGAGGTAGGCGAAGGGGCCGCCCTTCATCTGCTGGCCTGCGCGCTCCCTGAACCGGCGCGGTTTCCGGGGCGCACTGTGAGCGGCCTGCCGGACACGGATGTCCGGGGCGTTGGTGGGGCTCGTCATAGTCATGGATATCGCTCCCGGTCAGGCCGCGGACTTGCGAACGAAGCGGCCGATGAGCAAGTTGATCGCGGCGATGATCAGCAGCAGGGCGAGCATCGCCCAGGCCACCGCGGCGGCCGGGCCGAGATGCCCCAGATTCCAGCCGTAGTTGTAGAGGTAGATGCTGAGCGTCTCGTACTGGTGCTCGGTGCCGCCCGACGCACCGGTGGTGCCGCCCTCCAGCAGCAGCGGCTCGCCGAACAACTGCATGGAGCCGATCGTCGAGACGACGATCGTGAAGAGGATCGTCGGCCGCAGCGAGGGGATGGTCACCTTGCGGAACTGCTGCCAGCGCGAGGCTCCGTCGATCGAGGCCGCCTCGTAGAGGTCGGTCGGCACGGCCTGCATCGCGGCGAGGTAGATCAGGGTGTTGTAACCCGTCCAGCGCCAGATCACGATGACGGAAATGGCGATCTTCGAAGTCCAGGCCCCATTGGCCCAGTCGGTGTCACCCAGGCCGATGAAGTGCAGCACCCAGTTCAGCAGGCCGCCGTCGGCACGGAACACCAGGGCGAAGACCAGAGCCGCGGAGGCCACCGAAGTGGCGTACGGCGTGAGGATGATCGTCCGCCAGAAGGTGCTGGCCCGCAGCTTGTAGTTCAGCAGGTGCGCGAGGCCCAGCGCGACCAGCAGCTGCGGGACCGTCGACATGACGCCGATCAGGAACGTGTTGCTGACCGCCGTCCAGAACTCGTCGTCCTGCAGGATCTTGGAGAAGTTCTCCCAGCCGACCCACTGCATCTGGTCGAGCCCGGTCATCTCCACCCGGTGCATCGCGATCCAGCCGGTGTAGATCAGCGGGTAGAGGCCGAAGGCCCCGAAGACGAGGAAGAACGGGGCGATGTATGCGTACGGCGAAGCCTTGTCGTCGAACCGCCACAGCCGGCTCCGCCACTTCTGCCGGCCGGCAGACGTCTGCTTGGAGCCGCGGGGAGGCGGGGCGTAAGTATCCCGGGTGGGGGTCGAGGTTGCCACGGGCGGGAGTCCTTCCCTGGGATGCGCCGACCCGGCGCGATGAGCGGACCCGTCCGGCCCGGGTGGCGGTGTCGGAACGCTGGTCCATGTGCGATACCCGCGCCGGGGGCGTCCGGCCTGATCGGCGGAACGCCCCCGGCGTCGGTGCGGGCTGCCGGGTGGCCGCCCGCACCGGTGATGATCAGCCGACGACCTTGCCGATCGCCGTCAGCGCGTCGTTCCACGCCTTGTCGGAACTGGTGTGCCGCTTCTCCATGTTGTTGATCTGCAGGGAGAACGCGTCCTTGATGGCGCCGTCCTTCGGGCCGAGCACCGCAGCCGGGATGGTGCTGGCTTCCTGGGCGTAGATCTGCCCGATCGGCGCGTTGTTGAAGTAGGGAAGCTTGGCGTTCTTCACGTCGGGCAGGGAGTACGCGCCCTTGTTGGACGGGAAGACACCGATCGCCTTGAACACCGCAGCCTGCTGCGCCGGCGCGGTCAGCCACTTGACGAGTGCGCTGGCCTCGGCCACGTGCTTGCCGCTCTTCGGAATGCCCAGGAACGAACCGCCCCAGTTGGCCGAGGTCGAGCCGGGGGCCGTGGCGATGTCCCACTTGCCCTTGTTCTTCGGACCGGCGTCGGCAGAGATCTGACCGGCCATCCACGCGGGGCAGACGACGGTGGCGACGGTGCCCTTGCGCAGTGCGGGGACCCAGCTGCCCGGGTCGAACTGCTTGAGCCCCTGGGAGAGCCCCTTGGTGGCCACCTGGTTCGCGAGGTCCCAGCCGTCCTTGACGCTCTGGCTGGTCTGGTAGATCGGCTTGCCGCTGGAGTCGTAGTACTGCTGCGCGTTGGAGCTCACCACGGCGTTGAACATGGCACTCGCCGAGTCCATGAAGTAGGTGCCGGCGGGCGCGTGCTTCTTGTACTCCTCACCCAGCGCGAGGTAGTCGCTCCAGCCCCCCTGGACCTTCTGGGTCACCTTGTCACGGTCGGTCGGCAGGCCGGCCTTCTGGAAGAGATCCCGGTTGTAGCAGAGCGACATCGGGCCGATGTCGGTACCCGCGCCGACCACCTGGCCGCCGGACGTGGTGGCCTGCTTCTCCTTCCACGGCACCCAGTCGTCGACGTTGATCACCTTGCTGAGGTCGACGAACTTGTCCGCCTTGGTGTCGACGATCTCCTTGATCCGTCCGACCTCGATGCCCTGCACATCGGCCAGGCCGCTGTTCGAGTTCAGCTGCTGCAGGAACTTGGTGTAGTAGTTCGGCTCCTGGGCGGTGGTGTTCTCCTTGACCGTGATGTTCGGGTGCAGCTTGTGGTACTGCGCGAACAGCCCGGCTTCCTTGTAGCCGAACTGCCCGTAGTCGGCGACAGTCAGCGTGATCGGCCCGTTGGCGTCGGACTTGCTGGAGCCCGATGAATCCGAGTCGCTGCTGCAGCCGGCCAGCAGCAGCGCTGTGGCCGTGAGGCCCGTGGTGGCTATGACCGCGGCTCTGCGGCTTCGGCCGCCGACGATGCGGGTGATACGCATTCCACTACTCCTTGTTCCAGGGTGGGACTGGCGTGATGACTGCCGTTTCTGGGCCGCCGTACTCACTGCTGTGCTGACCGCTGTGCTGAGTGCTGTGCTGACATGTGCGGCAATCGCGCTGGTGAGTGCGGGTGCCAGATGGTGCAAGGGGGGAGGCACGGGCCGTGCCGTCCGCACGGATTTCTCCGTGCGATGTGGGAGCGCTCCCATGCGCCGATGCCGGAAGGTTGCTTCCTCGGAGGGGTGGGTGTCAAGAGTTGAAGACGCTTCTGTTGCGCGAGCGTGTCCTGGAAGTCATCCGAACGTGTCCGTCCGCCGTCTTGCGCGGGCTGCGCGCGACCGGCCGTACACCCCACCCGACCAGCAACATCACCGCTCGGAGCAGGTTTTGACAGCTTAGCGGAATCCCATATTCCGTAAAGGGTCACGATCCGGGTCACGGTCGCGCCCTCCCCGCACCGCCCGCCGGAAGGTGAACGGGATACGCGGTCCGAGGCCGCCCCTGAGCGCTCGCGCCGTTTTTGCCCGAATCCAGGGCCGCGGGGGTGGAGTGCGGGGATGCGGAGTGGGGCCGGCTGCGGAGGGTGGAGCCAGCGCGGGACGGGGGCTCCGGGGGGCCCGGTGCGGGACGGGGGCTCCGGGGGCGGGCCCGGTGCGGGGCGGGGGCGGGCGTGGGGCCCTGCGCCCCGGGCTACGGGCGCGGGACCCGCGCTGGGCCACCGGGTGGCGCCCAGCGGCTGCCGCCGCCCCCGGGGCCGGGCCGGGCGCGGGCACGGACCGGGACACGGGCTGGGGGCGCGCATCTGCCGCCCGTACGGCAGCCCCGGTCAGATGACGCTCACACTCTCAATCACCACGTGATGGTCCGAGTACGCCGAGTCGGCCACTACACACCAGCGCCGAGGCTCTGTGCTGAAGATGTAGTCAATTGTGGCTTCACTATTGTCGTATGTCGGCGGTAGTGCAGCACATACGCGCGCCCCGACCGGGTGGGGGGTGAGCCGGTCGGGGCGTGTCTGTGAGGGGCGCGGGGTGAGGGGGAAGGTCAGTTGTTGGCGGCGAAGGCCTTGGTGAAGGCGAGGGGGGCCTGGTCGATGGAGGAGCAGCTCGCGTCGGCGGAGTTCTTCGGGCCGCCGGGGCAGGCCTTGTCGCGGGTGCCGGACCACATGGACAGCCGGCCGAGGCCCTTCGACTTGGCGAAGTCCGCGATTTGGGTGGCGTCGTCGACCTTGAAGGTCTCGGTGTTGACGTCGTTGACGCCGATCATCGGGGTGACCGCGACGGCCTTCCAGGCGTCCGCGTCGGAGAGTCCGAGCACGCTCTTGATCTGGGCCTGGGTCGCGGTGGCCGCCTGGGTGGCGTAGTCGCCCATGTCGCCGCTGTAGGACGCGCCGTAGTCCATCGCCATGACGTTGACCGCGGAGATCTTGACGCCGTTCTTCTTGGCGTTGGACACCAGGTCGACGCCGGGCTGGGTCAGGCCCTCGGGCATGACCGGCAGGGTGTAGGAGACGTCCAGGCCGGGGTGGGACTTCTGGAGTTGGGCGATCGCCTGGGCGCGGCGGGTGTTGGAGGCGGTGTCCGGGAGAGCGCTGCCTTCGATGTCGAAGTCGACCTTGGTGATTTTGTAGGTGTCGATGACCTTGCCGTACGCGGCGGCCAGTTCGTCGGCCGACTTGCAGGCGATGCCGAGTTCGGTGCCGGAAGCGCCACCGAAGGAGACCCGGACGTCGCCGCCCTTCGCTCGCAGGGCGCCGATCTGGGAGGCGACCTTGTCGTCGCCGAGTGCCGTCACGCCGCCCCACAGCGGGGCGCAGCTGCCGCCGGAGGTGATGAAGGCGAGGTTGAACTCCTTGACCCCCGTCTTGTCGACGGTGTCCAGCAGGTCGTAGGCGGGGTAGAGGGAGGTGTCGATGTAGGGGGCGAAGCCGGCGCCGGTGGTGGTGCCGGTGCCGGTGCTGCCGGTGGGGGTCGGGGAGGAGGACGCCGGGGGCGGCGTCGGCTGCGGGGACTCGGTGGGGCGGCCGCTCGGTTCGGGGGTTCCGCCGGTGTCCACGGAGCACTTGGCGCCGTCAATGACGCAACCGGTCGGGTCGCCCGCCGTGCCGGTCGCCGTGGTGACGAAGCCGATGGTGACCGACTTGCCCGCGGCGATTCCGGCCTTGTCCCAGCTCGCGGGCTTCACGGTGACGTGCTGGCCGTCGACGGTGGACGAGGCGTTCCAGAGCGAGCTGAGCTTGGTGCCCGCGGGCAGGTCGAACTCCAGGGTCCAGTCCGTCAGCGTCTTGTCCGCGTCGTTGGTGACGACGTACTCACCGGTGTAACCGCCGTTCCAGTCGGCGGTCTTGGTGTACGCGGCGCCGACGGAGGCGGCCTGCGCGGTGCCGGTCAGTGCGAACGCCCCGCCCCCGGCGACGGCTGCGGCGATGACCGCGACCATGACCTTCGTTTTGCCGCTGATCCTGCGCCGGTGCGTCGTCGTCGTACTCATCGGGTGCCTGCCTCTGGGTTACGGAAGTGGGGGTGTGGCAGCACGCTAGCGACTCGGAAACGGACAAAAGGCCAGTTCAGGACTGTAGTTGGAGTTCTTAGGGCGGGCTTAAGGAAGCCAAAGGGAGGGGTTAAAGGTGCAGACCGCGTCACGCGAGCTCAAGCGTGGGTCGTGCGGCGGGGCGTGGCCCGCCGGCGGCCCCGGAGCCGGTGGCCGCGCCCCGTTGCCGTACGGCCGCCGTCCAGCGCGATCCAGACCCGGACCTCCGTGCCGCCGAGGACCGAACGCCCGATCCGCAGGTCGCCGCCGGTCGACTCGGCGACCCGGCGCACGATGTCCAGGCCGAGACCGGTCGAGCCCGCGCGGTCCCCGCTGTTGCCCCGGGTCAGGGCGGCCGCCGGGTCGGCGATGCCGCCGCCGGCGTCGGAGACCAGCACGATGACGGCGTCCTCGGCGTTGTGTACGTCGACGGCGAAGGGGGTGCCCTCGGGGGTGTGCCGGAAGACGTTGCCGAGCAGGGCGTCAAGTGCGGCGGTGAGTTCGGCCCGCGCCACCGGGATGTGTACCGGCCGGTCGACGCCCGCGAGTCGTACCTTTCGGCCCTCGTCCTCGGCCAGCGCGGACCAGAAGGCCATGCGTTCATGGATCACTGCGGAGACGTCGCAGCCGGTTCCGCTGCTCTGCCCGCCCTGGGTCTGTGGGCGCTGCTCGCGTGCGGTGCGGATGATGGTGTCGACCTCGCGCTCCAGTTTCTCGACCGCGGCCCGGGTCTGTTCGGCGGCCGGGCTGTCCCCGAGGGATGCGGCGTTGAGCCGGAGCACGGTGAGCGGGGTGCGCAGCCGGTGGGACAGGTCGGCCGCCAGCTCCCGCTCGTTGTCGAGCAGTTGGATGACCTGGTCGGCCATGGAGTTGAACGCGACGGCTGCCGAGCGCAGTTCGGTGGGCCCCTCCTCGGGGACCCGGACCGACAGCCTGCCCTCGCCGAGCTCGTGTGCGGCGCGGGCCAGCCGTTGCGCGGGGCGCACCATCCGTACGCCGAGACGGTCGGCGACCGCCACCGAGCCGACGATCAGTGCGACGGCCACTCCGGCGAGGACCAGCCAGGCGGTGCCCACCCCGTTGGTCACCTCGTTCTCCGGGACGTACACCTCGACCACCGCGATCTTGCCGGTGGACAGCGCGGTGGGCTGGAGCAGTGCGGAGCCGCCGGGCACCTTGGTGATCACCGCCTGGCGGCGGGCGGACTCGATGTCCTTGCCGCTCGCCCGTTGTTTCCCGATCTCGATCGGCCGGCTGCCCGGCTCGTCGGCGGCGGGCACGTGCAGCGCCATCCGGTCGGCGGCGCCGGCCGGGGTGGAGGCGACGGCCTTCTCCAGCGGGAGGCGTTCGGTGGTGATGGAGAGGGTCGGGCCGATGGCCGCGGCGTTCCTCTCGGCGTCGGAGAATGCGCGGTCGCCGGCCATCTCCTTGATGACCAGGCCCAGGGGGACGGCGAAGGCCACCACGACCATCGCCGTGACGGCCAGCGACACCTTGACCAGTGCCCATCTCACGGTCCGCCTCATGTGGTCAGTCTCACGGGAGTCGGCCTCACGGGGTCGGCCTCTGGGTCGGCCTCGCCGCACGCCGGCTCATCGGGGCGGTTCCAGCTTCACGCCGACGCCTCTGAGGGTGTGCAGGTAGCGGGGCTTGGCTGCGGTCTCCCCCAGTTTCCGGCGCAGCCAGGAGAGGTGGACGTCGATGGTCTGGTCGTCGCCGTAGGACTGCTGCCAGACCTCGGCCAGCAGTTCCTTGCGCGCCACGACGACGCCGGGACGTCCGGCGAGGAAGGTCAGCAGGTCGAACTCGCGCCGCGTCAGGTCGAGTTCCACGCCGTCCAGTTCCGCCTGCCTGCGCAGCGGGTCGACCGAGAGGCCGCCGACCTTGATCAGCCGGGAGGGGGGTGCGGCGCCCGACCGGGCGCGCGACCGGCGCAGGACGGCCGCCATCCGGGCGGACAGGTGCTCCACCGAGAAGGGCTTGGTCAGATAGTCGTCGGCGCCGTCGTTGAGCAGCCGGATGATCTCCGTCTCGTCGTCCCGGGCGGTGGCGATGATCACCGGGACGTCGGTGATGCCGCGCAGCATCTTCAGGGCCTCCGCCCCGTCGAGGTCGGGCAGGCCGAGGTCGAGGATGACCAGGTCGAATTCGAAATGGGCCACCTCACGCAGCGCCTCCAGGGCCGTGCCGACGCTCCGTACGGTGTGGGAGGCCTCGGTCAGGTGCCGGATGAGGGCGGAGCGTACGAACTGGTCGTCCTCGACCACGAGCACACTTGCCATGGGCGGCACCGTACGCCATTCGGGGGGCGCCGGGGGATCCCTCTGCGCGGAGCGACACGGGTGGTGCGCGTGGTGCGGGTCATGCACTATGGCGCGATGGTACGGCGACTGGCTCAGGCCCTGGCGTGGTCGCTCGCCACCGGTGCGGCGGTCACGCTCACCTGGTGGGGGGTGCATTCGGTGATGGCGGGGACCGCCTATGATCCGCCGCGGGCTCTGCCGGTGGCGGGGAGTCCTGAGCTGCTGTCCTCTTCGACGCAGCGGCCCGAGACGGGCGGGGCGGCGTCCTCGACGCCGCCGGTTTCGGGCCCGGCGCGCTCGCCCGGCCGCTCCGTCGAGCCGTCCCGGGTCGCGCCGTCGCCGTCGCCGTCCGCGTCGGCCGGGGCTCCGTCGGCTTCCTCGTCCGCTTCGTCCGGGGACGTGCGGAGCTACACGCTGTCGGGGGGCCGGGTCGTCTTCGACCTCGGTACGTCGTCGGCGTCGTTGGTTTCGGCGGTGCCGGGTGACGGGTGGGAGATACGGGTCTGGAAGACGGCGGAGTGGATTCGGGTGACGTTTACCCGGGGGGCTCGGGCGGGGTCTGTGTTCTGTACGTGGAATGGGCATGCGCCGATGGTGCAGGTCGATGACCATTGAGGGGCGTGCGGTGGGGGCCGGCTTTTTCCCCTCCCCGCCCGTTCCCGCTGTGACACTGTGCGGCTCCGCCGCGCGAAAGGCTCCGCCCCGGGCCCCGCTCCTCGAACTCCCCCAGCCACCTCCCCCGGACTCCGTCCGGGGGGACCCCCACGGAGGGGCCCCAGGAGGGGCCGGATCCTGCAAAGTGATGGTGCGCCCTGTTCGGGCGTCGCCCCCTACCCGAACACGCCCCCCGGTGGCCCCGGGGAAGCCACCGCGTTCGTGTCCGTTACCGGTGTTGCTCCGCCGGTGAATTCCACCAGCCGTTGTCCGGACTCCACTCGGCCCGCGTAGCCGTCGCCCGCGACTCGGCGGGTCAGTTCGGCTATCGGGAGCGGCGTGGATGCTGCGATCAGTACCGCGTTGCCGAAGCGGCGTCCTCGGAGCACCGTCGGCTCGACGGCCAGGGCCAGTTCGGGGAAGACGGCGGCGGCGGTGGCTATCTGGCCGCGTAGGTGGGTGAGGGGTGGGCCGTCGGTGAGGTTGGCGGCGTACCAGCCGGTGGGCTTGAGGGCGGTGCGGACCTCGGTGAGGAATTCCGTGCTGGTGAGATGGGCGGGTGTGCGGGCGCCCCGGAAGACGTCGGCGATGATCAGGTCTGCCCAGCCCTCGGGGATCTTGGCCAGGCCGGCCCGGGCGTCGGTGGAGCGGACGCGTATGCGGGCGTTGGGGTCCAGCGGGAGCTCGCGCCTGACGAGTTGGACCAGCGGGCCGTCCAACTCGACGATCTGCTGGGTGGAACGGGGGCGGGTCGCCGCGGCGTAACGGGCCAGGGTGAAGGCGCCGCCGCCGAGGTGGACGACGTGCAGGGGCTGCTTCGGTGGTGCGGCCAGGTCGATGACGTGGCCGAGCCTGCGCTGGTACTCGAAGTCCAGGTATCCGGGGTCGTCGAGGTCCACATGGGACTGCGGGGCGCCGTCGAGCAGCAGCGTCCAGCCGCGCGCCCGGTCCCGGTCGGGCCTCAGCTCGGCGACTCCGCCGTCCACCTGCTCGACGACGGCCTCGCGTGCCGCACGGCCCTGTCGCTTGTTCTTCGCCACGCTTCCAGTATCGCGGTACGGGATCGCGGTACTGGTCGGCGGCGGTTCAGCGGCGGTTGTCGGCCGCCTCGATGAGCCGGGCCGCCTCGCCCAGCGCCGCTCTGAGCATCGAGGGATCGGTGACCGGTGCGTCCTGCTCGGGGGGCAGCAGCCAGCCGGTGCCCTGGACCGGTGGTTCCTCGGGGATCCGCAGACCGCGCCCGTTGGTCCGGGTGCAGGCGCTGCCCGGCATGTCCCAGCCGTCGGCGGTTCCGGGCGGTACCAGGAAGCCGAGGGTGTCGCAGGCTCCGTCGTGCAGCACGGGACCCACGTCGGTGCGGGCAGCCCCCCTGCGCAGGATGTCCACTGCCTCAAGACCCTGCCGGGCCGGGACCGTCACCAGATCGCAGGGCTCGGGCCCTCCGTCCGGCGGTGTGCTGAACTCCTGGTTCGGCGTGTGCTGGGCGGTCGTACGCGAGCCGCTCATCTCGATGCCGGTCTCCAACAAGGCAACCCCTCCTCGTTCTCCACAAGGTTCAACGCCCGCCGGACGTCAAGGGCTACGGCATGGTCCCGCCGTAAAGGATGGCAGTTCATGGCAAATTGCGGGTGAGATATCCGTTTTGTAGCCATACGCCGTGTGACCGCCTCCCTACAGGCGGTACGTTTTTGCCCGCCGGAGCGGTCCGGGCCGGCAGCACGATCCGCCAGAGAGGGCGCCGCCATGGCGATGTCACGGGCAGTACGCAACCCCGCTTTCCGACAACTGCGCGGGCAGCGTTCTCCCGGCGAGTTCGCGGCAGCGGTCCGCCGGGCCGCTCGCGAGATCGGCGAGCACGTGGCGTGCGACGCGCGGTACATCGGACGGGTGGAGACCGGCGAGATCCGCTGTCCCAACTACGCGTACGAGCGGGTTTTCCTGCATATGTTCCCGGGCTCGACCCTCAGCGACCTGGGCTTCTCCGACCGGGAGGCAGTGCGCGGCAGAGGCGCGCACAGCACCCCCGCCGAACCACCGGACCATCCGTCCCACCCCCACAGCGGTAAGAACGACGAGGAGAGCGACGTGCTGCGTCGCGCATTCATGGCCGGCGGCTCCGCCGCGATGGCGGCCGTCTCGCTGGGCCTCGGCCCGGCACCCGTACCGTCCCCCCGGCGTGCCCCCCACCATGTCGGCGAGGCGGAAGTCAGTGCCGTCGAGGCGGCCGTGCGACAGATCCGGCTGCTCGACGACCGGCACGGCGCCGATGGCCTCTACCAGCGGGCGGCCCAGCCGCTGGAGGCCGCTTACGCGCTGCTCGACGCGGACACGGCCCGCCGTTCGGCGGCCGACCGGCTGCACGCGGGCGCCGGTGAACTGGCGATCTCGGTGGGCTGGCTGGCGCACGACTCGGGCCGCTTCGACGACGCCCGCTCGCATTACGCGGAGGCCCTGGCTACCGCACGGGTCGCCGGTGATCCGGCGCTGGAGGCGCACGCCTTCTGCAATACGGCGTTCCTGGCCCGGGATGCCGGACGGCCGCGCGAGGCGGTGCGGGCCGCGCAGGCCGGGGAGCGGGCGGCGAAGCATCTGTCGTCGCCGCGACTGCTCGCCCTGCTGACGCTGCGCGAGGCGGGCGGCTGGGCAGGGCTCGGCGACCGCACGGGGTGCGCGCAGGCCCTCGGGCGGGCCAAAGCGCTGTTCGCCCGCGGCTCTTCGGACGCCGACCCGGAGTGGATGACCTTCTTCGTCGAGGCGGAGCTGGAGATGCTGGAGGCGCAGTGCTGGTCGGCGCTGGGCGACTGGCCGCGTGCCGCACGGCACGCACAGCGTGCGGCGGCGTTGCAGGACAGCCGTTTCGCCCGCAATCTGGCGCTCTACCGCGCCCAGTTGGCCGACGACCTGGTCAGGGCGGGCGCCCCCGACCGGGCGGCGGCCGTCGGGCAGCAGGTGCTCGACCTGCTGGATCAGGACCAGGTCCAGTCGTCACGTATCCAGGCGATGCTGGCGGGCACAGCACGTCGGCTGCTGCCGCAGCGCAGGGCCGCCGGCGTGCCGGACTTCCTGGAACGGCACGCGTCAGCGCTCTGCTGAGTCACGTGGATCCGGCGAGGCCGCGTCCCGTGGGTCGTGTGCGGTGCGGTGCGGTGCGGCCGGTGGTCAGCCTTCCAGGTGGCCGGTGTCGTTCCAGCGCTCGACGGCCGGGGCGTCGTATGCCCAGCCGAGCAGGGAGAGCGAGGCGGGGGCGAGGCGGATCCGGGCGGCGAAGGTGAGGTCGTAGCCCAGCCAGCGGGCCGCGAGTGCCCGCAGGATGTGGCCGTGCGCGAAGATCAGCACCTCGCCGTTCCCGGCGCGGACCCGCTCGACCACCTGGTCCGCACGGGCGGTCAGGTCGGCGACCGACTCTCCGTCGGGGACGCCGTCGCGCCAGATGAACCAGCCGGGGCGGATCGCCTGGATCTCGGCCGGGGTCAGCCCCTCGTAGGCCCCGTAGTCCCACTCCAGAAGCCCGTCCCACTCCTCGGCGCGGTCGGCGAAACCGGCCAGCGCACAGGTCTCGCTCGCCCGCAGCAGCGGACTGGTGAGCACGGCCGTGTCCGGCAGTCCGTCCCAGGGGGCGCGGTGCAGCCGCTCGCCGAGGAGTTTCGCGTCCCGGCGCCCCTGGTCGAGCAACGGAATGTCCGTCCTGCCGGTGTGTTTCCCGGACAGCGACCATGCGGTCTGTCCATGCCGGGCCAGCAGCATGCGGGGTGCCATGACGTTCTCTTCCTGTGGTGCGGTGATGCCTGACCCATCATCGCGTACGGGGTCACCGAGCAACCCGGCGGACCTTTCCGGCGTCACTACCTACCGATGGGGGCGACTGAATCCGTGCTCGCCCACGCCCTATGGTTGGACGCCGGGTGACTGGCCCTGTTTGAACACAAGATGGAGAGCGTTCGGATGCCGTACACCGCGACCCGTGACCGGCCCCGCTGGTGGACAGAGCTCCTCGTGATCGCTGTCGTCTACACCGCCTACTCGTCGGGCCGGCTGCTGGCACGCGGGAACACCGAGAGCGCGATCGACCACGGGCTGTCGATCCTGCACCTGGAGAAAACCCTCCATTTCAACCTGGAACGCCCGCTGAACCGGCTGTTCACCGACACGCCTGCGCTCGGCATCCCGGCCGACTTCGCCTATGCGTCCCTGCACTACCTGGTCACCCCGGCGATCCTCATCTGGCTGTTCCGCCGACGCCCGGTGCAGTACCGCCTCGCACGGACCTGGCTGCTGATCTCCACCATGCTCGGTCTGATCGGCTTCACCCTGCTGCCGACCTGTCCGCCCCGGCTGCTGGCCCCCGCCGAGGGCTTCGTCGACACGATGGCCCAGTACAGCTCGTACGGCTGGTGGGGCGACGATGCCAGCGCGCCGCGCGGACTCGGCGGTATGACGAACCAGTTCGCCGCGATGCCCAGCCTGCATGTCGGGTGGGCACTGTGGTGCGGTGTGATGCTGTGGCGCTACGGCCGCACCCCGCTGACCCGGATCCTGGCCGTGCTCTACCCGCTGACCATCACCTTCGTGGTGATCGGTACGGCGAACCACTATCTGCTCGACGCGGTCGCGGGCGCCGCGGTGATGGGTGTCGGGCTGGTGCTCGCCGGGCGCGCCCTGCGGCTCACCGACCGGGTACGCGAGCGGTTCGCTTCCGGCGATCCCGGGGCGCGGTCCCCGATTGTCAGTGGCGGATGGAAGACTTCCACGGGTGAGCACTTCCCCGGACAGCGGATCTCCTCCGCCCCCTCCCCCGGCACCGCCGACCCGGCCGGCGACGGCGCTCCGTCAGCGGCTCGCTGAGCTGCGCGGCCCGGCCGTCGCACCGCAGCCGCTGGATGCCCGGGCGTTGGCGGCGCTGGCGGCCAACCCCGGATGCGAGCGCCGAGCGCTGCTCGACGGCGCCGGTGTCAACAAGGCGGTGCTGGCCGAGGCGCTGGGCTCGCCCTCCGGTTTCGGCCAGTCGCAGTTCGCTTTCATGCGGGGCAACGCGTTCGAGGCGCGGGTCAAGGCGGACGGCGGAGCCGAGCTGATGCGGCTGTTCGCGGAGCGGATGGGCACGGCGGAAGCGGTGGACGTCCAGGTCCCCGACCTGACGGCGGCGGGGCCCGAAGGCCGCGCCGCGCGCACGGCGCTGGCGCTGCGGGAAGCCACCGGGGCCGCGGGGTGGTCGTTGTTCGACCATCCGATGCTGGCCCTGGAGGTGGCCGGGACCCCTGCCTATCTGGAGCCGGATGCGCTGGTCGTGGACCCGGCCGGGCGCTGGACGGTCATCGAGATCAAGTCCTTCCCGATGATCGACGCATCGGCGGACGCGGCGAAGGTCGGCGCCGCCGCCCGGCAGTCCGCGGTGTACGTGCTGGCGCTGCAGCGGATGGCCGAACACCTTCCCGGGGCGTCGGTGGCCGACCGCGCCCTGCTGGTCTGCCCGAAGGACTTCTCCAATCTGCCGACCGCGGCAGCCGTCGACGTACGCAAACAGCTTTCGGTGACGCGCCGCCAGTTGGCCCGGCTCACCCGCGTCGAGGACATCGCGGCCGGCCTCCCCGAGGGCACCACCTTCGACCCCGCGCTGCCCGCCGCCGAGCTGACCGCCGCGGTCGAGTCGGTGGACGCCGCGTACGCGCCCGAGTGCCTGGCCGCCTGCGAACTGGCCTTCCACTGCCGGGACCGGGCCCGCCGCGCGGGCGCGGTCACCGCCCTGGGCCGCGGCGTCCGGGGCGAGCTGGGCGGCTTCACCACGGTCGCCGCGGTGCTGGCGGCGGCCCGCGGTGAGGGCGACCCTTCGGATCCGACGGTGGCGGCGTTGCGTCGGGCTGCGGCGCTGCGGGTGGAGGGACTGGGGGGTGCGGTGTGCTGACGCCGCGCGGGACTGTTTCCGGGGCTCCGCCCCGGACCCCGCTCCTCAATCTCCCCCAGCTACCTCCCCCAGACTCCGTCCGGGGGGACCCCCACGGAGGGGCCCCCAGGAGGGGCTTGATTTTGGCCGGCGTGGATCGAGTGTGGCGGCATCGTGGGTTGCATGAACTGCACGAGCTGCACGAATTGCAGGCGCTACCGGGGCCGCACGATCAAACTGACGCCGGCAAAATCGAGCCCGTCCTGGGGGCACCTCCCAGTAGCTGGGGGAGCTTGAGGACGACCGGGGTCCGGGGGCTTGCCCCCGGCTCGGGTGCTCGGCGCCCCGACCGGAGGGGATCCGCATGTCACTGATCGGCACGCTCGCCCGGCTGGAAGCCACCGCCGACGGCCACGCGCATCCCACCGCCACGGTCCGCCACCGTCACCTCTCCGACCGCCCCCTGGTCCTCGTCCCGCTCACCACCGCGGGCGAGGCCGGCGCGCCGCTCGGCGCGCTGGTGGGGACCGACCGCGGGGACCCGCGGCTGTTGGTGGTGGCGCAGCCGCGCGACCGGGATCTGCGGTTCGCGTTCCTGGCCGAACTGGCGGAGGCCGTGCTGCCGTACATCGACGGGTACGCCGAGGACGTCGAGACCGCCGAGCGCTCCGAGGCCGACCCGGAGACCGGCAAGAGGACCAAGGTCGAGGTCGAGCTGTGCGCGGACGCGCCGCAGCTGATCGTGCCGAGCCGGGCCGGTATCGACTTCGTACGGCTGCTGGGGCGCTCGATGCGCTTTCGGCGTGCGGCCGAGGAGGACCCGGAGACGCCGTACCCGGCGCCACCACGGGTTCCTCTGCTGGGCCGCTGGCTCTCCCACTTCGGGGAGCGGGCCCGGGTACCGGGCTCCTCGCTGCTGCTGTCCGCCACCGATCTGCTGAACCGTCACTGGGCCACCGGGCAGAGCAGCCTGGAGGACCAGCATCTGGGCGCGCTGCTCGCCTGGATCGACCCACCGGGCCGAGCGGGCGGGCCCGGCGCGTCGGGCGCGGAGGCGGCGCTCCGGGCCGAGCTGGCACGGGACCCTTCGGGGCAGCTGGTGTGTCCGCCCGCCGGGCCGTCCACCGACCCGGCGTTCGACAACAAGCTGCTGGCCCCGGCGATCGAGCGCTACGACCTGGCGAGGACCGCGCTGGCCACCGCCGAGGACGGTCCGGCCGCCGACGCGCGGCTGGCCGAGCTGACGGCGGCGGAGCAGCGGATCCGCACCCTGCTCGAGGGGGTGCTGCGGCCCACCTGGGACGCCGTGTGGCAGGGGCTCGAGCTGCTGCGGGCGCTGCCCGAGGGGGAGCGGGTCGCCGATCGCTGGACCCGTGATCGCTGGTCGTTCACCGGCCACCGGGACCGGGTCGGCGCCGGGGAGCCTCCGCAGCCGCGCCGTGACGACGCCGTGACCGCGGCGCAGAAGCTGGCCGCCCGGGAGGCCGCGCAGACCCAGCTCGACGCGCAGGAGGCGCTCGACGATCCGCTGGTGATGGCCGGCCGACGGCTCACCGGCGAGGCGTTCGCCGGTGAGGTGACCGAGGTGGTGATGGCCTGGAGCGAGTCGAAACGCCCCAGCCCCCGTCCGCTCGTCACCCTCCGCACGAACGACACCCCGCATCTGGGCGAGCGGGCCAAGGTGCACCGCGCCCTGCCCGGCAGCCCGCCGAAGACCCAGACCGCGGAATTCGTACGGTACGAGGAGCCCGGCACGCTGGTGCTGCGTTTGGTCAACGGCATGGGCCGCTCCAAGGAACCGGCGCCGGGAACCGTGCCGGACAAGGGCGATCGGTTGTGCTGGACGCTTTTCGAGCACAGTTCGCGCGGCGGCCCCGAGTTGCCGGCGCGGGAGGAGACCCCGTGGACCCACGGCGGCCCGCCCCTCGCCGGGGAGCCGGCTGATGCCGCCACCGCTCCCGACCCCGTGACCCCGGAGGATCTGCTGTGAAGTCCGATCCTCTCGACGCCGGCGCCGAGGCGGCCCGGGCCACACAGGCCATCCTCGACGACACGCTGCACGGTGCCGCCCGCGGCGTGGTCGTCGACTCGCCGCCCGGGGCGGGCAAGTCGACCCTGGTGGTGCGCGCCGCCCGCGAGCTGGCCGCGGCGGGGCGTCCGCTGATGGTGATCGCACAGACCAATGCCCAGGTCGACGACCTGGTGCTGCGGCTCGCCGAGAAGGAGCCGGACCTGCCGGTGGGCCGGTTGCACAGCAGCGAGCCCGATCCGTACGACAAGGCGCTCGACGACCTGGCGAATGTGCGCACGTCGGCCAAGGCGGCCGATCTCGGCGGCCTGGACGTGGTGATCTCGACGGCCGCGAAGTGGGCACATGTGAAGGGCGTCGAGCCGTGGCGCCATGCGATCGTCGACGAGGCGTACCAGATGCGTTCGGACGCGCTGCTCGCGGTGGCCGGGCTTTTCGAGCGTGCGCTGTTCGTGGGCGACCCCGGACAGTTGGACCCGTTCAGTGTGGTCGGCGCCGACCAGTGGGCGGGGCTGACCCACGACCCGTCGGCCAGCGCCGTCTCCACCCTCCTCGCGCACAACCCGGACCTGCCGCAGCACCGGCTGCCGGTCTCCTGGCGGCTGCCCGCTTCGGCGGCTCCGCTCGTCTCGGACGCGTTCTACCCGTACACGCCCTTCCGCAGCGGTACGGACCACGGTGACCGGCGGCTGGCCTTCGCCGTGCCGTCCGACGGCTCGGGCCCCGACCGGGTGCTCGACGAAGCGGCCGAGGCGGGTTGGGGCCTGCTGGAGCTGCCCGCGAGGCACACACCGCGTACGGATCCGGAGGCGGTACGGGCGGTCGCCCAGGTGGTCCGCCGGCTACTGGACCGTGGCGGGGCCGCGGTGAGCGAGCGGTCGCCCGATCCGGTCCCGTTGACGGCGGACCGCGTCGCGGTCGGCACGGCCCATCGCGACCAGGCGGCCGCGGTGCGTGCCGCGCTCGCCGAGTTGGGGGTTCCTGGCGTCGCCGTCGACACGGCGAACCGGCTGCAGGGCCGCGAGTTCGACGTGACGGTGATGCTCCACCCGCTGTCGGGCCGCCCCGACGCGACCGCGTTCCACCTGGAGACCGGCCGCCTCTGTGTCCTGGCCTCCCGGCACCGCCACGCCTGCATCGTGGTGTGCCGGGCAGGCGTGGCCGAACTGCTCGACGAACACCCGTCGACGGAACCGGTGCGGTTGGGCGTGACGGTGAAGTTCCCGGACGGGTGGGAGGCGATGATGTCCACCTGGGACCACTGGTCCGGACACCGGGTCGCCTGGCGGCCCTAGACCGGAGGCCCTCTTGCGCGAGGCGGGACAATGGACGGTGGTCCGAAAAGGCTGACCGGTACGACGGAGCAGCACGACAGCAGGAGGCACAGGTCATGGCGGAACCCGAACAGCGTGAGCGTAAGCTCCGCCCGGCGCCGTTGCTCTTCGAGCCGTCGGAGGCCTCCGCCGACCCCGAGCACTTCTTCGACCTGGAGTCGATCGACGACCCGGCCGCGCTGCTGGCCCGTTCCACCGAGCTGGCGCTCGCCTTCCGTGCCGCCGCCGACCGGGCGACCGAGTTCCAGGCGATCGCGGCCGCCCAGCTGGCCGATCCGCGCCGCTTCGACCGGCTCACCACGGCGGACATCGCCGAGCGCGCCCAGTGGGCGGAGGACTACGCCAAGAAGATGGTGGAGTTCGGCCGGGACCTGCTGCGCAACGCCAACGGCGGTTAGCAACAGCGGTCAGGAACGTCGGCGGAGCGAAGCGCGCCGACCGGCACCGCGCGCAACCGACTGGCATATGCCGCCGCGCAAGATACGCCTTCCCGCCCCTCCCCGTCCCGGTTTCACCCAACCCGCCGGAACGGAACCGTCACGGCGGGTACATATGGACGTCATGAACGCATGGCAGCGACATGACGACAGCACCGGGATCTCCACGGGCCATGGGAGCTGCCCGGGCCGTGGGCCCGGCGGGCGGTCCTCCGCGGAGTTCGGCCACCTGCCACACGCGTTGCAAGATCTGCCCGGCACCGGTGAGCAGGCCGCCGCCCAGGTGACCGCTGCCGGCGCGGACTGGCTGGCGTCGGCTGCCGCGTATCCGCGCAGTGCGCTCTCGGTGTGGCAGTCCCGCCCCGGCGCCCCCGTCGTGCTGCCCTGCGGCTCCGTCTTCGACGTGGTGAACGTGGAGTCGGTCTTCGGTCGCCGGCTGCTGGACGCGCTGTGGTCCGAGGGCCCCGGCTCCGGCCCGGTGGCCGCTCATCGGGGCCGGATGTTGCTCTTCACCGCGCCCGGCACAGCGCACCGTCTGCCGTCTCTGCTCGACTGGGAGGAGTGGGGCGACGCGGTGCCGCCGCTGCTCTGTCACGGCACCGGCGACGCGGTGACCGTACCGTCGCTGACCAGCCCCTTTCCCCGTTCGAGCATGCGCTGGCTGGTGGCTCCCGACACCCGGCACCCTTGGCTCCCCGGGCCCGAGGTGGTGCTCTGGGCCTGTGTGCGGGCGGCCCGCTCGGCCTGCTCGCCGTCGGTCCGCTTATCGATTTTTCCCCGCGCCGATCAGGGTGCTAAGGTCTACGACGTCAGCAGGCGCCGCTAGCTCAGTTGGTTAGAGCAGCTGACTCTTAATCAGCGGGTCCGGGGTTCGAGTCCCTGGCGGCGCACCGACAGACGAGGCCCCTCGCGCGAGCGAGGGGCCTCGTTCGTTCGCTCAGACCACCGGTGTGACCTGCACCGTCCAGGCCCCGGACGGCGTGCGGTCGGTGACCTGCACCCGGGTGTCCCCGTCCGGCACCGTGAAGGTCTCGCCGACCTGCAGCGGCGCGTTGGCCAGCTCCGGATAGACGGACTGCCCCAGGCACGCCGCGCTGTGCGGATGGGCGTCGATGACCTGGACCGGTCCGTCGCCGGAGGCCGTGCCGCCCTGGATCCGGTAGATCAGTACCCCTTCCGTGCAGGTGGCACGATCGTCTCCGGTGGCGGTGCGGGCCTCGATCGCCAGCACACTGTCCAGGCCGGTCCGTACGACGATCATCCGGGTGCCGGCGACCTCCGTACCGCCTGCCGGCATCTCCTCCAGCGGCTCGAGGGTGTACATCCGGGGCGCCGTGCCCTGGACGCAGGCGATCTGGCGGCGGTCGAGCCAGCCCAGCTTCCACTTGAGCCAGCCGAAGAAATCGGATGCCAGTCCGAACTGGCTGCCCATCACGTCCCAGTCGCCGACATAGGTGTCCCAGTCGCCCTTGCCGTCCGTCGGGCGGTGGTACAGATCCGGCATGTCGAAGATGTGCCCGGTCTCGTGCGCCAGCACGTTGCGGTCCGGCGGGTGCCGCTCGAAGCCGGTGACCACCCGCCGAATGTCCGTGCCGTCGGCGTGCAGCGGTGCGTCGAGGTTGACCACCTTGGTGGCGTCGGAGTTGACGCCGGGCGCGTCCGGGTCCGCCATCAGATAGACGATGTCGTACTTGCTGAAGTCCACCACGGGATCGGCGGCGGCCAGGGCGTCGTGCAGGTAGGCGCTGCGGCGGCCGGCGTTCCAGTCACGCTGTACGGCGTACGCGGTGGCGGGCCGCGGCATTTCGGTCCAGGTCGTCAGGGGATGCGGGTGCAGGGTGAATTTGCCGTACGAGGCGCGCCGGTAGAAGTCGGTGGTCGCGGGGAAGTAGTCGGCCGCCAGTTCCTTCGGGGTGGTGCGGGGGGTGGTGCCGGGGAAGGACAGGAAGATCATCACGGCGTTGAGGGTGCCGACCGGCCGCGGATAGGCGGTGTCCCAGGTGTCGAGCCCGAGCGAGTGGTGCACGTCGGTGCGCGGCAGTGCGCAGGGCCCCGCCGCGCCCTCGGCGGCGACGGCGGGCCCGGCGACCAGCGAGGTGGCGGCCAGCGCGGTGAACGAGGTGAGCACCGCGGCGACCCGGCGCAGACGTTGCCGGTCCACTCCCCCGGGTGTCTGCAGACGCTGCACGTCGACCTCCGGGTTCGGGATGCGGGGACACCCCACCCACCCTGTGACCATTTGTGCAGGTTTGCCCTGTCCAACTGCCCCACTCGGGTGACCGGCCGACACCCCGAAGCTTCACGGAAAGTCACAACCGGTCAGGCCGGAAGAACCCCGGACCATAGCCGCGCAGAAACGGTCACCCGGAGGTGCCGGAGCGGTCTCGGCCCTCGGCCGGCGCTGGAATGGTCATCCCTTGAACCTCTATGATCGGCACACTTTCCAGCGTTGATCGCGTCTCCGGCGTTCTTCCACCGTCCGGATCACGATCCGGACCTCACTTGTTCAAGCCGACTGCACTGCGGGAGCCAACCGTGAGCGGAACCCCCGAAGGACCGGGCTCGGTGCCCGCATCCATCCGGCCGCCGGTCACAGAGCGTCAGGAGGCTGTCCGAAGCGCAGCCGCCCACAGCACGGCCGCCCCCGGTGCACCCGCCCACAGCACGGCCGCCCCCGGTGCACCCGTCCACAGCGCGGCCGAACTGCGCGACTACCGGGCCGCGTTCAACACCGCCCGGCTCGGGATGGCGGTCGTCGATCGGGAGGGCCTGGTCGTCGCGGCCAATGCCGCCCTCGCCGGGCTGCTCGGCGCCGAGCCGGCGGGGCTGGCCCGGCAGACCGCGGCCGATCTGGTGGATCTGGCCACGGACTCCCGCACCTGGCACGCCTACCGCGAAGTACTGGGCGGCCACCGTGCGGGCTTCCGCTGCACCCGCAGGCTCAAGCATCCCGACGGGCACTCGCTCTGGGCGGAGGTCAGCGTCACCCCCGTCCCCGACAGCCCGCAGGTGCTGCTCTCGGTCGCCGACGTCAGCGACCGGCGGGAGCTCCAGGCCAAGCTGCGCCATCTGCAGATGCACGATCCGGTGACCCGCCTGCCCAACCGCAGCCTCTTCTTCGAGCGGCTGTCCGCCGCGCTCGACCCGACGGCGTACGGACAGCCCGGTACCGGCCGGATCGGCCTCTGCTATCTGGACCTGGACGGTTTCAAGGCGGTCAACGACACGCTGGGCCACCGCTTCGGCGACCGGCTGCTCTCGGAGGTCGCCGCCCGGCTGACGCACTGCGCCGACCAGTCCGGATACGGGCGCAGCGGCGGCCACCTGGTGGCCAGACTCGGCGGCGACGAGTTCGCGCTGCTCGTCGAGGACTCCACCGGTACGGAACAACTCGCCGACCTGGCGGGTTCGGTGCTCGCGGCGCTGCAGAAGCCCTTCGAGCTGAGCGGCCACCGGCTGTCCGTGTCCGCCTCGATCGGCGTGGTGGAGCGGTTGGTGGCCGGCACCAGCGCCACCGGTCTGATGCAGGCAGCCGACACCACGCTGTACTGGGCGAAAGCGGACGGCAAAGGCCGCTGGACGCTCTTCGACCCCGAGCGCAACGCCCACCGGATGACCCGCCAGGCCCTCTCGTCGACCTTGCGTCCGGCCGTCGAGAGCGGGGAGTTCGTGCTGGAGTACCAGCCGCTGGTGGACATGGCGGGTGGGGCGCTCAAGGGGGTGGAGGCGCTGGTCCGCTGGGAGCATCCGCAGTTCGGCCGGCTGACGCCGAATCGGTTCATCACACTGGCCGAGGAGGACGGCTCGATCGTCCAGCTCGGCGGCTGGGTGCTGCGGACCGCGTGCCGGCAGGCCAGACAGTGGCAGCTCGACCACCCGGACGAGCCGCCGCTGTTCGTGAGCGTCAATGTGGCGGTGCGGCAGGTGTGGGACTCGGACCTGGTGGGCGAGGTGGCCGGGATCCTCGCCGAGACCGGCCTCGCACCGGATCTGCTCCAGCTCGAACTGACCGAGTCCGCGCTGATGGGTTCCGCCGGCCGCCCGCTCCAGGCGCTGCAGGCGCTCAGCGACATGGGCGTACAGATCGCCATCGACGACTTCGGGACGGGCTACTCGAACCTCGCGTATCTCAGCCGGCTGCCGGTCTCCGTACTGAAACTGGACGGCTCCTTCGTCAGCGGTTTCCGGTACGAGGAGGGCACCCACCCCAACCCGGCCGACGAGGTGATCGTCGAGGCCCTGGTCCAGCTCGCGCACCGGCTCGGGCTCACGGTCACCGCGGAGTGCGTGGAGACCGCGGGGCAGGCGGCCCGGCTGCGCCGGATCGGCTGCGACACCGGGCAGGGCTACCTGTACTCACGGGCGGTCGCCCCGGAAGCCATCGGGGCGATGATCGGCGCCGTTCCCCAGCGGTCCTGACGGGCGTCAGACCGGCAGAACCTCCGGGCCGGGCAGCCCGTAGGCGTCCGCGATCAGCTCGTACGAACGCAGCCGCGCGTCGCCGCCGTGTGCGTTGGCGGTGATCATCAGCTCGTCCGCGCCGGTGCGCTTCTGCAGGTCGTCGAGACCGGAGCGGACCTCGTCCGCGGTGCCCATGATGATGTTGTTCAGCCAGCCGTCCACGAACTCCCGTTCCAGCGGGCTGAATTCGTAGGCCTCCGCCTCCTCGGGCGTCGGCACCAGACCCGGCCGCCCGGTGCGCAGCCGGACCATCGACAGCGCCCCCGTGAGCACCTGCCGACGGGCCTCCCGCTCCTCGTCGGCGGCCAGCGCCGCCACACCGATGAGCGCGTACGGGGCGTCCAGCACCGCCGACGGGCGGAAGGTCTCCCGGTACAGGTCGAGCGCCGGGATGGTGTTCTGCGCCGAGAAGTGATGCGCGAAGGCGAACGGCAGGCCGAGCGTCCCCGCCAGCCGTGCGCTGAACCCGGACGACCCGAGCAGCCAGATCGGCGGACGGCCGGCCGGTCCCTGGACCGGGCCGGGGACCGCGTGTATCCGGGCGTACGGATGGCCGTCCGGGAAGTCGTCGTCCAGGAACCGGGTCAACTCGGCGAGCTGCTGCGGGAATTCGTCGGCGCCCTCGCGAAGCCGTTCGCTGCGGCGCAGGGCCGCCGCGGTGGCTCCGTCCGTGCCGGGCGCCCGCCCCAGCCCCAGGTCGACCCGGCCCGGGGCCATCGCCTCCAGCGTGCCGAACTGTTCGGCGATCACCAGCGGAGCGTGGTTGGGCAGCATCACGCCGCCCGAACCGAGCCGGATGCGGTCGGTGTGGGCGGCGAGATGCGCCAGCAGCACGGCCGGCGACGAGGAGGCGACCCCCGGCATCGAGTGGTGCTCGGCCACCCAGTAGCGGTGGAACCCGCGCCGTTCCGCGAGCCGGGCGATGTCGACGCCGGTACGGATGGCCTGGGTTGCGGTCCGGCCCTTGCCCACGGTGACCAGGTCCAGGACGGAGAGGGGTACGGGGGCGGCGCCGGCCGCCTTGCCTTGGATCGGGTCCACCGGAAGTGCCTTCCTGCTGTTCGCCGGGTACGCCTGGCGCCAACGGGAGGGGATGTCCGGTTATTCCCCGGGCTACCGGACGGCTCCCCCCGGGGCCTGCCGGGACGGCTCACGTCCGGTGGCCCCGGGGCCCGCCGGACGGTTTACGCCGGCCGGGCGAACAGCTTGCCCATCCGCTCCCCCCAGACCCTCCGCTCGGCCAGCCGCAGCCCCTCCCACACGGATACCTGATTGGCCGTGAGGACCGGCTTTCCCAGCACCTGCTCCAGCTCCGCCAGGTACGCCGCCGTGTGCAGGGCGGTGTCCGGCAGCAGCAGGATCTCCGCCGAGGGATGGTCCCCGGCGAGCGCCAGCTCGAGGACCTCGTCGCGGCCCCAGGTGCCGACCTCCGCCGCGGTGATGATGCCGCTGCCCCGGGTGGCGGTCACCTCGGTGCCCGCCGACTTGAGGAAATCGGCGAAGTAGTCGGCCACGTCCTCGGGATAGGTCGCGGCGATCGCGACGCGGGTGGCCCCCAGGTGCTGGATGGCGTGCGCGAAGGCGAAGGACGTGCTGGAGGCGGGCATCCCGGCCGCCCGCGCCAGGTTCCTGATCTGTTCGTGGGCGCCGTCCCAGCCGTATACGAAGCTGCCGCTGGTACACGCCCAGACCACCGCCTCGGCGCCGGTGAGCCGCAGCTCTTCGACGCCCGCGGCAAGACGGTCGTCTCCGCCCATGGTGAGCAGCGCGTCGACCCGGTGGGCGTCCTCACCGATGTCGGTGTGCACCACGGGCAGTCTGATGTCGGAGGCGAGCAGCTGCTCGATGCGCTCGTAGTCGTCCTCCGCGGAGTGCCCCGGGTAGAGGAACCCAACCGCTGTCATGTCCAGCCTCCCTGTTCGTCGGGCGGATCATCTGCCACCGCGGCGGCGGGCTCGGGAAGCGGCGGCGGCTCCGGTGCGGCGGGCGCCGAGTCGATCAGCAGCCGCTGGTACGGGCCGACAGCCTGGGCGCCGATGTGCCGCAGCGCCGCCCACATCGTGACCTGGTTCGCCGAGAGCACCGGCATCCGCAGCTCCGCTTCGAGCTGCGGGATCACGTCGTACGTCGGGAGGTTGGTGCAGCTGATGAACAGCGCATCCGCCTCGCCGACCACTGCCTGTCGCGCCATGTCCACCACATCGCGGTACGGGACTTTCCAGATGTGCCTGGTGAGGCCCAGAAAGGCCCGCCCAGTGACAGTTGTCCCGGCTTCCGCGAGGTATTCCTCCAGCGAGGACGTCACAGATTCAGTGTAGGGCGTGACCAGGGCGATCCGCCGGACGCCGAGCTCCTCGAGAGCGGTGAGCAGGGCGCCCGACGTGGTGAGCGAGGGAACCTCGCCGGCCCTGGTCATGGCCTCGCACATGGCACGTTCACCGGCCAGACCGCCGACGAAACTACCGCTGGTACAGGCGTACGCGACGACCTGCGGCGCGACCGCGCAGAGTGCGCGGACCCCCTCGCGGAGCGTCTCGTGTTCGCTGACCAGCCGGGCGAGGTCGAGCGAGACCTCGACCGGTACAAAAGGGGTGCGGGTGAGATGGAGCGACACGTCGTCCGGGACCCAACGCCAGAGCTCTCTGTCGAGAGCGAAGTCAAAAGGGGCTACCACGCCCACACCGCGCTGTGGCTGTGGCCCGCCGAGAAAGGAGACGTCCATCAGGACCCCCCGAGTGACATGCGCAAATGCATCATGCGCGAGGCGGCTGGTGCTTCTTCTGTAGACGGTAGGGGCCGGGAGCGAGCCCGGTCAATCAGTACATGTCAGACGTTGCAATCCGATTACTCGGCCGACATGGCGACGCTTCCCTCAACTCGGCGGAAATTGGCCCGCATATCTCGGCTGGAGCCGGGTAGCCGCGCGCCCATGGCTTCACCACCAGGGAACGACTCAGGAAGCACGACAAGACGGTCCATCCAGCCCATACGGCGCAGGTCGCTCCTGTTCGGCGCGGCGGGGCTGGGCGCCGCGGGGGCGCTCGGGGCCGCCGGGTGCAGCAGGATCCCGTCGGGCGACACGCTGGCCCGGCTGAAATCCCAGGGCACCGTCCGGCTCGGCATCGCGGGAGAACAGCCGTACGGCTACGTCGACAAGAACGGCGATTTCACCGGGGAGGCGGTCGAGCTCGCAAAGATCATCTTCAAGCGTCTCGGCATTGCTCATGTCCAGCCGGTGGCCACCGACTTCGGTTCACTGATTCCGGGACTCAACTCCCAGCAGTTCGACGTGGTCTCGGCCGGGATGTACATCAACCACGACCGGTGCCAGCAGGTGATCTTCGCCGATCCCGAGTACCAGATGCTGGACGCCTTCATCGTCCGCAAGGGAAACCCGAAGAACCTGCACAACTACGAGGACTGCTTCAAGGCCAAGGCGAAGTTCGCCACCGGCACCGCGTACGCCGAGATCGCCTACGCCGTCGCCGCGGGCTACAAGGAGAAGGACATCGTCATTCTCCAGGACCAGGTCGCCGGCCTGAACGCCGTCGAGACCGGCCGTGTCGATGTCTTCGCGGGTACCTCGCTCACCGTCCGCGAGGTGGTGAAGAAGAGCCACCGGGCCGAGGGCACCAAGGCCTTCGCCACCACCATCGACGGCAAGAAGAAGATCGACGGCGGGGGTTTCACGTTCCGTCGCACCGACACCTCGCTCCGCGATGCCTTCAACGTCCAGATCCACAAGATGAAGAAGAGCGGTGAACTCTTCCGGGTACTCCAGCCGTTCGGGTTCACCAAGGACGAGATGACCACGCTGACGGCCAAGGAGCTGTGCGCATGACGTCGGGACTGTGGACCCACTGGGTGCTCCCGGGCATCTGGATAACCATCCAGCTCACCATCTACAGCGCCGCGCTGGCGACGGTGGTGGCCTTCGCCATAGGCACCGCTCGTACCCATCACTCGCGCTTCGTGCGCTTCCTGGCCGGCGCCTACACCGAAATCTTCCGCGGCACATCAGCGCTTGTCCTGATGTTCTGGATCTTCTTCGTGCTGCCGAACCTCTTCGGCTGGGCCCTGGTGCCGATGTGGGCGGCCGTGCTCGCCCTTGGCCTGTCGTACGGGGCGTACGGCGCCGAGATCGTGCGCGGCGGTCTGCAGGCGGTGGCGCCCGCCCAGCGGGAGGCGGGCATCGCGCTCAACTTCACACCGTGGCAGCGACTGCGGCTGATTCTGCTGCCGCAGGCCATCCCGGAGATGATGCCGCCGTTCTCGAACCTGCTCGTCGAGCTGCTCAAGGGCACCGCGCTGGTCTCACTGCTCGGCGTCGGAGATGTGTCGTTCGCCGCCTATCTGGTGCGGCTCGCCACCCAGGAGAGTTCCCAAATCTACTCGATCATCCTGGTCATCTACTTCGTCATCGCTTTCGTACTCACCCGCGGGATGCGGGCACTTGAGCGCAAGACCAGGGCCAATCTCGGTCTCACGGCCACCGGAGGTGCCCGATGAACACATGGGACTGGTCCGCTGTCTCGGACTTCATGCCGTATCTCTGGGACGGTCTGCTCACCACTCTGCGGATCCTCGTGCTCGGCTCAGTGCTCTCCTTCGCCCTGGGTCTGGTCTGGGCGCTCGGCTACCGGACGAAGACACGATTCGTGCGGTGGCCGGTGAACTTCGTCACCGAGTTCATCCGCAACACCCCGCTGCTGGTGCAGCTGTTCTTCCTCTACTTCGTGCTGCCGGACTGGGGCATCCAGTTCTCCGCCATCACCACCGGCACGGTGGCGATCGGCCTGCACTACTCGACGTACACCGCCCAGGTCTACCGGGCCGGCATCGACGCCGTACCGGTCGGGCAGTGGGAGGCGGCCACCGCGCTGTCCCTGCCGCTGAGCCGTACCTGGACAGCGGTGATCCTGCCGCAGGCGATCCGCCGCGTCCTGCCGGCCCTCGGCAACTACGTCATCGCCATGTTGAAGGACACCCCGCTGGTCGTCGCGATCAGCGTGCTCGACCTGCTCGGCGAGGCCCGCCAGCAGGGCGGACTGACCTTCCACAGCAACGAGACGATCACCGTCGTCGGCATTGCCTTCATCGTCATCGCCTACCCGGCATCTCTTCTTGTCCGAGCCCTGGAGCGCCGCCTTGTCCGCTGACGCGATACCCGCGAACCCCGAGACCCCCGTCACCGCGAGCGAGCTGATCCGCTTCGAGAACGTCACGAAGAGGTTCGGCGACAACACCGTCCTCGACAATCTCTGCTTCTCGGTACAGCCGGGCAAGCACGTCACGCTGATCGGCCCCTCCGGGTCCGGCAAGACGACGATCCTCAGACTTCTGATGACCCTGCTCAAGCCGGACGAAGGCGTGATCACGGTCAACGGGGCCAAGCTCTTCCCCTCCGAGGGGGAGAAGCAGCTCCGCGAGGTCCGCAAGAACATCGGCATGGTCTTCCAGCAGTTCAACCTCTTCCCGAACATGTCGGTGCAGCGCAACATCACCGAGGCCCCGGTCCGGGTGCTGGGGATGTCGCAGGACGAGGCCGCCGAGCGGGCCAAGGGCCTGCTCGACCTGGTGGGGCTCGGTGACCGTGCCGATGCCAAGCCGAACCAGCTGTCCGGCGGTCAGCAGCAGCGGGTGGCCATCGCCCGTGCGCTGGCGATGCGGCCGCAGGTGCTGCTGCTCGACGAGGTGACGTCGGCTCTGGACCCGGAGCTGGTCGCCGGTGTGCTCGACGTGCTGCGGGACATCGCACGTTCCACCGACATCACCATGCTGTGCGTCACCCACGAGATGAACTTCGCCAGGGACATCTCCGACGACGTGCTGATGTTCGACTCCGGAAAGGTGATCGAATCCGGATCGCCGGAAAAAATCTTCAGCGAGCCGGAGCACGAACGCACGCGCGAATTCCTCAGCGCGGTGCTCTGACCACGGTGTCTCCACGGAGGGCATGACCTTGGCATATGCCACGGTGGCGCGCCCCAGCGTAACGGCCCGGGACGCGCCACCGAGTCATCAACAGCCTCCCCATAAAAGGCTCTTGGCCGTTATCGTGGTACGCGAGCAAGCGGTCACAACCTGTAGGGGGAACCGTGGCGCTGAAGCCCGAGCCGACTGCGCCGTTCCACTCGGTGCAGTACGCACTGCGCGTGCTGGAGTCCGTCTCCAAGTGCGGCACCGGTGTCACCGACACCCAGATCGGCCGCGACACCGGCCTCCCCGCCGCCCATCTCTCCTCGCTGCTGCTGATGCTCCGCCGCGAGGGATACGTCGAGCAGGTCAGCGACGGCGCCTATGTGACCGGCGACTCGCTCGTCCTCCTCGGCTCCGGCGCCACCCGCGAGGCGGCCCTCGCGGCCAAGCTCCGTGACACCCTGACCCGGCTGCGGGACTCGGTGGGGGCCGCGGTCTACATCAGCCGGTACATCGACGGCGAGGTCCGGGTCACCCAGGTCGCCGACGGACCGCTCACCCCGGCCGTCCAGGAGTGGGTGGACTTCCGTTCGTCGGCCCATGCGAGCGCGGCAGGCAAATGCCTGCTCACCCAGCTCGACCACAACGGCCGCCGCGACCACCTCTCGCGCCACAAGATCGCCCGGCTGACCTCCAGGACCATCACCAACGAGCGGGTGCTGTTCTCCCGGCTGGACTCCCAGCCGGCCACGGTCCCGATGCTCGACATCCAGGAATACGCGGTGGGCACGGTGTGCGCCGCCGTACCCCTCACCGCGGGCTCCGCGGTCGGGTGCCTGGCCCTCTCACTGCCGATCGAGCACGCCCATCGCCTGCGCTCGGCGGCGGAGGCGCTCAACCGGCAGGCCGCGCCGGTGGTGCTCTCGCTGACCATCTGAGCCACTGGTTTGGAGCACCCCTTCGGACCAGGTATTCTTTGCGGGTCAGCAGGCGCCGCTAGCTCAGTTGGTTAGAGCAGCTGACTCTTAATCAGCGGGTCCGGGGTTCGAGTCCCTGGCGGCGCACCGACAGAAGAAGCCCCTCGCGGAAGCGGGGGGCTTTTTCGTGCGCCCGACAAAGATCTATACGCTTGTACTAGACGCGCGTATTAAACAGCCGTACAGTTCTGGCATGCCGAATCAGCCGAGCACAACAGCCCTGGCCGGCCGCAAGCAGTGGACCGCCTTCGTCGTCCTCCTGCTGCCGCTTCTCCTGGTCTCGATGGACGTCTCCATCCTCTTCTTCGCCATCCCCGCCATCACCCGAGAGCTCGACCCCACCAGCACCCAGCAGCTGTGGATCTTCGACATCTACGCTCTGACGCTGGCGGGACTGCTCATCACCATGGGCTCACTGGGCGACCGGATCGGCCGCCGCAAGCTGCTGCTGTTCGGTGCCGCGGCCTTCGGTGTGGCCTCGGTCGGGGCCGCGTACGCCCAGAGCGCCGAGATGCTGATCGCCGCGCGGGCGGTGCTCGGCATCGGCGGGGCGACCCTGATGCCGTCGACCATGGCGCTGATCCGCAACATGTTCACCGACGAGAAGCAGCGCACCAAGGCGATCGGCATCTGGTCGGGTGCCATGGCCGGCGGTATCGCGCTGGGCTCGGTGATGAGCGGCATCATGCTGGAGCACTTCTGGTGGGGCTCGGTCTTCCTGATCAACGTGCCGGCGATGCTTCTGCTGCTGGTCCTGGCGCCCGTGCTGGTACCGGAGTTCAAGGGCGCCGAACGGGGCAGATTCGATCTGCTGAGCGTGCCGCTGTCGATGGGGTCCGTACTCCCCGTCATCTACGGGCTCAAGGAGATCGCCGCCTACGGCTTCAGCCTCCCGCGGATGCTGTGGATCGCGGCGGGCGCGGTCGTCGGCTGGCTCTTCGTACGCCGTCAGCGCCGCACCACCCACGCGATGATCAGCCGGGAACTCTTCCGCGGCCGTGGCTTCGGCGCCGGGATCACGCTCAACGCGCTGGCGGCCTTCGCGATGATGGGCTCCGCGTACTTCACCACGCAGTATCTGCAGTCGGTACTCGGTATGAGCACGATGCGGGCCGCGCTCTGGTCCATGGCGCCGTCGATCGCTGTGGGCATCGCCGCGCCGACCGCCTCCGCGATCGCCCAGAAGGTCGAGCGGGCGTATGTCGTCACCGCCGGGTTCCTCATCGCCGCGGGCGGCTTCGCGCTGCTCTTCTGCGTGGGCACCGACGCACTCTGGCTACTGCTGGCCGGCGCGGCCGTGAGCAGCTGCGGCATAGTCACGGTGATGGCGCTGGTCGCCGACATGGCGCTGTCGTCGGCTCCGGTGGCGAAGGCCGGTTCGGCCGCGTCGCTGCTGGAAACCGGGCAGGAGTTCGGCGGGGCGCTGGGAATGGCGATCCTCGGGTCGATCGGTACGGCGGTGTACCGGGCGAACATGCCGGCCGCGGCCCCTGCGCAGTCCCGCGAAACGCTCGCCGGGGCGACCGCGACCGGGGATCCGGGGCTGGTGCACATGGCGCGGGAGGCGTTCGTCTCGGGGATGCACGGGGCGGCGGTCGGCGGCGCGGTGCTGCTTCTGCTGGGCGCGGCGCTGGCGCCGGCGCTGCTGCGCGCCCGGCGCCGGCCGGCCGGTGACGTACCGCCGGCCCGCGTCGAGCTGAGCGAAGTTGCCGTGGCCGCCGGAGCAGACCGAACCGATCACACGCGCGCCGAGTAGAAGGCGATCGTCAGATCCTTGACGAGGGTGTTGCGGCCGGCGACGTCCAGCTCGACGAGTCCGCGCGCGGTCAGTCGGTCGACGGCGTCCGCCACCTCGTCCACCACCGAGGACAGCACTGCTTCCCGGTGGAGCGCGTCGACGGCCGCGTTCCTGCGCCGCTGCAGCGCCCCGGCCACCTCGGGCGCGTAGTCGATCCGGACCGGCTGGGCGGAGCACACCTCGATCCCCGCCGGCAGCACGCTCGTGTGCAGCAGCCGGGTCAACGCCTCGCCGACCGCGTCGGTGTCCCGGAGCGTCGGCGCGTCCCCGCCGAAGGCGTCGGCCGGCAACTGCGCCATCACCCGCGCGACCGCGGCTTCGAGCTGTTCGCCCAGATACTCCTCGTGGTCCGCGACGGCGTGCACCGCCTTCGCGGTGTCCGCGACCCGCCAGACCACGAGCACCGCCACCCGCAGCGCGGTGCCCTCGGCGTCCGCCGCGCACACCGGCTCGCTGCGCCAGTGCCGCAGCCGTACGTCGACCGGGCGGCGCTGCAGCAGCGGGCTTGTCCACAGCAGTCCGGTCCGCCGCACGCTGCCCCGGTAATGGCCGAAACGGGACAGCACCAGGACCTGCCCGGTCCGGCCGCGGCCGAGACCGAGGAAGGCGAACAGCGTCAGCGCGGTGAGCAGGATGAGCGCCACTTCGGCGCCGAGCCCGACACCCTGGTACGGGTACGGCTCGAGGCCCACCGCGATGGCCAGCGCGTCCGGGACCAGCCCGGTCAGCCAGATCAGCCGGAGCAGACCGGCGAGCGCCGCGGCCCCGCCGAGCACCGCGACCACCCCCGGCACCGAGGGAGCGGCCCGTTCGGTCAGCCGGGGATCGCCGGCCGGCGACGGCCGGTCGGCGACGGCCAGGCGCACTGCCTTCGGGAGCTGCTGCTTGCGGCCGGCCGCCGGACCGGCGCCCGCATCGCCGGCCGGCGCGGCCGAGGCCCGGCCGGGCCTCGGCGAGACGGCGTCCGGGCCGTCCTCACGGAACAGCAGATGCACCGGGATCTCGATCGTGGAGTCGTTCCCGATGACCGCGGGCCTGCGCCCCTGCGCGTGATCCACCGGGTCGGACCCTCCGCCCGCCGGCACGGCCGTCGCCTCTGTCATGCGAACATTCGCCTCCCTGCGTCTGCCGGGCGGTGCCCGGAGGCACCGGACCAACCCGGCTCGATATGCCCCGCCCCGATGTGTCCTGTCGCGGTCGGCACGACACCGTGGTTGCTCTTCGCGGCCGGGATGTTCTTGCCCTTGCCGGTCACCAGCAGCTTCCAGGTGGTAGGTCCCGGCAGGCCGTCCGCGTTCGCCCCCGACCAGCCCTGGGCGCGCTGAAAGGCCTGGGTGGCCCGCCGGTCGGCCGCACTCCAGCCGGGCCCCGGACCCGTCGCGTAGAAGCGGCCGCCGCCCCGCGCCACCAGCTTCTTGCCCAGCCGGGTGACATGGGCGTTCTTCTTGCCCTTGCCGAAGTACTTCTTCCCCGGGTAGGCGGTGGACGAGGCCGAGCCGCCGGCGCCGGTGGTCAGGCCCCGGTAGCGATAGGCCACATAGCGGCTGGAGTTGGACCAGTAGGCGTACGGCGTGGACCGGGTGCGGGTGTGCGGCGGAGTCTGCTCGTAGGCCTTGTAGTAGGTGTGCGCGCTGGTGGTCCAGCCGCCGAAGATGGTGACGTGCGAGCCCTTCTTGGGGTTCGCCGGGTTGTGGAAGAGCAGGATGTCCCCGGGCTGCAGATCGGACTTGGAGATGCGGACGCCGTACTGCGCCAGGCTCCCGGTCCACTCGTTCTGCTTCAGACCCCAGGCCATCGAGACGTAGCCCGAACAGTCCTGCCGGTACCCGTCCGACCAGTGCTTGGTCGTGCTGTACGGGACGCGGGCCGCCACCCAGAGCTTCGCGCGGTCGATGATGGCCGACCTGGTGGTGGCGGGCAGGGACGGCGGGGTCTTCTGCGCGGTGGCCTGTTCGGCCGACGGGCTCCGGGTGGGATCGGGCCGGGGGGTGTCGGACTGGTGGGTATCGGACTGGTGGGTGTCGGACTGGTGGGTGTCGGACTGGTGGGTGTCGGCCGTCTGCTTCGTGGCATCCGACGCCTCACCAGCCGTACTCGGAGGCGCACTTGCCCCGGCCGGAGCCGGCGGAGCGGGATCCGCGGCCGCCGCCGATCCCCCGCCCAGTACCATTCCGGCCGCTGTGGCGAGGACGAGCGCCTGGCGGGCGCGGCGCGCCCGCAGCTGACCGCGGCCCTTCGGCGACGGTGCGCGCGGTGCCGGGTTGCGCCGGTCGGCGTGCCCGCCACGACCGCGGTGGCTCGCAGGTTCGTACTTCTCCTCGAAGACCGGAAGCGTCATCCGTGTGCCCTCCACGTCTGTTGCAGGTGTGCCGCACGTGTTGCTGCACGTGTTTGCTGGGGTATCTGCACGGTCGTCAGCTTCTCAACTGTTATGAGGAATCGCATTTTGATGGGTGAAATGGGTGCGAAACGAACAGGTGACTCAGTGACAGGTCCGGAGCACCGCCGAACGTCCGGTAAAGTTCTCCGGGTCAGCAGGCGCCGCTAGCTCAGTTGGTTAGAGCAGCTGACTCTTAATCAGCGGGTCCGGGGTTCGAGTCCCTGGCGGCGCACCGACAGAAGAAGCCCCTCGCCTCACGGCGAGGGGCTTCTTCGTTCCGGGCCGACGGCTGGTCAGTGTTCGAGTACGGCCGTCAGATAGCCGGATACCACGACATTCGCCGTGTACGTCTGCGCCGTGCGGTCGTACGAGCCCCCGCAGGTGATCAGCCGCAGCTCGGCGCGGCCCTTCTCCCGCTGGCCGTACACCTTCTTCGGGTCGAAGCGGTCGCGCCGGAAGACGTGGACGTCGTCGATGGTGAACTCGGTGTGCGAGCCGTCCTCGCCCTCCACCCGGATCTTCTCGCCCGGGCGGGCCGCACTCAGACCGTAGAAGACCGCCGGCTCGCGGCGGGTGTCGACGTGGCCGACGAGCAGGGCGGCGCCCTTCGCACCGGGACGGGTGCCGGCGCCGAACCAGCCGACCTCGCCCGGATTGTCGAACGGCGGCGGGTCCACGGCGCCGTTGTCGTCGAGGCCGCGCGGAACGACGGGGGCACGGATGCCCAGCGCCGGAATCTCCACGCGCTCCGGCGTCGCGCCCTTGACCGGGCGGTGGGCCGGCGGCAGGGCCACGCCGAGCGGGCGGCCGACCGCGGCCACGTCGCCGGTCCTCGGCCCCAGAGCGCCGTCCGGCCCGTCGGCGATCCGGCGGCCCCACAGCCACAGCCCGAGCAGCAGTACGGCCCAGGCCACCCCGATCAGCAGCCGCCCGTGGCCCGGGCCGGAATCCTTGGAGGACATGTCACTCGTCGTCCCGCCGCCGCCGGAAACCTCGCGCCGCCACCGTCACCGCGGCGATCCCCGCGACCACCAGTCCCAGCACGGCGTTCCGGGTCCCTGCCGCGTCCTCTTCCGCCGCCAGCACCGCCATACCGCCGCCGCCGGCGTGCACGGGCGCGGTGGGCGTGGGCAGCGGCACCGTGGCGGTCCGCCGTACGACGGTGACGCGGCCGGCCGAACGCCGGCCGTGGCACCTGACCTCGACCGGGTACACCTTCGCCGCGACGTCCGCCCGGATCCGGGCCTCCGCGTACATGGCGCCCTCGTCGGCCGCCGGCGAGAACGCCACGTCGGCCGCGAACGCCGTCGACGTCGCCACGATCCTGCCGCCGGGGCAGTGCACCCTGAGGTCCACTTCCTCCCCCGGGGAGATGACGGACGGGCTGACGACGACCGTCCCCGGCCCCTCTGCGGCCTGCGCAGCCGTGGCGGCCGTCGCGGGGAGCAGGGCCGCCGTGGCCGCGGCGGCGCCACAGAGGGTGACTGATATCAAACGCATGGTGAGCCTCCTGGTACTCCGAAGGTTCACCCATTCCGCGGCTTCCCGCATCCCGGAAGGCCCGCGCATCCGACAGCGCGGGCGGCTTCTTCCGCCTATGGGATGATCGCAGCATTGCCGCCGCGCACCCGCAGGAGACTCGTCCCATGACCCAGCGCAAGCCCATCGAATCCTGGCTCACGGACATGGACGGCGTGCTCATGCACGAAGGTGTTCCCGTGCCCGGAGCCGACGCCTTCATCAGGCGTCTGCGGGAGTCGGAACGACCGTTCCTGGTCCTGACGAACAACTCGATCTACACGCCTCGGGACCTGTCGGCCCGGCTGAGCCGGATCGGCTTGGACGTGCCCACCGAGAACATCTGGACTTCGGCGCTGGCGACGGCCAACTTCCTGGAGAACCAGCACCCCGGAGGCACGGCCTACGTGATCGGCGAGGCCGGCCTGACGACGGCCCTGCACGACGCCGGGTACATCCTCACCGACGTGGACCCCGACTTCGTGATCCTGGGTGAGACCCGGACCTACTCGTTCGAGGCACTGACCAAGGCCATTCGACTGATCAACAAGGGTGCGCGGTTCATCGCCACCAACCCCGACAGCACCGGCCCCTCGGCCGAAGGGGACCTGCCTGCCACCGGCTCCGTGGCGGCTCTGATCACGAAGGCCACCGGCAAGGACCCGTACTTCGTGGGGAAGCCGAATCCGCTCATGATGCGCACCGGGCTGAACACCATCGGCGCGCACTCGGAGTCCTCGGCGATGATCGGGGACCGGATGGACACGGATGTCCTGGCGGGTCTCGAGGCCGGGATGGAGACGTTCCTGGTGCTGACCGGGCTGACCCAGCCCGCTGACGTCGAGCGGTACCCGTTCCGGCCCACCCGGATCGTCGACTCCATCGCTGACCTGGTGGAGTTGGTCTGACGGAGCTGGTCCGGTGCAACTGGTCCGGTGCAGTCGGGCCGGTCAGCCGGCATTTCCCATCGCGGTCGGATCATTGATTGAGTGGGATCCATGACCGCCACCCCGCTCCGCGTAGGACTCGTCGGCTATGGCCTCGCGGGTTCCGTCTTCCATGCGCCGCTGATCGCCGCCACCGAAGGACTCGTCCTCGACACGATCGTCACCTCGAACGAGGAGCGGCGCCAGCAGGCCCGCGCCGAGTTTCCCGACGTCCGCTTCGCGGCCGCACCCGACGATCTCTGGTCGCGCGCCGGCGAGCTGGATCTGATCGTGATCGCGTCACCGAACAAGACGCACGTTCCGGTCGCGACCGCCGCACTCGAGGCAGGTCTGCCGGTCGTCGTGGACAAGCCGATCGCCGGCACGGCGGCCGAGGCGCGTGAGCTCGCGGCGCTGGCCGACGCACGCGGGCTGCTGCTCTCGGTGTTCCAGAACCGCCGCTGGGACAACGACTTCCTGACTCTCCAAAAGCTGCTCGCCGACGGCGCGCTGGGCGACGTGCAGCGGTTCGAGTCACGGTTCGAGCGGTGGCGTCCGCGGCCGAAGGGCGGCTGGCGCGAGTCCGGTGACCCGCTGGAGATCGGCGGGCTGCTGTACGACCTGGGCAGCCACGTCGTCGACCAGGCCCTGGTCCTCTTCGGCCCCGCTGTCCGGGTGTACGCCGAGTCGGACGTACGCCGCCCCGGCGCCCAGGCCGACGACGACACCTTCATCGCGATCACCCACGCGAACGGTGTCCGCTCCCATCTGTACGTCTCGGCAACCACCGCCCAGCTCGGGCCGCGCTTTCGGGTGCTCGGCTCGGCGGCCGGTTATGTGAAGTACGGCCTGGACCCGCAGGAGGCCGCCCTCCGCGACGGCGGGCGACCGGCCGCCGCCGGGGAGAGCTGGGGCGAGGAGCCGGAGTCGCAGTGGGGCCGCCTCGGTTCCGGCGAGTCCCCGCTGACCGGCGGCGGCGCGGTCGTACCGACGCTGCCCGGCGACTACCCGGCGTACTACGCAGCGGTCGCCCACGCCCTGCGCACCGGCGGCCGGCCACCCGTCACCGCGACGGAGGCGGCGGCGACCCTGGACGTGCTGGAGGCCGCCCGCCGTTCCGCGCGGGACGGGACCGCGGTGCGGCTGTGAAATCGGCGGAGGAGCGCCCGCCCCTCCGCCGATTCACCGGCTGAGCCGGCCGTCTGAACCGACCGCCTGAACCGGCCGCCTGAACCGGCTAAGCCGAGCGCAGTACCTGCCGCTGCTTGCCCAGACCGCCGATCTCGAGCTCCACCACATCGCCCGCCCGCAGATACGGCTTCGGCTCGGGCTGCCCCATGGCCACCCCGGCCGGGGTGCCGGTGTTGATGACGTCTCCGGGGTAGAGGGTCATGAACTGGCTGAGGTAGCGCACGACCTCCCCCACCGGGAAGATCTGGTCGGCGGTCTTGCCGTCCTGCTTCAGCTCACCGTTCACCCACAGCTTCAGCGGCAGCGCCTGCGGGTCGGGCACTTCATCGGCCGTCACCAGCCACGGGCCGAGCGGGTTGAAGGTCTCGCAGTTCTTGCCCTTGTCCCACTGGCCGCCGCGCTCGATCTGGAACTCGCGTTCCGAGACGTCGTGGGCGATCGCGTACCCGGCCACATGCCCCAGCGCCTCCTCGGCCGACCCGAGGTAGCGGGCCGTGCGCCCGATGACGACCGCGAGCTCGACCTCCCAGTCGGTCTTCGCGCTGCCACGCGGCACCAGCACGGTGTCGTCGGGGCCGACCACCGTGTCGGGCGCCTTCATGAAGAGGATCGGCTCGGACGGGATCGCCGCGCCGGTCTCGGTGGCGTGGTCGTGGTAGTTCAGCCCGATGCAGACGATCTTGCCGATACGGGCGACCGGCGGCCCGGTCCGCAGCCCCTCCGCTTCGATCGCGGGCAGCACACCGGCGGCGGCCGCTGCCCGTACCCGGGAGAGCGCGGCCTCGTCGGCCAGCAGGTCACCGTCGATGTCGGTGACGAGGCCCGACAGGTCGCGCAGGATTCCGCGCTCGTCCAGCAGAGCGGGGCGCTCGGCCCCGGCGGTTCCGACTCGGAGCAACTTCATGGTCAGTCTCCCAACGATTTCGACCGGCCCGGCCGATGGGGTGCGGCCATCGGGGGATTGGCTGATCCTCCAATTTGGCGGTCCACTCCGCAAGACCCCGTTCACAAGCTGGACCGTGCCGCTCCGCCGCCGGGCTGTGTCCGTGCGCCCGCCGGGGTTACATCGGGCTGCTCACCACGGCCCCGGCGGGCAGCGTGTCCCGGTACAGGGCGGCCCGCTCGATGGCGGTCCAGGTGGTGCTGGTGACCACGTACAGCGCGGCGGCGAGCGGCACGTACGCCACGGTGAGCAGCGTCGCGAAGGACATCAGCGGCATCACCTTGCTCATGGTGGACATCGCGCCGGCGCCGGGCCCGTCGGGCAGCGGGTTCGGCGAGGCGGCCATCATCCGCTTGGTGCGTCCGTAGTTGAAGGTGGCGACGGCGGCGACGATCACGAAGAGCACCAGGTAGACGACGCCCTGCTCGCCGAGCAGCCCGCCGTGGCCGACGGCGTCCTCGAGCCGGCCGCCGAGCGGGCTGCCGAGGAGCGTGTGACCGAGCAGGGTGTTGGTGCTCGATCCGATGTGGGAGCTGGAGAAGAGGTGGTAGAGCAGAAAGAAGGCGGGCATCTGCAGCAGGCTGGGCAGACAGCCGCCGAGCGGGGAGATCTTCTCCTCCGCGTGCAGTTCCATCACGGCCTTCTGCATCTGCTTCGGGTCCTTGGCGTGCTTCTTGCGCAGTTCGGCGACGCGCGGCGCGATCTTGGCGCGGGCCTTCTGGCCGCGGGCGGTGGCCCGGGACAGCGGGTGCACGGCGAGTCGGACGCAGGCGGTGAAGAGGATGATCGCGGCGGCGGTGGCCGAACCGTGGAAAAGCGGCTGGAGCAGGTCGGCAAGGTGCGCGACCAAGGCGGCGAACGCGCTGAAGATCGATGACACGGGAGCCCTCCGTGGGGTCTCGTCGCAGGCCGGACAGACAGACATGTCGGCGGTGACGAACCGCGAGGGCGGAAGGACGAGCGAAGCGTGCGCGCCCTACGCGGTCGTCAGGACGGGACGACCGGGTGCTCGGGGCCTGGGCCGGCCCGAGGCGTCGGGATCGCGCTGCGGCAGGAAGGCCGTGCGCCGCTCACGGTCCCGGATCGCGGTACGGATCCTGGTCCGCGGTACGGCGGGCACCTGGCGCGAGACGACCAGCGCGCAGGCGGCCAGCGCGGAGCCGACCGCGGCCGTCGCGGCGAGCGCGACGGCGGAGGACAGCAGGCTGCCCTCGACGAGCAGCACCTCGGCGACGAGGAAGAACAGCAGCGCGGCTGCCGGGCGGGACAGGCGCATCAGGCGTCCGGCCATGGTCTTCCTCCTCTCGCGAAGCTGTTGCGTACCTCCAGCCGTTATACACGAGTCGTCAGGACCGGGTCGTGTCGCCGGCCCCACCGCCGGCCGCGCGGTACGGGCAACGAAGGCTGCCCCCGGGTACCTTCCCCGGCGGTGTCCGGCCGAGGTACCCATGAGGATTGGCTCCCGGCCGAAGCCCGCTTCCAGGAAGGTCCGCTCCCATGCGCGCGCATGACCCCGACAAGACATCCGACGCCGACCAGACCCGCGCCCGGGCGTCCCGCGCCACCGCTGTCCGTCCTGCGGACGTGACCACGGACGTGACCGCGGGACGGGGCGGCCGGTCGCCGCTGTCGCTGCGCGCCCTGCAGCGCAGCATCGGCAATGCGGCGGTGAGCCGCCTGATCGAGCAGGACCGCCACCAGCACGGCGCGGGCTGCGGCCATCAGCAGGACGCCCCCGCGGTGCAGCGGGCCGGCGATTGGAAGAACAAGCAGACGAAGGGTGCGCTCAAGGCCCTCAAGCAGCAGCACCCCGGTGACCCCCTCGTCCACACGCTGCACCACATCGCACCCAAATCGAAGCTCGCAGAGTTCGCGGCGATGCTCACCGCGACACAGCGGGGCGATGTCGTGAAGGCCCTGAAGCCACACGCCCCGACGGCCTTCACCACCGGCTCGAGCAGTCTGCAGGCCGTGTCGGATGCCCTGAAGAACCTCCCGGCCAACTACGCCGTCGGCCCCGAGCCGGGAAACAGGACGGACGACCCGGGTGCCGGCATCGACCCCAATTACGACCGTGAGGGGGCCATCACGCCCCGCTCCGAAGAGCTGGAACAGCTGAACACGCTGATCGCCGGCCTCACCAGCAGGCCCGCCGGCACCCCCGTCAGCCCCGCTGAGCTCCACACCTTCATCGCGCATGCCGTCGCCGCCTGTCAGGCGCACAACAGCATCACCGGCGGCGGAGTGGGACTCGACCGCGATCGCGTCCAGTGGCACGGAGACCCCGCGACCCGGAGCTCGCGCCGCACCGGGACCCTGAGCCCGCTCGCCTGAACGGGTCCGTGCGTGCGGCACCGCTCAGCGCGGCCGTACGCACCACCTGCCGGCAGCCGGGCTTCCCGCCGCCCCGCTCCGCACGCACCCTGACCGCACACCAGTCCACCGCAGTACGGTGTGGTCCATGCGCCCCGACACCCCTGCCGCCCACACCGCCGAAGCCGAGCGCCTGCTGCGTACCGCCGCGCAGTATCCCGAGGACCAGGAACCGCTGCTGCTGCAGGCCGCCGCCCACCTGGAGCTGGCCGACGACCGCGCCGGAGCCACCTCCCTCTACGACCAGCTGCTGACCGTCCCCGGCGTGAACCTCCCGCTGGTCAAAGCCCTGCAGGCGGCGAACCTCTGGGAGTACGGGCACGAGGCGGAGGCCCGCGCCATCATCAACGGCGTCCGCACCTCGTCTCCCGGGGACCCGGCCGCCTGGGCCATCGTCGCGGAGACCCTGGAGGCCCACGACGAACTGGACGCGGCCCATGAGACCTTCACCACAGCGCTGACCCTGCTGGTCGACCCGTCCGAAGAGGTGCCCTACGCCGCCCGGGCGCTGCTCACCGGCCGGCACCGGGTCAGCCGCCTCAAGGGCAACCCGCACGACGAGTGGGACGCCCTCGCCGACACCCTGCACGCCGGCGACATCAGCCTCGACGAACTCCACGACCCGAAACGCCTCTGGGCTCTCGGCTCCAACGACCCCGCCGTCCTCCGGGCCGAAATCGCCCGTCTCCAGTCGGAGTTGGGCACTTACCGGGCGGCTCTGTCCCGCCCCTTCCCGGTGGCCGTGCTGCACTGGCCGGCCGCCGAACTCACCGAGCTCCTCGCCGGGTATCCGGCGCTGGAGTCCGAGTACTCCTCGCACAAGGCGCACCTGACCGACATAGAGTCCGCCCTGCGCGAGCTGTCGGCGGGCGGCACCACGAACCTCGGCATCGTGTCGGGCAGCGTCCCGTCCTACGAAGCCTTCGCCGCCTCCGAGCGCACCTCCCCCTCCGACGCCGACCTCCTCCCCCAGTACGCCACCACGCTGGCCGCCCGCGGCCGCGCGGTCTCCTGGCCGCCTTCCCGCAACGCCCCGTGCTGGTGCGGGTCGACGGTCGCCTACCGGGGGTGCCACGGGGCGTAGCGGCCGGCCCCGGTCAGTCGCGGTTGACCAGGACGACCTTGCCGAGGTTGCGGCGGGACTCGATGATCGCGTGGGCCCCGGCTGCCTCGGCGAGCGGGATTTCGGCGTGCACGCACGTGCGCAGCGTGCCGCTCCGGTGCAGTTCCCAGAGTTCGTCGCGCCAGCGCGCGTACAGCTCGGGCTTGCCCCGGGCGATGGCGGCCACCTGGAAGCCGATGGCCGAGGCGCCGCGGACGAGCAGTTCGTACGCGTCGATGGTGCCGCCGCCCGAGCTGAAGGCGACCAGCCGGCCGCCGGGGGCCAGGGCGCGCACCGCTGGACCGAGGAGTTCGCCGCCGACCCCGTCCAGCACGATGTCGACCGGATCGCCCCAGGACTCGTCGTCGTAGCGCACGACCTCGTCGGCGCCCAGCGCCCGGACGAAATCCGCCTTGTCCGCGCTGCCGACGGCGGCGACCACCCGGGAGGCACCGCCCGCTTTCGCGTACTGCAGGGCCAGGGTGCCGACCGCACTGGCCGCCGCGGTGACCAGGACGGCGTCGCCGGAGCCGGGCCGGCCGGCCTCGTACGCCCCGCGCGCCACCAGACCGCTGCGGACCAGGGCCACGGCGTCCACGGCGGTGGCCCGGTCGGGGATGCGGGACGCCATCCCGGTGTGCAGGACGGCCAGTTCGGCGTAGGCATGGGAGAAACAGAGGCCGGTGACGCGGTCGCCCACGGCGAACCCGGTGACGCCTGCACCGACCGCGGTGACGGTGCCGGCCACTTCCCCGCTGAGCGGGACGGGCTCGGTCCCGGCACGCACCTTCCGCACGACGGGCAGCGTGACGCCGACCGCCTCGGTGCGGACGAGCAGCTCACCCGGGCCGGGTTCGGGGGCCGGGGCATCCTCGGTGAAGAGGACTTCGGGGCCGCCGTTGACCTGGTAGCGGACACGACGCATGGGCACCTCCGGGTGCGGCAGACAGCAAACGGTTATTCATTGGGACTCCCAACGAACGACCAGCATAGGGAGAAGTCATTGGGAAGTCCAATGATTTCGGGATAGCCTGCTGCCATGACGCGTACGGAACGGCTGCACGCCCTGGAGCACATCCAGTCCCTGCCGAGCTGGCTGGCCGGCCGGGTGGCGGCGCGCGGCCGGAACCTGGTCGCCGAGGCGATCGCCGAGGAGGGACTGAAGCTGCCGCAGCACGCGGTGCTCGCGGCGGTCTCCGAATACGGCCCGGTCGCCCAGGCCGACTTGGTGCGCCGGCTGGGCATCGACGCCAAGGACGTGGTCCTCCTGCTCAACCACCTGGAAAGGAGCGGGCTGGTCGTACGGGAACCCGACCCCCGGGACCGCCGCAAGAACGCGGTCACGGTGACACCAACCGGCGTACGCACCCTGAAGCGCTGCGCGGAACTGGCCGAACAGGCCAACGCCGAGCTGCTGTCCCCGCTCAGCGCGGCCGAACGTCAGCAGCTGATGACCCTGCTGACCCGCGTCCACCAGCCGTAACGCTCCCCTCGCTCCTTCGCGAGCCCGTTCTCCTATGATCTTGCTGTGCTCAGCGACTTCCAAGGCGTGCGCGCCGTCATGGTGTTCAGCGATGATCCACCTACATCCGCCCGCTGGTGGGCCGATGCCCTGGGCGGCGAAGCCCGCATCGAATCGGACGGTACGGCGGTCTTCGCCTGGGTTGACGTCAATGGGGTGGAACTGGGCTTCCATCCTGCCGACGATCAGCGCAATCCCCGAGGTGGCAGTCCGGTGGTCTACTGGTCCGTGTCCAGTGTGACGGCCACCCGTGAGCGGCTCCTCGCAGCGGGCTGCACACACCACCGTGGCCCACTCGACATCGACGCAGACCGGCACATCTGCCAACTCGTCGATCCGTTCGGGACGGTGTTCGGCCTCGACGGCCCGGCCTGAGCCTTACTGACGCCGACGGCCCATGGCCGATATCCACCCGCTGTGCGCCGTGAGCCACCGGACGAGCCACCTCGGCGCGTACGGCACCGTGAGGACGACCGGTTGACTTGGAGTGCGCTCCAATTCGTACGTTTCCTGCATGACCACTCAGCAGCACAAGATCAACACGGGGTTCGGAGCCCACAGCACCACGAGCGACGTTCTGCGAGGCGTCGACCTGTCCGGCAAGCTCGCGATCGTGACCGGCGGCTATTCGGGGCTCGGCCTGGAGACGACACGGGCCCTGGTCGGCGCTGGGGCGCGCGTGGTCGTCCCGGCCCGGCGCCGCACCGCAGCTCAGGAGGCGGTGAGCGGGATCGACGGCGTGGAGGTGGCGGAACTGGATCTGACGGATCCGGACAGCGTGCGGTCCTTCGCCGAGCTGTTCCTCGCCTCGGGCCGGGACATCGACATGGTGATCAACAATGCCGGGATCATGGCTAGCCCGGAAAGGCGTGTCGGCCCGGGCTGGGAGGCCCAGTTCGCCACCAACCACCTCGGTCACTACGCGCTGGTGAACCGGCTGTGGCCGGCCATCGTGCGAGGCGGTGCCCGCGTGGTGTCGGTGTCCTCCAACGGACACCAGCTCTCGGACATCCGCTGGGACGACGTGCACTTCGAGCACGGCTATGACAAATGGCAGGCCTATGGGCAGGCGAAGACGGCCAACGCCCTCTTCGCCCTGCATCTGGACACGCTGGGCCGTGGCGCCGGGGTGCGGGCGTTCTCACTGCACCCGGGCACCATCCGCACACAGCTGGGCCGCCATATGTCCGAGGAGGAGCTGGCAGAGCTGTCAACGGCGATCGGTGACAGCCCGACGAACAGCGGCTGGAAGACGCCCGAACAGGGCGCCGCCACCCAGGTATGGGCCGCGACATCAGCCCAGTTGGAGGGCGCGGGTGGCGTGTACTGCGAGGACTGCGACATCGCCGAGCCGGCAGCGAAGGACACGGTCCTGGGCAGTGGGGTGAGCGCCTGGGCCGCTGACCCCGAGCGGGCCGCACGGTTGTGGGAGCTGTCAGCCGAACTCACCGGAGTCGATGCGGTGCCGTCCGCGGGATGACGTAAGCGGCTGTCGGCCCGAGTCGGGTGAAGGCCGCACGTCACGGCGAGGGCCCGGGCTGTCCCCGCGGGATGAGGCGCGGGTCGAGGTCGAGGAGTTCGGCGTCGGTGTTGTAGCGGACCGGGGAGAAGCGGTGCATGCGAAGGCTTCCGCCAACCGGAAACTCGTGATCGCGAAGGGCAGCTCCCACGACATTCCGGCCGATCGTCCTGACGTCGTCATCAAGGCGGTCGACGCCATGGTGAAGGCCCACGGCCACTGAACCGGAACCGGATGGGGCCGGTCTGATCACGCCGGCTGCCCGTCGCCGCGCAGGCCGCGAACCCACATGACGGGCGCAGGCGGCCGGCGCCCCGCAGAATGGTGGGTGTGGCCACGCCTGACGCGGCAATCCCGGCTGTCGCCGAACGCGACGCGACGAATCCGTGCGAGCCAGGAGGCAGTCGATGGATCGCTTCGGCGAACACACCGGCGGGACCGGCCCGAGGGCCGAGCCCCGGGCCGCCGCGCACGTGGCCCTGGCTGCCAACGGCATGGGCAGCTTCACCTGGGACCTGACCAGCGGCACCATGCAGTACGACCAGGCCGGCATGGCCGTGATGGGCTTCCGGCCCGGGGAGTTCGACGGCCGCCTGAGCACCCTCGGCGAGCGGATGCTGCCGGGCGAGGTGCCGGCCATCCAGGCGCAAGTCGATCAAGCGCTGCGGGACCGTACGAGCTTCAGCCTCTACTTCCGGGTGCGGCACCATAACGGGTGGCTGCGCTGGACGCACACCCAGGGCCACGTCGTCTGCGATGCACAGGGACACCCGGTCAGGGTCATCGGAATCATCCGGGACGCCAGCCAGGAGCTGCGCGCCATCGACCAGACCGAACAGCTGCGCCGGGTCAGGCACGACCGCCGCCGCCAGGCCGACATCGTCGGCCACGTCAGCGATGCGCTCGCGCCCACCGTCACGGTGGAGGACGTGTCGGAGGCGCTCACCTCCACGCTGCTGCTCGCACAGCTCGAGGCCGCCAGCATCGTGCTGGGCCTGGTCGACAACGGCCGCATGCAACTGGCCGGCTCGAACGGCCTCTCCGAGGAGCTGGTCCGCGACTTCCATCTGTCCCGCCTCAGCCAGCCCCTGCCGCTCACCGACGCGGTCAGGACCGGCCGGGCCGTCTTCATCACCAGCCGCTCGGAGTTCGTGGCGCGATATCCGAGCATGCGGCCGTATCTGAAGATGTTCTCCGAGGCCACCGCCGCCGTCTATCTCCCCCTGATCGCCCACCGCACCCCCATCGGTGCTCTGGGGCTCACCTATGAGGGCAAGGGGCGCTTCACGCACGACGAGCGGACGGTGCTGACCGCGCTGGGCAAGGTCATCGCCCAGTCGCTGCAACGGGCGCTGCTCTACGACCAGGAGCACGAGCTCGCCACCGGCCTCCAGTCGGCCATGCTCCCCGGGCGCCTGCCGCACGTCCCCGGTCTCGCCCTGGCGACCCGCTACCGGCCGGCCAGAGCCCAGGGCGGCATCGGCGGCGACTGGTATGACGCCCTCACCCTGCCCGACGGCCGCATCGCGGCAGTCGTCGGCGACGTCCAGGGCCACGACGTGACAGCCGCCGCCGTCATGGGGCAGCTCCGCATCGCCCTTCGCGCGTACGCCGCCGAGGGGCACTCCCCCACGACCGTGCTGGCTCGCGCCTCCGCCTTCCTCGCGGAGCTGGACACCGACCGCTTCGCGACCTGCCTCCTCGCCCTGCTCGACCCCCGTACCGGACTGACCACCATCGTGCGCGCCGGGCACCTGGAGCCGGTACTGCGCCGCCAGGACGGCAGCAGCGTCTGGCTCGACTCCCCGGGCGGGCTGCCGCTCGGTCTCGCAGCCCCGGACGCCCAGCTCGCGTATCCCGCCGTGCAAACCGTCCTGGAACCGGGCTCCACCCTGCTGCTCTGCACCGACGGACTGATCGAGGCACGCCACGAGGACATCGACCGGGGGCGCGCCCAGCTCCTCGACGCGCTCCGGAGAGCGCCCCGGCGCCCCGATGCCCTGGCGGACCACCTCCTGCACACCATGGACACCTACACGGGCGGGGAGGACGATGTGGCCCTCCTGATCGTGCGGCGTGCGCTGGGAAAGCGGGGAAAGCACGCCGGGGCGCCGCAGTTCCAGGCCACTTTCAGCCGCAACGACCCCGGCTCCCTCCACGCCGCGCGGCTCGCCCTGCGCGCGGCGCTGCGCCGCTGGTCGCTCGTCCCGCTCAGCGACACCGCGGAGCTCCTGGCCAGCGAGCTCGCCACCAACGCCCTGCTGCACACCGAGGGCCGCGCCACGCTGACGGCCAGACCCGTCAGCGACGGCCGCCGCGTCCTGCGCCTCGCCGTCACCGACACCTCATCCGCTTCCCCGCAGCGCCGGGCCGCTCCCGCCCTGTCGACCTCCGGCCGCGGCCTCATGCTCCTCGAAGAGCTGGCCTCGGCCTGGGGAGTTGAGCCCCAAGGCAGCGGCAAGACCGTCTGGTGCGAAATCTCCTGACAGCTGAGCACCATGGCCGGCTCGCTGGTGAACGGCAACGGCAACGGCCGGTACGTCAGCTCCAGCCCGGGAGCAGCAGGCCGCCGTATGCGTCCGGGTCGATCTGCGGTTCTCCCGCGGCGTCGGCGAAGGCCTGCAGCGCTTCGACCATGGCGCCGCGCCGCTCGACGGGCATGGCCCGAACGATCCGGGTGATCTCCTGGTGGCGGCGCTGGGTCACCTGGTGGACCACGCGCTGCCCGGCCGGTGTGAGGGCCAGCTTGGCCGCGCGGCGGTCGGCCGGGTCGCTGGTGCGCTCCATCGTGCCGGCGGCAATGAGCCGGTCTGCCATGCGCATGGCGGTGGAGGGGTTGACCGCCAGATGCTCGGCGAGCCGGGAGAGGTTGACCGGACCGCCGGCATCGAGCACCACCAGCATCCGGAACTGCGGCACGGTGAGGGTCTCCTCCACCGCCGCCAGCGAGCGCGCGGAGACGGCGACCAGCACACGGGAAGCGGTGACGACCGCGGCGACCATCTCGGTGGCGTCGGCGGGAGCCGGGGCGGGTTTCGCTTCGGACATGAGTGCAGTTCTACCCGATCCAGGTGGCCGAACGAACGGCGAGGCCACCCCCGGTGTTCCATGCACCCGGCAAACTTTGCATAATGCATGGTATGAGTGATGCAGTCACGTCTGCCATACCCGCCCCCGCGACCGAGAGCGCTGTACCGGTCCGGCCGCTGGCGACGCAGCGCGGCCTGCCCTGGGCCTGGAGCGCGCTGCGCGAGTCCAAAGGGGGCCTGCTGGCGCTGTCCCTGCTGGTCGGCGCGGGGGCCGGGGGCGGGGCGGTGGTCTTCCGCTGGCTGATCAAGACCTTCACCCTGCTGCTCTCCGGGCACGCCGACTACTCGGCCGCCGGTCACGCCGCCAACCCGCATCTGCCCTTGCTGGGCCGCTACTTCGTGCTCGCCGCACCGGTGCTGGCCGGGCTGGTATACGGCCCGCTGGTCTACCGGTTCGCCAAGGAGGCCCGCGGGCACGGCGTACCGGAGGTCATGTACGCCGTCGCCCGCCGCGGCGGGCGCATCCCCCCGCAGGTCGCCGCCGTCAAGGCGCTCGCCTCCGCGCTGTGCATCGGCGGCGGCGGCTCGGTCGGCCGGGAAGGGCCGATCGTGCAGATCGGCTCCGCCCTCGGCTCCACCCTGGGCTCGTGGGTCAAGGTCGCCGAGGACCGCATGCGCGTCCTGGTGGCCTGCGGCGCGGCCGGCGGCATCGCGGCCACCTTCAACGCGCCGCTGGCCGGAGTCTTCTTCGCCATGGAACTGGTCCTGCGCGACTTCACCGCCGAATCCTTCGGCATGGTCGTCCTCGCCTCGGTCACCGCCAGCGTCATCGGCCGGGCCGCCTTCGGCAATGCCCCCTTCCTCCACCTGCCGCCCTTCCACGTCGAGCACCTCACCCAGTACGCGCTGTTCGCCCTGCTCGGCCTGATCGCCGGGGTGGTCGGCGTCGCCTTCAGCAAGGTCCTGTACCGCATCGAAGATGCCTGTGACGCGGTCTGGCGCGGCCCGGAGTGGGCCCGCCCAGCGGTCGGCGGCCTGCTGCTCGGCGGCCTGCTGCTGGTGCTGCCCCAGATGTACGGGGTCGGCTACCCGGTCCTGCACAACTCCCTGACCGGCCACTACGCGCTGCTGCTGCTGCTCGGGCTGCTGGCGGGCAAGATCATCGCCACCTCCCTCACCATCGGCATCGGGGGCTCCGGCGGCGTGTTCGCCCCCAGCCTGTTCATCGGCGCCATGCTCGGCTCCGCCTTCGGCCAGACCGCCCACCACCTCCTGCCCCACCTGGCCGGCCCCGCCGGCGCCTACGGTCTGATCGGCATGGGCGCGGTCTTCGCCGGCTCCGCCCGCGCCCCGATCACCGCCGTGATCATCCTCTTCGAACTCACCGGCGAGTACACGATCATCCTGCCCCTCATGGCCGCCATCGTTCTCGCCACCGGCGTCAGCCGCCTGCTCACCGGAGAGACCATCTACACCGCCAAACTGCGTCGCCGCGGCGTCGACATCGACGTCCCCACCCCGGGCACCCCGGCCGCCGCGCTGACGGTCCGCCATGCCATGGAGCCCACCCCCACCCCGCTGGCCGATGACACCCCGCTCGCTCAGGCCGCCCCTGCCCTGGCCCGCTCCCCGTACGGCACCCTGCCCGTCCTCGCCGCCGACGGCGCCTACCGAGGTATCGCCACCGCCCGGACCGTCGCCGAAACCCTCGCCGACGACGCCCACACCGCCACCCCCGTCGGCAAAGTCGCCCACCTCCCCCACGCCCTCACCCCCGGCACCGCGCTCGACCAAGCCCTCCAGGCTCTCGCCGGCGCCGACAGCCAGGCCCTGCCCGTGCTCGACGAAGACCGCACCCACCTGATCGGCTGGGTCAGCCACCGCAGCGTCCTGACCGCTCTCGACCACAACAACGACAACCACGGCCGGGTCGCGTCGAAGAACGGGTAAACCGACAGCCGCCATCCGGCGCAGCCCCGTGCACCCGTGCGGAGGGCGTTCGGGCCCGACCGCGCCCGATACCCCGGTGAGCTGTAGATCGTGTGCTTAACGTGCCGGTCATGAGTCGCACCAGTCTTCTCTCCGTGACCGCCTGTGCCATGTGCCCCACCGCCGCTCCCACCGAGCGCGACAGGGCGATGGCCGGCGGCGGCGCACCCGCCGGGCAGGGCTACCACGTCGCGCTGCACACACCCAGCGCGTTCACACCCGTGGGCTACCACCCGACCGCGCTGCTCATCGGGGCAGGCAGCAGCGACAACGGGTGGTACCCGGCCGGCATCATCCCGGCTCCGAGCAGGAGCGAGGAGTCGGGGCACGGCGACTCGGTGCGCCCGCCCGACGGCAACGGTCGGCCGACACCCGGTCAGCACCACCTCATCCCCGGTTCGCGGTCGCCCGTCACGCCGAACGAAGTCGGCTCCGCCGGCCTGCCTCCGACGGGTACGGGGCCCGGTACGGGACCGGACGCTGCCGAGCTGACGGGCATCACCCCACCGGCCTCCGGCACCCTTCTGACGCCGACGAGGCGACGGACCACGGTCGACGCCCCGGCCGTCATGAACAACGCGTCCACCTGGCACGCCCCCGAATACGTCCGGATCTCGGGCGAGCGGTGCTGGTACAGGCCATGGAGCTCAACCGGGACCGGCCTCACCACGGCCGCCGGTGAGTTGCTGGAAGCTGCCGCCTTCGTCCCCCGCTCGCACCTCAAGGACAGCGACTCGCCCGTCGTCGTCGAGGACCCGGCCGTCGTACGACAGTTCACGCCCGCCCCACGGCCCCGAAGCGCCGCGCAGTCCGTACGCGACGCGGAAAGCCCTCGCCGGTTGCCGGCCCCCGCCTCGGCCGAGCCCGTCCCCCGCTCCCCGCACGAGCCCACCAGGACCCGCTCCTCGGTCGTCCGGTACGCGGCAGGTGGCGCACTGCTGCTGGTGATCGCCGCGGTACTGGCTCGCCGACGGCCGCGTCACTGATCGGGCACGCCGAGGGGACGGCATCCCGCCCAGCCCACGAAGCACTGAATCCGTTGCCGAAGCTACATTGATCAACTAAATCAGTTGAACACCTAGGCATCTACAGACGAAATCTGTATGCTCTGCCGGTAGTAAGGATTCCCCGGACCACCCGGCAGAAGGACGGCCATGGCCCCATCCGCCCCCGACCGGCCCCTGCCGCAGACCCAGCGCACGCGCCACCGCCGACTCCGCGAACAGGGCAGCCTCGAACGCGCCGACCTCGATGCCATCCTGGCCGCGGGCTTCATCTGCCACCTCGGAGTGACCGTGGACGGCACCACGATGGTCGTGCCCACGGTCTACGGATCGGACGGCACCACGCTCTACTTCCACGGTTCCGTCGCCAGTCGCAGCCTGGTCTCGTCCCCGGCAGCAACCGTGTGCGTCACCGTCACACACGTCGACGGACTGGTACTGGCCCGCTCGGTCTTCGAGCACGGTGTCAACTACCGCAGCGCCATGGTCTTCGGCACCCCTCGCCCCGTCACCGCTCCGGACGAGAAGGCCGAGGGCCTGCGCTGCCTCACCGAGCAGGCCACGCCGGGCCAGTGGGACTACGCCCGCCGCCCCAGCCGCAAGGAGTTGGCCGCCACCGCCCTGCTCGCCCTCTCCCTCGACGACGCCTCGGTGAAGATACGCACCGGCCCCCCGGACGACGGCGAAAGCCCCGACGCCGCGCTGAACGTATGGGCCGGCACCCTCCCCCTCCACACCTCCTGGGGCACCCCCGAACCGGACCCCCTGCTCACCTCCGGCATAGCCGCCCCACCCCACATCGCGGACCGCACAGGGACCTCCGCGCAGTAGTGGGTTCTGGCAACACATTCCGCCTCCGGCTCGATGACGCCCGTCACCCATGCGGCACGGGCGGCGGCCGCTGCGTCCGTTTGCAGTAGGTGCACATCTCTCGGAACGACAGGGGCGGCACGGCTGATTAGCGTCGATCTCATCCCCGACGGATCAAGGAGATCCCCATGAAGATCATGCTTCGCCGTAGCGCTGCCACGGCCGTGCTCACCCTTGCCGTGGCATTGCCGCTCATCACTGCCGCTCAGGCGGCGGAAGTTCCCACCCACAAGGCGGCGGCCACCCACCCGAACTGGGGCGGCCACCATGACCGCGACGGCGAACACAACCTGCTGGACCTGGACCTCGACATTCTCTGACGCGGCGCGCAGTCAGCTCACCAGGGCTCGGGGGCGAGCTTCACGGACGATGCGATCGGCTGCTCTTCCTGCGTTGCCGTCATCGAAGTCGCCGCCGGCAAGGCCTACTCCTCGCGTGTGAACCGCCGCGGTCGCGGCGCCCGGCCGGCGAGCCGGGCGCCGCGACCGCGGATGTCAGGCTGACGCGGTGACCGCTCCGCCGAGGTGCCGGGCGAAGAACCGGACCGCGCTGTCGGCCTCGAACCGGGGCAGCTCCTTGTGCGCGCCCGAGTTCACGTGCAACGACTTCTCCTTCGAGGCGAAGGCGTCGAACAGCGCGAGACCCTCCTCGCGCGAGATGTGCTCGTCATCCCACTGCAGATCGAACTCGATCGGGATGGTGATGTGCTTCGCCTTCTCCGCCAGGACGTCGGGCCAGTGCTGGCCGAAGACCGCGGCCGTGATCCGGGGTTCGGCTGCCACGAACGGCACGCCGATCGCGGTGCCCATGTTGATGCCCCAGTAGCCGACCGGGCCGTCGGCGCCGATCTCCGGAAGTTCCTGAAGGGCGTCCAGGGTCGCCTGATACTCGGGCACGGCGAGTCCCGCCAAGTGGTCGTTGTAGCGGACGACGATCGGGCCTTCCGGCTCGCCGGCCGCCCGCGCCCGGAACAGCTCGGCGATCTCCGCTTCGTCGTGCTCGGTGCGCGGCCGGTCGCCGTGCCCGGGCGCGTCGATGACGGCGACATGGAAGCCGCCGCCCGTCACCAGGCGCTGCGCCCGGCCGGACATCGCCGGGTGCTTCTTGTGGTTGCCGCCGCCATGACCCAGCAGGACCAGCGGCGCACGATCGGAAACGGAAGCAGGCGACCAGAGAACGCCGGGGACATCGCCCACAGTGAAGTCGCGTTCCAGCATGCCGTGCGACGACGACTCGGCGGTGAACTGCAGAGAGAACATAGGTGTTGCCTTTCAAGAGTGCCACGTTGTCGAGGCCCTCCCGGCGACACCTACGTCAGTCGCCCGGCCGTGACGGCAAGGGGGAGAACCCACAGAGCTACAGCGTTCATGGGTCTCACCTCCTCGGACGGTGTCACGGTCAACTGGAAGCTACCAAACTGATCTTCATCCCTTCAACCCCTTTTTCCCGCCACGTGACTACGACACCGGAGACGGCTGAGGGAGCGTCGGCACCCCCGCCGACTTCGCGAGAATAGAAGGACAATGCACCCTTCACGTCTTCATTGCAGTATCTTCACGAGCAGTAAAGACTGATCCGACTGGCGCACTCCTCCCCCACGCAGGCCCAGTCTCTGTGTGCGCGAGGAACCACATGCCCTATGAGCCCGGTGCCGGTTGGCAGTACGACGTACCCACCAGCGGCAGCACCCACCTGCCCCCCGACGCCGGATACGGCAAGGCGCTCACCAACCAGGGCTACGGCTTCGAGGCGGCGGTCGCCGACCTCATCGACAACTCGATCGACGCGGGCGCCGACGAAATCGTCGTCCACTTCCTGCGGGACGCCGACCGCATCCTCACCCTCCTCATCGTCGACAACGGCGCAGGCATGGACGACGCCGGCCTGAACGCGGCGATGACGGTCGGGCGGCTGCGCGAGTACGGCGAAGGCGCACTCGGCATGTACGGCACCGGCCTCAAGTCCGCCTCCCTCTCGCACGCCCAGTCCCTCACCGTCGTCAGCCGCACCCGGCGCAGCAGGGCAGCCGGCCGCCGGCTCACCGCGGAAGGCGTCGCGGACGGTTTCCGGTGCGACACCGTCGAACCGGCCTACGCACAGGACCTCGTGGACCGTTACGACGGCATCATCGAGTGGCACGGCACGGTGGTCCGCTGGGACCGGGTGCGCGCCTTCGAAACGGTCGCGCGCGGCCAGAGCGAGCAGTACCTGTCGAAAGCGATCACCCGCCTGGAGACCCACCTCGGCCTCTACCTCCACCGTTTTCTGGCCCGCGGCCTGAAGCTGGACATCGCCGTCTGGGACGTCGGTGCAGACGGCGGTGCAGACGGCGGTGCAGACGTTCATACGGACGCGGGAACGCACCCCGGTACGCACCCGGCCGGACTCGGCGAGGAGGTCGACCACATCTCGGTCGAACCCCTGGACCCCTTCGGCTACACGGTGCCGGGCAAGGCCGGTTACCCCCGCGTCTTCACCGCCCCCGTGGAGGGCGCCGGAGACGTCCGCCTGACCGCCCACATCTGGTCGGCGAAGTCCAAGCACGCCGGCTTCCGCCAGATCGGCGCGCTCAACGAACGGCAGGGCTTCTACTTCTACCGCAACGACCGCCTGGTCCAGGCAGGTGGCTGGAACGACCTGCGCAGCGCCGAGGGCCATCTCAACCTGGCGCGGATAGCGGTGGATCTCCCCGCCACCCCGAACGGCGTGTTCAGCCTGGACGTCAAGAAGGAGGACGTCACCGTCACACCGGCCTTCACGCTGGGCGTGGACAAGGCCGTCGACGCGTCCGGGAAGCCGTTCCAGACCTACCTGGCCGACGCGGAGGCCGCCTACCGCGACGGCGCGAAGCGGACAGAGATCGTACGCAAACCGGTGACCGCTCCCGGTAAGGGGCTGGATCCGAGGATCAGGCGGACCGTCAAGGAGGAACTGCCGGAGAAGCCGGGCGAGGAGCCCATCGCCTTCACCTGGACCTCGTTCCGGGAGGACCGCTTCTTCGACCTCGACCGCGAGAACAACGTCATCCTGCTCAACAGCGAGTACCGGGACGACTTCAACGACGGGCGGCGCGGCGGCGCCAACGACGCGCCGGTCACCAAAACACTCCTCTATCTCCTCCTCGAGGACTGCTTCGGCCTGGGGCGCTGGGAGAAGGCCCGCGCGGACCGTATCGACTACTGGAACACGATCCTGCTGGCGTCGGTACGAGCCCAGCGCGAGCGCCGCGCCCGCTTCACGCCGTGACCCTCCGCTGCCCTGCCCCGTCCGTGCCCCGGCCCGCCCGCTCCCCGAGGACGCTCCCGTGAACACTCCCGTGAACGACGACATCCTGCTGAAGATCCACAACTCCGCGCTGACCGGCATGCAGGACAGCCCGCGCCACTTCGCCAAGTGGGCCGCGCTCGCCGCCGACGAGGACCACCCCGACGCCGACCTCACCGAGGAGACGTTCCGGGCGCACATAGCCGGCGGCGACGAACGGCTCACCGCCCTCTGGAGCCGCACCCTCACCGCCTGGGACTTCGCCGACGCCCCGCCGTGGGCGCCGGAGGCCCCGCCCCGTACCGACGAGCGGCGGACGACGGTGTACGACCGGCTGCGCCTCGGCCCGGACGTGCGCAAAGCACTCGACGCGGCCGTCCCGGTGAGCCGGGTGCCGGGCGCGACCGTCATCGCCCGCGAGTTCACCCCTTGGTACACCCCGGAGCGGAGGGCCGCGCGCTCCTTCTACTGGACGGCGTACGAGCGCAAGCTGCGCGCCAAGGGCTGGCCGGACGCGGCCATCGCGAGCCTGGACGAGGCGAGCCGGTCCGTCGTCGAGCGCCTCACCGACCCGGAACAGCCGACCGTCCGCCAGGCGAAGGGCCTGGTCGTCGGCTACGTACAGTCCGGCAAGACCGCCAACTTCACCGGGGTCGCCGCCAAGGCCATCGACGCCGGCTACCGCCTGGTCATCGTCCTCGGCGGCACGCTCAACCTGCTGCGCGCGCAGACCCAGCGCCGCCTGGACATGGAGCTGATCGGGCAGGAGAACATCCTGCGCGGCGCGGACCCCGCCGACCCCGACTCCCTGGTCGGCGTGGACTACGTCGACGAGGACGCCGACTGGCCCCACTTCGTACGCCACGGCGGCCGCCCCTCCACGCTCGGCGCCTTCGACATCGAGCGGCTGACGACCCGCGACAACGACTACAAGAGCCTCGCCCAGGGCATCCGCGCCCTGGAGTTCGAGAAGCGCGAGCCGGCCCTCCCGCTCAACGATCCGCGCAATCTGCACCACGCGGCGGCCCGGGTGATGGTCGTGAAGAAGAACAAGTCGGTCCTCACCAAGCTGGTCAAGGACCTGAAGCAGATCCACGGCCTGCTCGGCGAGCTCCCCGTCCTGATCATCGACGACGAGTCCGACCAGGCCTCGGTGAACACCTCCAACCCCAAGCGCTGGGAGCAGGGCCGCACCGAACGCACAGCCATCAACGCACTGATCTCCCAGCTCCTCACCCTCCTCCCGCGCGCCCAGTACGTCGGCTACACCGCCACTCCCTTCGCCAATGTCTTCATCGACCCCAGCGACGCGCAGGACATCTTCCCGACCGACTTCCTCATCTCGCTCCCCCGCCCGGCGGGCTACATGGGTGTCCAGGACTTCCACGACCTCGACTCACCGCTGGAGGCCGGCGAGCGTACGTACGCGAACTCCCAGGAGCTGGCCCACGTACGCGGCATCCACGACGACGAGGACGACCGCCTCCAGGAGGCCATGGACGCCTTCGTCCTGTCCGGCGCCCTCAAGCTCTACCGCGCGGACCACGGAACCCCCGAGGAGCCCTTCCGCCACCACACGATGCTGGTCCACGAGTCGGTCCGGATCAACGACCACGCGGAACTCGCCCTGCGCATCAACACCATGTGGCATGAGGCCGGTTACGCCTCGCTCGCCGGACGCAACCGGCTGGCGGAGCTTTTCGCGGACGACTTCGCGCCGGTGAGCGCGGCCCGCGCGGACGGCCTGCCCACCCCGTCGTCCTTCGATGAACTCACCCCGTACATCAGTTACGCCCGCCAACTGATCGGCAGGGGCGGCCGGCCGGTCATCGTCGTCAACGGCGACTCCGACAAGTACTTCGAACAGCTCGACCTGGACTTCGACCGCACCCCGCACGTCTGGAAGATCCTAGTCGGCGGCACGAAACTCTCCCGCGGCTTCACGGTCGAGGGCCTGACCATCACGTACTACCGCCGCACCACCCAACAGGCCGACACCCTCATGCAAATGGGCCGCTGGTTCGGCTTCCGCCCCGGCTACCGCGACCTGGTCCGCCTCTACATCGGCCGCGCCGAGACGTACGGCCGCGGCCAGTCGGCCGACCTGTACGAGGCCTTCGAGGCGATCTGCCGCGACGAGGAGGAGTTCCGCGGCCAGCTCGCTCGCTACGCGGAACTCGTCGACGGCAAACCGCAGTTGATCCCGGCCCAGGTCCCGCCGCTGGTCTCGCAGCACCTGCCTTGGCTGCGGCCTGCGGCACGGAACAAGATGTACAACGCGGAGCTGGTGGAGATCCGGTCGCCGGGGGTGTGGGTGGAGCCTACGGCTTATCCGACAGAGGCCGCGGACCTGCGGCACAACACCGAGACCTGGCTACCCATCCTGGAAATGCTGGACCCCGACCCGGCGGTCTTCGTCCACCTCAGCGACGACGATCGCGGCAGCTACATCCGCTATCCCGCTAAGACTGCCGTCGTCAGCCACTCGCAGCTCCTGGAGACGCTCACCACCCTCACCTGGGCGCGCCGCGACCTCCTCAACCCTCACCTCCGGTACCTCGCCGACGCCAGCGATGCCGGCTGCGCCACCGACGACTGGGTGGTGGTCGCTCCGCAGACCTCCGGACCGACCAGTGTGGCCGCCACCATCCTCAACTCTCAGCCACTCACGCTCGTACAGCGAAGGCGCAACGCGCACGGCGTCTTCAACCGCATCTCCGGACTAGCCCACCGACAGTCCGCTGAGCGCATCGCCGGGCTTCTGCCACTCACCGACGATGACCCCTTCGCCACGCAATTCCACCAGCGCCGACGCGGTGTGGTCCTGCTGTACGCCATTGCGGGCGCGGCACCGAGTATGTCGACAGGGCTTGCCAGCCATGGTCGAGTCGACCCAGCCAACGTCGTGCTCACCGCATCCTTCATCCCTGCGTCAGACCCAACTACCCCGCACGTACCGTTCATTCGGTTCAAAGCAATCGATTCCTCGCAAAATGGTTCCCCCATCGTCGATACACACATGGGGAAATAGAGACCGGTGATCGAGGAAAGCACCCCCGCTCGGTCACGTGAGGCGGGGGAATCTCGCTCTCTCCGACCTTCGTAAGCTCAAGGAGCTGCCCGCTATCTGAGGCGTATCATCCGCTCTACGGTTGCCGCGCAGATCTCCGAACATGCTCCTCGCACTGACGCGTTGCGTCGCCCGGCAATCTGATCTGGGACGGCAGCAGCCCTCGTCTGGACCTGCTGGGCGATGGGGCAAGCACCGCCTCGGGACTTACGGGTGGTTACCAGCTTGCCTTCCGCATCGGCTCGGGCATCGATGCCGCCGCTCTCGTTCTCGCTGCCCCCCTGCTGCGGTCTCCCGCCCCGTCCGGGGGGCAGCAAGAAGAAGTCGGCCGCCGAGAACGCCGCTCGTTGACCGAGCGTCGACGCCGGACCAGGCCGGGCAGAATATGTGCGCAGGAGGAGATGTTTCTGTCGTGCCGCCATTGATCATCGCCCCGATCCGCGAGGAGTTCCTTGCGTCACTGCCGCGTGTCGGTACTCGCCCGAGGTAGGCCGTGGCGTCCGCAAGTGCTACGCCAGGCACACTGGACTGTATGCGAGGGACAGGGGCTGGCGACTGGGAGCGGCCAGAAGGGTCGTGGGCCGCCTCGGCGGCACGCCGTCGGAACATGCAGGCGATCCGCAGCCGGGACACCAAGCCGGAGCAGCTGATCCGCCGCCTCGTCCACGCCAGTGGCCTTCGCTACAGGGTCGCCGCCAGGCCGCTGCCTGGCCTCCGCAGGACAGCCGACCTGGTTTTCCGTCCTACAAAGGTCGCCGTCTTCGTCGACGGCTGCTACTGGCACGGCTGCCCTAAGCACTACGTTCCGCCGAAGACGAACCCCGACTACTGGTCAGGCAAGGTCGCGGGCAACATGGCCCGCGACCGTGATACTGATCAGCGCCTGGCCGAGGAAGGCTGGATGGTGCTGCGCTTCTGGGAGCACGAGTCACCCGAGGAGTGCTCGCGCACTATCCTCCGCGTCGTCCTCGATCGTCGGAAGTCCCTGCTGGAGCGGAAGCTCAGGCGCTACCAGTGACGGGTCTTCCTCGGGCTCAAATTCTGGATGCGGGTCGTCCAGCAGAGGCCCAGTGCGCAGCAGTGCTTCATTGATGCTTTTGCCTACCGCAGCAGCCACTGGTGGCGGGAACGCATTTCCCACCTGCCGATAGCGCGCAGTCTTCCCGCCCCCGACGAATTCCCATTGTTCTGGGAACCCCTGAATGATGGCGGCCTGCTTCACCGTGAGCTTGGGTCCGCGCTCCAGGTCGCCAAGATCACGTCCCGGATCAACCATGTCTTCTTCGGCATTGGCCACACCCATGGCGTCTACCCCCAGGGCGGCCCATGCCTTCTTCGCTCGCGTAGGGCCGAGGTCCGCACCACCATGCTTCTTGGATCCTCCGACGAGCGTGGGAGCGACTGTGCCCAACTTCGCCTGGTCATGCCACTTGTTGAAGCGAGGCGAGTCCTTGCCAAGCCGCCGCTCCATGGACTCCCGCAGCGCTTCCGCTACCGTCTTCAGCTTCTTTTGCGGCTCAGGCCATGCGAAGCCGCGGTACTCATCGGCTCGGATCGCAACCAGGATGGCGCGCGGACGCAGCTGTGGGACACCAAAATCCTGGGCTTGGAGAACCCGCCAGCCACAGACCACGTACCCAGCTTTGCGCAGGCGGTTTTTGATGTGATTGCGGTAGTAGCGGAATTTAAATTCCGGTTCGACCAGTCCGCGTACGTTTTCAATCATGACTGCGCGCGGCTTCAGCTCTTCAACCAGATCGAGGATCGTGGGAAACAGATCCCGCTCGTCGTCACGCCCAAGTTGCTTTCCCGCGGCTGAGAACGGAGGGCATGGCACACCGCCGGCAAGGAGATCGAGTTGGCCCTGGCGCAGCATGTCGGATTTCTGGCCGCTGCCTCTACGACGCGACTCCGGGTCACGCACCTCGTCCAGCGGGTGGAACTTCTTCACGTCCACCTCGCGCACCAGGCAGTGCTGCTTCTCCCAGCGCCACGCTGGCTGAGTCTCGATGTTGTGCTTCAGCGTCGCCACGGCGTGCGTGTCGATCTCGACCAGCGCAAGGTGCCGGAAGCCAGCCTGGTGAAGGCCGACAGCCTGGCCGCCGGCGCCCGCGCAGATCTCAATCGAGGTCAGCTTGCGGTCGGCGGTACTCATCGACTCCTCCTGGTGCAGTACGTGCGGACACGCAAGTGTCGCACCCCGCACTGACAAGCGTCTCGAGACCGGCCGCAGGCCACAGAGCTCCATCAGCTCCTCATGAGTCTTTCCAGGTCACCCTCAAGTTCCTCCCGCACGACAGCCGGTAGCTGCCGGTACATTCCCCACGCCTTCTCGGCCTCGCTCAGCGGTCGGCAGTCGGCCTTCATCCACGCGAGCAGGTCCCGCTTGTGCCGGGCAGGGAGTTCCTTCACGCGATCCCAGACCTGCTCTCTGGTCATCTGGGTCCCCGTGAGGTGCTTCACAGTCTCATTGCATCGGGCGCACTCCGTGATCAGGTCCTCCGCATGGGCGCCGCTGCCGGACTTGTGCGGGTTTACATGCCCGAGTGTCAGCCTCGCGCGAGCGCTTACGTCGTCGGGGTACGCCTCACCCGCGGACACTCCGCAACGCCGGCACATGTGCCCGTCGCGCTCGTAGACAAAGCGGCGCGTCTTGGCGCTGATCTGGCGGAGCCCGGCAGCCCTGTATTCCTTCTCCCAGACTGGCGAGCCGATCTTTTCTAGGAACAGTTCCTCCGGCTGGAGGCTCGGCTTGTCCCGATACGTCTTAATGTCCCAGCCAGCCGGACGAAGATCCCGCATCCGACGGTCGACCTGCTCTGCTCCCTGGATCGCCGCCCGCAACCGCTGCTTGGAGAATACGGAGCCCTCCCCGACCTCGTCCCGCAGCCACAAGGCAACCCGGATACGGGTTCCAAGCCCTGCATTGCGCCAGTCCAGCTCATCCTCGGACATACCCACCCCATTCGAAAATACGTTCCATCGATACCTCGTTCGCGGCATGAATATTACTTGCCGCCACTTGCCGCGGCAGGTGGCGGCAAGCTCTGAGTGATAAGTCTGAGCCGCGACAACCGGAGGTACCACCCATGTCTGGACAGAGCAGGACCGCCCTGAACCTTCCAGCTCCCGTGTGTGTAGAAATCTGTGCCGGCGCGGGTGGCCAAGCCCTTGGGCTGGAGCGCGCGGGGTTCAAGCACAGCGCTCTGGTAGAAATCGACACTGACGCCGTGCGAACGCTGCGGGCCAATCGGCCCGGTTGGAATGTCCTGCAAGCGGACGTCCGCGGTCTGCCCGCATCCTGCCTCGCTTTCGAGGAGAAGGAAATTGACCTGCTCGCCGCTGGCGTGCCCTGTCCTCCGTTCTCTCTGGCCGGCAAACAACTTGGCGCTGGCGATGAGCGGGACCTCTTCCCTCGAGCCCTGAATCTGGTGGAGGACCTCCGGCCCAGAGCCGTCATGATCGAGAACGTCAAGGGCATCATGCAGACCAAGTTCGCCTCCTACCGGTCAGCCGTTCTCGAAAGACTGGAGGGCCTGGGGTACGCAGCGAACTGGCGCCTGCTGCGAGCATGCGACTACGGCGTATCCCAACTCCGCCCCCGCGCCGTGCTGGTAGCGATGGCCGCCGAGGCCCTCGTCCACTTCGCCTGGCCAATCGCCACAGCGTGCCCTGTCACCGCCCCTCCCGTCGGCGAGCTCCTCTACGAATCGATGGCCTCACGGGGCTGGGATCTCGCCCGCCAGTGGGCAGACGGTGCCATGCGCATCGCACCGACTCTCTGTGGCGGCTCGCGCAAGCACGGCGGCGCGGACCTCGGCCCGTCGCGTGCCCGTCAGGCCTGGGCAACTCTCGGTGTGAACGGCTCCAGTGTCGCCGACGCGCCACCGCTACCAGGCACGCCGCTTCCAGTGCGGCTCACAGTCCCGCAGATGGCCTTGCTCCAGGGGTTCCCGGCCGACTGGGTCTTCTCGGGCGGCAAGACCTCCACATACCGCCAAGTGGGCAACGCATTTCCACCGCCCGTTGCTGAGGCAGTCGGCCGAAGCATCGCCTCCGCACTTGTTCATCCGGTCCGGGCAAACGCAACTACCTGACTCCCCAGGCTCGGCCGACAGTGAATGACACACACATAGCTCGGAGCCTGTCTACGGTGCTGCGTCAGCTGGCGCAGCACCGTCCGAGGAACGTCCTCTACCGATGGCCACCGTCGAGATGACCCAGCAGGGCCCGAACATCAGCCATGTCCATACCGCCCACCATTGGTGTCTCTTCCTGAAGATCCGCAAGCTGCTGCACAGACGGGTCGTCGAGAATCCGGCCCATGAATTCGAGCTTCTCTTCCAGTCTCAGGGCAACGACTTCATCGATCGTTCCGCGCGACGCCAACACGGTGACGTTGGTCTCCGTGCCAGGGGCCAGTCCCAAGCGGTGGATCCGGTCAAGGCTCTGAAGGAACCGTCCAGCCATGAAATCGCGGTCCACGTAGACCGCGTCATGGCACGCATGGTGGAGGCTGATCCCTTCGCCCAGGGTCGCCGGGTTGGAGAGCAGCACTGCACAGTCCGGGTCTTCGCGGAACCGGCGCAGCTCCAGCTCCCGGTCTGGTGTACCACCGTGCACCACTGCGGGCTCGAAGCTTGCGAACAGGCGCTCCATCGTCGTCAGGCTTCGCACGAAGGTCGTCCACACCAGGGTCTTGCGTCCCTTCTCCGCGTTGTTCGCCACGATGCGGAGAGCTTCTTCGTACTTGGGAGACAGCTCGTAGCTCGGCAGATCCCGCATCAACGAGTACAGCGAATCGTTCTGCGGTACTTCCAAGGGTGGCACCTGGTACGAGAGGGGCTCGTACCGGCTGCTGCCCTCCGCGAGGAGGGCCGGGCTGGTAGCCGCCATCAGCAACCGCAACATGGCTTTGCCCAGAGCATCGAAATCATCACGGGCTGCCTCGGCCCGCGCCGAGTAGCGGCCAACCAAAGCGTTATAGATCTCCTGATGCAGATCAGGCATGTCCACATAACGAATTTTGGGGTCGAACGGGGGCAGGCCGAGCTCGTTCTTGGTGGTACGTGTGAAGAGCGGACGCAGCACTGCGCTCGCATAGGCGAGGTCCCCGCCGGCGACAGCGCCGGTCACAACCCTGCGCCCGTGCCCTGGCCATACGAACGAGAGAAGGTTCTCCAGGTCCCGCGCCCCGTTTGGTGCTGGGGTGCCGGTCAGGATCAGCCGTCGTCGGCTCAACGGGCCCAGGGCCATGCACGCCGCGCCGTAGATCCCTCGTGCCCCCAGTTTCATCCGGTGTGCCTCGTCCAGGATCACCATCGACGGTGCAGCCCTGAGCCACCCGGCGAGGGAGGCCAGCGAGCGGTCAAGCCGTTCGTAGTTCACGACGAGGACTTCTGCTCCCGGGGCGGGGGACTTCCCCATGATCTCGAATCTCAACGGCTCTTTGAGGCAGGTGCGGCTCTCGAACTCCCACGCCTCATAGGCGGATTTCGGGCTGATGACCAGGAGCCGGTGCGCCTCGCCGCGTTCCCGCATCGCAGCGAATACAGCGAGTCCGACACGGGTCTTGCCGGCACCGGGAACGCTGAAGTTGGCGCCGTGGCGCAGAGACAGCAGTCGGGCTATGTCCCTCTTCTGGAAGTCCGTGAGGTCTGCTGTCCACTCGTTGCCGAGCATCGCCAGGACGTCATCGGGCAGAATCGTCTGCTCCAGCGTGGTGCCATCGCCCTGAAGCTGTCGTTCTGCCGTGTCCGCGTCGTCCAGGACACCGCCTACCAGCTGTGCCAGATCCTTGTCCCAGTCCACGTCCGGGGACGGCCATGAACCCAGCTCACTGATACCGACCAGGAAGTCATCGAGGTCGATTTCGGCGGTCAGAGGGCCGCGCTGGCCGACGGGAAAGCGGGCAGCGAGCTGCGCGAGGTCGCTCTGGCGGCCGCGCCCGGCCCGGAGGACAGCCCGGGTACGCGTCACATCGAAGGTGATCCGCAGTGACGGTTCTTCCCCCTGGCTCACACATCCTCCTTCCGGAAGACATCAAGAAGCCAGGACACGCCGTCGCCCGGGACCTTAATGCTGCGAGCAGACTCGATTGCCAGCTTGCCCAAGGCTTCCCGCAGTTTGATGACCGCCTCGTCGAAGGTCTCGTCGTCCAGACTGCTTGAAGCCCTGGCGAGAACCAGGTCCGTGTTGCACTGCTCAATGTCCTGACACGCGTCGGTCAGCCGATCAGGAGCCGCCTGCTTCCGCTTACGGATGCGGGCATCCTTACCCGCGGGCTCAAGCGCGTCTTCGAGAGCGTCCTTCGCAGCCTTGAGCGTGCGCGCCGCCGCAGCGACCCTCTCCATGGGCAGGGACTCCGCGGCTGCCTCGACGGCTTTCACCCGCAGGATCGAATCAGTGAGCGCCCTCGCCTCAGCAACCTTGGGATCAGCGGCTCTCACCATCCTGTTCAGCCCGGGGATTGATACAGCAGCGGCCGGCGCGATGGCTGACTGAGCCCTGAGCTCGTCAGGAAGTCGCTTGTCCAAGTAACGGGTCCTGAACTCGGCCTCGATCAGACGAACGTCGGTCTTCGAGAAGTTGAGGACGATGGCAGCGAGACGGCTCTCCTTCATCAAGTCGGCCTTCTCCTTGCTGGCCGCTGAGTCCTTGATGTACCTGCGGTGCAGCTCCTTGAGCTTCTCCTGCTGATCTTCGAAGTCAAGCAGCCGAAGCTGGGCACCGCCGTCCTTGCTCCGCTCGACGAGATCATTGAGCGTTGCAAGAATCCAGATGTCCTGTTCGCACCTGGGCCCAGTTGTGCGGAAGTCCCGTGCGATGTCCGACACCGAGCGTCCGAGACTGATCTGCTCGTCAACGGCAAGCAGACGGTTGATGTAGGAGTACTCCCGCCGGTGATCCTTGCGCAGCTGTAGCGCAAGCTCAACCGCGTTGACGTCTGCCCAGGTGCAGGAAGCCGGCAGGACTCCGACCCGGATGGTAGGCGTGCCCATGTCCTTCATCGCTGCACGCCGTGTGTTGCCATTCACGAGGACGCCGTCACGGGTGATCAAGCCGGGGTCGTTCTGCTTGAACTGCCTGAGGCTGTCCTGCAGTGCGTCGAAGTCAGGGTCTCGTTTCGAGGGGTCCGCCGGCAGGGCCTGAAGCAGATGGTGCAGATACTCCTGGCTCTCTTCGCTCCAGGCGTCCTCTTCGAGTGCCCGATCGCGGGCGGGTTCATGGGTGCGCTGCGCACGGATGCGGTGCGTGCCCGGGTTGTAGTAGAGGGAGCCCACAGGCATGTCGATGACCTCAACCTGGATCGGCTGCTCCCGCCACTCAATGCGGAGCGTCTCCGGTACACCTCCGGCACCCTTAATCTCTCTCAGACGCTTCTCGATGAGGGCCTGGTTCTCCGCTGCCAGCGGCGGCTTGCCAAAGTCTGTAGTCATGCCTGTCTCCTCGGGTTCAGAATCGTTTGCGGGCCGCAAGAGCGTGCCAGGTCGGATGTCCGGACGGTTCGGGTGCTAGTCGTCAGCGTCCAGGACGCCCTCCACCTGCTCGCGGGAATCTGCGGACAGCGTCTGGTACTCGGCCCAGATGGACTCCAGTGCGCTGAATTCCCGCTCTCCCGCCGCGACCCAACGCGTCAGAATCTTTCGCTCAAGGCTGCCAAGATTCTGGATCTTCCTCAGCAGGCCGGGGGTGTCCACTGCGAGCTCGCGCCCACCTACACGGCAGCGGGTGCACTCCGTCAAGAGCTGTACGACGGTGGATCCATCGGCCTGCCGAACCTGGCGCCGGGCGATGTCGAGTTGTGCCGCCTCGTACGTCCCCGCGTACATCTGGCCGGCCGTGATTCCACACGAGCGGCAGAGGTGCCCATCCTTCGCCATGATCTCGCGCCGCTGGGCAGCCGTGATCCCCAGGTTCGTCTTGGCGCGGCCCTTGCCAGGCTCCCAGACCGGCTCCCCCTGTGTGACGAAGCGCTGCTCATTGGCGTCAAGGCTCAGGTCTTCGCGGTTGGTGTCGATCCGCCAGCCGAAGTCGCGCAGGTCGCGCACTCGTCGGTCGATCTGCGAGGTGTCGGGAAAAGCCGACTTGAGCTGCGTCTTGGTGAACACGTTGCCCTCCCCCACGACGCTGACCAGCCAGAGAGCCCCCCGCTTCATCGAGCCGTACTTCTCGTCCGTCCACGACGGCAGTGTCATGGTCAATGCCTCCCCATCTGGCAATACGACGGTCTTGCGGTCCCCAGTGATCCGCTACCGCTTGCCAAGAAGGCTTCCTCGTCCGACGGCCAAAAGCCAGAGTCTTTGGATCTTCTCCAATAAAGGGAACAGGGAGTGCTTCCGCTCCGTCCAGGTGCTCCCTCACCATGAGATGCCAAGATGGAACTCTGTGATCCCAGAAGAGGTTTGATGCCCCGTAGAGGCCAGATCAGCAGCCAGGTTGCAGCTTCCGTCACGGCGGAGGAGCGGCAACTCGCGAGCGCATTACGCGCGATGTGCATGTGCATTCAGCGGGAACTGGAGAGCCAGAAGGCGATCGCAAGCAAGATCCATCTCAGCGAGTCCGTGCTCTCTGGCGGCCTCAGCATGCAGAAGTTCCCCACTCGGCAGACTCTCTACAGCCTGTGGCAACTCATGCCAGACAGCATGGCACTGAGGCGCAGGCCGATTCCCCGCACGCGTGCTGAACTGATGGGGCTGCACGCGCGGGCAGACGCTGCACGCAAGCTCCGGCGAGCGCGGGAGCGCGCCCGCACGTTCGATGGGCCAGACACATGCGTCAGTGCGAGGCCGGCCCCGCTGACTGTCCGCAACAGACACTCGAAGCGCTATCTGCGCACACGGGCTGTCGGCGTCCTTGCCAGCGCAGCGCATACCGGCAGCAGTTCACCGGCGGAGGCGCCGAACGTTGTGTTGCCGGTCCCCCGCCACCAGGGGGACCGGCAACACAACGAAGCTCCCGAGTACGTCTGGACGGGACTTGAAGAACTTATGGACCATCTGCAAGCAGGCCGCGAGCCAGCGGCCATGACGATCCTGTCGCATGCGGCGAGAGCTACTAATGTGCGCGATGTCCGAAATGCTATCGTCGCATGCCGTGCAGCAGGGCTCGATGGCGCCGCTCACGCGGTGCTGACCAACGCCGGCCTCCGTGGGGCTGAGACCGTACTCAGCATCGCCGGCTCCCTACACGAAGCCGAGTACCACGAAGACGCGGCTCTCCTGATCCGGGCAGCCATGGACCACAACGGTAGTCACGCTAACCACTCTTAAGCGGCCTCTGATTCCGCCTCGAAGTGCATCTGCGCCCGGTCAAGGATGTCGTCCGGGTCGCCACCCTGAGCGGCCAGCCAGTGCAGCAGGTCGGCGATGATGTCGGTGACCGACTCTTCAAGCACTGCGTAGCTCGGGGTGAGGGTCTGCGTGCCGCCGCCAGCCCGGCGATACCCCTCAAGCACGACAGCGGCTCGCTGAAGCCGGGCACAGTGGCGCAGCGGTTTCAGCCGGAGCTCGCACCAGACTGCCTTCCCCGTGGCGGTGAGCAGAGTGCCCCAGTCCTCCGCCATCCCGGACAGCAGGTGCAGGCCACGGCCGCACTCCTCATCCCAGTCGGCGGCGACGATAGAAGGAGAGGCGTAGCTCTTGTCGTGCAGTTCGAGGCGGAGCCGCCCCTCTCGGGATTCGAGAACCAGCGTCGCGGCAACGCCCTGCCCAACGTGCTTGATGACATTGGTCGCGAGCTCCGTCGCGGCCAGTTCTGCTTCGTCAGAGACCGTCAGCATGCCCCAGTGGCTCAGCTGAGACCTCACCGCCTTCCGCAAGACAGACATCTCCGCCGGCTCCGCCTCGAAAGGCAGAACGCAGCGGAGCTGGGGTTCAGTGACTTCGTAGCCGTTCATGGCCGCACTCCCTCCCACGCCACATCAGCCTGCGCCGAGCCGTATCCGTACGACTGCACTGCGTAGCGCTACGGAGAGAGCATGGCACCGAGAAGTCTCTCCATGAAACTTCTCACTCGACTCTTCCGGGTGAATATGGTGGGTCGACAACTAATGGCCCCCATAGCCTTGTTGCCGGACCAGACCACTGGTGCGGACGTAGCGGAGGTTGCTTCCATGTCATCGAGGACCACCACCCGACGTAGGCAACTCGGCGCAATGATGCGGAAGCTCCGCGCCCGCAAGGGGATGACCCTGGAGGAGGCGGGGCGGCTGGTCGACGTGTCGAAGGCCACCATCAGCCGGTACGAAACCCAGGAAGGGCCCGTGAAGTGGCCGGTCGTGGACGCTCTCTGCCGTGAATACGGCGCGAGCGACGCGGAGCGGGAGGCGCTTGTCGCGATCGCCAAGGACGCCAGGCAACAGGGTTGGTGGAGCACCTTCGCCGACTCCATCCCGGAGAGCATGAACCTACTGCTCACCCTTGAGGACGAAGCTGTCCGCGAAGATCACTTTTCCTGCGTCTACGTTCCTGGGCTGTTGCAAACCCGGGGGTACAACACGGCCGTTCAGCAAGCCAATGAGATGCGGCTCGCGCCGCAAGAGGTCGAGCGTCTGGTCGACATCCGCATGAAGCGGCAGGAGATCCTCAACCGTGCGTCCCCGCCGCATCTCTGGGCGATCCTGGACGAGTCGGTAGTCCGCCGGGTGGTGGGCTCCCGCGACGTCATGCGGGAGCAGCTGGACCACCTGCTACGCGCCAACGAGTCCCCGGACATCACCTTGCAGATCCTGCCGTTCGCGAAGGGCGCCCACACCGCAGCATTGGGAAGCTTCGTCATCTTCGGTGGGGTCGAAACATCGCTGGATGTCGTCTACGTCGACTTCCATGTCGGTTCGCTCTTCATGGAGACGGATGAGGAGCTGAGCCGATACCGACTTGCGTTCGACTACCTTCGCGCACAAGCGTTGGACATGGCCGCCTCATCGGCCATGATCGATCGCGTCCGCGAGGAGATGTAATGGCTTCTGTTACCCCCGCCACGGCGGGACAGAATTGGTTTAAGTCGTCGTATAGCGGTGGAAATCAGACGGAGTGTGTCGAGGCTGCCTGCATCCTCACCGGCACAGCCGTGCGCGACAGCAAAAATCCGCACGGCCCACAGCTGGCCTTCAGCAGTTCAGCCTGGACCGGCTTCGTATCAGCCCTGAGAACCGGTCAACTCGACTGAGGACTCACTTGGCAACCCCCCGGCCCGCTGGCACAGTTGATCGCCTCCGGTGAGTCTCAGGGGGTAGGCGGGGGATGGGCCACTTACGGCGGCAGGGTGCGCTGCTCGTCTGCTCGCTCGGGCTTGCCTGGCTGGCGTGGGCTGTGTCCGTCAAGGAGGACAGGGTCGTCGACGCGACCCAGTTCTCCGTGGCGTTCTTCGCGACGCTGCTCACCGGTGAGGCCGTCATCTTCGCGCTCACCTTCTCGGCGGCCAGCTCCTGGCCGTCGCTCCGCGCCATCGACAGCCACATCGCCTTTCGCGAGTGGGTATTCATCGGGTGGCTGGCCGCGATGTTCACCGGCTGCGGGCTGCTCTGGAAGAACGAGACCAGCGCGACCTACGGTGCTGAGCTGTTCCTCCTCGCGAATGTCTTCGGGGTCTTCTCCTTCATCCGGCTCTTCGGTCTGGCGAGCGTGGGTGGCCGGAACCGGCTGCTGACCGGGGCTCTTGCCCGCGGCCTCGTGGAGCTGCGCGATCAGGAACTCAGCTTCGATGAGGAGCTCAGCGACGATCCCGTGGTGGCCGCCTATCTCGGCACGCTGGACCAGACGATCAGCAGCAACGACCCGACCGGGATCCGCAACCTGGTGGGACAGCTGGTCGACGCTCGCGTACCGGCCCCTGCGAACGAGAACTCCGCGGCCCTGCATCTTGAAGTGCTGCACCGCCTGTCCCGTGCGGCGCTCGTACGAGGCGCCGACCCGGTCGTGGTCACCGGTAGTGCCGAGCGGATCGTCGGCTCCATCCTCAGCCAGGCCGGTGAGCTGCCGGATGCCGCTGCGGTGCTGGGCGCGACCAGCCGTTACCTGGCCTGGCTCGGCAGCACGGCGATGCTCATGTCGGTACGCGGGGTCGCGTCGAGTCGGGCCGCGCGTGAGCTCGTAGCCATGTCGGTCGACTCCCGGCTCCGCATCCTGCTCTGCGTCGACCCCGATCCCAAGACGATCAGTAGCGCCGACGATGTCCCCTCGGTGCTGACCGATCCCGTCGGCGTGCTGCTCTGGGTCCGGGACTTCACCGAGTTCCACGGGGCGCACCAGGCCAATGCCTTCTACGGGGTGTACCAGTTCCTCACCGGCCGTAAGTTCATGGGCAACTACTGGGACGGGGCGTCCATCCTCGGGCAGATGCGGGAAGCTCTGTACGGGTCGGCGGAGGACCGCGCCGACGGTGAGCCAGCGGACGCCGCTCGGGAGGCCTTTGGCTCGGTCGCCGGGTTCGACCGCTTCTGGGCCCTCGCCTCCGTCGGCGCCATCGCCACCCTCCGCGATGTCCGCCTCGCCCATCCTCCGGAGCTCGTACGTCCCGAGTTCACCCCGGACCACCAGTTGCTGGGTGCGTATCTGCGTACGTTCGCTTCGCACCGCTGGTTCACGACGGCGAAGGAGGCCCGTGAGGCGCTTCTCGTACTCATGGCGCGATCAGACGGAACGGATGCAGCCTGGCAGAAGATCCGCGTCCGTACGGCGAAGAGCCCGGTTCCCAGTCCATCGCCACGAGCCGAGCCGGAGCAACGGCCGGCCGCAATGGTGCTCGCCATCGCCTGCCGTCTGGCGCCACTCCTGGCCGGTGATCCGGACACCGAACTCCGGGCGTTTCTGACGCGGCTGCCGGCTCCCGTACTGAAGTCGGCCGCTGACCTCACCGCGCGCGTACTTCCCGTTCCGGCCGGCACCCACAGTCCGGAAGAGACGATGGTGATCGGCCTGCGAGTACTGCAACTGGTGGGCGTCCAGACCCCGGCGGCCGCATGAACGCCGCCCACTGGCCCCGGCGGATTGCCCGCCTGTTCCGGCCGTCCGTCGAGCATGCGGTCATCGTGCAGTGCGGTCTCGACTGGCTGCGCCCACAGCGTTCGGACCTCCGCAACGACATCGATCAGGCGTTGCTCGCCGCCCAGTTGCGGCGCGGCTCGTCGCTGCGGCTGACGCGGGTGGTACTGCACAACCTCCCGGCATCAGCCAGTACGGCAGCCGACTCCGACGCCGTGACGAGAGCTTTCGACGAGTGGAACTACCGGCTCGCCGCGACGATGGCGTTGTTCTCCGGGCCGGCGCCACGCATACACCGGCTGATCATCCCCGGTAACCAAGCCGTCGCCCCGGTACCGGATATGGTCGACTTGCTGGAGAACGGCCAGTGGTCCGATCCGCAGAACACGGAGCTCACCCTGAGCACCCTCGACACCGCTGGCACGACGACACCCCTGACCAGCTACGACGTGGATCTTCAAGGCCCCTTCAGCGACGGGGACCCTTCGATCCACATGTGAGATGAGGGAGATTCGGTTGCCTTACGCGCAGGAGAACTCAGCGGACCGAGCGTTTCTCGAACAGGCCATCGCCATCTCGCGGCACGCGTTGGAGGACGAGGGCAAGACGCCCTTCGGCGCCATCGTCGTCGTCGGCGGAGAGCCGGTGGGAACAGGCACCAGCTCCGTCGTCGAACGCAACGACCCGACCGCGCACGCCGAGGTCATGGCGCTGCGCTCGGCGGGCGAGTCGCTCGGTCGTCACCTGATGGAGGACGGCGTCATGTACTCCAGCAGCGAGCCCTGCCCGATGTGCCTGGTCGCCTGCTACTGGGCGCGGATCCCACGCCTGGTGTACGCGGCGAACAGCCACGACGTGGGTACCAACGGCTTTGAAGACCTGCAGTTCTACCGGGAATTGGCGCTGCCGAACAAAGAGCGGACGCTGCTGTCGGAGGTACCGGTCGAAGGCGAACTCCGTGACAAGGCGGCGGGTGCGCTTGGCGAGTGGGCGGCGCAGTTGCCGTTCACGGTGGTGCCCAAGCTCTGATGCCCCGCGGACTGCTACGCACCAGGCTCTAATCGAGGCGTTGCCTGTGGCAACGTTCTAGCCGGCTCGGACGACGGCTGCCACTCCCGCCTGATCAGCCCATAGACCCACGAGTCAGAGATCTCGCCGTTGACGACGCAGTCTTCCCGCAACGTCCCTTCACGCACGAAGCCGAGCTTCTCCAGCACGCGGGCAGAGGCCACATTGCGCGTATCGGCCTCAGCTTGGACCCGATTCAGGTCAAGCGTGTCGAATGCCCACCGCAGCAGAGCGCGCGCGGCCTCGGTTGCGTAGCCGTGGCCCCACGCTGCATCGTCGAAGCAGTAGCCAAGCGACGCGCTGCGGTAGTCCGGATTCCACCTGTTCAGGCTGCACCAGCCGATGAACGCCCCGTCGGAGGCACGATCTACGGCCAGCCGCGCCCCGGTGCCCTCCTGTGCCATCTGACGGCAAGCCGTGATGAACTTCTCGGCGCGCGAGCGCTCGCTCCACGGTGGCGTGTCCCAGTAGCGCAGCACGTAGGCGCTGCTGTGCAGTGCGAAGAGGTCGTTCGCATCCGCGTCTTCGAAGGCACGCAGTCGAAGGCGAGCGGTGTGCAACGAGGGGGTGGGCAACGACGTCCTCATGTTCCCTCCCTTGATCGGCTGCCGATCAATCAGACATCCGATGCGGGTCACTCGCAACGGGTTTCTCGGCGGGCCGGCAGAACGACGTGTCCGGCGCGGAAGCTGTTCTGACGGGCGGTTCTTCGCCCTGGCCGCGGGGGCAGAACGAGGACAGGTTCGCGGTCCCGTCAGTCGAGACAGAACTCGTTGCCCTCGATGTCCTGCATCGAGATGCACGACTCGTTGTGCTCATCGGCTCGCAGTACTTGCACGCATACGGCACCGAGCGCGACCAGTCGTGAGCACTCGGCCTCAAGCGTGGCCAGGCGCTCTTCACCCACGAGCCCGGTGCCGACCCGCACGTCGAGGTGCACCCGATTCTTGACGACCCTGCCCTCGGGAACACGCTGGAAGAACAGTCGCGGGCCCACACCTGAGGGATCAACGCAGGCGAACGCCGAACCCTGTAGCTCAGGCGGCAGCGAGCGATTGAAATCGTCCCAGGTAGCAAACCCCTCCGGCGGCGGCGGTACGACGTACCCCAACACCTCGCACCAGAAACGAGCGACGCGCTCAGGTTCTGTGCAGTCGAAGGTGACTTGGAACTGCTTGATCGAGGCCATCGCTCCACCATAGATGCGGTGACTGTTCACCGAGACCCTGAGGTGTCATCAGCCGCGCGAATCCTGCTCGATGGTCAAGGAGCCTCCGCCAACTTGAAATCGCTGACTGTCTGCGCAGTAGGTCATCTGTCAGCGATTGGCTTGGAGGTCTGTGAGGAAGAGCTGGGCCTCTCGGAGGCAGTCGGCGCCGCAGCGCCTATGGCGCCGACAGCCGAGCGGCATGGCATCAGCCCAGCGATGCCGTTGCCGCACGCAGGTCTTCCAGGGCTGCCAGTGCATGTGGCGCGAGCCCTTCTGTGTCATCACGATCGCTTTCAGACCACTGGACGTATCCCCGCTTGAACGCGAGGACTCCCAGCTCGCCCGCGAGGTGCGCGGTCGGGTCGGGGACGCCACGGGCGATGAGCGCGGCTGTCATGGCGGCCGCGAGACCGACGCTCTTGAGGGCGTCGCGCTCTTGTAGTTCGGTGCTGGCTGCCACGGCTGCTTTGAGGCGGGGGCCGAGTTCGCGGTTCGCTGGTCCCATGGCGCTCGATGCGCGCTCGAGACCGGCTGCTACCGCTTGGAGCGGGCTGGCGCTCGCAGGGGCCTCGGTAATGCCATCGGCGAGCAGCCTGCTGAGCGTCTCCTGGCCGGCGACCAGTAGCTCGCGCTTGTCGGAGAAGTGCCGGAAGAAGGTGCTTTTGGTGACACCGGCGCGCTCGGCGATCTGCGTCACCGTGGTGGCGTCGTACCCCTGCTCGGTGAACAGGTCGACGGCCGCAACGACGAGTCGCTGGGTCGCCCCCGCTTGCCATCTAGCCATGCGACCAGGATAGGTGATGGGACACCTGTCCCGTCACCGTGTAGGGTCAGTGATGGGACAACAGTCCCATCACTTTCAGGGAGAGCTCATGCATGTCTTCGTCACCGGCGGTACCGGCACCATCGGCTCCGCCGTCGTCGCCGAACTCCTCGGCAACGGCCACACCGTTCTCGCACTGGCTCGCTCGGACGGCTCCGCGCAGGCCCTTGAAAGTGCTGGTGCCAAGGCGCTGCGAGGAGACCTGGCGGACCTCGACGTCCTGTGGTCCGGCGCAGCGCAGTGCGACGGCGTGATTAGTCTGGCGTTCGGACGCGACTACAGCAGTCCGGACGCTCTCGCGCAGGCCATCGCCGAGGAGAGCGCCGCTCTCGCCACGCTGGGGCAGGAACTCATCGGAAGCGACCGCCCGATCGTCACGGTCTCCGGGACGCCCTGGGTGCCGGGACGCGCCTCCACCGAGGCCGATCCGCTGCCGACCGACGGACCGGTGGGTGGTCGGGGCCGTTCGGTCAATGCACTGCTGGACCTCGCCTCGCGCGGTGTGCGCAGCACGGCTGTCCGCATGCCGCGCACGGTCCACAACGAGGGCCAGGGCGGATTCGCCGGCCTGTTGACCGATCAAGCGCGCCGCACCGGGGTGGCCGGCTACCCGGGCGACGGCACCCAGCGCTGGCCGGCCGTGCACGCGCTCGACGCAGCCGTCCTGTTCCGGCTGGCCCTTGAGTCCGCACCGGCCGGGACGGCCTGGCACGCCGTCGGCGACGAGGGCGACGCGGTGCGGGACATCGCCACAGTCATCGGCCGACGACTGGGCCTGCCGGTCGAGGAGGTTCCGCAGGAGAACTTCGGCCCGTTCGGCCCGATCTTCGCCATGGACCAGCCGGCGTCCAGCGCCCACACCCGTGATGCCCTCGGGTGGCAGCCGACCCACTCCAGCCTCCTCGAGGACCTGGAAACCATTCAGCCCTGACGCACACCGGCGGAGGCTCAAGGCAACGTCATGCCCTTTGCCCCTTCACTTTGCCCCTTCACTTCGGAGCGCGGCAACCTGCCGCTCATAGGCGGGGGCTTCAGCTACGGGTCAGCGAGGTGGCGTCACTCATCCGGACACCGGGCACCTGACCGCGTGCGGCGATCAGGGCCGCGGCCACGTCCCGGGTTCCGGTGGAAACGCACAGGGTGTAGGCGACATCGTCCATGCGCCGACGCACTTGCGGACTGTCGGCTGCGGAAGCGTTCTGCATCTCAAGCGCTGTGTACTGCTCGACGAGGTCCCGCAACACCGCCGGATGGGCCATCAGCATGAAGACTCCTTGTGTACCGTGCGACACCGGTGAAGACCTTGCAACCGATACCCGGCTTTCTCGCTCCCATGTCATCGCGTCGGCGATCGGACCGTTCCGCCGCCGGTGAAGCCCTGCCGGTTCAGCGATCCACTCGCCGACCGCCAACAGGGAGGTCGCACCTGCTGGGACGGCGCACGCGGTCGGCGCCAGTACCACGGCCGGCCGGTGGCGCACTCCGCGCGGGTCTCGCGGGTCCGGCACTTCTGCCAGGCGTTCCAACAGCCCAGGGAGCTCCCCAGCTGCGGCCGGCAGCCGAGGCCCTGGGGTGCTGACCGGGCGGGCTCCAACAGGCCTGGGGGTCCCGGCTCCCGGCACCGCCACCGATGCGGCGGCCGGTCGCGGGCATACTGCCGACCGTCCCGGGCATCCGATAGCCCTGACGCGACAGGAAACCTTGTCGCGAGTTCGAGCAAGGAGCTGGACGTGGGACACGGCGGAGACGCTATCCAGGAACTGACCACCGACCACCGCGAGGTCGAGGAGATCTTCGCTCGGATCGAGGCGTTGCCGGCCGGTGACCCGCAGCGCAAGAAGCTCGCCGACCAGGCCACCATCGAGTTGGTTCGCCACTCCGTCGCCGAGGAGACGCATCTCTACCCGGCGGTCCGCAAGTATCTGCCCGGGGGCGATGCTGTCGCGGACAAGGAGATCGAGGACCACACGACGGCCGAACGCACCATGAAGCAGCTGGAGAGCTGCCAGGCCGACGACGCCGACTTCGACCGGCTCATCAGCGAACTGATGCGGGAGATCCGCAGCCATGTCGAGGACGAGGAGAACAACCTCTTCCCCCAACTGCGGCAAGCCGCCGGCAGCGAGGACCTCGAAGCGCTGGGCGAGAAGATCCGCAGCGCCAAGAAGACGGCGCCGACCCGCCCCCACCCCTCCTCCCCCTCCACACCGCCTGGCAACAAGCTTCTTGCCCCCGGCGCGGGACTGGTCGACCGGCTCCGTGACGCCCTCACCGGACGCGGCAAGAACGACTGAACCGCAGGCCAACGAAAAGGCCCGCCGGGTCTCCCGTGCACGGGGCGTCAGCACCGAGCCGGGCGGGCTACGGCAACTGAGCCGAGGCCGGGCAGTCCGGACGCGCCGTTGAGCGCGGCGAACCTGGACCGCCATGGGGTGTGATCGGTGGGCAGCGGCTGGGAGCTGTGCGGTTCCGGCTGGGCTGCGGCCCGACGGCAGGAAGCACATTCGGTCTCGTCGGCCACGGGGCGGAAGGCGTGGTCCTCGCCCCGCCCCTGGCAGGTGACCAGTCCGGCGACGGGCGCGGACGACGACGGAGCGGGCGCCGGCATCGGATCGCCGGGGAGCTTCTCCGCAAGGCGGTAGCGCAGGAAGCCGACCGCCGATCGCACGCCGTCATGCGGAAGCTCGGCGAGCAGGGCCCGGCGCAGGTCGGCGGCTGTGACGCCGCGCAGCAGCCACTTCGCGGCGTCGGCCGCCAGGGTGCGGGCCTCACGTACGCCGAGGTGCAGCTCGCGGCGGGAATGCCGCAGCGACAGCAATACCCGTTCCGCCTCGGCCAGTTCCGGGGCCGGTGGCTGAGGGTCGGGATCGGGCCCGAGGTCCGGCGCCGGTTCCGGGGCCCGGCACGGTTCGCCGGGCGTGCGGGCTTCGGAGGGTGGGTGGGGAGTGGTCTTCTCCCCGTGGTCTTCTACCGGTTCATAGCCACCGACCACCCGGCGCCCCGGCCCACCGACCGCCGGAACCCGGGTACTCGGTGACGCGTCGGCCGGTGTGGGGCCCCGGCGCAGACCGCATGCCTGCTCGACGGTCAGCGGGAGGTTCGCCACAAGCTGCTCGGTGACCCAGCGCCCACGGTCGCCCTGGGTGCGCCACTCGTGCACGTAACCATGGGCTACGAGTTGCTCCTTGGCCTTCTGGTAGGCGCGGCCCTTGAGCCCGAGCTTCTGCGCGAGTTCGCTGAGGGGCTTGTGCGCCGCGTGCTCGGGGAGGCCCTGGATGTACAGGAGCAGGATCTTCGCGTCGTTGTTCAGACGCGGATGACGGACGACATCATGCGATGCCTTCGTATAGCGCCCGGACGGCGCGATAACATGCCGAAGCATTCCCGGTGGACCTCTTCCACTGGTGATGAAGGCCCTCGGATTGGTGTTCCCGCACCGCCGGGGGCCGCCCCGTATACGTGCGTACGCGGAGCGTGATGGCTCGGTCACCGTACCGCACGGAAATCATCTCCCACCACACAAACGGGACTTCCGGCCCCACCGGAGCCGTACCTGCCCATCGGGGCGGAGCCGAAAGAGGCCGGGCGCCTGGCGCTTCCTGCCGGTCCGGCGTTCATCCACGGGCGCCGGCGACTCCCGAGCCGTCCATGTAGTCGCGGACCCGTGTGATCAGTCCGCTGCGGACACGGAGTATCAGGAGACCGGGGACGGTGAAGGTGGTTCGTTCGGGCGGCAGCGTTCCCACCACGACCTGTTCAGCGATGATCACTTCCGGATCGGTGGTCTCGTAGGTCGCTGTCCTCCTGATCTCCTTCACCTTGGCGGGGCCGGCGCCCCACACTGCCCGGTAACCCGCACGCACGGCCTCGCGCCCCTCATAACGCGGGGGAAAGCCAGGAGAGGTGAACGGGAACTCGTGCACCGCGTCCACCGCATACAGGTCGGCGAGATCGTCTGCGGACTTGTCGCGCATGGCCCGGTAGTAGCAGGCCAGCACCTCGCCAGGAGTGCGGGCGGCAGGTGTCTCCACATTCGGCACTGGGACCACTCCATTTCGCTCAACGGTTGTTGACTGTTTCATGGTAGGAGTCGGCCGACGGTTCGGTCAACGGCTGTAGAGTGATTTGGTGCCCTCCTCTCACCCCTCCCGCGCCGACCGCCGCCGAGCCACCGAACTGCGCATCCTTGACAACGCCCGGGAGCTGTTCGCGGAGAAGGGGTTCGATCGCACCACCATCCGCGCTGTGGCGACCGCGGCAGGCGTCGACCCGGCCCTGGTCATGCAGTACTTCGGCTCGAAGCGCGAGCTCTTCACCCGAGCCGTCCAGACGTTCCCCGCGCTGCCGGCGGCCACGGACACCGACGCGCTCGTCGATCAACTGCTGGCCACCCTCGACCTCAAGCTCGGCGGCCTTCCCGAGGGCGCGCTGGCGATGCTGCGCTCCATGCTCACCGACCCGGAAGCAGCCGATCACGTTCGCACCGCCCTCGAGCGGCAGATCGACAGCGTCAGCGCCGCTCTGCCGGCGACCGAGGACCCTGAGCTGCGCGCCGCGCTCGCCGTCACCACCTTGCTGGGCGTCACCATCGGCCACCAGTTCCTCGGCGTGGCCGCTCTTCGTGACGCCCCGGCCGACCGGATTGCCGCGCTGCTCCGCCCGGCGTTCAAAGCCCTGGCAGAGCCGTTGGGTTGAACGGAGGAGGGCGTGCGCAGCAGGATCGACATGACCACGCTGAGGATCAGCAGTCCGGTGGCGGTGCCGACGAGTCCGGCGCCGTGGTGGTGCCATCCGGCACACAGCCGGAGCGGATTCGGGCGAACCCGTTTCGGGTGCTACCGCGGGATCACGGGTGTGCGGTGGGTGACGGCGACGGCCTGTCCTTCGGCGTCAGATCGGCGTGGACTCCGCCGGTGTCCTGGCCGGTGCCGAGCGTCGCGCCATTGCGACGCAAGGCGGTGAGCGCCGCCGTGTTGTGTGCTGTCGTCTCCGCGACCACGGAATGTGCGTCGGTCCTGGCGGCCTCCTGGAGGAGGATTCGGAGAGCGGCAGTGCCGATTCCGCGTCCGCGTCGGGAACGCCCCAGCCACATACCGGTCTCGAGTACGTCGGGGCGGTCGCGGACAGCCAGCCGGGCCGACCCCACGATTTCCCCGTCATGCCTGATCACGAACGTGGACTCGCGGAGCGGGCCGCCAAGTCCTGGGCGCCGGGCCCGGTGCCAGGCCCGGAATGCTTCCTGCCGTTCGGTCGTCCATCCCGGTGGGCCGGCCACGGGAGGCATGACCTCGTCGGGTGTTGCGTCGTGGACGGCCACCGCGAGGAGCTCTGCGAGACTTTCCGCATCCAGTGGCTGTACGTCCACTCGCCCGACCATGCCGGTTCGCCTCCGCCTTCTCCTCCGCCGAGTGGGCCCACGCCCCGGCCCGGGTCCTCCTACTGCTCCCACTGCTCCCTGGTGATCTCGTACCGTACGCCCCCGTGCTCGGAGCCTTCGATCTTCTTCATGTCGGGGGGAGTGGGGATGGTGTCGGCGAGCGTCATGCCGAGCTTCTCCATGACATTGCGCGAACCGTGGTTCACTACCATCGTCTCGGCCCAGACCATGCGCATGCCGAGTTCCGCGAACGCCTTGCCCAGCAGAGCCCGTGAGCCTTCGGTGGCGTAACCCCTGCTCCAAGCCGCCTGCCGCAGCCGGTAGCCGAGTTCGGCCTCGTCCAGCGGTGCCTCCCGCTCGGGACGCAGGATGAACCAGCCGATGAACGCGCCGCCGTCCTTCTCGTGTGCGGCGAACAGTCCGAGCTCGCCGCGCCACCTTTCGTAGCCGGCGAGGATGTTCGGCAGGTGGCGCTCGCGGACGATCTCCGGCGGGGTCGGTTCGCCGCCGGTCAGGTAGCGCATCACCGCCGGGTCGCTGTCCAGCTCGATCAGCAGGTCCGCGTCGTCGGCGGTGAAGCGGCGCAGGGTCAGGCGCTCGGTCTCCAGGTAGGTGTCCACGGAGCGGATGATGCCGGAACCAGCAGTCCGGCGCGAAGTGGTTTTTCCGGTACCCGCCGGAAGCGGGCGCCGAGTTCGCGTACCCGGGGCTGCCGACGGACCATGGCCACCCGGGACGCTCCCTCGGCCGTCAGCCCGCTGTTCCCGCCAGGCCGTGGCGCCGAGCATCCGCTCCGGCAGCCGCGGTTCCTTCAACCCACGGGTTGACTGCGGGTGGAACTCCGCGCACCGCCATGGTGTCGTCCCCCCTTGCCGACTCGGTACGGACCACCGTACGACGGGCCGAGTCGATGCGACCGTCACCTACTCACCGGCGCGGGCCACGAGCAGCGGCTGGAAGCAGCCGGTCTCCGCCGGCCGTCCCGCGTGCCGGATGATGGGATCGGCCGGACCACGGATGTGAGGGGCAGTGCAGTGGCAGATCACGAAACTCACGGAGCAGAACCGGTCGCACCGCCGATCGGCGGCGGAGCACCGGACACCGTCGTGCTCGGGCCCCCGTCAGATGCCGACGTACCGGTCGACGCCGGGTCGTCGCCGGCTCCGAGGGGCGGAGGTGTCGTCCGGGTCCTGCGCCGGCTCGTCATACTCGTCGTCGTACTCGTCTCCCTGTTCTTCCTGCCCTGGTGGACGCTGTTCTCCTCCCACACCGACTGGCCGTTCCCGGTGGTCCTGGCCGGCACGGTCCTCTTCGCCGCCGCGCTGCTCTCCTTTCCGGTGCTGATGGTCATGGGCCACGGGCGCAGACGGTCGGACCGGGCGGCGCGCATCGCCGACACCACCCTGGGGGTGATCTGGGTGCTGTTCGTCTGGTCGGCGCTGAGCGGCCTGCTGCGACTCGTCCTGATCGCGTCCGGCGTCGGCGACCCGGCGCGGTCCAGGATCGTGGCCGTTGTCGTCGCGGTGGTCGGGGCCGGGCTGCTGGCCTGGGGATACCGCGAGGCGATGCGCCTGCCCCGGGTGGTGCGGCTCGACGTCACCGTCCCGCGGCTCGGCCAGGGCCTGGACGGGACACGGGTCGTCGTACTCGCCGACACCCACTACGGACCGATCGACCGGGCCGGATGGTCGGCGCGGGTCGCCGAGGCGGTCAACGAGCTGGACGCCGACGTCGTCTGTCACGCGGGCGACATCGCCGACGGCACCCCGCACCAGCGCCGGGGGCAGGCCGCGCCGCTCGGGACGATACGGTCACGGCTGGCGAAGGTGTACGTCACCGGGAACCACGAGTACGGCAGCGAAGCCCAGGGTTGGCTCGACCGCATGGCGGAACTGGGGTGGGAGCCGCTGCACAACCACCACATTGTTGTCGAGCGGGGCGGGCACAGCCTGGTGCTCGCGGGTGTGGACGACGTGACCGCGGAGTCCTCCGGCCTGACCGGACACCGGGCGAACCTGGACGGTGCGCTGGCGGGGGCGAACCCGGACCTGCCGGTCCTGCTGGTCGCGCACCAGCCCAAATACGTCCAGCAGGCAGCAAGCGCCGGCATCGAGCTACAGATCTCCGGGCACACCCATGGCGGACAGATCTGGCCGTTCCACTACCTCGTCCGGATCGACCAGCCGGTGGTGCACGGCCTCAGCCGGCACGGAGAGCGGACCCAGCTCTACACATCCCGGGGCACCGGCTTCTGGGGCCCTCCCTTCCGGATCTTCGCGCCCAGCGAGATCACGCTGCTCACCCTGCGGTCGGCCCCGGGGATGTCCGGCGGATCATGTGACCTACCAGCGCCTTGATCGCAACCGCACGGGGCCGCCGTGGCTGGCTCTGCCTGCACGTTTCGGTAAGCGTCCTGGCCGAAGCCGACGCCCAGGGCCGCACCGACCGGTCGGTGGTGCTTTCACGGCACCGTGACTCTCGCCTCGATCCGACTGGGGCTTCGATCATGATCCGCCGGGCCGCTCCGTGGCGCCCCCGCCGGATGCCCTGGGGCGAGCGCCGGGGGGACGCCCTGCGGACCCCGCGCGTTTGCTCTGTCCCCGAGTCAGATAGTCATGTACCGTTCAATCGCTTGTAGCCCAGCGGCCCCCCGGTCCATGGTCTACGCGCGCAGACTTGCGCTCCGCACCCCTTCTCCCCCACTCGACGGAGGTATGACGGATGCTCGGTTCAAGATGCTCACGCCGCACGCTCACCACAGCGCTGACGGTGGGCGGCATGCTGCTCACCGGTGTCGCCGCCCAGGCGGCCGCCTCGCCCGCCACCGCCGCCCCCGGCGGGGTCTCCGCGGCAACCGCCACGGCCACCACCCCCCACCGTGTGCTCTTCGACAACACGAAGGCCGAGACCGCCGGCAACGCCGACTGGATCATCGGCACGAGCCAGCCGGATCCGCTCGGACAGGACGCGACACCCTCGACGGAGTCCGACTGGACCGGCGCCCTGTCCTCCTGGGGCGTCGCCCTGCAGAAGACCGGCGACTACGCGCTGAAGACACTGCCCTCGGGCAACACCATCACCTACGGCACCTCGTCGGCGCTCGACCTGAAGAACTTCGACACCTTCGTGCTGCCCGAACCCAACGTGCTGCTCAGCGCCGCCGAGAAGACAGCCGTCATGAAGTTCGTGCAGAACGGTGGCGGCCTGTTCCTCATCTCGGACCACACCGGCTCCGACCGCAACAACGACGGCAACGACGCGGTCGACGTCATCAACGACCTGATGACCAACAACAGCGTGGACGGCACCGACCCCTTCGGGTTCTCCGTCGACCAGCTGAACATCGGCACCGACAACCCCAGGGCCATCACGGATTCCTCCGACCCCGTACTGAACGGTTCCTTCGGCAAGGTGACCGGCAGCATCATCCGCAACGGCACGACGGTCACCCTCAAGCCGGCCGACAACGCCGCCGCCAAGGGCCTCGTCTACCGCACCGGATCCTCCGGCAACACCGGCGCGTTCTTCGCCACCAGCACCTTCGGCACCGGGCGGGTCGCGTTCTGGGGTGACAGTTCACCGATCGACGACGGCACCGGCCAGAGCGGCAACACCCTCTACGACGGCTGGAACGACACCGCGGGGACGGATGCCGCACTCGCCCTCAACGGCACCGAGTGGCTCTCCGGCGGCTCCGGCACCACCGGCGGTGGTGGTGACGGTGGCGGCGGGGGTGGCGGCGGCACCTGCACCGCGGCCCAGCTGCTGCGCAACCCCGGCTTCGAGTCCGGCGCCACTTCCTGGTCGGCCACCAGCGGCGTCATCACCAACGCCAGTGCCGAGGCCGCCCACTCGGGCACGTACAAGGCCTGGCTCGACGGCTACGGCACGTCCCACACCGACACGGTGTCCCAGTCGGTGGCCATCCCGTCGGGCTGCGCGGCCACCCTGTCGTTCTACCTGCACGTCGACACGGAGGAGGCCACCACCGGTAGCGCCTACGACACCCTGAAGGCCCAGGTCGTCGGCGGCAACGGAACCGTCCTGGCCACGCCGGCCACCTACTCCAACCTCGACGCGACGAGCGGCTACACCCAACGCACCCTCGACCTGAGCGCGTACGCGGGCCAGTCGGTGACGATCCGCTTCACCGGCACCGAGGGCACCAAGCTGGCGACGTCGTTCGTACTCGACGACACGGCGCTGAACGTCAGCTGAACGACGCGGGCGCCCCTCCGGGGCCGGTGGCCGCGTCGCCGGTGACCGTGGGGTGGCCGGCGTGCGCTGTGGGGTGAAGCGTCTCGGCCATCCCATGGCACTCCTGGCCGGCGGGGCCGAGTCCTGACTACGGTCCAGCCGTGCCGGCGGAGTTTCCAGAGGGGTGGGTGACCTCCCAGGCCGCCTCGATCATCCGGAAGATTTCGTCCACCGCGGCATCCGGATCGGCCGCCTCGCGGGCCAGTGAATGAGCGCCGATCACGAATCTCGCGATCGTCCGGCAGGCCGTTGTGGTCCGTGGCAGGCCGGGGTCGGCGGCGATGGCCGTTGCCAGCGACTCCGCATGACGAAGCATCATCGACTCCTCGTACTCCCGCAGGGCGGGTGATGCGTCGATCATGCCCCAGATCGGGGCGGCGCCGTCCGCCGTGCAGTGCCGCACCAGGGCGTGCATCTCGCGGCGCAGCGCGGGGATGAGCGGATCCTGCGGCGCCCGGCCGGTGACCGCCTGCGTGAGGCGTCGCTCGAAGTCTTCGTCCTGCTCGAACACCAGGGCCTCTTTCGAGGCGAAGTGGGAGAAGACCGTGGTGACGGCCACGTCGGCCTCAGCGGCCACGTCGCGGATGCCCACCGCGTCGTACCCGCGTTCCAGGAAGAGCCGCAGGGCGGTGTCGGCGATCTTCTGGCGGGTCGCGGCCTTCTTGCGCTCACGGCGTCCGGTCGGCACTTTCATGCCCTCACGCTATCAGCCACAAAAGCGAAGCTGTTCAGAAATGCTAACCGTTAGTGCTACGGTCTCCGCATGAAGAAAGTGAGCTTCGCCGAGTTCGGCGGTCCCGACGTTCTGCACCTCATAGACGCCGAGGAGCCCCACGCGGGCCCCGGCCGGATACGCATCGCCGTGCGGGCGGCGGGCGTGAACCCCGTGGACTGGAGGATTCGGGAAGGCCAGGTCCTGGGGGCCCATCCGACCGAGTTGCCCTCCGGAGTCGGGCTGGATGCCTCCGGGGTGGTGGACGAGGTCGGCGAGGGTGTCGAAGGGATCGAGGCCGGCGACCGCGTGTTCGGCGAAGGGGCGAGCACCTATGCCGAGTTCGCCGTGCTGTCGGCGTGGGCCCGGATGCCCGAGGGGCTGACGTTCGAAGAGGCGGCCGGGTACCCCTCCGTGGTGGAGACCGCGCTGCGCATCATCCGCGAGGTCGGTGTGCGGCCCGGGCAGACGCTGCTGGTCAGCGGTGCGTCCGGAGGAGTCGGATCGGCGGTGCTGCAGATCGCCCGCGACCGCGGCGTCACGGTGATCGGCACGGCCGGGGCCTCGAACCAGGACTATCTGCGCAGCCTGGGCGCCCTCGCCACGACGTACGGCGAGGGCTGGGTCGAGCGGGTGCGGCAACTCGGCCATGTCGACGCAGCTCTCGATCTGGCCGGCACGGACGTGCTCCGCGAGCTCGTCGAGCTGACCGGGGACCCGCAGAAGGTGATCTCCATCGCCGATCTCGCTGCGCCGGAGCTCGGTGTCCGATTCTCCGGTGTGGCCGGGAGCGTGCCGGAAGCGCTCGCCGAGGCCGTCGGCCTCATCTCGCGCGGGAAGCTCCGCATCCCGGTAGAGAAGTCGTACACGCTCGCCCAGGCCGCGGCGGCGCACGTCGACAGCCGTGCCGGTCACACGCGCGGGCGCCGGGTCCTCGTCGTCTGAAAGCCGGCTGCCGTGGTGTTGGCGGGCTGTCGTGCGCAACTGCCGCCGGTTCCCCCATGGGGTCGGCCAGCGGGTAACCGTTCGTGGTCGTCGGGGGTGTGGACGTCTGTGCTGACGTGAACATGCGGCGGGGCCCGCCAAGTGACGGGCCCCGCCATCGGAGCGTCGGTAGAGGATCTTCCATCAAAGGACGAGCAAGGTGGCTGCGCCACTGCGCCCTCGCTCCGGCGCTGGTTCCGGCGATCCCGGTGAACGCCAAGGTCACCTTAGCCTCGCGCTTTCATGAAGCGGGCTGTCCGACGGGTGGCCTGACGTCAGGCCGGGAGCCGCGCGGTGAGCATGGCGATCTCGGTGGTGAACTCCTTGCGGAGCCGGCGTTTGTCGTCGTCGTCGAGCCAGGTGGCGTCGATGCCGCTGAGCGCGAGGTCGATGGCCGTCGCGCGGGGGAGCTCGAGCTCCCGGCTCAGGGTGACGTACGCGGTGCCGATGTCGGTGCCGTACATGGGCGGATCGTCGGTACAGACGACGAGTTCGAGGTCGGCGTCCAGCATGCGCCGGACGTTGCGCCACCGGGTGGTCAGCCGGGAGGGGACGCAGGTGTGGGAGCAGACCGTGAAGGGGACGCCGTCGTCGGAGCAGCGCTGGACGAGGCGGGGATCGCCGAGGATGTTGTAGCCGTGGTCGATGCGGTCGCAGCCGAGGTCGTCCAGGCATGTGGCGATGTTGGACGGCGGGGCCTCTTCGAGGGTCTGGTTGTCCTCGCAGGCATGTGCGGTCCGATACAGGCCGGCCTTTCCCGCCATCCGGTACGCCTCGCCGAAGAGTCCTGGGGGGCCGCCGCGTTCGGCGCCGTCCATCCCGATGCCGATGACCTCGTCGCGCCGGTCGGCGATGACCTCGGCGACCGTGTCGCGTGCGGTCTGTGGTCCGAGTTCGCGGTTGATGGCGGGGATCAGGCGCGCGGTCACCCCGTGGTCGGACTCGGCGTCGCGCAGGCCGGCGATGAAACCGTCGAGCATGGTGCGGTAGTCGACGCCGCTGGGATAGTAGTCGGTGGGGTTGAAGAACAGTTCGGCGTATTTGAGGTTGCCGGCGGTGGCGGCGTCGGCGAGGGCTTCGTAGGCGACGCGAGCGAAGTCGTCGTGGTCGATGAGGCAGCGGGCGGCGGTGCGGACGACGTCGAGGAAGTCGTAGAAGTCGTCGAAGACGTACAGCCGGTCGGGATCGCTGGTCTGCAGCGGCACGTCGTTCTTGTGGGCCAGTTCGATCAGCGTGGCCGGGCGGATCGTGCCGGCGAGGTGGCAGTGCAGGTCGACCTTGGGGAGTCGGCGGAAAAACGTCTCGTGGTCCACGGGGCTCCTAGGATTCGGTGACGGCGGGCGCTGCCGGCGCGCGGTCGGCGGGTGCGGGCGGGGTGACCTCGGCCAGGGCTATGGGATGACGCGGCTCGTCGGGGGTGCCGAGCCGGCTGAGGCCGAAGGTGAGGGCGAGGTTCGCCGCGAGCGCGATCAGGCCGATGTTGATGCCGCCAAGGTGGGTGTCGGTGACGTAGAGGGTGATGGCGATCAGGCCGCCGACGACGATGCCGGTGCCGACGGCGAGCGGCCGTACCCTGCGGGCGAAGAAGATCGCCAGCCAGCCCGTCGCGAACTGGATCCCGACGTAACCGCTGAGGTTGAGCACGGTCAGCATGAGCGCCGGGCTGAAGGTGGTCATCGCGGCGGCCACGACGAGGAACAGTCCGACTACGGCGATGGTGTAGCGCCGCTGCGCCGACTGGGGAACGTTCGGCACCAGGTTGCGGGTCACGATCGCCCCGATGTTGAGCGAGGTGGCGGCCAGCACGAGCACACCGGCCAGTGCGGCCCCGGCGGCCACGATCCCCACCAGCCAGGGCGGCAGGAGGTGGTGCGCGACGTTCAGGAACACCCCGTTCGGATTCTTGCTCTTGGGCAGCGCGCCGATGGCGAAGTAGGCGGCGAACACGGCGAACGGATACATCAGCATGTACACCGGCATGAACACCGTCGCGCTCTTCACTGCGGCTTCGGACCTGGCTGGGAACACGTACGGCGACACCGAAGGCTGCAGGTAGAAGCCGAAGCCCTGGTACACGAGGGTGGTGACGGCGAAGGTCAGGGCCGTGCCGGTCAGGTGCGGGTGCGCGTCGACGGCGGCCGCCCGCTCGAACATGGGTGACACGCCGTGGGCCGCGATGACGGCGGCCACGCCGACGACCACGATGCCCACCAGCATGAACACGTCCTTGACCCACGCGACGAACGCGGATCCGCGCATGCCCGCCACGGCGATGTAGACGAAGGCGATGGCCGCGGCGATGACCACGGCGCCGAGCGGACTGATGGGCAGCCCGAGCCCGCCGAGCACGACCTGGAGTCCGATGAACTGGAACTGACCCCACGGCACCAGTGCGACCATGGACCCGATCGCGACGACGACTTCGAGCTTGCGGCTGCCGAAGTGCCGGCCGAAGACCTCGGGCACGGTCAGCGCGTCGTAGCGTGCGGCGGCCCGCCACACCAGCGGCGCGAGGAAGTATCCGACCGGGTAGGCCAGCAGGATGTAGCCGAGGAACCAGAGGCCGTAGCCCGCCCCTTGTGAGTAGATACCTCCGGGGAATCCCAGCACGGTGCCGATGCTGTACACCTCGCCGACGGCCAGGAAGAACAGCATCAGAGGGGGGAAGGAGCGGCCGCCCACCAGGAACTGCTTGATGTCCGTGCGCTTCACGCCGACCCGCGCGAGCACGGCGACGCCGAGCGACAGCGCCATGATCAGGGCGAATACCACTGCTGTCATGCTCTGCTCCCTTCCTGCGCCGCGTAGTGGCGGCGGTCGAAGCCGTACCAGCTGATGGCCAGACAGATCGTGGTCAACGGGAACCAGGCGAACATCCAGAAGAACAGCAGCGGGATGCCCAGGACCGATACCTGCGCGTTGCTGATCAGCGGGGGAACGATCACGATGGCGACGACCGGGATGCCCAGGCCGATCGCGAGACTCCACAGACTGCGCGGCACAGGGTGCCTCCTTGTTGATCAGGCTTGGTCTCTGCTCGATGATCGGGCCGTCGACGAGGTGTCGGCGGCTTCGTTGTTGCGGCGGCGGAGGTCGGCCAGGAGCGTGGTCATCGCCCACTCCACGGCGTCGGCCACCTCCTCGCCCGACAGATCCAGCTCCTCGCGCATGGTCGCCCACGCCAGGACGTTGTCCAGATACGCCAGTACCGCCTCCGCGCGGCGCCGCTCCCGGGGCGGCAGATGGGGGGCGACCTGCTCCAGCGCCTTGCTGTTCTCGGCGAGAACGTGTTGACGGAACCCGGCGCGCACGCTGCGGCCGAGTCGCGACAGCGCGATCGCGTACGCCAGGTTCGGCTGCTGATCGAACCGTCGGCACGCCTCACGGAAAACCGTGGGCAACTCGTCCAGCGACGAGGGGTGCACGTAGCGGAACACGTTGTCATTGATCCACTGGCCCGCCGCGGCCTGCAGATCTACCCGGGTCGGGAAGTGCCGGTACACCGTCCGGTCGGTGATGCCCGCCTGTTCGGCCACCGCCGAGACGGATACCTCCTCGGCCGGCTGATCGGCCAGACACTCCACGAATGCCGCAAGGATCCGTTCTCGCGTCTGAGCGGCGTACTCGTCCCGAAGGTTACGTCGTGGTCCTGAATTCATGTCAGGATTGTGACGCGAGTGTGGAAGTGTGTCAATGCTCCGGGAGTGAGGAGCACGAGGGGCCTCAGCAAACGCGGGTCAGGGCTTCCGGCCGCGCCGCGCAGAAAGCGCAGGACCTGAACTGTTCTCCGCAACCGAGGAAACGAGCGGTCCGCCGGACGGAACCTGACGGTGAGGCGCTCGAAAACCGGTGGAACAGCGCCGCTGAACGCCACTACCGTGCTGCCGAAACCAAGTCGTCTGGGCTAGGACGTGCCGTTGTACACCGTGTGAGACCTCCCGAGTGCTGATTCGTCGCGCGTCGCGCATGTGCGCCGCGCTGCTTTTTGCTGCGGACTTCTCACTGAAACCGGTGTACTTCTGTGCTCAAAAACTGGGCGGTCATGCCCACCTGCCTGCCGCTCGTTCTCCGCCGTTGCCACGCATGCGCGTCCGAGCGCTTCCGGGCACCCGGTAAATTTCGCGTCAACGCACACCACAAGCTCCTCGATGCCTGGCTCCTCGTGCTCTGCACCGCTTGCGGGGAAACGGCAAAGCTCACGGTCCTGGAGCGGGTGCATGTGCGCTCCGTCCGACCTGAGTTGTTGGACCGGCTCCACGACAACGACCCTTCACTGGCAGCCAAGTTGCTCCGGGACCCGGGCGTGCAGCGCCGTAATCGCATCGCCCTCGACTGGGACGACGCCTGGCGCCTCGACACCGGCGGGTCGGATCACCTGGACCGCGAGGTGATCGACATAACGGTCCGCTTCGCGGCGCGGATACCTGTCCGGCCGGTGCGACTGATCGCTGAAGGTTGCGGTCTTTCGCGGGCGGAGGTCGAGAGACTGATCACGGAGGGGAAGCTAGTTTCGTCAGTCCGGCTGTGCGGCAAGCTTTCCGGCGACTTCACCTTCACGCTCAAGCGCTGAGCTCCTCCCTGGGAGCTCTCGCGCCCCCGGTGAGGCATCCTCGTATGGAATACTCCGCGGATTTTCGGGATGGGGGCGCCGGGTGCGTAAGAGACATGTGCGCGCGATGTTGCGGAAGATGGCGAGCGGGGAACGAGTGGCGATCGCCCGATCGACCGGATCGGTCGGCGGCCTCGCCCGACTCGCCGCCATCGCCGAGCAGTTCGGTTACGCGTACGCCGACGCAGGGCTGGGAGGTATCCGGGGCGAGCAGCTCATGCTGGTACTCGTGCCCGACCCGAGGCACGAGGCTCAGGCTCGCGCCGAGCGGAACCGGGCGCTGTATCCGAACGCGGGCGACGGGGTCTCGCTGCCTCCCCTGGTACCTCAGGAGGTGGAGTTGCTCGAGGCCCGCATCTCCTTCGACTTCGCCAGCCAGTTCACGCCCAAGCAGCGGCTGGCGGTGGGGATTCCCCTTGCGACCGCGGTGGCGGTGGCCCCCTGCATCCGGTTCGGCCTGCACAGCACCGCCGCACTCGTCGCGGGCCTCCTCTGGGCCGCGTTCATGCTCCTCGCGCCCCTCGGGCTCGTGTCCATCCGACGCAAACGCGCCCAGTACGGTGCCCGGTTGCGGGCCGCAGGCTTCCTACCGGTCACCGACGCGCGCGGCCGGTTGAGGTACATTCCGGCACCGTAGTTCAGCCGGTGACCGACACGCGATGCCGTGCGGGTGATCCTGAGCAACACGGCTCTTGGCGTCGACACCCGCACCAGGTAGGAGACCGCGCCTCCGGTCCCTCAACCGCGGCGAGTCATTCCTATGCCACCGTGTTATGGACGATCCAACCCTCGCCGTACATCTCCTGCCCTGTCCGCGGGTCGTGGACGGTCGTCTGGCAATTGAGGTACGTGGGAATCGACTGCGCGTAATACCTGTCGATCTCGGCAGCCACTGAACCGGTTGCCCCGAGGCTCGCCCCGGTCACTTGCCCATCGAATACTGCCTCGACCTTGTACACCACTGTTCTTCCTGCTTTGATCTCGTCCTTTACGTTGTATTCCGTCATTTCGTGGTGCTTCCGGTTGCCGGCCTTGGTGAGGGGCGTCAGGTTGTCCAACGTGTTGCCGGGGCCGCCGAGGTTGTCGTTGAGGAGGTGTCCCTGCACCATGTACTTGGCGAACCAGTCTCCTGTCGGTGTCCCCGTCTTGGGCCACCAACTGGGCTTCACCTTCGGTTTTCCACCGTATTTGATGGAGCCCGGGTGCAGTTCGGCTTCCATGGAGCTACCCACTCCGCTCCTGGCCGAAGAAGCGTAGGTGACCGTGTGGCGGCCGCTGTAATACCGCTGGATCGCCCGGGAAACCGTCGGCTGATCCCCGCCCGAGGTATCGCTGTCCGCGTCGGAACTCCTGGTGGAAACCGACCCGCTCATCACCCGACGGGCGTTGTCCTCGGCCTCGCGCTCGAATCGGTCGGAGGGGTCGCTCACTCGCAGACCGTTGCCGTCGTCCGTGCCGGCGACGGGGCCTTGGCGCTGCTGGATGACGTGGGTGAGTTCGTGGGCGAGGGTGTGTTTGTCCTCGCCGCCCTGCCCGATCACCACGTGACTACCGGACGTGTAGGCTCGCGCTCCCAGTGCGGCCGCCGACGCCTGTGCGGCACTACCCGCGTGGATGCGGACATCGGAGAAGCCTGTGTCGAACCGGGCTTCCATCTCGGCGCGGACTTCGCTGTCCAGCGGGCGTCCCGGTTGCCGGAGGACGTCCTGGGCGGTGGCGCGTTGCACGGCAGGAGTACCTGCGCGGTGACCGCAGCCGGCGCCGTGCTCGTGCCGGTCCTGGGCCTGCTCGTGTCCGGCACGTCGCAGCATCTGAACGACGGCCGCATTGCCTGCGGTGCTCTGCAGTCCGAGGATCCCCCGAAGGGCTGTGTTCGCTGAATCCGCAGGGCGAAGGTGGTGGGTCGTTTCTTCTTTTGCTGTGGACGCCTTGCGGTGTGCGGATTCCATAGCGCTCCTCAATCCAATGGTCACCTTGGCCTGTTCTACTCGGACCGGGTGCGAGGGATCCAGGTAATCGGGGGCAGGGTTCCGGGCCGAACAGGCAGACTTGGGCTGCGGTGCGCAGTGCGATGCCGGGAGGTCGGGGGCCGGTGAAACCGGCAGCGAGCGGGAGGCCCGCCGTACGTCTGCACCGACGGCGAAGGGCCGGGCAGCGGCACTTTCCGGGCCTCCGGTCCGGCGGCCGCCCCTCTCGGCGCGCCGGACCAGGCGATCAGCGGCCTTCAGCGCTCTTCTCGCACCGGCCGGATGCCAGCAGCGCCACGGCGGGAAGGCTGAGCAAGCCATCGTCCGCCACTCGCCCGGCCGCCAACCGGTCGTAGGCGGACTTGACCCGGGCGAACATCTCGGCCGTCTGCCCGGTCACCACCAGACCGATGTTGGCCACCCCGCCGGCCGGCCCGGACCACCAGACCTCCGGGTCCTCCCGATGCGTCCAGGCAAGCTCCTTGCTGCCCACCTCGGCCCACCCCGCTTGCTCCAGCAGCCCGCCGAGGCCGTCGACGGTCCGGTCGAAGTCAACCGGCAGGGCCGGGTACACCGGGCGCTCCACACCGGCCTCGTCCAGCGCCAGGTTGAACAGGGACATCGCCTCATTGCCGGCGTCGTGCCACGTGGTCACGGCGAGCCGGCCGCCCGGACGGACCACCCGGCGCAGCTCCGTCAGCGCCGCCCACGGGTCCTCCACATGGTTGACCACGAAGTTGGCCACCGCGGCGTCGAACGAGCTGTCCGGGAAGGGCAGCTCAGGAAGCACCGCGTGCCGGATCTCCGCCCCGGGGGCGTTCGCGGTCGCCAGCGCCACCATGCCCGGCTCGGCGTCCACTGCCACGACCTCGGCACCCCGGGCCAGCGCCGCCGCCGCGACCGTGCCGGGGCCGGTGCCGACGTCCAGCACTCGCGTCCCGGCACCGACTTCGGCCGCGTCCAGCAGCGCCTCGGCCGCCCCTCCGCACAGGGCCGCGAAGCTGCCCGCGTAGGCCTCTGCCGCACCCGCCCACATGTGCCGCTCGTGCGCGTCGAACTCGCCGGCCATATGTCCGCCCTCCCCTGGTACACATCTTGCCGCCAGCCTAACCAGGCACCCGAAGCGCGTTTTTCGCCTGCCGCCTGCACCGCGCCCGGACCGCGTCCACCTTGACCTGGTGCCGGACCCCGGTGACGACAGAGCAGCGGAGGCGGCCCGGTCCTGACGCGGGTTCGGTGGGGGTCCCCCGCCGTGGGCCGTCGTGTCGCTACCGTGGAGCGCACCGTGGTTCCCGGTCTGTCTCGCCAACGCGCGTGCGTCGCCGGCGTGGGCCGCGGGGGACCTGCTGGCGGGCGATGTTCTACGAGTAACAACTTGCCGTGCCACCCCGTGAGTTCCCCGCTGCGCTGTGACATTCACCCACACCTTCGTGCCTTCTCGCTGCGGCTGCCGTCGTGCATACTCCAGGGCCCGCCCCCTCAATGACCTGGGGGTGTGGTCCGTTCGAAAGGAACTGGCGAAGATGGCACACGACACGGTTTCCGCAGCCGACGCGGGCACCTGGCTGCTCGGCGACCTGAAGGTCAACCGGATCGGCTTCGGCGCGATGCGGCTGACCGGCGATGGCGGAGCCTTCCACCTGGGGACGCCCAGCGACCGTAGCCGCGTCATCGGGGTGCTGCGCCGTGCGGTGGAGCTCGGCGTCAACCACATCGACACTGCGGCGTTCTACTTCTCGCGGTTGCGCTCCGCCAACGAACTGATCAACTCGGCGCTTGCGCCGTATCCGGACGACCTGGTCATCGCCACCAAGGTCGGTCCGGCCCGGGACGCGTCGGGTGAGTGGGCCACCGCGGCCCGCCCTGACGAGCTTCGCGGGCAGGTCGAGGAGAACCTGCGCCAGCTCGGCCGTGACCATCTCGACCTGGTCAACTTGCGCCGCATGCGCCAGGACTCCATCGCCGAGCACTTCGGGGCGCTCGCCGAGCTGCGCGACGCCGGGCTCATCCGTCACCTCGGCGTCTCCCATGTCCGTCCGGAGCATCTCGCCGAAGCGGAGGCGATCGCGCCGGTCGTCTGCGTCCAGAACCGCTACGGGATCGACGCGCCGGCCCACGAGGCGATGGTGCGCGACTGCGCGGCCCGGGGCATCGCCTTCGTGCCCTTCTACTCCATCGCGGGCCAAGGGGGCGAGGCGGGCGCCGCCGGAGCTGAGAGCGAGCAGGTACTCGCGGTGGCCGCGGCGCACGGGGCGTCACCCGCGCAGATCCGCCTGGCCTGGACGCTGCACCAGGGCGCCCACGTACTGGCCATCCCGGGCACGGGCAATCCGGACCACCTGATCGACAACCTGGCGGCGGGAGCGCTCCGGCTGACGGACGAGGAGATGACGCTCCTCGAACAGCCCGGCGGCCCCCAGGTGTGACCGGCGTCAGTCGTCGCCGACGATGAAATCGGCCAGCGCGGCAGCGACCGCTGCGGGCTGCTCATCGGGGATGAAGTGTCCGGCGTCGGGCACCACGACTCCGGTGGCGTCGTCGGCCCATGGGCTGATGGAGGCCGCCATGTCCGGGACGGAGCCGTGGCTGCTGGAGATCCCGAGGACCGGCACGGTCAGGTGCTTTCGCTCGAGCGCCTCGTGGTTCTTGCGCGCCGACTCGGCGGCGTCCCGGTAGTAGGCGAGGGAGGCGCGGAGGCCACCGTCGGCGGCGACGGCCGCTGCGTAGTGGTCGAGTTCGGCGTCGTCGAACGTGTCGGGCGAGAGTGCCTTCACCTTCAGGAACCAGCCGACGTACGCCCGTTCGCGGCCGGCCAGCAGCGTCTCGGGCAGGTCGGGCACCAGGTGGAACGCGAAGTGCCAGGTCTTCCACGCCCGGTCCGGGTCGGTGGGAATCGATTCCGGGAGAGTGATGCCGGGAATTCCGGCGTCGAGCAGAGCGACCCCACGCAGCTCCCTCTCGAAGTCGAGGGCGAGGGAGAAAGCGACCCAGGCGCCGATGTCGTGGGCGACCAGCCAGTACGTCGACACGCCGAGCGCCTGCACGGCGGCGTGGACGTGCGCGGCGACCGTGTGCGTGTCGTAGCTCTGCTCCGGACGCTCGGAGTGGCCCTGACCCGGCAGGTCGATCGCGATGACGTGGAACCGGCCGGCGAGGCTGGGCATCACCTTGCGCCAGGCCCACCAGGTTTGCGGGAATCCGGCGAGCAGCACCACGGTCGGGCCGGCCGGCCGGCCGCCTTCGACGGCGTGCAGGCGGACGCCGTCCGCGTCGACCCAGCGGTGAGTGAATCCGGCCAGGTCGTGCAGGGGCAGGTCGCGGACCGGGTTGCTTTCGGAGACATGCCGAGCGCTGGTCGGGTGGTCCATCACGGAGATCCTCCATCGGTGTCGGTCCGGCCATGACCGGGCTGGAACGCTAACACATCTTGAACCGTTCGGTTCAAGATAGGATGGTGCACACCGCAGCCCGGAACACCGACAGATCGGCGAGGAAGAGCCCCGTGGCAGGCAAGAAGCAGTTCGACATGGACGCGGCGCTCGACGCCGCGATGATCCAGTTCTGGCGCGCCGGTTACGCCGACACCTCGGTGGACGCTCTGTCCCGGGCAACCGGCCTGAACCGGAGTTCCATCTACTCCTCGCTCGGCGACAAGGACACGCTCTTCCTGCGCTGCCTGGATCGCTACGCCGCGCGCTACGGCGACCAGTACGACGCCGCCCTGGCGTGTGCGGCCTCAGACCCTCTGACAGCTGTTCGTGCGTTCTTCGCCGTCACCCTCGAGCGCATCGCCGATCCCGAACTGCCGGACGGTTGCCTGGTTGCCCAGTCGGCCATGGCCGTTCCGGTGCTGAGCCCGAGCGTCGCGGCGCACGCGAAGGAGGCCCTGGGCTTCCAGTGCGCGCGCCTGCGCGCCGCGCTGGCGGCCGCCCGATTGACCGACCGGGACGCCGAAGCCTTCGCTGTACACATGGCGGCCGTGAACCAGTCCCTCGCTGTCATGAGCAGAGCCGGGGCGAGCCGGGAGCAGCTCCTGGCCATCGTGGGCGTGACGGTGGACGCGCTCTCACAGGCGTTGCGCGCCGCGTGACGCCCTGACGTGCGGGTAACTCATCGGCGAGCCGGTTGTTGCGGGCGCATATACTGGCCGCCAAGCGTTGAGCTGCGCGTTCTCGTATTACCGGGCCCTGCCCGAGAGCGCGGCACAGATCGAGCAGGCAGTCACCACGGCCCGCCTGACGGTACCGACGCTCACCGGACACGTCATCGAAGACTGCGGCCACATCATCCCGCTGCACCGGGCGCGCGCTCGCGCAGGGTGGGAACGCCGCTGTCCGCCCTTCGAACTCCTTGCAGACCGGGCAACGCATGTCCTCGTACACCTGCACGGCCGTTGTCCCGTGGGTCGAGCCGACGATGACGGTGGTGCCGTCCGCACCGCGCCGCTCCGGGAGCTTCGCGGATTTCGTGGACCACTCAAGGCCGTCTAGGCCGGCCGGCGTTGGACGGCGTCGGCGACGACCGCTGTGACGAGTTTGCTGACGGCTGCCGTGGTCGGTGGGCCGGGGTCGCGGTCTGCGAACAGCAGGTGCCCGCCGCCGACCAGGGAGAGGGTGAGTGAGTCGATGTCGGCGTCGGCCGCGATGCGGCCCAGGTCGCGCTCGTCGGCCAGATAGGCGGAGACCGCGGTCGTAGCCTGGGCGAGGATCGCGATGCCGCCGCCGGGTCTGGCCTGCCGCAGCCGGGCGCGCAGCTCGTCCCGGAAGGCGATGAGCGGAATGATTGCCACCGGAATCGGCCCGAACAGGGCGGTCAGCGCGCTGGTGAGGTTGCCGGCCACCGTGCCGGTGCCGGCCGACTCGCGCAGCGCGCCCGCCTGTGTCTCGAGTTGCGCGGCCCGGTCCAGCACGAGGTCGGCGAGGAAGGCGTCGAAGTCGGCGAAGTGCCGGTGCAGGACGCCTTTGGCGCAGCCCGCCTCGTCGGTGACGGCCCGGCTGGTCAGGCCGTTCGGCCCGTCCCGCAGAAGCACGCGTTCGGCGGCGGCGAACAGTTGCTGCCGTGCGTCGCGAAGGTGCACACCGGTCGGCACTCACGGATCCTCTCGTGCGTCGCCCCGTCGGCAACCGTTGCCTGAGTGGGCGCCCGCCCACTACAGTGGGCCCATGCCCACCCTACCGCGAGAGCAGCCAGAGCCGTCTCCGGCCGAGTCGCACAAGGCCCGACGGATGGCCGAGTCGTTCGGCGTGGACGCGCAACGCTACGACCAGGCCCGGCCCGGCTACCCCGAAGCGCTGGTGGCGCGAATCGTTGCCGGAAGCCCGGGCGCCGACGGACCCGGCAGGCCCCGCGTGCTCGACGTCGGCTGCGGCACCGGCATCGCGGCCCGGCAGTTCCGGGCCGCCGGCTGCGCCGTGCTCGGCGTCGAGCCCGATGTGCGGATGGCCGACTTCGCGCGAGCCCGTGGGCTGCAGGTCGAGGTGGCGGCCTTCGAAGCCTGGCAGTCGGCCGGCCGGATGTTCGACGCGGTCATCGCCGCCCAGTCGTGGCACTGGGTGGATCCGGTGGCCGGCGCCGCCCAGGCGGCACGCGTGCTGCGCCCGGACGGACGACTGGCGATCTTCGGGCACGTGTACGAGCCGCCCGCCGAGGTGGCCGAACCGTTCGCCGCCGCCTACGGGCGGGCTGCGCCCGACTCCCCGTTCAGCGGCCAACCGGCCCGACGCCCGCTCGATCTCTACCGGGCGATGTACGCGAAGATCGCCGACAGGATCCGCGAGACCCAGCAGTTCAACGATCTCGAAGAGTGGCGATTCGACTGGCAGCAGTGCTACACCCGCGACCAATGGCTGGGCCTGCTCCCCACCACCGGCGGCCTCACGCAGCTCCGGCCCGATCAGCTGGACGAGGTACTGGACGCGGTCGGCAGCGCCATCGACTCCCTGGGCGGACGCTTCACGATGCACTACACCACGCTGGCCACGACCGCCGTACGCGCCGGCGCCTCCTGAGGGCAGCAGAATCAGGACTGCGGGTCGTGTTCTCGCCGAAGGCGGCCGGGCTGATCGTCACTGCTACGGTTCGCGCCATGCCATCCAAGACGCTGCAGATTCCTACCGCTGACGGTCAGGCCGACGCTTTCGCCGTCTTCCCCGACGACGGCGAGCGGCATCCCGGGGTGCTCCTCCACATGGATGCCTTCGGGCCGCGTCCCGTACTCCATGAAATGGCCCAGCAGTTGGCCTCGCACGGGTATTACGTGCTCGTCCCCAACCTCTTCTACCGGCACGGCCCGGCACCGGTGGTCGAACTTCCCGCGCACATCGGGGGGGACAACCGGCAGGCCCTCTTCGCCCAGCTGATGCCCTTGATCAAGGCGCACACCGCCGACCGTGCGCTGCGCGACGCCGACGCCTACCTCACGTTCCTCACCGCCCAGCCCGAGGTCAGCGCCGGACCGGTCGCCGCGATCGGCTACTGCATGGGCGCCGTCGTGGCGATGCGCACCGCAGCGGCCCATCCCGACCGGGTGGCCGCCGTCGCCGGATTCCACCCCGGCAACCTGGTCACCGACGCACCCGACAGCCCGCACCGCCTCGTCCCGGAGCTCACCGCCCAGGTCCATCTCGGCCTCGCCGAGAACGACATGCGGTCCGAGGCCATCAGTGAGCTCAACCAGGCGCTGGATGCCGCGGGTGTCGGCTACACCTGCGAGATCTACCCCGGCACCGTCCACGGCTACACCATGTCCGACACGGACGCCTACAACCCCTCGGCACTGCAGCACCACTGGGACCGCCTGCTTCCCCTCCTCGACCGCACGCTGGGGAACAGCTGAGGCTCCGACGGGCGTCGGTTCGGTCAGTTTGTCACCTTGATCACCCACCTGCGGCGCCGTGCCGCCATCATGCCGGACTGCCCGGACACGGCGGCCACTCGAAGGCCCTCGCCAGGTGCGCCGGCGACCTCCCGGCCGCAGCGCTCGCAGACGGGAGCCGGCGGAGCGGCCCGCCGCTGCACCGGTCCCGGCGAGTGCTGTTTCAGCGCGCGCCGCAGCCGTAGCGGATGGACGATGTCCAGGGGGAGCCGGACGGCCGACACGGGCGCCGGCTCGTGGCCTCAGGAAAGCGGAGACAGGACCGTGCAGCCATCCGGAACGGGCCAGGCCCCGGTGCAGCGATGAGTCCCGCCGGCCGGCCGCTGGAGCCCGATTTCCTGCGCGCTGTGTTCGACAGCGCGGGAGCAGGGCTGTACGTGATCGACACCGCCGGGCGCATCACGGCCTGCAATCCGAGCGCCCAGCAATTCGCAGGCCGGTCCGAGGAGGAGATGCTCGGCCGGGATCTGCACGACCTGCTGCACCGTCGCCCGGACGGCAGCGAAGTTCCGCGCGATGAGTGCCGGGCGCTGGCGGTGCTGGAGAGCGGGCAGCCGAGTCAGGGCAGCGACGAGTTCCTGGTCCGGGAGGACGACACCCTGGTACCGATCATCTGGGCATCCAGCCCGCTGCGGCGGGCAGGCCGGGTGGAGGGTGCGGTGGTGATCCTCCACGACTTCAGTCTGCACCGCAGGGACGCCGAGGAGGCGGCGGCCCGCCTGACGGCTCTGGAGGGGCTCACCGAGCGGCTGATCATGGTGGCGGAGGCCTCCGCGGTGCTGTCCTCCACCCTGGACGTGCCCAAGATGCTGCACCGGCTGGTGCGTCTGCTGGTGCCGGAGCTGGGTGACTGGGCGGCAGTGGACGCGCTCGTGCCGGGCGAATCGGCCGAGATGCAGCGGATCGCCGTCCACACCATGGACGGCACGGCCGAGGAATTGCTGGGGCCGCTGCCACCGCTGCCGGATGCGTCCCCGTCGGTGGTGGTCCGCGCGATGCGCGAGGACACGCCGCTGCGACTGGACGCCGACGAACTGGCCGCGGAGGCGGAAACGCCGCTCGACCAGGCGCATCGGGAACTGTTCCGCCAGCTCGGCGGGCACTCCGCGATCGTGGTGCCGCTGCGCACCCCCAGGCAGGTCCTCGGTGCGCTGACCGTGGCCCGTACCGGGCAGCCCGCCCCGTACACCGAGGCCGAGGTGACGGTGCTTGCGGACATCGGACGGCGCACCGGCCTGGTGATGGAGGGCGCCCAGCTGTACGACCAGCAAAGGCACGTCGCCGAGACCATGCAGCGTCAGCTCCTCACCCCACTGCCGCAGGTCGACCACTTGAAGATGGCCGCCCGCTACCGGCCCGCCGAGGTGGCGGCCGAGATCGGCGGCGACTGGTACGACGCCTTCCTGCTGGCCGACGGCGTCATGACCATGGTCATCGGAGACGTGGTGGGGCATGACCTGCAGGCCGCCGCCCACATGGCCGAGGTCCGCAACATGCTGCGTGCCCTGGCCTGGGACCACCAGGAGCCCCCCAGCGTGATCATGCGGCGGCTGGACGAGGCGATGACCAACACCAGCGACGCCCCCATGGCCACCGCCGTCTTCGCCCGCATCGAAGGACCCGAAGGGGGGCCCTGGCAACTGCACTGGGTCAACGCCGGCCATCCGCCGCCGCTGCTCGTCACCTCCGACGGACACGCCCGCTTCCTGGAGGGCGGCCACGGGCCGCTGCTCGGGATCAGCTCGACGCTGCACCTGGGCCTGACCTGGCCCGACACCCGCGAAGACCTCCCGCCGCAGTCCACCCTGCTCTTCTACACCGACGGTCTGGTCGAAAGCCGCGCCTATCCCATCGAGACCGGGCTGGCCAACCTGCGGCGCCATGCCGCCGCGCTGGCCCGCCGCGACGTCGAGGAGTTCCTGGACGAACTCCTCGCCCGCATCAAGCCGAGCGGCGACGACGTCGCTCTGCTCGTCCTGCGCATCCCCGCTGCCGGTGCGGGCGCCGAGGGCGACGAGTCCCCGGCGCCGCCCCGCCACGCGCACAGCCCGGCCACCCCGGACCGTGCCGCCCCGGGCTCCCTCGTCGAGGGCACCCCGGTCAGGGACACCTCCGAGCCTGCGTAGCTCCTGGCCGACCGATCTGCCGATGCGCCGATCCGCCGATCTGCCGAACCGCCGATCTTTGCGACGCCCGGCCGGACGGCCCGTCAGGTCGGGCGTCGGCACGGCGGATGCCGGTCGTTTTCCGTTCCCTGAACGTCAAGCCGCTGTCCCTGTCCGCGTTGGATGCCGTCCCTAAGGTCCGTGGAGGTTCGAAGGGAGGGACCCATGGACGCACTCCACGCAATCCGGGCTCGCGGAATCACCAAGTGTTTCGGCGACGTCATCGCGCTCGACGGCATCGATCTGGACGTGACGCAGGGGCAGATCCACGGCCTGGTCGGACCGAACGGCGCCGGCAAGACGACGCTGCTCGGCCTCCTGCTGGGACTCGCCGTCGCCGACAGCGGAGACCTGGAGATCCTGGGTACGCCGGTCGGGCGGGCGCTCGCCGTTCCCGACGGTGTCGCCGGCTTCGTGGACGGGCCCGGTCTCTACCCGTCGCTCACCGCCAGGCAGAACCTCGCCGCGCTGGCCGCCCTCCGCGGCCACGACGAGCGGACCGCGGAGATCGACGAGGTGCTCGACGAGGTCGGACTCACCGATGTCGCCGACGACCGGGCCCGCGGCTTCTCCCTGGGCATGCGTCAGCGGCTCGGACTCGCCGCCGCGCTGCTCACCAAGCCCCGGCTGCTGGTGCTCGACGAGCCGTCCAACGGCCTCGACCCGGCCGGCAAGAAACACATACACGGTGTCCTCACCCGGCTCGCGACGGAGGGAACCAGCGTCGTGCTGTCGAGCCACCGCATGGACGACCTCGAGGCGCTGTGCTCCGAGGTCACCATCCTTGCCACCGGGCGGGTCGTGTTCTCCGGCCCGCTGGGCAAGTTGGCCGCCGAGGACCGTGAACTCGACTACCGGCTGCTCACGTCCGATCCCCCGGCCGCCCGCCGGCTCGCCGTGGGCACGGCCGGGGTCCGGGTCGCCGGGGGCGACGAGGTGCTCGTCGTGCACGCGCCGGTGCCCGCCCTCGACGAACTGGTGGTGCGGCTCGTGCACGCGGGCATCGCCCTGCGCGAGTTGGCGCCGGTGGTGTCGCCGCTGGAGGCCGCGTTCCTCGCCCTCACCGAGCAGCAGGAGGCCTCCCGGTGACCGCGCCGACGCCCACGCCCGCACCCGTCCCCGCACCCCCGTCCGCCGCGCCGATGCCGTCCCGCCCGGCCGCCGGAGGCGACCGGGTCGCCGGCGACCGCCGGGTACCGGTGCCGCGCGCCTACCGCTTCGAGCTGGTCAAGCTGGTCTCGCAGTGGCGGATCCGCTTGCTGGTCCTCGCGTGCTGGATCGCGCCGGCGCTCTTCGTCGCCGCGGTGAGCCGGCAGAGTTCGCTCCCCTCCGACACCCTCTTCGGCCGCTGGATGCACGCCACCGGGTGGGCCGGGCCGCTGGTGGTGCTCGGCTTCGCGGGCACCTGGGCGCTTCCGCTGCTGACCTCGGTGGTCGCCGGGGACGTGTTCGCCTCCGAGGACCGACTCGGCACCTGGCGCCACCTGCTCGTGGCGGTCCGGTCGCCTCGACGGATCTTCGCGGCGAAGGCACTGGCCAGCGTCACCGTCATCCTGCTGCTCGTGGCCGGGCTGGCCTGTTCCGGCGCGATCGGTGGGCTGGCGGCAGTCGGCAACCAGCCGCTGGTCGGCCTCGACGGGCACCTGCTGACGCCGGGGGACGCCGAAGTCAGGGTCCTGCTCGCCTGGGTCTGCGTCCTCGCCCCGACCCTGGCCCTCGCCGCGATCGGGCTGCTCGGGTCCGTCGTGCTGGGGCGGTCCCCGATGGGACTGCTGCTGCCCGCGCTCGTCGCGCTCGTCATGCAGCTCGCCCAGATGCTGCCGCTGCCCGTCGCCGTACGCCTCGCCCTGCCCGGCTACGCCCTGATCGCCTGGAACGGTCTGTTCACCGGCCCGGTACAACTCGGCCCACTCCTGATCGGCATCGCGGTCAGCCTGGTGTGGGCGGTGACGGCGACCGGGCTGGCGTACCTGCTCTTCGTGCGGCGCGACTTCACCAACCCGACCGACGAGGGCTCCGGGCGCCGCGCGATCACCACCGGACTCCTGCCGCTCGTCGGGCTGGTCGCCGTGACGGTCGGGGTCGTCGCCGCGACGACCACGGCCACCGGCTCGGGGATCGAGCAGCAGAAGGTGCAGCGCTCGGTCGCCACGGCATTCGCCCACCTCTATCGCCTGCAGACCGAGCAGCTCAACCGCCCCGCCGTCACCGAGGCGCAGCTGAAGGCCACGGCGGCTTGCACCAAGGGCGACGTCTCGGACGGCGCCAAGGGGCCGGGCAACGACTGGCACTGCGTCGTGACCTGGCATCTCCCCGGCGTCGATGTCACGGGGACGGCCATCTACCAACTCGACCTCACCTCTGACGGGCGGTTCGTCGCCGACGGTGACGGGCCGAAGGAAGTGAACGGCTACTTCCTGGTACGGACCCCGACCGGGGACGCACCGAACCCGCTCTGGCAGTTCGACGGGAACGTCGAACTGCTGTCCACCTCCCCGAAGGGATAGCTCCATGCAGGTAGCACGCCGCAGACGTGCCGAGAAGGGCGCGTCCGGCCTTCTCCCCCAGCGCATCGGCCGGATACCTCTGGTGACGGCGGGAATCACCGCCCTCGCCGTCACCGCCGCCGGCACCGCTTTCGCCGAGACGGACACCTTCGGCTTCCAGAAGGTCGGCCAGTCCACCGCCAAGGGCCAGGTCATCTCCAGCGACCAGCGCATCGCCCCGTACGGCGACCACATGGTCGTCAACAACGGCAAGATCATGTCGTCGTCGGTCAGCCCGGACGGCACCCACCTCGCGGCCTCGGTCACCGACGGCGGGGTCGCGATGGACGTCATCGACCTGAAGAGCTGGAAGGTTCAGCAGGTTGTCGGCAAGTCCGCATCGGCCGACCTGCGCATCAGCGGCAACGATGTGGGCCAGGAGGGCCCCACGTACTCGCCCGACGGCAAGCAGCTGTGGCTGGGCCGGACCGACGGCTTCACCAAGTTCACGGTGAACGCGGACGGCACCCTCGCCGACCCGGTGAACGTCACGATCCCGGCTGACGGGGCCAAGCACGCGCTGGTGGGCGAGCCGGTGTTCTCGGCCGACGGCTCCACCGTGTACGTCGCCGTCAACGGCCAGAACCGGGTGGTCGCCCTCGACGCGGCGACCGGCGCCATCCAGCAGAGCTGGGCCGTGGGCAACGCCCCGCGCGGCATGGTCCAGGTGGGCAACAAGCTCTACGTCAGCAACGAGGGCGGACGTCCGGCGAAGGCCGGCGACACCACGATCAACTCCTACGACACCCAGGTGCCGGCCGACCCGAAGACCGGTGCCACCACCACCGGTACGGTCAGCATCATCGACCTGGCGAACCCGGCTGCCACTCCCGCGAGCATCAACGTCGGTCTGCACCCGACCGCCGTGTACGCCAAGAAGGGGGCGGTGTTCGTCACCAACACCGCCACCAACGACGTGTCGGTCATCGACACGGCTGAGGACAAGGTCGTCCAGACCATCGCCACCCGGCCGTGGCCGGAGGCGTCGGTGGGCTACGAGCCCGACGCGGTCACCCTCACCGACGACGGTCGCCTGCTGGTGACCCTCGGCCGCGCCGACGCGGTCGCCGTCTACCGGTACACCTCCCCGCAGGAGCCGGTCAGCTATGTCGGCCTGCTGCCGACGGACTACTTCCCCTCGGAGATCGCCACCGTCGGCAACCAGGTCGTGGTCTCCAACACCCGTGGTGTCGACGCCCTCCGCCCCACCACCAGCGCCGGGCACGGCACCCACGACACGACGTCGAGCGTGCAGCACTTCACGCTGCCGAGCGACAAGGTCATCAAGTCCGAGACCCGCAAGGTCTTCCAGCAGAACGGCTGGACCAACGGCTCGGTCAAGCTCGCCATGAACCACGGACACAAGAAGCCGGTGCCGGTCCCGGCACGGATCGGCGACCCCTCGACGATCAAGCACGTCTTCCTGATCGTCAAGGAGAACCGGACCTACGACCAGGTCCTCGGGGACATGCCGCAAGGCAACGGCGACCCGTCGCTGACGCAGTTCGGCGAGAACGTGACGCCGAACCAGCACGCACTGGCTTCGCAGTTCGGGCTGTACGACAACACCTACGACATCGGCACGAACTCCGCCGAGGGCCACAACTGGCTGATGCAGGCCGACAACCCGGAGTACACCGAGTCCTCGGCCGGTCAGTACCTGCGCAGCTACGACACCGAGAACGACGCGCTCGGCCACCAGAAGTCCGGCTTCATCTGGTCCGGTGCGCAGGCGGCGGGCAAGTCCGTCAAGGATTACGGCGAGTTCCAGTCGATCGAGAGCAAGCCGTCCGGCGCGTCCTGGCAGAACCTGTACTGCGACAGCAAGAACATGCAGGCAACCGGGCAGAACACCGCATATCCCATTAAGACAGGTTCGGCCATCCCGTCGCTCAACGACGTGTCGGTGCCCGGCTTCCCGATGTTCGACACCAGCGTTCCGGACATCTACAAGGAGCAGATCTGGAAGAAGGACTTCGAGAAGAACGGTCCTGCGAACCTGAACATGTTCTGGCTGTCCAACGACCACACCGGTGGTCCGGTGAACGCGGCCTCGCAGGTCGCGGACAACGACCTCGCGGTCGGCCGGATGGTTGACGAGATCACACACAGCAAGTACTGGAAGGACTCAGCGATCTTCATCGCCGAGGACGACTCCCAGGCCGGCCTCGACCACGTCGACGGCCACCGTGCCCCGATCCAGATCATCAGCCCCTACGCCCAGCACGGCGTCGTGGACGACCACTACTACTCGCAGATCACGATGGTCCGCACCATCGAGCAGATCCTCGGGATCAAGCCGATGAACCAGAAGGACAGTGCGGCCAGCCCGATGACCGGGGCGTTCACCCGGACCCCGGACTACACGCCGTTCACCGCGCTGCCCAACCGGACCTCGCTGACCCTCGGCCTGAGCGGCAGCACCCAGCCCTCCTGCGGCGCGGACGTCCCGGCCGCGCAGGACGCCAAGGCGGCGCCCGCGCCGACGACCACCACGGTGCCGACGTCCGAGCAGGCCGTCGCGGCGAAGTGGAAGACGTGGAAGTCGCACCAGAAGCTGACCGGGCCCGGTGCCGTGCCGGACTACGCGAACCCCGAGCAGATGAACCGCTTCACGTGGTACGAGACGCACAACTTCAAGACGCCCTACCCCGGCGAGAGCAAGATCTTCGCGCCGGATGACGTGCCTGGCGCCTACATTCCGTCCTCGGAGAACGACGGCTGACGTCGGCCGGTCACGTCAACGGGCCCCTGGCCGGCGTCCCGCCGGCCAGGGGCTCCCGTCGGTCACGGGCAGTGCGCCCCCGCCGTCAACCCGCCTTCGCCTGGGCCGAGATCCCGCCGTCGACGGGCATCGCGGTGCCCGTGACGAAGGAGGCGCGGTCGCTGCACAGCCAGACCGCGGCCTCCGCGATCTCGTGCGGCGCGGCCATCCGCTTCTGGATCTGCGGAGCGATGAACGCCTGCTCCAGCGCCGGTACCTGGAGTACCGCCCGGTCGATCATCTCGCTGCGGGTGGTGCCGACGACGAGCGCGTTGATACGGATGCCCTGTTCCCCGTACTCGGCCGCGGCCGCCCGGGTGATGCCGAGGACCGCGTGCTTGGCCGCGACGTACGGCACGGAGGCCCCGGTGGCGTAACGACCCGCCGTACTCCTGGTGTTGACGATGGACCCGCCGGTACGCGAGGCCAGCATCACCGGCAGCTGGTTCTTCATGCAGTTCCACACCCCCCGCACGTTGATGTCCATCGTGCGGTCGTACACCTCGTCGTCCGTCTCGTGCAGGGCGGTTTCGATGGTGGCGTATCCCGCGTTGTTGAAGGCACAGTCGAGGCCCCCGAACCGATCCACGGCCGCCTCGACCGTGCGCCGGACGTCACCGGAGTCGGTGACGTCGCCGGGGACGGCCAGTGCGCGGCCACCCGCGGCGGTGACCTCCTCCGCCAGCGTCTTGAGCCGGTCGGCACGGCGCGCCATGATGACGACCGCCGCGCCCTCCTGCGCGAAGAGCCTGGCGGCGGCCGCGCCGATCCCGCTGGACGCCCCGCTGATCATCGCGACTCGGCCCGTCAGCATGCCCTCGCGATGTCCTCGCGTGTTCTCCCGTTCGGTCATGGCCCGAGCATATGTCGCGGCGTCAACAACCTTTGTGGCGCCAGCTGTTGGTCCTCATTGCGGCCGCCCGCCGAACTGCCAGTCGTGGACATCGATGTCGGCGTACCGGTCCGGGGTCAGGACGGCGCGTGCCGCGTCCGGGTCCGGCGCCCGGACCAGCACCGCGGTACCGAGCCAGCTGGTGCCGTCGTCGGACAGCAGCGGCCCGTACGCGATCAGGTCGTCCCGGCAGGACGGCACGGCGAGGTCGGCGGTCCGCCCTGCGCCGAGACCGAGCACCAGGTACCGGTTTCCGCCACTGCGGCCACCGGGAAAGTCCCACATGGTGCGCCCCAGCACGTTGCGCCACCGGCGCAGCAGGACGTCCCGGTACACGCCGGCCTGGTAGTTGGGCTCGTCGAAGGCGAAGGCCCGGGCAGCGGCGGTATCCGGCAGGTCGACGATGTGCAGGCTGCCGGTGGGCGTATCGCCGCTATCGGCGAAGGTCGGGCCCCGGGCGATCATCTCCTTCGCATACTGGTCCATGTAGGACCAATGCTTCTCCGACAGCTCGTCGCGCAGCGCTACGGAGCCGGGCCGGTCGCGGTGGTAGCAGAGGAACTCCATGCCTACAGGGTCGCTTACCGGAGGCCGCCGTCGTAATCGCGGTGCGCGGGACCACGGAGCCGGGATAGGGTCGTGGGCATGCACCTCTACCAGATCTACGGCTGACACGGACGGGGCAACGCCCCGCGTCCGTCCGCATACCCATGTGCGCTCCCACGCGCACCGGTCTGTCATGCCCTTTTCGCCGTAGACCTGAAACGAGTGATCCTCCATGACCCGTCGCCGTTCCCACATCGCGATGGTCGGCATCCCGATCGTCAGCCACGTCCTGCCCAGCCTTGAGATCATCCGCGAGCTGGTGGCCCGCGGCCATCGGGTGAGCTACGCCAACGACCCGGCGGTGGCCGACCTGATCACCGACGCCGGCGCCGAATTCGTCCCGTGCACCTCGGTGCTCCCGGTCGCCGACAACAACTGGCCCGACGACGCCATCGCCGCGATGAGCCTGTTCCTGGACGACGCCGTCCAGGTGCTCCCCCAGTTGCACGCCGTGTACGACGACGATCCGGCGGATCTCTACCTGTACGACATCGGCGCCTACGCGGGGCGAGCTCTCGCCGAGACGCAGCACCGGCCCCTCATGCTGCTGTCGCCGACGTTCGTGGGCTGGGAGGGCTACGGTCAGGACGTCGCAGCACACCTGTGGCAACTGCCGGGCGCCGACGCCTACCGGGCGCGGTTCGCGCAGTGGCTCGCCGACTGCGGGGCGTCCACCACCGACATGGACGCCTTCGCCGACCGACCCGCACAGGCGCTGGCCCTGATCCCCCGAGCGATGCAACCGCACGCCGACCAGGTCGACACCGACACCGTGACATTCGTCGGCCCCTGTCTCGGCGCGCGGGCGGAGGAGGGTGGCTGGACGCGTCCGGCCGATGCGGAGAAGGTGCTGCTGGTCTCGCTGGGCTCGGCGTACACACGCCGGCCGGAGTTCTACCGCCAGTGCCTGGCGGCCTACGGAAACCTGCCCGGCTGGCACGTCGTACTCCAGATCGGCAGGGACACCGACCCGCGGGAGCTCGGCACCATCCCGCCCAACGTGGAAGTGCGTTCCTGGGTGCCTCAACTGGCGATTCTGGAACAGGCCGACGCCTTCGTCACCCACGCCGGAATGGGCGGTAGCGGCGAAGGGCTGTTCACCGGCGTCCCGATGATCGTCGTACCGCAGGCCGCCGACCAGTTCATGAATGCCGACCAGTTGGTGGATCTGGGCGTGGCCCGCCGTATCGACACAGCGGAAGCCACCGCCGACACCCTGCGGACGGCCCTGATCGACCTCGTCGCCGACCCGGAGGTCGCCCGCCGCTCGGCGCGGCTCCGTGCCGACGTGCGAGCCGAGGGCGGCAGCATGCGAGCCGCCGACCTCGTCGAGAAGATGCTGGACTGATCCCTGACCGCTGACCGCTGATCGCGGCCGAACCGGGGTGGGGTGGTGAAGCGGCGGCCCGCTTCACCACCCCGCCCGAGCCCGGCGATGACCCGCCGGGCCGACCTGAGACCCTGGAACCCTGCCGCACGCCCCGGCCGAGCGGTGCTCCGTCAGCCGAACTGGCCCGGCTGGTAGTCCCCGGCCGGCTGCTGGACGATGACGTTCAGCCGGTTGAAGGAGTTGATGAGGGCGATCGTGCATACCAGGGCGGCGAGTTGGTCCTCGTCGTAGTGCTTGGCGGCATTCGCCCAGACCTCCTCCGGGACCCCGCCGGCCGCGTCGGCCAGGCGGGTGCCCTGCTCCGCCAGCTCCAGGGCGGCGCGCTCGGCGTCGGTGAAGACCGTGGCCTCCCGCCAGGCCGCGACCAGGTTGAGGCGTACTGCGGTCTCCCCGGCGTGCGCGGCGTCCTTGGTGTGCATGTCGATGCAGCCGGCGCAGCCGTTGATCTGGCTGGCGCGGAGCTTCACCAGTTCCTGTGTCGCGAACGGCAGCGTCGAGTCGGCCAGCACTTTGCCCGCCGAGACGAGGTGCTTGCCGAACTTGGCCGCGGTCTGGCTGCCGAAAAGGTTCAAGCGGGCTTCCATGGTGAGCTCCTCTGTCGTCGCTGGTGCTGTTGGTGTTGGTTACACACCTTTGACGGGACAGCTCGGCGAGATATGACACGCCTCCCATGTGACGTGCGTCTCATACTGGGGGGCGTCCCGGGTGCCGTGCGGGCCCGCCCGTCACGCTCCCGAGCAGCCGGTAGTACTGAGGGGCGTGCACGCGTACTCCGCCTCGGGCGGCAGCGGGCAGGTTCGCTGAGCTGTGGCGCGAGGTGCTCAGGGCGTAGAGGAGAGCGTGCTTCCCGTCCTTGCTCACCAGCAGGTGCGCCGCGCTGATGCCTGCGGGCGACTCGTCCCGCAGCCTCTCGGCGACGGCGTGTGCCCAGTTCCCGGCCTCCTTCGCGTGGTACCTGCGTCGGGCCGGCTTACGTCGGGCAGCGGCTGAGGGGAGGTCATCACAGTTCCATTCGGACTCGTCGTGCGCTCAGCGTGCAACCTCAGGCGCGGTTGAGGTCAATCGCGGGGTGAGCTCCACCGTCGTGGGGCGGGCGAAATCGGTCGCAGCGGAGGCCGGCCGTTGCTAGCTTGCGGCCGTGGATCTCTTCTCGCGCTGTTGGACAGCGTTGCGCACGGTGATCGCCGATCTCCCGGACAGGGACTTCGCACAGCCGTCCGGCTGCACCGGCTGGCTCGTGCGGGACCTGGTGTGCCACCTGATCACCGATGCTCAGGACGTCTTGATCACCCTCGTCACCCCGGCCGAGGACAAGCCGACGCGGAACGCGGTGACCTACTGGGACATCGTCGATCCCCCGACCGGCGACGACCCGCTCGACGCGTTGACCGTCCGCCTGGCCGCCGCGTACGAAGAGCCGCGGCTACTCAGGTACCACCTCGACGACGTCGGTGCGGCGGCCGGTCGCGCCGCCGAACTCGCGGACCCGGCGGGCCGGGTCAGTACCCGCGATGAGGTGCTCACCGCGGGCGACTATCTCTCCGCGTACGTCCTGGAGTGGACGCTGCACCACCTCGACCTGACCGCACACCTCCCGGATGCGGGGGAACCGCCCGCCGAGGGGCTCGCCCGGTCACGCGAACTGCTGGAGGAGATCGCCGGTGCGGCGTTCCCCTCGTCGTTCTCCGACAAGGACGCGCTGCTGATCGGCACCGGACGGCGCGGACCGGCAGAAGCGGAGAAGGCCGAACTGGGTGCGTTGGCCGCGCGACTCCCGCTCGTCCTCGGCTGATGGGCCGCTCTCCCCTTCGAGCGGCGGCAACCTCGCTCATCGGCGGCTGAGTCGGGAACCCGGTGCTAACGTCCGCTGCGGATCACCGACATGAGCAGCCCGTGGGTCTCCGCGTCGGCGGCCGCGACGAGCCCGCGGCCGGCCGGCCCGATCGGGGCGCCGTCGATGCCGGTCACCACGCAGCCCGCCGCCCGGCACAGCGCGATGCCGGCAGCGAAGTGCACGCTCCCGGACAGGTCACCGCCATCGGTGACGTACGCGGCGCGTTTGCCGGCCGCGACCCAGGTCAACGCCAGCGTCGTGGAGACCACCCGCGGTCGGAACCGCTCGGTGAACCCGGGGTGGGCCAGCAGGTCCACGGCCCGGAACCCGGGCGCGCCCGGGAACGGCGGGTCCAGGTTGACGTCCACCAACCGGGTCTCGGGGGTGGGTGCCGGCCGGGTGTCGACCCCGTTCTGCCGCACCCGGGCGCTCTCGCCGTCGGTGAAGAAGATCTCACCGCTGAACGGGTCGGCCACCGCCGCCGCCCCGCCGCGCAGTGCCACGTTGACGGCCACCAGCATGTTGCCGACGGCGTAGTTCAGCGTGCCGCACAGCGGATCCACCAACCACTGGCGCCCCGAGTCGGCCGCACCCTGCTGCCCGCCCTCCTCGCCGAGCACCGCATCACCCGGCCGAGCAGCACGGATGACGTCGAGGATCGCCTTCTCGGCCGCCACATCGGCGGCGGTGGCGAAGTCCCCGGCGCCCTTGTCGATGCGGGCCAGCCGCTGTCCGTACATGTCGCGCACCACGTCCGCGCCGGCCTGCGCCGCGGCTATCGCGACGTCGGCATCATCAGTACTCGCAGGTGAGTTGATCACGCCGTGCAGGATATCGGGGCGGCCTGCCCGCCCCGCACCCTTGTGCCGCCCCGGCCGCGCGGGCGGCGAGAATGTGCGCACAGCAGATCGGACCGTTGCCAGGAGAGGCGCGATGAGCGGTAGCAACACCCCGGAACGGACCGGACCGCTGAGGCGGGTGATGCGGGGGCGGGACCCCGGCGAGGAGCACCGGGCGTCGACGCCGTTGGAGTTGCTGTTCGACCTGACGTTCGTGGTCGCGGTCTCGCAGGCGGCGGCTCAGTTCCACCACGCCCTGGCCGAGGGCCACCTCGCCTCCGGGCTGCTGGGGTACGCCTCGGTGTTCTTCGCGATCTGGTGGGCGTGGATGAACTTCACGTGGTTCGCCTCCGCCTACGACACCGACGACGTGCCCTACCGGCTGCTGACGCTGCTGCAGATGGGCGGCGTCCTCGTCCTGGCTGCCGGGGTGCCCGCCGCGTTCGACGGCGACTTCGCCCTCGTGGTGGTCGGTTACGTCATCATGCGGCTCGCGATGATCACTCAATGGCTCCGCGCGTCCGTCGAGCACCCCGAGGGCCGCAGGGCCGCGCTACGGTACGCCGTGGGCATCGCCGTGGCGCAGGCCGGGTGGGTCGCCCGGCTCTGGGCCACGGGCGTGTGGGCACCGGTCACCTTCGTGGTCATGGTGGCGGTGGAGCTCGCCGTGCCGGCCTGGGCCGAATACCGCGGCAACGCCACCAGTTGGCATCCCGGCCATATCGCCGAACGCTACGGGCTGTTCACGATCATCGTGCTCGGCGAGATCATCCTCGCCACCCTCTCGGCCGTCCAGTCGGCCGTGACCGACCACGGTCTGTCCGCCACCATCCTGCTGATCGCCCTGGGCGGCCTGCTGCTGGTCTTCACCCTGTGGTGGATCTATTTCACCGGCAGCGAAGCCGGCCTGACCAGCCTGCGCACCGCCCTGACGTGGGGGTACGGCCACTACGTCGTCTTCGGCGCGCTGGCCGCGCTCGGCGCCGGCCTGGAGGCGGCCCTGGACGCCACCGAACACCACGCGCACCTGTCCGGCCAGGCCGCCGGCCTGGCGGTGGCCGTTCCGGTGGCGATCGTGCTGCTGCTGTTGGGCGTACTGCACCGGATGACCGGCACCGGCGCCGTGGGACACGGTCTGCTGGTGGCGGGCGGCGCGCTCGTCGTACTGGCCCTGGGATTCAGCCCGCCGGTACTGGGCCTGGGCGGAGCCGTGCTGGGCATGGGCCTGGCCTGCGCCGCGACCCTGGCCGTCAACGTGACCGTCGTGCGGCGCCGTACGAGCGGCCGCATGAAGCGGCCTGCCACTCGCGCGGCCCGCAGTACGTGATCGCGCCGCCGTCGCGCGGACGTCCCGGCTCGGCTCGTCCCGCGCCGCTCAGGCGGACTCGAGGATCGGGCGGATCTCGAGCGCCCCGCCGAACGTCTGCACGGCTCGGCGGCCCGGGTCAGCCGGGCTGCCCCTCCACGATGCGCCGCCGCCCGCGCAGCGGGCTTTGTTCGGGCGCACGGACGGCGAGACCGCGCCGGCCGTGAATGACGATTCAATTGAAGGGTCAAGAGCCGGATTTCTTCCTTTTGCGCGGTTCCCGTCCTTGGGTTTAGCTGAGACGGAAGGGAACCCACCCCGACAGAATGGGACGGCTCATGTACTCCACTGAACCGCTGACGGACACCAGCCTCGACACGGATGTCGAGGCGGCACTCAACCCGTGTGAGATCGAAGGCACCTTCCGGGACTCCCGTGAGTGCGCTGAGCTCGCGCTTCTCTCCGGGAGCACGTCGCTTCTGCTCTCGCCGCCGACTCCGCGCCCCAAGAAGTCGTAAGCAGTAACGCGGATGGACCAGTCAAGCGCTTCCTCCCGCATTGCGGGCGCGGTGCACGACCTGGCATCCGAGGTGGTCTTCGCTCTGCAGAGCGAAGACCACCTCTCCGCCGTGTGCGGCGCCGCCGGAATCGGGGAGGACGACAGAACGGGAATCGCCGCCGTCAGGGTGATCGGAGCGGACCTGCTGCTGCCGAGCATTCTGTACGGGCGGGACCCGCACCCCGGTGATGTGGCCGTACTGCAGCGTGCGGTCATCGAATTCCCGCCCCGTACCGGCGCCCCCGCGGCGTCCGCCTGGAGCCACTGGGCCATGGAGTCGACGCTGCGGCAACTGGCCCGTGCGGAAGCGGCGGAAACGGCGGAAGGCCTCCGGCAGGCGGGGCAGTTCAGCGCTACCGGAGCGGAGCCCGAGTCCGGGTGGCTGGAACAGGCCCCCTGGCAGGCGCTCACCCATCAGCTCTCGGTACTGGCGCCGCTCGCCGTGCCCGCCGCCGCCTCGGCGGTCAACCGGGCGGCGAACCGCAGGCCGGTCGATGTGGCGCGCGGTTTCGTCCGCGCCGTACGGCGCCGCGACTGGCTGCAGGCGGCCGGGGCCGGCCGGTGGCTGGCCACGCTCGACGGAGTGCCGGACACCCTCGGTCTGGACGCCGGCCTGGACTTCGTCCAGCTGATGGGCGGTCAGGACGCCCGGGTGACCCTGCATCTGCGTGCGGCCAGGCTGATCCGGTCGGGATCGCTGCGGTGACGGCGGGCGAAGCCCCGGGAACGGTGTCGGGGGCCGGGGCGGCGCAGGGCGATCCGGTGGCGCAGCGCGATCTGGTGCACGATGTGGCGGGCGCCGCCCTGACCTGGGTGTGCGACAACCGTTCCGGCTTCGTGCTCCCCGCTGACGTCCTCGAGCCGTATACGGACGTCAACCACACCCTGAAACCACTCGGCGAGCTGGCGCAGCTGTGCACCACGGTCCGCCGTCGCACCGGTCCCGGCGACCGGCTGCACACCGTCGCCGCCTCGCTCGTACGGTTCGCCTGGGAGCAGACCGGTGCGGGTGAACTGCTGCTGGACCTGTTGCGCGCCGAGCCGTTCGCCACGTACCCGTTCGAGATCTACGCGGCCTTCGCCGGGGACGGCCTGCGGCACCAGGGTTTCGAGCGCCTCGCCGGCACCATCGCCGCCACCCGCGGCTGGGCGTTCACCGAGCAGCATGCCAACCGCAGGCTGGGGCTGCTCAACTCCGAGCGACGCATCGGGCTTCCGCTGCACACCGACATGGAACCGGCGCTGCGCCGCACCTGGCTCGGCGGGCTGCCCGAGCCCTGGACGTTCGAGCGGGCGTCGGGATACGCCCTCACGCATGCGGCGTTCCACGTCACCGACTGGGGCACCGCACCCCACCGCATGCCGCACGACGTCGCCGGTTACCTCGGCAGCTGGCTGCCGGCCTGGATCGACGGCTGCTTCGAGGGCGGGCAGTGGGACCTGGGCTGCGAGCTGCTGGCCGTCGGCGCCTGTCTGCCCGCGCCTCCGCCGGCGGCACTGGTGGAGACCTGGTGGCCGGTCATCGCGGCGGTGCAGGACTCGGCGGGGGCGGTGCCGGAGACCGGGCCGCCGCCGCAGGCCGGCGAAGGACGGGACGGGCGGGCCGGTGAAGCGCCCCGCACATTCCTGAACTGCTACCACTCGACGCTGGTGACGGCCTTCGCCGCCGCCCTCACGCTTGCCCGCATGGACTCCACTGCCCGTAACCAAGACCCCGACAACCGCAACCAACACCCCGACCGGTCCCCGGCCTTCGACATGGCCGGCCGTCGGGACGGAGGCGCCGTATGACCGGCATCCAGCAGATCCACGGTGTCGGATCGCGCGCCCTGGACTGGCTGTACAGCCACCGGGACGGTTTTCGGCTGGAGGAGCACCCCGAACCCGGCGTCGGGATGCTGGAGCGCTTCAAGCCGCTCGGGGAGCTGGCCCTGATCACGAAGGTCATCTTCCGCGAGGGCGTCGCGGGGTCACAACAGGCCGCGACGGCACGGAAGTTGCTGGACCACGCCTGGCACCAACTGTTGGACTCCGGCGCCAGGCTCGTCGAAGGCCAGCGCCACGAACCGCTGTCGCCGGTGCCCTGGGAGGTCTACGTACCTTTCAAGGAACTCGGCTACAGCAGCCCCGGCATCGAGACCGCCGCCCACCTCAACCACCGTCTCGGCAGTTGGGCGGCGCTGGAGGTGATGCCGAACCGCCGGCTCGGGATCTCCGCCATGGAGCGGCGGTACGGTCTGCGACCCAGCCTTCCGCAGGACGAGGCGTTCGACCGCACCTGGCTCGCCCGCAGCCCGGAGCCGTGGACCGTGGAGGGCCACATCGGCTACGACATCACGCACACGGTCTTCCACCTGACCGACTGGGGCGAGAACCCGTCCGGTCTGCCGCCGGCCGTTGCGGACTATCTGGCGACCTGGCTGCCGGTCTGGCTGGACGACTGGCTCGACCTCGAACGATGGGACCTGCTGGGCGAGTTGCTGGTTGTCGATGCCTGCCTGCCCGAGCCGACCCTGGACGCGACGGCCTGGCAGGGCTTCGCCGCCGCCCAACAGCCCGACGGTGCGATGCCCGCCATCGGAGCGATGCCCGAGGGAGACCCCGAGTCGGTCTTCGACATCGTCTACCACCCGACCCTGGTGGCCGCGTTCGCCTCCGCGCTGGCGGTCTCCCGCGCCATGACGGATCTGGCCACGCCGTCCGCGACCGCGTCATGACGGTGACAGCGACGGCGGGTCGCGCCCGGACCGGCATGGCGGGCCGCCTGGCCGCCGCTGCGCAGGCCGTCGACGCGCCCGGCATCGTCATCGCGGTCAGCCGCCGGGGCCACCGCACCGTCCACTGCGGCGGCGCCGCTCCTCCCCCGCTCGTCCCCCGGGACCAGCAGCGATACGAGATCGGCTCGGCGTCGAAGACCTTCGCCGGCCTCCTGCTGGCCGAGCTGGTCCGGACCGGCCGCCTGTCCTACGACGACATCGCGGCCGACCAGCTGGCAGCCGGGCACCCGGCCACCGCGCCCCGGGAACGGAGCCGGAACCGCGACCGCGACCGGGACCGGAACACGGCGACGCTGCGGCACCTGATCACGCACACCGCCGGGCTGCCCTCGCTGCCCGCCGACTTCTACCCGCAGGCGGTCCGCCGCTGGTCCACCGACCCGTACCGGGGTTACCCCGCCGAACGGGTGGTCGCCGCGTTCCTCCGTCACCGCCCGCGCCACCGCCCGGGCACCCGCTGGCACTACTCCAACTTCGGCGCCTCGGTACTCGGCCACGCCCTCGCCGCCGCCACCGGAACCCCTTGGGAGGAGCTGCTCGGCCACCATGTGCTGGGCCCGCTCGGCCTGACCGGCACCCGTCTGCACCCGGAGACGCCGGGGGCCGGCGCACCCGCCGACGCACCCCGTACGGACGCCTGCGGGCACCGCCCGGACGGCGTCACCCCCGTGCCGGGGCTCGCCATGGGCGGCTTCCAGCCGGCCGGCGCCGTACGCGCGACGCCCGGCGACCTCCTCACGTACCTGGAAGCACACCTGGACCCGTCCGGCGCCCCGCCGGCCGGCACCTCGCTGGCCGACGCGCTGCACGCGGTCCGCCGGCCGCTGCTGCGCCGTGGGCAGGGGCATCGCCACACCCACACCCTCACCTGGTTCCAGCACCCCACCCCGCAGGGCCCCCTCTACTTCCATGCGGGCGCCACCACCGGCCAGCAGGCCTTCATCGGCTTCCGCCCCGACACCCGTACGGCAGTGGCGGCCGTGTGCACGCGCCGGGTCCGCCTCCTCCGCGACACGTTCATCGCCACGGCGTACGCACTCCTCAGCGACATCGACTGACGGACCGAATCCCGGACACGGGCACACGGCGCCCCCGAGGAATCGCTGCACCGGATACGGCTGCTCGGCCTCACCGGTCCGGCCCGCTGGGACGACCCGCACTGGCCGAACCACCGCTACTGATCCGTTCCCGGTAGCGAGGGCCGCCGGGCGAAGAACACGAACTCGCGACCCGGCCGATCCGGCGCGCCACGGATCTCCTCGACGGTGTACCCACTCGCGGCGAGGTCCGCCGCCACCTCGTCGCGCTCCCGGAAACGCAGGGTCGAGTCGGAGGTCAGTACCTGTCCGTCCACAGCGAACGCCCAGGTATGACGGAAGGTCACCAGCGGCCCGTCGACCTCCATGAGCTCCACCCAGGTCTCGACCGCGCCGACGCCCGGGATCTCGGTAACCCGGTGCGACTCCGCACGGTTCCACTCCTCCCACCCTCGTCTCGCCGGGTCGCGGGTCTCGAAGACCAGGTAACCGCCGGGCCGCAAGGCGTCATGGGCGCCGCGCAACGTCCCGGCCCAGTCCGACGGGTCGACGATCGCCTGGGCGACGTTCCCGGTCATCGTGGCGAGGTCCACCCGCATCGCGGGCAGGGCCGTCGCATCACCGCGGACCCAGCGCACCCGCTCGCCGCCCGGCTTGGCGCGCGCCACGTGGAGTGACGCGCCGGCCGGGTCGACGGCGGTGACCTCGATGCCCCGGTCGGCCAGCAGCAACGCGAAGACGCCGGTGCCGCAGCCGATGTCCAGTACTCGGCGCGCCCCGAGCTCCTCCGTGATGGCGAGGTATCCGTCGAGGTCACCGCGGTCGGAATCGAGCGGGTCATAGACCGCGGCCAGCCGCGGGTGCTCGAATATGTCGTCAGCCATGCGGCCCACGGTACGGCGGCCGTGCACCACGCCCGCCTCGTTCGCGCAGCCTCGGTGAGCCGTCATCCGCCGCAGGGTGTTCCCGAGGTGACGGGCATACGCTCGCTGGAGCACCGGGACCAGCAGGCCCGCGAGCCGGGTGTACCAACAGCCCGGCCGGCTGAAGGCGGTGACGCTGAACCAGACCGTTCCGTCCGGTGCGAGCTCGACGAGGAACGACTCCTCGCCGCACTCCGGATGGCCGGCGCGGGTCCCGTACGCGAAGCCGATCCGTTCTCTCCCGTACGCCGTCCAGACCACCTCGCACGGGGCGTGGAAGCGCAATCGCCCGAGGCCGAGGGAGACCGTGACGTGCGCACCGGTCTCGACGACTGAGCTCCTTGCCTCCACCCGGGCCCCGGACCGCCGGTGCATCCGCCAGGTGGTGACGGCCGCACCCGCCGCCTCGAAGACGTCCCGGCCCCGCCCTATCCGGGTGCGGTGGTGCAGATGGTGGTAGCCGTGCGGCAGCGGGATGTGCCGGGTGGCGCCGGTTTCGCGGTAGTTGAGCGTGCTCATTCGGCTGTCTCCTCCGTTGCCTTGATGCGTCGCCAGGCCAGCACCGAACAGAGTGCGAAGCCCAGGGCGTTGCCGATGCCGTGCGTGGCGGCCATCCAGGCCACCGTCGGGTGGGGAATTCCGGCCGCCTCGCCCAGCGCCCAGCTCAGCGCCAGCAGCATGGTCACGACCAGCACCGCCGAGGCGGTGGCCAGCAGGGTGCGGGTGAGCGGGTCCGGGCCGGCCCTGCGGATGTCGCGCCAGGTCACCAGCGAGACGGCCCACATTCCGGCGGTCAGCACCAGAGCCCCTGCCAACTCCACCCAGTCGTCGACGAAGTACCCGGCCAGGACGAGCAGCGTGCCGAGCGGGACGCTCAGCGCCGCGAGCCTCCCCAGCGGGCCCGGGGCCGCCCGGCAACACAGCCCCGCCACCAACGCCGCCGCGAACCCCGCGAAGTGGAAGTGCGGCACGGTCAGCGCCAGGATCCGCAGGTCGAAGCCGAGGAGTTGATGGCCCCCGCGCTCGGCGATTAGGGCCAGCGCTGCGACGGACGGGGTCACGAGCGCCGTGAGCGTCGCGATCTCGGCCGGCGCGAGCGAGCAGCGGGTCCTGGCCAGTCGCAGCGGAGCCTGGAGCGCGAGCAGCAGTGTCGCCACGGCATACCCGGCGGCGAAGGCCGCCGCGACGGGGCCGCGCGGCAGCCACAGAGATGCGGCGCCGGACGCCGCGGCGAGCGGCCAGAGCCGGCCCACCGAACCGAGGTGCGGATCGTCGAGCAGCCGCAGCCCCACCGGAACGACGATCAGCATGCCGAGCATCACGATGAGATCGACCAGTACGGACATCAGACCCCCCCTTTTGAACATGTTCAACGGCCGTGAGCCTACGAGGATTTTTGAACATGTTCAAGCCCGATCGCCCGACGACGGGTCCCGGCTCCGCCCTGTCCGGAAAAGCGGTTGCCACGGCCTCGTACCGTCACAGGTGTGACAGACATCGACAGCTTGCTCATGGCCTACGACGAGCAGATGCGGGGAGCGCCTCCCCACCCGCCCACCGGAGTGACGTACGAGCAGGACGGTCCGCTGCTCCGCGTTGTCGGCCAGTTCCGCGGCTTGGTCAGCGCGCCGCGCGACATCGGGGCACGCGGCGCCGAACTCGACCGCCTGATCGCCCGGCAGCGTGACCACTTCGCCGCCCGCGGCGAGGCGGTCGAGTGGAAAATTCGCGGTCACGACCAACCTGCCGACCTCACCGACCGCTTGCTGGCCGCCGGCTTCCTCCCGGAAGAGCAGGAGACGGTCCTCATCGGCCTCGCCGAGGAGATGTCCGCGCCGGTGACTCTGCCGGGCGGCGTCGCCGTCCGCCAGGTCACCGCGGACGCCGACATGCACCGCATAGCCGCGATGGAATCCGCGGTCTGGGGCCAGGACTGGAGCTGGCTCGGCCACGACCTGATCGCCCGCGTGTCGGCCGCCCCGGACGAAATCGCCGTCATGGTCGCCGAAGCGGACGGTGAGGTGGTCGCGGCAGCCTGGCTGGTGTTCCGGGCGGGAACCGAATTCGCCGGCCTGTGGGGCGGCTCGACGCTGTCCGCCTGGCGGGGCCGGGGGATCTACCGCGCGCTGGTCGCCGCCCGCGCCGAACTCGCCGTGGCCCGCGGCGTCAGGTTCCTCCAGGTGGACGCCTCCGACGACAGCGCCCCGATCCTGCGCCGACTCGGCTTCCGGGCGGTGACCACCACCACGCCCTACGTCTGGTCGCCACCCCAACGCTGAGCCGGCCGAACGGCGGACCGCGGCGCGGAGAAGCGTCCACCCCGACGCGCCGGAGCAGTCGGGCCGATGCACAGCAGTGCCTCAGTAGGCTGACGCGTCGAGCAAAGGAGCACCGCACATGAGCTTCCGCATCGAGGCGATCACCCGCGAGGAACATCTGGCCTTCATTACGGCCATGCCCTCGGCCAGTCACATGCAGGTCCCTTCCTGGGGTGATGTGAAGCCGGACTGGCGGGCGGAGAGTCTGGGCTGGTTCGACGGCAACGACCGTCTCGCCGGTGTGGGGCTGGTGCTGTTCCGGCCGTTGCCGAGGCTCAAGCGGTACCTCGCCTATCTGCCCGAAGGCCCGGTCATCGACTGGGACGCACCGGAGCTTCCGCGATGGCTGGAGCCCATGCTCACGTATCTGAAGGCCCAGGGCGCCTTCTCGGTGCGGATGGGGCCGCCCGTCGTCGCTCGCCGGTGGAACGCCGAGGCGGTCAAGGCCGCGATCGCCGACCCGCGGGCCAGGCGTCTGCGTGATGCCGAGGCCACCGCGCAGGAGCCGCGGGCCTTCGATATCGCCGACCAGCTACGGCGGATGGGCTGGCAGCAGACCGAGCCCGGCGGCGAGGACGGCTTCGCCGCCGGTCAGCCGCGGTATGTGTGCCAAGTCCCGTTCGCCGGCCGCTCGCTGGAGGACATCGAGCGTGGCCTCAACCAGCAGTGGCGCCGCAACATCAAGAAGGCCGAGAAGGCAGGCGTCAAGGTGGTGCTCGGCAGCTATGACGATCTGCCGGTCTTCCACGACCTCTACGTGGAGACTGCCCAGCGCGACGGGTTCATCCCGCGTCCACCGGCCTACTTCCAGCGCATGTGGACCGCGCTGACGGCGGAGGACCCCCGCCGCATGCGGCTCTACCTCGCCCATCACGAGGGCGAAGTACTCGCAGCGGCGACGATGCTGACCGTCGGTGAGCACGCCTGGTACTCCTACGGGGCCTCCACCAGCCGAAAGCGCGAGGTCCAGCCGAACAACGCGGTGCAGTGGCGGATGATGTCCGATGCTCATGAGCTCGGCGCGAGCATCTACGACTTCCGCGGCATCACCGACACCCTCGAGGAGAGCAACCACCTGCTGGGCCTGCTCCGGTTCAAGGTCGGCGCCGGTGGTCAGGCCGTGGAATACCTCGGTGAGTGGGACTTTCCACTCAACAAACTCCTGCACAAGGCCCTCGGCCTCTACATGTCCCGCCGCTGATGGACGTCCTCGTGGGACCGCGCACGGCCAGCGTGGCCGCCGTCGTCCTGGATCCCAACAGGGGCCCGGCCACCGCCGTTCAGCGCTCGGCCTGACACGTACCGGGTCGGACCGTCAGCTTCCGGGTCCCGGTGGCACGGCTTTCAGTCCGTCGAGGACCAGGTCGAGGAGTCGTTCGGCCTGCTCCCGCTGTTCGGGTCTCGCCGAGGTGAGGGCGATCCCGGCGAGGGCGGCGAACATGTCGGTCGGGCGGATGTCGGAGCGGATCGTGCCTGCGGCAGTGCCCGCGTTCATGAGTGCCGAGAGGGCGCTCTGGATCATCTCGTGGCTGTCGACGTAGGGGTCGGATCCGGAAGCGACGACGGCTCGCAAGGCGTCGGCCATGCCGAATTTCGCGGTGACGTAGTCGATGAAGCGGCGCGTCCAGGCACGCAGGGCCTCGTCGGGCGGCAGCGTCGCCAGGAGGGCGGGGGCGGCGTCGCACAGCCGGGCGACTTCGTTCCGGTAGGCCGCCTCGATCAGGGCTTCCCGGGTGGGGAAGTTGCGATACAGGGTGCCGGTTCCCACGCCCGCTTCCCGGGCGATGCGCTCGAAGTGAGCATGCAGCCCTTCCTCGCTGAACACGCGCACAGCGGCAGCCAGAATCCTGTCCCGGTTGCGCTGCGCGTCGGCCCTCAGTGGGCGTTCCGCGTCTCGGGCCATCAGCGGCACTCTCCTCATCATCATTTGCTAAGTGGAGGCACGCCCACTTAATCTGGCACAAGTGGCGGCCCCTCCACTTTCACTGTAGGTCACAGACGTGGGCTGCTCTCGTTCCCCTTCTGGAAGGACTCTCGGTTATGTCCGGAATCCAAGGCAAGGTCGTCGCGATCACAGGTGCCAGCAGTGGCATCGGAGAGGCGGTCGCGGTCCTGCTCGCCGAGCGCGGCGCGAAGGTCGTCCTCGGGGCGCGGCGACCGGACCGTCTTGCGGCTCTGGCCGCCCGCATCGAACGAGCCGGCGGTGAAGCCGCCTGGGCTCGTACGGATGTGACGCGGCGCGCGGACCTGTCCGGTCTCGTCGAGCTGGCACGCGAGCGGTACGGCAAGCTCGACGTCCTCGTGAGCAACGCCGGAGTCGGTTTGATCTCCCCCCTGGACGACCTGCGCGTCGAGGACTGGGAGGAGATGATCGACGTCAACCTCAAAGGGGTGTTGTACGGGATCGCCGCGGCCCTGCCGGTTTTCCGGGAGCAGGGCTTCGGGCATTTCGTCAACACGGTGTCCACCGCTGGACTGCGCATCGTGCCGCTGCAGTCGGTGTACGCCGGCACGAAGAACGCCGTGCGCACCATCTCCGAGGGGCTGCGCCAGGAGGCCGGCGACAGTCTGCGCGTGACAGTCGTCTCCCCGGGCTTCGTCCGTACGGACTTCGCAGACCACATGGATCCGGCGGTGAAGGCCCGGCTCGCCGATATGAAGGACATCGCCATCCCGCCGGAGGCGGTGGCCCGCACGATCGCCTTCGCCATCGAGCAGCCGGACGGTGTCGACGTGGGGGACATCGTCGTTCGTCCCACCGCGCAGGCTTAACCCTCGCTGCCCACCGGCAGTCCCCCGAGCCACTCGGTCAGCAGCCGGTTGATCTCGGCCGGCCGTTCCTGCTGGATCCAGTGGCCGCAGTCGTCGAGGAGGTGCGAGGAGACCAGGCCGGGCAGCGTGGTGGGGTACGCCTTGATCGCGTCGGTCAGCCAGGTGGTGGAGGCGTCCAGGGCGCCGCCGACGAAGAGGGACGGCTGGGTGACGGGGGCGCCGTCGAAGTCGGCCAGGTCCTCCCAGTCCCGGTCCATGTTCCGGTAGCGGTTGAGCGGTCCCGTGATGCCGGTCCGCTCGAACTCCGCGGCGTACACGTCGAGGTCCTCCTCGCTCAGCCAGCCGGGCAGCCGACCGGCCGGGAAGCGGTCCCGCAACTTCCCGCCGCGGCCCACGAAGTGCGGGTTCGGGGCGTCGGGGGCGGGCATGGTGTCGGCGGGAAGCGCGGCGTAGATGCCCGCGAGCCAGCCGCGGACGTCGGGCTCGACCTCGGCTTCGGCCCGGCCGGGCTGCTGGAAGTACGAGACGTAGAACTCGTCGTCCCCGCCCACCCGCGTGAAGACGTCGGTGGGTCGCGGGCCGCCGCGCGGGGTGTACGGCACGCTCAGCAGGCCAACCGCCCGGAACACGTCCGGCCTGAGCAGCGCGGAGTTGGCGGCGATGGGCGAGCCCCAGTCGTGGCCGACGATCGCCGCGGACTGCTCGCCGAGCGCGTGCACGACGGCGACGTTGTCCTCCACCAGGTCGAGCATCCGGTAGGCCGCCGGGTCCGCGGGCTTGGAGGAGCGGCCGTAACCGCGTACGTCGACGGCTACCGCGCGGTACCCGGCCGCCGACAGCGCCGGCAACTGGTGGCGCCAGGAGTACCAGGACTCCGGGAAACCGTGCACCAGCAACACCAGGGGCCCGGTGCCCTGTTCCACCAGGTGGATACGGCCGGCGGGCGAGGGGACCGACCGGTGAGTGACGTCCAGGGCGTGCCGTGACATGAGGCCTCCGGTGTTCTCGTAACTGCTGTGCACGAGGGCAGAGGTCGATCATGCGGGCAGCGGCGCGCCCGACGCGAGTCCTGTTGCCGTTTCGACAAACCGCGAAGGCCTGCCGTGCGGCGGCCGGGGGCGGGTAGCTCCCCGAGGCTCGACGGTTTCCGGGCCGTCGCCGCGGCCTTCGGCCGCACCGTACGCCAGGAGCCCGACCTCAACCGCCGGCTCACCCTTCCGCAGTACCCCTGGTCACCGCCGGAGCCGGTCACCTGGAGCGTGCGACGCGTAGTGCTCCAGGTCTTCCGTGAGATCGCGCATCACAGTAGCCACGCGGACATCATCCCCGCGGGCTATGACGGGGTAACCGCGTCCGCCCGTTCGGACGGGGTGACGGCGTCGTCCGATCCGCTGCCGCCGCCGCTCACCCGGTCGCGGATCAGCGCGACGGCCACCACCAGCACGGCGGCCAGCACCGAGAGGATGACCTGCTTGCGTCCGGCGGGGTCGGTGAGCATGTAGACGAGCACGAACGAGATGACGCCGATGGTCGCCCAGGTCAGGTACGGGAAGAGCCACATCCGCACCACCAGGCGCTCCGGGTTCTCGCGGAGGATGATCCCCCGCATCCGCAGCTGGCTGAAGCAGATCACCAGCCACACGAACAGCGCGATCGCGCCCGAGGAGTTCAGCAGGAACAGGAAGACGGTGTCCGGCCACAGGTAGTTGAAGCCGACGGCGACGAAACCGAAGGCGACCGACGCCAGGATGGCGGTCTGCGGGACGCCCCGGCCGCTGGTCCGCGCGAAGGCCCGGGGGGCGTCACCGCGTCGGCCGAGCGAGAAGGCCATCCGGGAGGCCGTGTAGAGACCGGAGTTCAGGCAGGACAGCACGGCCGTCAGCACGACCACGTCCATGACCTGGCCGGCATGCGGGATACCCATCGCGTCCAGAGCGGCAACGTAGGAACCGCTCTTGAGGATCGCCGGGTCGTCCCACTTGAGGAGGGACACCACGACGAAGATCGAGCCCAGGTAGAAGACGGCGATCCGCCAGATCACGCTGTTGGTGGCCTTGGCGACCGCGCGCCGCGGGTCCTCGGACTCGGCGGCGGCGAGGGTGACGATCTCGCTGCCCATGAACGAGAAGACGACCAGCAGCACGCCGGTGAGAATCGCCCCCGGCCCGTTGGGCAGGAAGCCGCCGTGCCCGGTGAGATTGCCCAGTCCGCTCGCCGCGTGCGAGGTGCCGGGGAGCACGCCGAAGATCGCCAGGGCGCCGAGCAGGATGAACACGGCGATCGCGACCACCTTGATGCCTGCGAACCAGAACTCGAACTCGCCGTAGGAGCTGACCGAGGCCAGGTTACTGACGGTGAGGACGATCATCACGATGAGCGCCCACCCCCACTGCGGAACCGCCGGCACCCAGCCTTCGAGGATCTTGGCGCCCGCGGTGGCCTCGACGGCCAGCACGACCACCCAGAAGAACCAGTAAAGCCAGCCGATGGAGAAACCCGCCCAGCGGCCGATGGCCCGGTCGGCGTAAGCGGAGAAAGAACCGGACGACGGGTTGGCCGCGGCCATCTCGCCCAGCATGCGCATCACGAGGACGACCATCGCACCGACCAGGGCGTAGGACAGCAGGATGCCGGGGCCGGCCGCGGCGATGCCGGAGCCGGAGCCGACGAACAGGCCGGCGCCGATGACACCACCGATCGCGATCATCGACAGGTGGCGGTTCTTGAGTCCGGCCTGCAGACCGGACTCAGCGGAGACCTTGTCGGTTTCCGGGGGCGGCGAAGCTATGGGGGTGCTCGTCGGTCGCGCGCTCATGCACAGTCCTTAAGCCGAGGGATTGGGGAGCATCGGTCTGTCGGGCCGGCCCGCGTGCCGGGGGCATCGCGGGGACGGCGTTGTGCGTAAGGACCTGCCGCCAGGCGGCCGGGGCGACGACGCCTGGCGGACATGTTTCGCCAGGGGGTGGCCTGGCGATTCGTCATCGGGTCTAGCAGAAGTTAGGAGTGCGGCTTCCCCGACACCATAGACATATGCACCATGCCCTGACCTGCTGGTTGTACAAATGCTCAGTTGCGGGGGCGGCTCCCGGAGGGTATAGCGCGTTGGCGGTCCGGGCCGCCCCCACGGACCGCGCCCGGCCTTCCGCGCCGGCAGCCGCCCCGTAGCCGGTGTGGTTGAGCGAGCCGGCGACCTGGCCGATGGCTCAGGTCTCGTCCGCCCGCGGCGCCCGCACCGCCCGGAACAGCTCACGGTGCGCGGTGGCCGGGTGGTCGGCCGACAGATGCAGCCGCTCGGCGGTCAGCGACGATCCGTCCGCGAGCCGCAGCTCGACCGGCTCGTCCAGTTCCAGAGTGATCTCGGCCGTCCCGGCCACCGTGCACAGCACCGAGCCGCTCCTGCCCGGCACCGGCCGTACGCCACGGCCCTTCGCCGACACGAACTCACGGCGGACCGCGGCCACCCGGGACAGCGGCAGCAGGAGCTCGTCGTAGAGCCCGGCTCTGATCCGCAGGGTGCGGGCGGTCAGCCGGTGCGGATGGCGCCGGGTGACGGCGGAGAAGGCGACGCACAGGTCGATCATCAGCGCCAGCCACACCAGGTGAAACGGTCGCCAGGCGGGCGGAATCATCGACACGTCCATCAGCGCCTCGACGCACAGCTCCCCACCGACCACCAGGAACACGCTGGTACGCAGCGCCGACGAGTGACCGATGACCGTCTCCCCCGGCCCCCCGCACGGCCGTCTCCCCAGCGCCGCCGCCATGTCCCGCACCGTCTGCCCGACCAGCCCTCGCCGCCCGCTGATCCTGATCGCCGTCATGCTGTGGCCCTCCCCCGCACGGACTGCGTACCTCATCAGAACACGAGTGCGTCACCGCGGACCCGGCGGCCCGATGAGGGGTGCTGCGCATTAGCCTCGGACCTATGGCAAACATCTCCGCAGCAGCCGTAGCAGCCACCGGTCTCGTCGGTGGTTACGCCGTCGCCCGCTGGACCAAGAAGCGCCCCCTCGGCGGGGTCGCGCTCGCCGCCGCCGGCGCTGTCGCCGCCCGGCGGTGGCAGCAGCAGGCCGGTACCGGGAAGGCGGCGGCCCTCACCGGTGTGTATCTGGCCGCCTTCGGCGGGTCCCACCCGCTTGCGAAGAAGATCGGCGCCTGGCCGGCGGTGTTCTCGGTGGCGGCCGCGGTGGCCGTCGCGGCGACGGTGGTGACCCGGGGCGGGCCGGGCGGGCACAGCGCGTAGCCGGGGTCAGCCGAAAAAGCGTTGCCCGGGCGGCGGAGCGGCTGGCAGGCTTCGGGCCATGTCCGACACGGCTGCCCACGGGTCCAGCACGTCCGCCGCATCGAGCACCTCCGGCGCCCCCGGCAGGTCCGAGGACGCGCACGGGGTGGCCGCGCTGTTCTCACGCGGGCGGCTGACGACGATCCCGCGGAAGACGGCGCGCCGTGAGCAGTTGCTCGCGCACCTCACCGAGACGCTGTTCGAGCCGGACCGGACGTACAGCGAGCGCGAGGTCAACGAGGCGCTGCTCACCGTGCACGAGGACTGCTCGGCGCTCCGCCGCTACCTGGTCGATGCGGGGCTGCTGGTGCGGCCCCGGGACGGCAGCAGCTACCGCCGGGCGGGCCGGCCGGCGTACTAGCCGCCCGCCGCCTGCGATACGGCGTAGATCACCAGACCGACCAGCGCCCCGACCACCGTGCCGTTGATCCGGATGAATTGCAGGTCACGGCCGATGTGTGCCTCGATCTTGCGTGAGGTCTGCTCGCCGTCCCAGCCGGCCACGGTGTCCGAGATCAGCGAGGTGATCTCACCGCGGTAGGTCGTGACCAGGTACGCCGCCGCGTCCTCCACCCAGCCCTCGAGCTTGCGCTGGAGCCGCTCGTCGGTGGTCAGCCGCGCGCCCAGGGACAGCAGCGAGGCACGCGCCCGCAGCCGCAGTTCGCTCTGCTCGTCCTCGGCCGCCGAGATGATCATGGCGCGTACCGATGACCAGGCGGAAGCGATCACGTCCTGCACCTCGGAGCGGCCGACCAGGTCCGACTTCAGCCGCTCCACCCGCGCCCGGGTCTCGGTGTCCGACTGCAGATCGGACGCGAAGTCCACCAGGAAGCGGTCCAGCGCGCCGCGCGCCGGATGGGCGGGCATGTCGCGCATCTCCGTGACGAACCGGAGCAGCTCCTTGTAGACCCGGTCACCGATCCGCTTGTCCACGAACCGCGGGGTCCAGCCGGGCGCTCCGCCCTGCACGGCGTCCATCACCGAGTCGCCGTGCAGGATCAGCCAGTCATGGGCGCGGGAGCAGATCAGATCCACGACCCGCCGGTGGCCGCCGTCCGCGACGATCTTCTCCAGCATCTTTCCGGCCCCGGGCGCGACCTCTGCGGCCTCCGCGCGCCGGGTGATCGCCTCGCCGACCACCGCCTGGACGTCCGAGTCGCGCAACACGGTCAGCGCGCCGCGCAGCGCCGTCGACAGTTCCGCGGTCACCCGGTCGGCGTGCTCCGGTTCGGCCAGCCAGGCACCCAGCCTGCGGCCGATGCCGACGGCGCGCAGCCGAGCCCGTACAACATCTTGTGACAGAAAATTTTCCCCGACGAAGGAACCAAGTGACGCTCCGAGCTGATCCTTCTTGTTGGGGATGATCGCGGTATGAGGAATGGGGAGGCCAAGTGGTCGGCGGAAGAGTGCCGTCACGGCGAACCAGTCCGCCATCGCGCCGACCATTCCCGCCTCCGCGGCCGCCGCGACGTATCCCGCCCAGGAACCGGCCCCGGTGTGACCCGCCCAAGTGGCAAGTACGAAAATGAGAGTGACCATCAGGAGAAGCCCGGTGGCCGTCGCCTTCATGCGGCGGACACCCCGGCGTTTCTCCTCGTCGGCCGCGCTGTAGGCGATGGAGCCCAGCGGGGCAACACCTGTGACGCTCTCCGTCGCGGCTTCCCGCTCTGTACGTTCCATCAGCTCCGCCTGCTCCGCCCGTCCACGCACCTGCACCATCCCCGTACGTATTGTCCCTGCCAGAGCTACTCCTGGGACGCACGTCGAGTTCCCGAGGAGAACGACCGCTCATGACCAGGCGCCGTGGTTACGCCCTGCTCGCCGCTCTCGCGGCGGTGGTGACGCTGATTTCGGTAGGCATCTTCACCATGGTGAGGACGCCGGCCACCACCGTCACCGCCGGATCGTCCGGTTCGACCGGCTCTTCGTCGGGTGTGTCGTCCGGCGTTCCGGCGTCCGGCACCTGGACCGGCACCTGGGCGGCGGCCCCCGTCGGCCCGGAACCCGGTACGCCGAACGGGCTTCCCGGCAGCACCATCCGTAACGTCGTGCACACCAGCATCGGCGGCTCGATGGCCCGCATCACCCTCTCCAACCTCTTCGGCACCCGCCCGCTGAAGATCACCCAGGCGTCCATCGCGGCCGACGGCGTGCTGCGCGCGGTCACCTTCGACCGCCGCGGCTACGTCACCATCCCGGCCGGCGGCCAGACCATCAGCGACGCGATCCGCATCCCGGTCCCGGGCAACCACGATGTGACGGTCTCGCTCTACACGCCCAGCCCGAGCGGCCCGGTCACCTATCACCCGCACGCGCGGCAGATCTCGTACGTCACCACCAACGGCGCCACGGTGGAGAGCCCCTACTGGCGCTACGTCACCGCCCTGGACGTGCACACCTGGCAGGCGAGCGGCGCGGTCGTCGCCCTCGGGGACTCCATCACCGACGGCATCACCTCCACCACCGGAGCCAACCACCGTTGGACCGACGGACTCGCCGAGCGGCTGGACGGCCGGTACGGGGTGCTGAACGAGGGCATCAGCGGCAACCGGGTGCTGCTCCCGGGCATCGGCCAGAGCGGGCTGACCCGCTTCGACCGCGATGTGCTCGGCCGGTCCGGCGCACGGACCGTGATCATCGACCTCGGAGTCAACGACATCCTGCGGCTGCCCCACCAGTTGGACGCCCGGCAGATCACCGACGGCCTGCAGGAGCTGGCCCAGCGGGCGCGGGCCCGCGGGCTGCACGTGGTCGGATCCACGCTGACGCCCTTCGGCGGTCACCCCGGCGTCACGCCGCAGCTCGAAGCGGTACGCGAACAGGTCAACGCCACGATCCGGGCGGGCGGGATCTTCGACACGGTCGTCGACTTCGACAAGGCGCTGCGCGACCCGTACGCACCGCAGCGCCTTCTGCCGCGCTACGACTCCGGGGATCACCTGCACCCGAGCGACGCCGGGTACGGCGCGATGGCCGCGGCCATCGACCTGGACTCGCTGAGCAGGTCCGCTCCGGCGCGGGCCTGACGGCAGCGGGCCGGTGCGGCGGCGCCGGGGCGGTTCCGGGGAGCGGCGGGTCAGCCGAGTTCCTTGCGACCGGACTTCTTCTCCTCCCGCAGCCGCTGCTTCTCCGCCTTGGTGATGCGCCGTTCGACCCCGATGCCGCCGAACAGCGCGAAGCCGGTGACCTTGACCCGGGGCGATCCCGGTGTGCCCTCGCCGGACGCCTTGTCGCCGAAGCCGCCCATGAGGCCGAAGCCACTGACAGTGCAGTGCAGGTCGGGCGGCACGATCACGCCCATACCGCCGAACAGCGCGAAGCACCGGATCGCCACTTCCCGGTCCTCGAAGCGGGCTTCGCGCAGATCGAGTTCGCCGCCGCCGAACAGGGTGAACGCGGTGAACCGGCGGGCGACGGTCCAGGTGCCCCTGCGGTGGAAGCCGCCGAACACCGCGAGCGCCCCGGTGGAGGTGGCGGGACCGCCGATGCGGGCCGCCCAGCCGCTCTTCGGCTGCGGCTCGGCCACGGCGGCAGCACCGCCGGGGGCCGGCAGATCACGTACCAGCGGTTCCAGCTCACCGTGCGTACGGGCCTGGTACGCCGCGTCGAGGCGGTGCTCGAACTCCGCCATGTCGAGACGCCCCTCGGCGACGGCCTCACGGAGCGACTCGGCGATCCGCTCGCGCTCGGCATCGGATGCGCGCATCTCGGGGAGTTCGTTTGTCATGCCCGACAGCCTATTGAAGACCACGGTCCGCGTACATCTTCGCGATGACGGCCTCGATGTCGGGCTCCCGGACCGAGAGGTCCACCAGCGGGTAGTCGGCGGCTATCGCGGCGACGACCGGCGCGGCCGATGCGGAGGCCGGGAAGGCCAGCCACTGACGCGGGCCCTCCACCTTCACCGTACGGGCCAACGGCGTTCGGATCGGCGGAAGTTCCTGCTCCAAGTCCACGACCAGCATCCGCTCGCTCTCCCCCACCTCGTGCAGCGCGGCCGGCGCGCCGTCGTACATCAGCCGGCCGTGGTCGATCACCATCACCCGCTCGCAGAGCTGCTCGATATCGGTCAGGTCGTGCGTGGTGAGCAGGACGGTGGTGCCGAGCTCGGCGTTCAGGTCCCGCAGGAACGCACGGACCTTGACCTTGGAGATGACGTCGAGCCCGATCGTCGGCTCGTCCAGATAGAGCACCTCCGGATCGTGCAGCAGGGCTGCCGCGATGTCGCCGCGCATCCGCTGCCCGAGGGGGAGTTGCCGTACCGGTACGTCCAACAGGTCCTTCAGGTCGAGCAGTTCGACGCACCGGTCCAGGTTCTCCCGGAAGCGGGCGTCCGGGATGCGGTACATCCGGTGCGCCAGCCGGTAGGAGTCGCGCAGCGGCAGGTCCCACCAGAGGGTGGTCCGCTGGCCGAAGACCACCCCGATACGGCGCGCGAGCCTGGTGCGCTCGCGGGACGGGTCCAGACCGGCCACCCGCAGGTGGCCGGCGCTGGGCGTCAGGATGCCGGTCAGCATCTTGATGGTGGTGGACTTGCCGGCGCCGTTCGGGCCGATGTAGCCGACCATCTCCCCTCGGGCGATGCGGAAGGTCAGCGTGTCAACGGCTCGGACCTGATGCGTTTCCCGCCGTAGCCGGGTGGTTCTCCGGCGCACGTCGAAGACCTTCTCGACTGCGTCGAGGGTGATGAAGTCGGCGGTCATGGGTGTGTACTCCTCGGTCTGTGCTCCTGAGGTCCGGGCTTCTGGGTCCGGTACGCCTGTCGTTCCGCCGGGGCCGCGCCTACCAGGGCGCGAGTGAGCCGTCGGCGTTGCGCCATACGGGGTTGCGCCAGTGGTGTCCACGGGCCGCCGCCTCGCGAACCGCGGCCTCGTCGACGGTGATGCCGAGGCCGGGACCGGTCGGCCGGTCGATGTAGCCGTCGCGGACTGCGAAGGGTACGGAATCGACCAGGTAGCCGAGCAGGCCGCTGCTGTCGCCGTATCCGATGCCGAGCGACTGCTCCTGGATGAGGAAGTTGGGTGCGGCGAAGTCGAGTTGGAGACTGGCCGCCAGTGCGATCGGCCCGAGCGGGCAGTGCGGAGCGACCAGCACGTCGTACGTCTCGGCCAGGGCGGCGATGCGCCGGGTCTCGGAGATGCCGCCGGCGTGGCTGATGTCCGGCTGGGCCACGGCGATGCCCTCCGGCAGTACGTCGCGGAAGTCCCAGCGGGAGAAGAGCCGTTCACCGGTGGCGATGGGGATCGAGGTGGCCCGGACCACCTCGCCGAGGTCGCGGGAGAACTCCGGCAGCACCGGTTCCTCCGCGAACATCGGCAGCAACGGCTCCAGCAGCGGCAGCACGCGCCGGGACATCGCCCCGCTGAAGCGCCCGTGGAAGTCCAGCGCCAGGTCCCGGTCCGGTCCGATGGCCTCGCGCACCGCGGCCACCCGGTCCACGATGGCGTTGATGGCGGCGGGGGTGGCGAGCGGTTCGATCTGACCGCAGGGATTCATCTTGACCGCGGTCATGCCCTTGGCCACCTGTTCGGCCGCCGAATCGGCCAGCTCCTGCAGGGTTTCGCCGCCCACCCAGCCGTAGATGCGCACCCGGTCACGCACGTGTCCGCCGAGGAGCTGGTGCACCGGCACGCCGTGGGTCCGGCCGGCGATGTCCCACAGCGCCTGGTCGATCCCGGCCAGCGCGCTGCTGAGCACCGGGCCGCCCCGGTAGAAGCCGCCCTTGGCGAGCAGCTGCCAGTGTTCCTCGATCCGGGCGGGGTCCTGCCCCGTCAGGTAGTCGAACATCTCCTCGACGGCCTTGGCCACGGTGTGCGCCTTGCCCTCGACGATGGGCTCGCCCCAGCCCGATATCCCCTCGTCGGTGTCCACGCGCAGGAACAGCCAGCGCGGTTCGACAAGGAACAGCTCGTATCCAGTGATCTTCATCGGTGGACCTCCGGGTCCTGATGTGAGGTTCGGCGGGGCTATTCGTGCGCACTGATGCTTCGGCCGCCGTCCACGAGCAGGTTCTGCCCGGTGACGAAGGAAGCGTCGTCGGAGGCGAGGAAGGCCACGGCGGCCGCGATGTCCTCCGGGACCCCGAGCCGGCCGGCCGGCGTCCGGGCGATGGTCTGCTCCCGGTACTGCGGTGTCGACTGCGCCCACAGCCCGGTGACGACGGCTCCGGGCTGTACGGCGTTGAACCTGATCCGTCCGCCGTACTCCACGGCGAGCTGGCGCACCAGGGCGCCGATACCGCCCTTGGCGGCGGCATACGCGGGGAAGCCGCTGAAGCCGATGGCCGCGTGCACGGACGAGGTGATCACGACCGCGCCCCGCGAGGCGCTCAGCCGGGGCACGGCGGCCCGTACTCCGTAGAAGACCGAGTCGAGCGAGAGCCGCAACTGGTCGTGCCAGCAGGCGTCGTCCAGCTCGTGGGCGGCGCCGGGCAGATTCCGGCCGGCGTTGAGATGCAGCACGTCGAGGCGTCCGGTCCAGGACTCAGCGGCTTCGACCGTGGCGGCCCACTCGCCGGGCACGGTGACGTCCAGCTCGCGGTCCCGCGCGTCCCCTCCGTCGGCGCGGATCTCCGCGGCCACCCGGCGGGCACCCTCGGCGTCCACGTCGGTGACGAGGACCGAGGCACCCTCCGCGGCCAGGCGGCGCGCGGTGGCCGCACCGATGCCTGAGGCAGCCGCGGTGAGCAGCGCCGTGCGGCCGGCGAAACGCGCCGGTCCGGCAGCGGTCATGGGCTTCCTCCCGGTTTCGTGGTGGAGTCGTGCGCTCCCCCGGACACGGCCCGGCGGGCACGGCCGGGGCGGCACCCGGCGACAAGAGCATGGCAACCTAACGCCCGCCGAAAACCTGGTCAACCGGTTTCCTCGGCGTGCGCCCGCGCTAACTCCCCGTACTGCGATACGACCGCAACCCCGCCCGCCAGCCCATCCCGGCGAGTGCCGCGCACGCCATCGCCACCCCCGGGGAAAGGAACGCCGACCACCGCGGCACATCCAGCGGATACGGCCGCCCCAGCACGTACAACGCCGGCAGCCAGTTGACGAAGGCCAGCGGGATCACGCATGTCACCCCGCGCAGCAGGTCCTTCGCGAAGACGGTCGGCGGATACTCCAGCAGCGTCACCCCGCCGTAGGTGAACGCGTTCTGGACCTCCGAGGCGTCCTGGGCCCAGAACTGGAAGGCGGCACCGGCAACGTACACCGCCGAGAAGATCGCCGCGCCGCTGACGATCATCACGGGGACCAGCACGACCTTCAGCGGCGTCCAGGCGATGTCGACGGCCGTGAGCGCGTAGATCAGCACCAGCAGTCCCTGCGTGATCCGGCCGAGCCGGCGCAGCGCGAAGCGGTCGGCGGCCACCTGTGCGAGCACCGGAACCGGACGGACCAGGAGGGTGTCGAGGGTGCCGTCGCGGATACGGCGGCCCAGTCGGTCCATCGAGCCCATGATCAGGTCGGCGAGGCCGAAGGAGGTGGCGGCCGCGCCGTAGAGGAAGGCGATCTCGCCGAGCGAGTAGCCGCCGAGGCGGTCGACGTGCGAGAACATCAGCAGGATCGCCACGAAGTCGAAGCCGGTCGCCGCGAAGTTCCCGAAGGCCGTCATCAGGAACGAGGCCCGGTAGGCCATCGTCGAGCGGATCCACATCCCGGCGATCAGCAGATACGCACGGATCCCCTCAACCACCCTGCACCACCACCCTGCTGGTCGCCGCGGACTGCAGCAACCGCCCGGCGGCGAGCAGGACGGCGGCCCAGCCCAGCTGGAAGGCATAGGCGTTCAGGAGACCCCAGCCGGTGCGTTTGCCCAGCACGACGTCGGCGGGCACCTGGAGCAGCGACGACCAGGGCAGCGCGCGGGCGACCTCGCCGAGCACCCCGGGGAAGAGATTCAGCGGCAGCAGCATCCCGGAGAAGAACGTCCCGACGAGCCAGGCGATCTGCGCCGCTCCCGCACCGTCGAGCAGCCAGAAGCCGGACAGCGCCACGAGGTAGCGCAACGCGAAGCTGACGACCATCCCCAGCACGATGGAGAGCAGCGCCGCAGCCCATACGAACGGGTCGGACGGAAGCGCGAGAGGGAAAGCGAGCGCCCCCAGCGCCATCGGCAGCACCCCGCGCCCCAGCAGCTGGAAGGCGGCCCGGCCCAAGTCGCAGGCCAGCCACCAGAGTTGCAGGTCGGCGGGACGGTACAGATCGATCGCGATGTCACCCGTTCGGATGCGCTCGATCAACTCGTCCTCGAACCCGCCGCCCATCAGTGCCATGGTGGTGAGCAGCGCCTGGCCCATCCACACGTAGGTGAGGGCCTGCGCCTGGTCGTAGCCTCCCAGGTGCGGGCGCTCGTGCCAGAGCGCGATGTAGGTGTAAGCCATGATGAAACCGAACACGGTGTTGGTGAACACCCCGGCCACCGTGGCGATCCGGTAGGTCGCGAAGCGCCGGAAACCCCCGGCGGCGACGACCGCGTACAACCGCACCCGATTTCCCTCCCCTCGCCCGCCCCCGGCCACGGCGCCCCTCCATTCCCGGCGACCTCTCCGGGCGTGGGGCCCGCAGGCACCAAAGCGCACGACCTTAGTCCAACGGGGTCGCACGCCGCGACCGAATAAACGGCTTGGTCCGGGACAGGCACTGCGACAGTGTTTTATGGACGTACGACGCGAATCGCCCATACGACACCGCCCATCCCCCGTATGACCCGCAGCCGGACGCTGGAGACACAGTGAGCGACGAGCAGCCCGAGCAGCAGCCCGGCTGGGCGCCCCGGGACCCCACCGCGAGTGGCACACCGTCACCGGACGAGGCAGGCACACAGGGGGCGCCGGGCAAGCGGAAGCGGAAGCGCCCCCGGCGCACCGGCTGGCGCCGACTCGTGCCCACCTGGCGGATGGTCCTGGGCGGCGTGCTGATCGTGCTGCTGCTGATCATCGGCGGCTTCTTCGCCGGCTACAACCTGGTCGAGATCCCCGCAGCCAACAGCGCGGCCACCAAACAGAGCAACGTGTACCTCTACTCCGACGGCTCCGCGTTCGCCCGCGACGGCACGGTCAACCGGGAGAACGTCCGGCTCTCCCAGATCCCGCTGGGCGTGCGGCGTGCCGTACTCGCCGCCGAGGACCGCGACTTCTACTCGGAGAGCGCCGTGGACCCCCAGGCGATGATCCGCGCGGCCTGGAACACCGTCACCGGCAAGGGCAAGCAGGGCGGCTCGACCATCACCCAGCAGTACGTCAAGAACTACTACCTCGGCCAGCAACAGACCATCGGCCGCAAGGTCAAGGAGTTCTTCATCTCCATCAAGCTGGACCGCGAGGAGAGCAAGGACGACATCCTCCAGGGCTACCTCAACACCAGCTACTTCGGCCGCAACGCCTACGGAATCCAGGCCGCGGCCCAGGCCTACTACGGCAAGAACGTCCAGGACCTCAGCATCGCCCAGGGCGCTTACCTCGCCTCGCTGCTCAACGCCCCCAGCGCGTACGACGTCGCGGCGCACCCGGAGAACAAGGGCAGGGCCGGGGCCCGCTGGAACTACGTACTCGACGGCATGGTCAAGGAGGGCTGGATCAGCGAGACCGCGCGGGCCGGCCTGAAGTTCCCGGTGCCCGGCAAGGCGAAGCCGTCCTCCGGACTCGCCGGACAGCGCGGTTATGTCATCCAGGCGGTCAAGGACTACCTCACCAGCAACAAGGTCATCGACGAGGACACCCTGGCCACCGGCGGCTACCGGATCATCACCACGCTGCAGCACGCGAAGCAGGACGCCCTGGTCAACGCCGTCGACGACCAGGTGAACAGCCACCTCAGCAAGAGCCGCGCCGCCGACCGCAACGTCCGGGTGGGCGGCGTGTCGGTCGACCCGGCTTCCGGCAAGGTCGTCGCGATGTACGGCGGGATCGACTACACCAAGCAGTTCGTCAACAACGCCACCCGCCGCGACTTCCAGGTCGGCTCCACCTTCAAGCCGTTCGTCCTCGCCTCCGCCTTCGAGAACGACTCGACCACCCAGGACGGCCGGCCGATCGCCCCTGACACCACCTACGACGGCACCGACCACCGGATGGTGCAGGGCCCCGGCGGCCCCACCGGATACGCGCCGGGCAACGAGGACGGCAAGTCGTACGGCGACATCCCCGTCAGCGAGGCCACCGACAAGTCGGTCAACGCCGTCTTCGCGCAGATGGCCGAGGACGTCGGTCCGGCCAGGGTCCAGCAGACCGCCATCGACCTCGGCATCCCGAAGTCCACCCCCGACCTCACCCCCACCCCGTCCATCGCGCTGGGTCCCGCGACCCCCAGCTTGCTGGACATGACCGAGGCCTACGCGTCGCTCGCGGGCCACGGCCGGCACGGCACATACACCCTGGTCGAGAAGGTCACCAAGAACGGCCAGGATCTCCCGCTGCCCGAGAAGAACACCGTGCAGACCATCAGCAGGCAGGCCGCCGACACCACCACGTCCATCCTGCGGGGCGTCGTCGACCACGGCACCGCCACCGCGGCCCGGTCGGCGGGCCGCCCCGCCGCAGGCAAGACCGGCACCGCCGAGGACGACAAGGCGGCCTGGTTCGCGGGCTACACCCCCGACCTGGCCACCGTCGTCGCGGTGATGGGCCAGGACCCGACCAGCGCCGTGCAGAAGCCGCTCTATGGAGCGCTCGGCCTGCCCCGGATCAACGGCGGCGGCCCGCCCGCGCAGATCTGGGGCCAGTACACCGCGGACGCGCTCGACGGCACTCCGGCCACCCCCTTCGACCTGGACGTCCGGCCGGGCTCGAAGCAGGACCAGTCACCCTCCGGCTCCGCGTCAGCCTCGCCGTCCGGCACCTCGTCGTCGTCGCCCTCCTCCGGGGAACCGTCGACGGGCCCGGCGCCCACCCCGTCCGGTAGCCGGCCCGAGGAAACACGCTCGACGCCCGGTGAATCCCCCGCCGGCGGCAACCCCGGTGTCATCGGCGGGCTCACCGGCGGCGGCCCGGAACCCGGCGCCGACGGAAGCGACGGCGAAGGAATCGACGGCGGACGATACGACGGCTGGGGAAACGGCGCCGGAGGAAACGACGGCGACGGTTTCCGGGGGAACGACGAAGGCGGGAACGGGCGTTAGCCGCCCGTCCCCGCCCTCCCCGGTCCCTGTGCGGCCTACGGTGTCAGGGTCTGCCCCAGGTGCGCCCCGGCCGGGGCGCCCAGGGTGCCGCGCCCCATCAGTACGGCGCCGGACACGGAGATGCCGCTGCTCCCGCTGCTGAGGTAGGCGACCACCCCGTCGCCCGCGTTCTCGCCCTCCGCGCTGATGGCGAGGTCCGCACGGCCGTATCCCGAGATGTCACCCAGCAGCACCGCCGACCCGTCGTGGTCACCGGACTCGCTCGCCCCCGGCATTCCGGAGGTGTCCTGGGTGAAGCCGCTGGCGCCGCTGCCGGTGAGACCCGCCGATGAACCGTTCAGCAGCACCGCCGCGCCCGCGTCCTTGCGGCTCGCTCCGTCCCTGGTGATGTCCTCCCCGGGCAGGCCGGCGAGGACGTCCGCGTACCCGTCCAGGTTGTAGTCGCCGACGGCCACCGAGGCCCCCATGGCGTCTCCTGCCTCCGCGGCGCCCGGCACGCCCGAGGTGTCCTGGTGGATGGTCTTCGCGCCGGTGGTGGTGAGCCCGGTCGCGGAGCCCGGCACCATGGTGACCTGGCCGCCCGAGTGGGCGCCGGACTCGGCGGTGTAGGGCTGGCCGATGACGATGTCGTCGTAGCCGTTGCCGTTGACGTCGCCGGCCGCGATGGACCGGCCGCCCTTCACGGCGAGCGTCGCCACCTTGACCAGGCCGGAACCGGTGCCCTTGAACCAGACGACCCGGCCGATGCCGGACGCGTCGCGGTAGTTGAGCGCCACGTCCTGGTAGCCGTCCCGGTTGAAGTCGCCGGTCGTGGCGTCCTCGTAGGCGAGCTTCCCGGTGGAGGTGGTGAGCATTCCGTACTGGACGGCGCCCTTGGAGAGGTGGACGTTCCAGCTGCCGCCGGAGCCGATGCCCGCGGCGAAGACGTCCGCCTTGCCGTCCGCGTCGAAGTCGCCGACCGTCACGGCGGAGCCGAGCTGCGCGCCGGTCCGCGTGATGCCCGTGGTGCCCCAGGAAACACCGGAGGTGAGGGCCGGGCCGTACATGACGGTGACCGCGCCCCCGTCGGCGTGGCCCGAGGTGTCGTCCTCGCCGGGAACACCGATCGCCAGGTCCGCGACGCCGTCGCCGTTGACGTCACCCCAGGCGGTGGCCGCACCGAAGCCGTCCCCGGCCTCGGAACCGCCGGGGACACCACTGCTCGACTGGGTGAGAATCCGCTTCGCGGCGGTGGCCGGGGTGTTGGCGCCGCCGGGCACCACGGTCAGCGAACCGGACCCGCTCGACGTCTTCGGCGTACCGGTGACCAGGTCGGTCAGCCCGTCGCCGTTGTAGTCGGTGGTGGGCAGGGCGTGCGAGACGCCCGGCAGCGCGGCCAGTTTCGCGATCGTCGGCAGCTTCGGGTAGAGGTTCTTGCCGGGGCAGAGCGTCGCGTTGGTGTCACGGTGTCCGAAGACCCGCGGCAAGGTGATCGACTGGCCCTGGTCGACGAGGTTGCCGTCCTGCCCCTTGGGGCTGCCGGACTCCAGCGTCACCTTGCCGGTCGGATCGATGCCGTACATCCCGAACTTCCAGGCCACCACGCGGGCGATGGCGTCGAGCCCGGCCTTCGTCGGCTGGGCGCTCTCGAAGTTGCCGATGTACGAGATGCCGACCGTGTTGGTGTTGAAGCCGATGTCGTGGGCGCCCACCACCGGCAGGTCCATGCCGCCGCTGCGGCCCTCGAAGATCTGGCCGCAGCGGTCGACCACGAAGTTGTAGCCGATGTCGTAGTAACCGCGCGAGAAGTGCTCCTGCTGGATGGTGCGCATCCGGGCACGGGAGTCGGCGCAGGAGACGGTGTTGTCCGAGTCGACCCCGGTGTGGTGGATGACGGCGGCCTTGATCTCGGTGCCGTACGACGGAGTGCCGTCGTAGTCCGTGGAGGCACCCCACTGCGCCTGGGTGATGATCGGCGGCTTCACGACCGTCGAAGGCCGGGACGCGGGCACCGTCTCCGAGGGCTCGGGCGTCGGCGACGCGGAGCCGGTCGGCGCCGGGTCGGTGGCAGCCGGATCGGTGGCAGCCGGGTCCGTCGCTGTCCCGGTGGCCGCCGGTGCCGTGGGCGTGTCCGTGACCGTGGGCGCGTCCGTTGCTGTGGGCGTGGGTGTGGCGTCCTCGGCGAAAGCGGCGGGCCGCATGCCCTTCGCCGCATCCGGGCCGTGCGGCGAACCCTTGGGGTCGGTGCCCGGGTCGAGCAGCTTCACGTCCATGCCGGCCGGCAGCGCATCGGCCGACGAACCGTCCTTGCCGACCACCCGCACCTGGACGCCGTTCGCGTCATCGGTCCACAACGATGCGGTGCCGCCACGCTGCCCGGCCCGCGCACCCTCCGCGCCGTCCGCCGAGAACGGGTCGTCCGGCAGCTTCTGCCACCCGGACCAGGCACCCGACTCGAGCCCGCGATAGCGCACTTCGGCGGTACCGTCCAGTACGGCCTTCGGGTTGTTCCAGGTCAGCAGAACCGCGCTGAAGCGGCCGGTGCTCTTCTGGTCCAGACCCTTACGGCGCGCGCCCTCGCTTTCGAGTTTCAGGCTGTGTACCGCCGGCTTGCGCGGCTGCGCGGTGTACTGCGGGCCGTCCGCAGGACCCGCCATGGCGTATGTCGCCGCTCCGGCCCCTCCCAGCACCACGGCGGCGACGGTGATCCACGCGCGGCGCCGCAGACTCAGCGGCCGGTATGCGTGTGATGTTTGCGATGCGCGTCTCGCACGCGAAGCGCGCGCCCTACGCGGTGTACGCGGGCTCACTTGCCCCACCCCTCAGATGTGTTCACGTAACCGCCGCTCTCCGTGAGAGCGGTCCGGTCCTTTCAGCGCTCAGCCAACGCCAAACGTCACTCACCGCCGCTATGACGCCGGTCACTCGCCCGAATCGGTCCGCTTCGTGCCCGCCGGAAGCGATCCCTGGCAGACGGCCCGCCCGTACGCACCGCTGGCGGTGGCGGACTGCACGTGCCGGCCCCGTACGGCGAGCGCGCAGCGGGCCGTGCCGCCCTTCTCGTGGAGCGCGATGCGGATGACCGGGTCGTGTCCGAGCGGCACCGTGACGGACTTCTTCCACGGCAGCCGGGCAGCCTTGACGACGGCCGCCCTGTCGGCGTTCCCGGAGGCGTCGAGCGCACGGTAGGTGATGTCGACCATGCCGGTGCCCTCGACCTCGTAGGTCACCCCGGCGCTCGGTACGGCCTTCCGCTTCGGCGCCTCGTCCCCGTGCGTCAGAACGCCGTACACGAGTCCGGCACAGACGATCAGCGACGCGGCCGTAACGAGTATGCCGCGACGGGGGTGCCGGGTGGTCACGGCGCCCCGGCCGGTCCCGCCCACGCCGGTTTCCGTCGAATAAGGTGCACCCTTTTCTTCGGATTCCGCTCCGCTATCGGCCGATTTGCCGGTCCCTGCACCCACCGTTTTCCCCTCGCAAAAGAAATCCTCCCGATGCTGGACGCGGCGTTTATACACGATGACTCGCAGCAGCGGCCAGCAGGTGGAAATTTCGGACACCAGACATCCGGTTTGGCCCCACCTGCGGGTAATGCGTGATCACTTGACGCCCAGTCGGCGCAGTGACTAGAACCACCGCGCCGCTCCGTGCGCGCACCGTTCGAGCAGCTGGAACGTGCCGTGTGGCGGCGCCTTTTCAGTCATGCATCACAAGGAGAGGTTTGGCGTGAAACCGAGATTGGGCAGGCTGTTGGCGTGCCTTGCGGTAGGCGCGATGACGAGTTCGCTGATTCCGCAAGCCGCTTATGCCGCGACCACCCCGAGCGGTGACGGCAAGGGATTCGCCGCCGCCGTCAAGGGGTGGTTCACGGATGACGGAAAGAAGACAGAAAAGCCTTCATCACATGACGAACTGGGGATGGCCGACCGGCAGAAGCTGCCCCGGGGAAAGAACGCGCCGAAGGCGAAGCGTGTCAGGGAGCTGAAGAACAGACGCACCAACAGTGCCCGCTTCTGGCAGCTGTCCGACGGCCGCGTCGAGGCGGAGCTTTCGGCGGTGCCGACCTCGTACCGGGACGGGAAGTCGAAGTCCTGGAAGACGATCGACCCGGCTGTCCACGCGGTGAGCGGTAAGGCGGAGCATGGTTTCGACGTAGCCAACACCACGAACACAGGCAGCAGTTGGTTCGGTTCGGACGCGGACCGGCTGCTGCGGTTCGAGGCGGACGGAGGCGGCGCGGTCACCTTCGGCCTCGAGGGCGCCAAGGGCTCTCTGAAGCCGTCCGCCAAGGGCGACACGATCACCTACAAGGACGCGGTCGACGGCGCCGACCTCGCCTATCAGGTGGGCCCGGGCCGGGTGAAGGAGGACATCACCCTGGCGAAACGCCCGTCCAGGCCCGTGCGGTTCACCTTCACACTGGACACCGACGGGCTGACGCCGAAGGCCCGTAAGGACGGCTCGATCGCCTTCTACGGTGAGCTGCCGAACACACCCGTCATGGTGATCCCGGCCCCGTACATGACGGATGCCGCGCACACCGAGAAGACGGAGAAGTCCGTCTTCGGCAAGACCTACAGCACGAAGGTCTCGCAGAAGCTGACGCGTGCCGGAAAACAGTGGAAGCTGACGGTCACGCCGGACGCGAAGTGGCTGGCGTCGAAGGACCGGCAGTACCCGGTCGTCATCGACCCGACGATCACCATCGCGCCGACTCCGTCGCAGTCCCAGGACACGATGGTCCTGTCGGACCAGGCGGGGGTGAACTTCAACACCTCCTGGAAGCTGGCTGCCGGGAAGACCGACACCGGCATCTCCCGGTCACTGATCAAGTTCCCGCTGGACGAGATCCCCGCCGGTACGCAGATCGACTCGGCCCGGCTGGGCATGTACTTCGACCAGGCGCACACCACCAACGGCTACGACGTCCCGATCGGCGCCTACCGGGCGACCGGCGCGTGGGACGAGTCGACGGCCACCTGGTCCAACACCAGCGGCCTGGTGGGCGAACTCTCCGGCACCAGCGTCCAGGTGGACGACGGTGACGCGGGCACCACGGCCGCCAAGGGCTCCTGGCCCACGTCCGGCTCGACGCTGACCCAGTACGCGATCGGCAAGGACTACCACTACAACAAGGACTCGGTCGCCGGGGACACCTACACCTGGCAGCCGAAGCTCCCCGAGACCGCGTCGTACCGCGTCGACGTGCACTACGTCCCGGCCACCGACCGCTCGACCGCCGCGCCCTACACGGTGACCGGCAAGGACGGCACCACCGCATACACCCTCGACCAGACCGCAGGGTCGGGCGGTGTGTGGTCCTCGCTCGGCGGCGGCAAGCAGATCAACTTCGCCAAGGGCACGGCCGGCAAGGTCGTCCTCGGTGACGGGCCCGCCTCCACCTCGACGGCCGTCCTCGCCGACGCGGTACGCCTGGTCAACCCGGCGTCCATCGTCAAGAACACGGGCGAGTACAACCAGTGGCACAACTTCCCGGTCACCGACACCGTGCAGCAATGGCTCGACGGCACCGCCAACAACGGCTTCGTCCTCAAGGCCACCGACGAATCAGCGTCCGCCCCGCTCGGCGGCCCGCGCTACGAGTCCGGTGACGGCGACTACGGCGGTGAGACCTCGAGCATCCCGCGGCTGACCGTCACCTACGGCAAGGTCGGCACCGCGCTCGACTCGCCCACCGTCGTCCACTCGACGGGGCCCGAGCTGTCGTGGAAGGCGTACACCAACGACACCGGTGACAGCGGCCTGGACATCGCCGAGTACCAGCTGCACCGCTCCACGCAGCAGGGCTTCGTCCCGTCCGCGGCCACCCTCGTCGCCCCCATCGACAAGGGCGCGACGTCCTACACGGACACCACCGCGACCCCGACCCCCGACTCGTCCCCGGACGAGATCGGGCGGTCGTACTACTACCAGATCGCGGTGAAGACCAAGGACGGGCAGATCCTCGGCTCCCCGGTGCGCCTGGTCGGCATACCCAAGGCCGGCCGCACCATGCGGCTGGTCCAGGGCACCTCCGGCGTCACCGACACCACCCTGTCGTCGGGGCAGCCCACCACCAACCAGGACACCATCTACTCCTACACGCCGCAGAAGTGGCTGGAGGTCGGCAACAACTCCGGCACCTACGGCACCACCCGTGCCGCGCTGAAGTTCAACACGGCCGCCATCCCCACCACTGCCACGGTGCTGGAGTCCAAGCTCTATATGTGGGGCACCGAGACCACCACCGACACCGACGGCGCGATCTACGAACTCCACGGGCTGAACCGCGACTTCGCGGAGACGTCGGCCACCTGGAACAACGCCGCATCCTCCACGGCGTGGACCAAGCCCGGCGGTGACTACTCGGCCACCGTCTCGGACACCGTCCCGCAGGTCTCCGACGTCGGCCGGCACTGGTGGGACGCCACATCCCTGACCCAGGACTGGATCAGGACACCGGGCGACAACCACGGCGCCCTGGTCAAGCTGAAGGACGAGAGCACGTCCGGCCCGCAGGAACGCAGCCTGTTCCTCGCCTCGGAGACCGCCGACCCGCAACTCGGCCCGCTGCTGCGCGTCATCTACGTCGACTCCACCACGGCCGACACGTATTACGCGCCGCAGACGCCTTCCCGCATGACCCCGAACTCCACCTACACGGTGGACTTCACCGTCACCAACACCACATCCAGCGCCTGGGCGACCGGTGAGCGGTAACTCTCCTACACCTGGAAACTCCCCGACGGCACCGACGTGACCACCGGCGGCAACCAGGTGTCCACCCCCATCCCGGCCCTGCTGCCGGGCAAGTCGGCCACGATCCAGGGACAGGTCAACACGCCGATCAACTCCGACAGCGGGAACAAGCGCACCGACTACGCGCTCGGCTGGGACATCCGCAGGATCTCCGACGGCTCCTGGCTGTCGGCCACCTCCGCCATCCCCGCGCTGAGCCAGAACGTCGCGGTGGAGGACCCGACCTCCAACGCGCTGGGCCTGGAGAAGTTCTACTCCTATACCGGGAAGAACACCGGCGCCGGCTCGACGCTGATGAACAACCTCGCCTCCGGCAACAGCGTCTGGTCCTACAACGCCTTCACCAACCCGGGCCGGGGCCTGAACACCTTCGCCCGCTTCTCCTACAACTCACTCGACACCAGCGACACCGTGCTGGGCGGCGGCTGGTCCGCACAGGCCGCGGGGCCCATCCGGCTCGGCGCGCCGCTCGACTTCCACCCCAACCCGCACCCCACCGAGGTCCGTCTGCCCGACGGTGACGGCACCACGCACGTCTTCCGCCTGCAGGACGACGGCACCTGGAAGGCCCCGGCGGGCGTCCATTACCGGCTCACGTCAAAGCCGGGTCTGGACTGCACCCCCAACAAGGACCCGATCCCGGACGCCTGGACCCTGCTGCGCCCGGATGGCACGCGCTTCCTCTTCGGCTGTGACGGCTATATGACGTCGGCGGTCGACAAGAACGGCAACACCCAGACGTTCACCTACGAGGAACGCAAGTCCAACAACAAGCCCACCAAGTTCCTCACCTACATCACCGACCCGGCCGGCCGGCAGTCCCTCACGGTCGACTACTACAAGAAGGGCGACGCGTCCTACGACTACATCGACGACACGGGCGCCAAGGTCACCGGCTCCAAGCTGACCAACTCCAAGATCTACGACCACGTGAAGTCCATGACGGACATCTCGGGCCGCACAGTCTCCTTCTACTACACCGACAAGGGCCTGCTCGGGCAGTTCACCGACGGTGACGGCTCCGCACAGCCCAAGACGTTCACGTTCACCTACGACGCCACCCAGGGCAACAAGAACGTCAAGCTGGTCAAGGCGACCGACCCGCGCGGCCACGCCACATCCATGGCGTACTACGCCCCGAAGACCGGCGACGACCCCGCCTACCACTGGTGGACGAAGACCATCACGGACCGCCTCGGCGGTGACACCGGCTTCACCTACGCGGCCGACGCCACGAACACCAAGTTCACCGACACCACGGTGACCGACGCCGAGTCGCACGCCACGAAGTACGTCACCGACGACTTCGGCCGCCCGGTGCAGACCACCAACGCCAAGTCCCAGACCACGAAGATGTCCTGGGACGCCGACAACAACGTCACCTACCTCGAGGAGGACAACGGCGCCAAGACCGCGTACTGCTACGACCAGAAGACGGGCTACCCGCTCTGGCAGCGCGACGCGGAGAACAACAAGTCCGGCGTCCCGGCCGCCTCGGACTGCGCACCCGGCACCTACCCGGCCAACGCGTCCAAGTACGAGTACCAGACCCGCGCCGACGGCTACGCCGCCGACCTCTTCCGCAAAACCTCCCCGGAGGGCCGTGCCTGGCAGTTCGGCTACGACACCTTCGGCAACCTCAAGACGGTCACCGACCCCAAGGGCGTCGCCACGGCGACGGCCGGTGACTACACCACGTCGTACGACTACGACTCCTACGGCGAGCTGACCAAGGCCACCGACGCCAACGGCAACCCGACGACGAGCTCCACGTTCGGACCGACCGGTTACCCGGCGACGATCACCGATGCGCTGGGCAAGTCCTCGTCGTACGTGTACGACGAGCGCGGCCAGGTCGAATCGGTCACGGACGCGCTGGGCAAGAAGACCACGCAGACGTACGACACGTACGGGCGCCCGCTGGTCAGCACGGTGCCGAAGGACCAGGACGCGGGTGTTTTGATCACCACCCCGGCCCCGGTCTACGACGCCAACGACAACGTCACCACGTCCACGGCGCCGAACGGCGCCGTGTCGACCGCGGTGTACGACGACGCCGACCAGGTGACTTCGGCGACGGCACCGAAGGACACCTCCACTTCGGACGAGCGGAAGACGACCTACACGTACGACAAGGTCGGCAACCTGAAGACGACGACGGAGCCGAAGGGGTCACTGACCACGACGGATCCGGACGACTACAGGACCTCCAGCAACTACGACGAGATCTACCAGCTGACGTCCGCCGTGAACGCCGCAGGCGACACGATCTCGTACTCATACGACAACGTCGGCAACGCCACCAAGGTGGTCGACCCGAAGAAGAACGCCACCGCCGACACGACCGACTACACGTCGAAGACGGCCTACGACCTGGACCACCGGATCACGCAGGTCACGGACGCGGTCGGCAACGTCACCAAGCGTGGCTACGACAAGGACTCCCTGGCCGTCTCCACGACGGACGCGGAGAACAACACCACGACCGTCACCTATGACGAGCGGGGCAAGCAGACCGAGGTCAAGAGCCCGCACGACGGCACCACTTCGATCACCTACCGCACCACGAAGTACGAGTACGACCAGGTCGGCAACACGACGAAGGTGACGACACCGCGCGGCACCGCAACGTCAACCGCCGACGACTTCACCGCGCGCACCGACTACGACGCACTGAACCGTCCGGTCAAGCAGTACCAGCCGTACGACCCGAACGACGCCCGGTACAACAAGCCGGACGTCTACAGCCAGACGTCGTACGACGCGGTGGGCCGGGTGGCGAAGACGTCGCTGCCGCCGTCGGAGGGCCAGACGGTCCGCAACGACACGACCTACAGCTACTTCGACAACGGCTGGGCCAAGGCGTCGACCGACCCGTGGGACATCGACACCACCTACGACTACAACGACCTGGGTCAGCAGACAAAGCGCACACTGACCTCAGCGGGCGGATCTTCGAACCGCACCATGTCGTGGTCGTACTACCCGGACGGCAAGCTGAAGTCCAAGGCGGACGACGGCGTACCGGTCGGCAGCGCGGTCGTGCTGGCAGATAACTCCGACACCCAGAACACCTCATCCACCGGCACCTGGACCAAGGGAGACATCACCGGCGAGCAGGGCTACGACCACGCCAGGCACGCGGCGGGCACCGGTACCGACTCGTTCACCTGGACGCTCAACATCCCCAAGGACGGCACATACACGGCGTATGTGAAGTACCCGAAGGTCACCGGCGCGGCGACAGCGGCGAAGTACACGCTCACCCACGCGAGCGGTTCCGTGGACAAGACGGTCGACCAGAGCGCCTCCACCGGCTCCTGGGTCTCCCTCGGCTCGTACACCTTCCAGCAGGGCAATGAAGCCAAACTGGAACTGTTCGAGAACAGCGGCGGTACGGTGACCGCGGACGGCGTGAAACTCGTCCGCGACAACTCCTCCGACACCGACACCGAGAAGCACGACTTCGACTACGCCTACGACGCCAACGGCAACCTGACCTCGATCAGCGACACCTCACCCGGCTCGAAGATCGACGGCTACGCGGTGGCGTACACCGGCCTCGACCAGGTCCAGAAGGTCACCGAGACCCTGTCCGGCGCCGAGAAGACCTCGACCTCGTACACCTACGACGCCAACGGTCAACCCGAGACGGTCGACCACCCCGACCAGTACTCCAAGTACACCTACGACCTGCGCGAACTGGTCAAGACGGTGTCGGTCGGAACCTCCGTCACGGATCCCTCGCCGAAGGTGTCGTCGTACACGTACACCGACCGTGGCCAGCAACTCCAGGAGACCAAGGCCAACAAGAACACCGTCGACTACGCCTACTACCTCGACGGCGCCCTGAATTCGACCACGGAGAAGAAGGGCTCCGGCACACTCGTCTCCTCGCACACCTACGCCTACGACCCGAACGGGAACAAGGCACAGGACGTCGCGAAGAAGATGAACGCCGACGACCACGCGGCATACCTGTCCTCGACCACGGACTACACCTACGACCCGGCCGACCGGCTCGCCAAGTCGGTCAAGACCGGCAACGGCGCCGGGACGGAAACCTACGTCCACGACGACAACGCCAACGTCATCAGCCAGACCGTCAAGGGCGACACCACCACTTACAGCTACGACAGAAACAGGCTTCTGTCGTCGGTGACCTCGGGCACCGCCTTCTCCTACAACTACGACCCGTTCGGCCGCCAGGAATCGGTCACGGGCGGTGGGAAGGTCTTGGAGCGAAGTGTCTACGACGGTTTCGATCACGTCGTGGAGTCCCAGAAGCTGGACGATTCGGGAGCCCTGAAGTCCACGAAGTACGCCTTCGACCCGCTGGACCGCACTGCGTCGAAGACCGTCGACGGTAAGACGACGGACTTCGACTACCTGGGCCTCTCCAATGAGGTCCTGGACGAGAAGGTCGCCGGCACCCTCACCAAGTCGTACCAGTACAGCCCGTGGGGCGAACGCCTGTCCCAGATCAAGCACAACAGCGACGGCACGACCGAGGACGGCTACTACGGCTACAACAGCCACACCGACGTCGAAACCCTGACTGACGACAACGGCGACACCAAGGCCACCTACGGGTACACGGCATACGGCAAGGACGACACGTCGGAGTTCACCGGCATGGACAAGCCGGAGACCGGAGCCCCCACAGACGAGCCGTACAACGCCTACCGATTCAACGCCAAACGCTGGGACGCCCAGTCCGGCACCTACGACATGGGCTTCCGCAACTATGACCCCGGCCTGAACAGGTTCACAACCCGGGACATGTACAACGGCGCCCTGGCCGACATGAACCTCGGCTCGGACGTGTACACCAGCAACCGGTATGCGTTCGGTGGCGGCAACCCGAGCAGCTTCATCGAACTCGACGGTCACCTGCCCTGTGCCGAGGGCATCCGGGACGTATGCGGCGGCGGTGCATCGACCGCCGGGGCCTGGTGCATGGTCTGCGTGACGAACTACAACCCCGGGATGAGCAAGCCGCGTGCCCACGCGCCCAAGGTGGAGAACGATGACCTCGGGAAGATCATCAAGGAACTGTACGCGAGGGACAGCGTGGCCGACAGCGACGTAAAGGGAGACGGCAGGACTGTCACCGCACTCATCGACGAGTACAACACCGGAAAGCCGGTCGGTAAGTGGCACATAGAGAAGGCCTCGAACAAGCTGGCCGGCCTTGCGAGCCTTCTGGAGAAGGATCGGAAGGCCCGGGCGAAGACGGGTAACGGAATTCTCTCCGAATCCGATCTGAAGGTGGCGATGAACGAGTCCCAAGACCTCTGGAATGCCTTGAATTCCAGGGATGTGACCGGTGTTGTCACGGCGCACGTGAACGCGAAGGCCGAGACTCTGAAGGCGGTGCGGACCAACAGGGACTCCGTCCTGAAGTCCCCATCCGTCTCGGAGATAACGGGGCAGCAGTTCGAACAGGTCCACCCCAAGGCCCCGCCGCGGCCTATGGGCGCACCACGTAACCTACGGGGAGGCTACAAGGCCTTCGGAGTCGTGGGGTGGGTCGGCGCTGCGGCTCAGGCGCCGAGCTACGTGCAGCAATACGGTGCTGCCGACGGCGCTTGGGAGATGTTCAAGGACATGATCGATCCTCTTGGATTCCACCACGCGTATGACCCGCAACCGGCTCCCGTAGCCTGATAGACGGGGCCGGTCCGGCTGATGCCGGACCGGCCCCCATCGGACCGGAGGACGACAACGATGGAAAAGATCGAATTCGCGGACCTGGTGCGACGGTTTCGTGAGGTAGTGCCGGATGCCGACGTGCTCATAGGCCGTTGCGACGACGAACTGAGGCGCGAGATCGAGCGGTGGCCCGCAGGTGAAACCGATCTGTATACGTTCCTCTCGAAGGTCGTGATGTATCCAGTCGTATTGCCGGCATTGAGCGCCGACGACTTCGACGCAGACAGCGTGTATCCCTGCTTCGCGTTCATCGAGGGACTGGCGCAGAACGACAACTCGTACATCCTGGGCGCCGTCTACTACGAGGTGTACGAACAGTTCCTGGACGACATTGTTGTCCTGGAGCGGGCGCTCGACTGCTGCCTGCCGGTCACGCGATCAGGCCTGATGGACATGCTGACCGAGCAGTACCCCGCCACCCTGGCCAAGCTGCGGCGACCGTAGCGCGCCCCTCTGTGGCCAGATGCATGCGCCGACCGGTCGCGGTTCGCCATCGGACGCACGAGCCGCGTCAAAGGTTGTACGCGGCCTGTCGATTCGCTGTGTGAGAAGCCGCACTCGGCGTACGTGTGACATTCCGGAGCGTGCGGCCGCTTGACATCAGGGAGAGCCCGCCGGGGTCTCGGGACGTTGGGCGGAGGCCTGAAGCGATGGACGAACGCGAAAGACCTGTGCCGCGGGCAGGCGAAATGCGGTGGCACGCCGCCTACTTCGTGGCACAGGTGACGGCCGTCCGGGCCCGGGCGGCACGTGGCCGGCTGCCGTTGGACTACTCCGTGGCCAGCCTGCGCGTGGCGGACTTCCTGGTCGACGGATTACGCAAGGGCGGCCGGGAGCGCGCGCAGGTCGCGGCGATGCTCTTCGGGCTCGGGGCGTACGTCGGGGAGGTGCTGGTCCGGCACGCCCATGCCGAGTGGGTGGACTTCGACGCGGGTCAACGGAACTACTTCGCCCAACCGGTGGGCGTACGGCTGCCGGACGGCCGGGTGTGGAATCCGCTCGGCAAGGTCGTCAACCGCTACGAAGTGGGCAATGACGAGTCGCTGCAGACGTTCTACCTGACCCTGCACGGGCGCCACACCCGCGCCACGCAGTGACCGGGTCATCAGTCCGCACCTGTGACGGCAGCCGGCAGCACACACGTCCGCGTCCGGCACACTCCGTTCACGGCGGAATGTCCGTCCGCTTGAATCTCGGCTCCACCAGTGGTTAGAAACACCCCGCTGCCCCCTTCCGAGTGCCCGCGTTCCCCCGGCACCAGTACTTCGACATGCCCGTTCACGTGATGCGCGCCGTCCGCTCGGTGCGTCCGGCGGCCGCCATCGCAGCCCCAGCAAGGAGCACAGCGTGCACATTCCATCCCGTCAGTTCCTGGTCACCGCCGCCGTTGTCGGTGCACTGGCGCTGACGTCCGGGTGCGGAGGGAACAAGGAGCACAAGGAATCGGCGGCCGGCTCCGACTCGGTCGCCGTCTCGGACGCGTCCACGGACGCACCCGGCGCGGACGGTTCCGCCTCGCCCAGTGCCTCGGCATCCGCCTCCGCTTCCGCGAGCCCCTCCGCATCCGCCGACCCCTCGGCCTCCGCCTCCGCCAAGAACGGCAAGCGGAGCGGCGGGGCCTCGGGAGGAGCGGACGGGGCCACGAAGTCCGGATCGGGCGCGGGGTCCGGATCGGGATCGGCAGCGGGATCAGGCTCAGGATCGGGAGCCGGTAGCACCGACGCGGCGGCGTCCGCGCCCGACTTCCCGGTCCCCGTCACAGTCGGCAACGCCACCCAGCTGATCACCGTCAAGGCCAACGGCTCGTACGCCACCGTCACCGCCTGGTCCAAAGGGCCCTCCGGCTGGAAAGCCCAGTTCAGCACCGCTTCCGCTCGGGTCGGCTCCAACGGGGTGACCAACGGTTCGACCCGCCGACAGGGGACCTACACCACCCCCACCGGCACCTACACCCTCACCGAGGGCTTCGGTGTCCAGGCCGGCGGCACCGCCATGCCGTACAAGGTGGTCGGCAGTGACGACTGGTGGGTCGAGGACCCCGAGTCGAAGTACTACAACTCGATGCACAGTGCGTCGGGCGGCGACTTCCCGCTGACCGAGTCCGGCGACCGGGGCAGCGAGCACCTGGTCAACTACCCCACTCAGTACGCCAAGGCGCTGGTCATCAACTTCAACCGCTGGCCCGCCACCCCCGGCCGGGGCGCCGGCATCTTCCTGCACGTCAACGGCAACGGCGCCACCGCAGGCTGCGTCTCCGTGCCGCGCGCCACGATGGACCGGATCATGGGCTGGGTCACCCCGGGACACCACCCCAGGATCGCCATCGGCTGACCCAGCCAACTCACAGCAGCGGGATCAGCGCGCTCAGTGCCCCGAGGTCGCCTTCAGGCCGACCACGGAGACCAGCAGCAGACAGACGAAGAAGATCCGGGCGGCGGTCGCCGGCTCACCGAGCACGACCATGCCGAGCACCGCCGCTCCGGCCGCACCGATGCCCACCCAGACCCCGTACGCCGTGCCGATCGGCAGGGTCTTCGCGGCCTGCGACAGCAGCAGCATGGACGCCACGATGCCGGCGCCGGTCAAGAGGCTGGGGCACAGCCTGGTGAAACCCTCGGTGTACTTCATCCCGATCGACCAGGCCACTTCGAGCAGACCGGCGACGACCAGCAGAACCCATGCCATGACGACGAACCTCCGCGAGACGGATCAGCAGAAATGCGTCGTCTTTGCAGTGCCCGGTACGGCGCGTCTCGTCGGGGTCCCATCAAAGGTAGCAAACAGGGACTTACAGATACAGCCCTGTCGAGTCATCGGAGACCCGCTCCGAAGCCACCGCATGCAGGTCGCGCTCCCGCATCAGCACGTACCCCACACCCCGCACCTCGACCTCGGCCCGGTCCTCCGGGTCGTACAGCACCCGGTCACCCGGCACCACCGTGCGGACGTTCTGGCCGACCGCGACCACCTCGGCCCAGGCCAGCCGCTTGCCGACCGCGGCGGTCGCCGGAATGAGGATGCCGCCGCCGGAACGCCGCTCGCCCTCCGGGGTGTCGGACTTCACCAGTACCCGGTCGTGCAGCATCCGGATGGGCAACTTGTCGTCGTGGGTGTTCTCGCTCACGAAGCAGAACCTACCTGCCCGGGCAGCCGCCGTTCACGAAGGGTCAGCACCGGCGCCGCTTGGCCGCGGACACCGCCACCAGTCCGACCAGGCCGACCGTCAGCAGAGCCGCCGGAATCACCCGCTCGAGCCGGGGAGCGCCGTCCTCGGTCACGAACTGCGCCCGTACGGTGCCGACCGTCCGGTTCACCGCGACGAACGCCCGTCCGGCGGTCTGGTCCACGGCCGAAGCGACCTTCGCCTTCGCGTCTCCCACGATCGTGCTCGGGTGCAGCCGCACCCCGATCTCGTCCAGCGTCTCCGCGAGACCGGCACGCCGGTTCTTGATGTCCGCCTGGATCTGCGCCGGGGTCCTGGCATCCGTGGCGTCCGTGGCATCCGACACTGCGCTGCCTCCGTGGTCGTGTCCGGTAGTCCTTGCTCGACAGTCTGTCAGCTCCCGCGGGAACGCACCCTGCGGCACCCCTATTACGCTCGGCCCCGTCCGTATTCCACACCCGCCCCATCCTCCCGAGGAGACCCTGATGAGTGAGCGACTCCAGCCCGGCGACCCCGCGCCCGCCTTCACCCTGCCGGACGCGGACGGCAAGGACGTCTCCCTCGCCGACTACCTGGGCCGCAAGGTCATCGTCTACTTCTACCCGGCTGCGCTTACCCCCGGATGCACCAAGCAGGCCTGCGACTTCACCGACAACCTGGAGTTCCTGGCCGGCGCGGGATACGACGTCATCGGCGTCTCCCCCGACAAGCCGGAGAAGCTTGCGAAATTCCGCGAGAAGGAGTCCCTGAAGGTCACACTCGTCGGCGACCCCGCCAAGGAGACCCTCACCGCGTACGGCGCCTTCGGAGAAAAGAAGCTTTACGGCAAAACGGTGAACGGGGTCATCCGTTCGACCGTCGTCGTCGACGAGCAGGGCAAGGTGGAACGCGCCTTCTACAACGTCAAGGCCACCGGCCACGTGGCGAAAATCATCAAGGATCTCGGCCTCTGACAGGCTCGATCGCCAGGAACGCGTGACCAAGGTCCCAGTTCACCGGGGCCTTGGTTTGCGAACACGATTGCTGCGCAGATGTTCTCCTTGGTGTTGTACGACCAGTGAGAGGACCAGCCATGGAGGATCCCGGCCATCGGACCGCGACCGATCCGGAGGCGGTGAAGCGCCACCACGCGCTCTTCCGTACCGTCGCCCGCCGGAAGAACCCGCGGCTGCGCCGCACGGACATCACGGTGACCGATGAGCGGGCCATCAAGCGTGCGGTCAAAGCGGCCTCGCTCGGTAATGCCATGGAGTGGTTCGACTTCGGGATCTACAGCTACCTGGCATCCACCATCGGACACGTCTTCTTCCCCTCGGGGAGCGACACCGTCGAGCTGCTCTCGTCGTTTGCCACCTTCGCGGTCGCATTCGTCGTTCGGCCGATCGGCGGCATGGTCTTCGGCCCGATGGGTGACAAGATCGGCCGCAAGAAGGTCCTTGCCCTGACCATGATCCTGATGGCGATCGGCACTTTCGCCATCGGTGTTCTCCCGTCGTACGCCTCGGTCGGATTCTGGTCCCCGGTTCTGCTGATCTTCTTCCGGCTGGTGCAGGGCTTCTCCACCGGTGGTGAGTACGGTGGCGCGTCGACCTTCATCGCCGAGTACGCGCCGGACAAGCGCCGCGGTTACTTCGGCAGCTTCCTGGAATTCGGCACCCTGGCCGGTTACGTCGGCGCGGCCGGACTGGTCACGCTGCTGACCGCACTGCTCGGCAGCCACGGCATGGACTCCTGGGGCTGGCGCGTCCCGTTCCTGGTCGCGGGGCCGCTGGGCCTGGTCGGTCTCTACCTGCGGCTGCGACTCGACGAAACCCCGGCCTTCCTGAAACTGGAGGGCGGCGAGCACGTCAATATCGGCGAGGCCGCCACAGGCATCGAGACGACCGCCAAGGGCGACCTCGGCAGGATCTTCCGGCACTACTGGCCCTCGCTGATCCTCTGCATCGCCCTGGTCGGCGCGTACAACATCACCGACTACATGCTGCTGTCGTACATGCCGACCTACCTGTCGGACGAGCTCGACTACAGCGAGACGCACGGCCTGCTGATCCTGCTGGGCGTCATGGTCTTCCTGATGCTGATCATCAACCAGGTCGGCAAGCTGAGTGACCGCTTCGGCCGGAAGCCGCTGCTGATGACCGGCATGCTGGGCTTCCTCGTACTGTCGCTCCCCGCCTTCCTGCTGATCCGGGACGGCTCGGTCGTGGCGATCACCGTGGGCATGCTGATGCTCGGTCTCTCGCTGGTCTGCATGCTCAGCACCATGTCGGCCGCGCTGCCGGCGATCTTCCCGACGCACGTCCGCTACGGGGGCCTGTCGGTCGGCTACAACCTCTCCGCATCGCTCTTCGGCGGCACCACACCCCTGGTCATCACGGCGCTGATCAGCGCCTTCGGCACCAATCTGATGCCGGCCTACTACGCCATCGCGGCGGCACTGGTCGGCGTGATCGCGGTGGCCTGTATGAGGGAAACCGCCAACAGGCCGCTGATCGGCTCCCCGCCATCGGTGGAGACGAAGGAGGAGGCGGCGCAGCTGGTGGAGGCGCAGGCCCCGGAACCGCGCTTCTGATCCGCGTCGGCCGAGGGGCTGCCGCCGGGACGGTCCGACCCAGCCGACCGAACCACGGTCGCTGGAGGAGACGCACGGCGAAAACGTTCGCGAGTCGGATGGAGGGCTGTAGTCTTTTCTCAGCTCTGCGCCTGTACGCCATCTGGTTGAGCGGCGATCTTTAGGTGGTCGTGTATGTCGGTTCGAATCCGATCGGGCGCACCAGACGTGACAAGGCCCGGCGGGCTTCCGTATCGGAAGACCGCCGGGCCTTGCTGCGTCAGCCCAAGAGCTCCCGCACCACCGGAACCAGTGCCCTGAAGGCCTGCCCCCGGTGGCTGATCGCGTTCTTCTCCGCGGCCGTGAGTTCCGCGCAGGTGCGGGTGTCGCCGTCCGGCTGGAGGATCGGGTCGTAGCCGAAGCCGCCGGTGCCTGCCGGGGTGTGGCGGAGGGTGCCGGTGAGGCGGCCCTCGACCACGCGCTCGGTGCCGTCGGGGAGGGCCAGGGCCGCGGCGCAGGCGAAGTGGGCGGCTCGGTGGGGGGCGTCGATGTCGCCGAGTTGGGCGAGGAGGAGGCGGAGGTTCGCCTCGTCGTCGCCATGCCGGCCGGCCCAGCGGGCCGAGAAGATGCCGGGGGCGCCGTGGAGCACGTCCACGCAGAGGCCGGAGTCGTCGGCGACTGCCGGGAGGCCGGTGGCCTGTGCCATGGCGTGGGCTTTGAGCAGCGCGTTCTCGGCGAAGGTGACGCCCGTTTCCTTGACGTCCGGGACGTCGGGAAAAGCATCGGTGCCGACGAGGTCGTGGGGCAGGCCCGCGTCGGCGAGGATCGCGTTGAGTTCGGTGATTTTCCCGGCGTTGCGGGTGGCGAGGATCAGACGGGTCATGGGTCCAGTATCGGACGGCGGGCTCCGTTGCCCGTAGGGGCGCCGGGGCCCGCCGCTCGGTCCTACTTGCCGAGTGCCTCGACCTGGCAGGCGGTGAGATCGGCACAGCCGCCGGTGGCGAGGTCGAGCAGCGCGTTGAGCTCCTTGCGGTCGAAGGGCTCGGCCTCGGCGGTGCCCTGCACTTCGACGAACCGGCCATCGCCGGTGCAGACGACGTTCATGTCGGTCTCGGCGCGGACGTCCTCGAGGTAGCAGAGGTCCAGCAGCGGCTCGCCGTCGACGATGCCGACGCTGACCGCGGAGACGGTGTCGGTGAGCGGCTTGCGGCCGGACCTGATGAGCTTCTTCTCCTGCGCCCAGGCGACCGCGTCGGCGAGTGCGACATAGGCGCCGGTGATGGCGGCCGTGCGGGTGCCGCCGTCGGCCTGCAGGACGTCGCAGTCGAGGACGATGGTGTTCTCACCCAGCGCCTTGTAGTCGATGACGGCACGCAGCGAGCGGCCGATGAGGCGGGAGATCTCGTGCGTGCGGCCGCCGATCTTGCCGCGTACGGATTCGCGGTCGCCGCGGGTGTTGGTGGAGCGCGGCAGCATCGAGTACTCGGCGGTGACCCAGCCCTCACCGCTGCCCTTGCGCCAGCGCGGTACCCCTTCGGTGAAGGAGGCGGTGCAGAAGACCTTGGTGTCGCCGAAGGAGATGAGGACGGAGCCCTCGGCGTGCTTGCTCCAGGCGCGCTCAATGGTGACCGGGCGGAGTTCTTCGGGGGTGCGGCCGTCGATACGAGACATGGGGGCGAGCCTATCCGGGATACCGAAGGGCCCGTTCCGGATGGATGCGGAACGGGCCCTTCAGGTGCGGTTCAACGGTTACATCATGTCTTCGATGTCGGCGGCGATCGGGTCGGCGTCGGTGCCGATGACGACCTGGATCGCGGTGCCCATCTTGACGACGCCGTGGGCGCCGGCGGCCTTGAGCGCGGCGTCGTTGACGAGGGAGGGGTCCTTCACCTCGGTGCGCAGGCGGGTGATGCAGCCCTCGACCTCTTCGATGTTGTCGAGTCCGCCGAGCCCGGCGACGATCTTCTCAGCCTTTGTGGCCATGTCTGACTCCTGAGTGTCTCTTCGAGGCCCGGCGATCCGGTCCGCTTGATCACGTTAACGCACGTTTGGAGCACTTATACGGGCGCGGTACCGGGTCGGATCGCAGGATGGCGAGCACGGGTGCCACGCCCCGCAGGCCGGCACCGGGATGCGCCGTAAGTGGTCTACACCAGTGTACGGCGACCGTTGAGCAGGCCGATGCCAGGAGGGCGCCGAATGAGCTCCGAGAGCGCGGCCGCACCCGGGAACGCGCCCCGGCCGAGGTGGTGGAACGGCCTCTTCCAGGGGCTCCAGAAGGTCGGCCGCAGCCTGCAGCTGCCGGTGGCCGTACTGCCGGCCGCCGGACTGCTCGTCAGCCTCGGCAATCTGTTCACCGCCTATCTGCACGGGGCCTTCTGGGACAAGACGGCCAAGGTCTTCTCCGCAGGCGGCAACACGATCCTGGACGGCGCGTTCGGGCTGCCACTGCTCTTCTGCATCGGCGTGGCGATCGGCTTCGCCAAGAAGGCGGACGGCTCCACCGCGCTGGCGGCGGTCGTCGGCTTCCTGGTGTACCACGGCGTGCTCGCCGTCTACCCGATCCACGGCACGGTGACCAAGGAACTCCCTGCGGGCACCCCGCAGAACCCGGGCGTGCTCGGCGGCATTCTGATCGGCCTGCTGACCGCGGTGATCTGGCAGCGCTACCACCGCACCCGGCTGGTCGACTGGCTGGGTTTCTTCAACGGCCGCCGTCTCGTGCCCATCCAGATGGCGTTCGTCGGCGTCATCCTCGGGGTGGCGTTCGGGCTGCTGTGGAATCCGGTGGGCGAGGCGCTGACCTCAGCCGCGAAACAGCTGATCGACCTGGGCGCCTGGGGTGCGGCGATCTTCGGCGTCGCCAACCGGCTGCTGATCCCCATCGGGATGCACCAGTTCCTGAACACCTTCTTCTGGTTCCAGGCAGGCAGCTTCAAGAGCCCGGACGGCAAGATCGTGCAGGGCGACCTGACCCGGTTCTTCGCGGGCGACCCGCATGCGGGGCAGTTCATGTCCGGCTTCTTCCCGATCATGATGTTCGGCCTGCCGGCCGCCGCGCTGGCCATGGCGCACTGCGCGCGGCCGGAGCGGCGCAAGGAGATCACCGGGCTGATGATCTCGGTGGCGCTCACCTCGTTCGTGACCGGGGTGACCGAGCCGCTGGAGTTCTCGTTCATGTTCGTCGCCCCGCTGCTGTACGGGATCCACGCGCTGCTGACCGGGGCCTCGATGGCCATCACCTGGTCCCTCGGCGCGCATGTCGGCTTCAGCTTCTCGGCGGGCCTGATCGACTACGTCATCAACTGGCACCTCGATACGAAGCCCTGGCTGGTGATACCGATCGGGGCGTGTTTCGCAGTGGTGTACTACGTCATCTTCCGGTTCGTGATCACCGTCTTCAATGTGCCGACACCGGGGCGGGAGCCCGAGGACGAAGTCGAGGACGTCACGAAGGCGTGACGTACAGCGACGGCCGCCGTCGCCCTGGGACCCCGGAGCCGATGGCTCCGGGGTCTTTGGGTATCTTGGTCCGCTATGGCCCACGCCACAGAAAGTGACGGTTCCTTATCGCGCCTTCACCATGTTAAAACTGGTCTACACCACTGAGTGGTGTAGACCACCTGTGCTGCGCGTCCCCCGACGGTCTCCGGCAGCACCGGCACATGGAGGAAGTCAATGAGTACGGCCACCGCCACCGCGGCGCCCGCAAAGAAGCGGGGCTCCGGCCTTTTCCAGGGCCTGCAGAAGGTCGGCCGCAGCCTGCAGCTGCCGATCGCCGTCCTTCCCGCCGCGGGCATCATGGTCCGCCTCGGCGCAGACGATGTCTTCGGCAAGGACGGACTCGGCTGGGACAAGGTCGCCGCTGTCTTCGGTAACGCCGGCGGCGCACTCACCGGAGCCCTGCCGATCCTGTTCTGCATAGGCGTGGCGATCGGCTTCGCCAAAAAGTCGGACGGCTCCACGGCGCTCGCCGCGGTGGTCGGCTTCCTCGTTTACAGCAAGGTGCTCCAGGCGTTCCCGGTCACCGACGCCGTGGTGAACACGACCGCCAACAAGGGCGTCGACGTCGCGGCCACGTTCAACGACCCGGGCGTACTCGGCGGCATCATCATGGGTCTGCTCTCGGCGGTGCTGTGGCAGAAGTTCCACCGCACCAAGCTGGTCGACTGGCTCGGCTTCTTCAACGGCCGGCGCCTCGTCCCGATCATCATGGCCTTCGTCGGCCTCCTCGTCGGTGTCATCTTCGGCCTGATATGGGAGCCCATCGGCAACGGCATCTCCCACTTCGGCGAGTGGATGACCGGACTGGGCTCCGGCGGCGCCGCGCTCTTCGGAGGTGTGAACCGTGCACTGATCCCGGTCGGTATGCACCAGTTCGTCAACACGGTGGCCTGGTTCCAGCTCGGTGACTTCACGAACTCCGCCGGTGACGTCGTGCACGGCGATATCACCCGGTTCCTGGCCGGCGACCCGACCGCCGGTATGTTCCAGTCGGGCTTCTTCCCGATCATGATGTTCGGCCTCCCGGCCGCCGCGCTGGCCATGGCGCACGCCGCCCGCCCCGAGCGCCGCAAGGCCGTTCTCGGCATGATGGTCTCCCTCGCGCTGACCTCCTTCGTGACCGGTGTGACCGAGCCGATCGAGTTCTCGTTCATGTTCATCGCGCCGATCCTCTACGTGGTCCACGTGCTGCTCACCGCGGCGTCGATGGCCATCACCTGGGGTCTCGGGGTGCACGCCGGCTTCAACTTCTCCGCCGGGCTCATCGACTACCTGCTGAACTGGAACCATGCGACCAAGCCGTGGCTGATCATCCCGATCGGTCTGGTGTTCGCGGGGATCTACTACGTGGTCTTCCGTTTCGCGATCACCAAGTTCGACCTCAAGACCCCGGGCCGGGAGCCCGAGGAGGAGATCGAAGACCTCACCAAGGCGTGATGCTCGCGTCAGCGACGCACGAAAGCCCCCCACGCGAAGGCCCCGGAGAACCCTTGGGTTCTCCGGGGCCTTCGCGTGGGACGGGGGCGGGGGTCAGATCTCGTACACAGCGCCGGAGACGGCCAGTTCGGCCCGGCCCCGGTACACCGCCTGCGCGTCCGCCAAGTTCCGCTTGCCGTCCGTCCACGGCGGGACGTGGGTCAGCACCAACCGCCCCACCTGCGCACGCGCCGCCTGCGCGCCCGCCTCGCGGCCGTTCAGATGGAGGCCGGGAACGTCCTCCTTGCCGTGCGTGAAGGACGCCTCGCAGAGGAACAGGTCGCTGTTGAGGGCCAGTTCGTGCAGCGGCTCGCAGACGCCGGTGTCGCCGGAGTACGTCAGGGTGGAGCCGCCGTGCTCGATACGGATGCCGAACGCCTCGACCGGATGCCAGACCTTGTCCGTACGCACGGAGAACGGGCCGATCTCGAACGACCCCGGCTTCAGGGTGTGGAAGTCGAAGACCTCGCTCATCGACGAGGAGGACGGCGTGTCCGCGTACGCCGCGGTCAGGCGCTCGGCGGCGCCGTCGGGCGCGTAGACGGGGATCGCTCCGCAGCGTCCTCCGTCGTAGCGGTAGTAGCGCGCGACGAAATACGCGCACATGTCGATGCAGTGGTCCGAGTGCAGATGACTGAGGAAGATGGCGTCGAGGTCGTAGAGACCGCAGTAACGCTGCAGCTCGCCAAGGGCGCCGTTGCCCATGTCGAGGAGCAGCCGGAAGCCGTCGGCCTCTACGAGGTAGCTCGAGCAGGCCGATTCCGCGGATGGGAACGACCCCGAGCAGCCGACGACGGTGAGCTTCATGGAGTGGGAACCTCCGTGGACGGGCCGGGCGACGGGGGTCGTGCGGTCTGTCGAGCGTAAGGCGCATGAGCGGCCGTCGCTCCTCCACAGTGGGCCGTTGTGGGCGAACTCACCTGCGCTGTCACCGGTTCGGGTGGGCGTGCGGCGGCTCCCCCGGCGCGCGGACGCCGGTACGGTCGGAGTCATGGATACGACGTGGGTGCTGGCGCTGATCGCTGTCGTACTGCTCGGCCTGGTCGCCTCGATCATCGACGGACGAGGGCGGGGGCGGCGGCCGCGGCGGGGCCGCCGGGCCGGGCGGGGGCCCGGGCGGACCGCTGATCGTTCCCGCGACGGGTCCGCCGGACCCGGTGAGACGAAGTAGACGAACCAGACGAAGCAGGGGGCGAGAGGCCCCCGGGCTACGCCCAGAGCTGGCCCTGCAGGGTGTCGATCGCCGCCTCGGTCGTCGGAGCCGTGTACACGCCGGTGGACAGGTACTTCCATCCGCCGTCGGCGACGATGAAGACGATGTCGGCGGACTCGCCGGCCTTGACGGCCTTCCGGCCCACCCCGATCGCCGCATGCAGCGCGGCGCCGGTCGAGACCCCGGCGAAGATGCCCTCCTGCTGGAGCAGCTCCCGGGTGCGGGTCACCGCGTCCGCGCTGCCGACGGAGAACCTCGTGGTCAGGACGGAGGCGTCGTAGAGCTCGGGGACGAAGCCCTCGTCCAGGTTGCGGAGGCCGTAGACCAGGTCGTCGTAGCGCGGCTCGGCGGCGACGATGTGGATGCCCTCGACGTTCTCGCGCAGGAAGCGGCCGGCGCCCATCAGCGTGCCCGTGGTGCCGAGGCCCGCCACGAAGTGGGTGATGGAGGGGAGGTCGGCGAGGATCTCGGGGCCGGTGGTGGCGTAGTGCGCGCCCGCGTTGTCGGGGTTGCCGTACTGGTAGAGCATCACCCAGTCCGGGTGCTCGGCGCTGAGCTCCTTGGCAACGCGTACGGCGGTGTTGGAGCCGCCCGCCGCCGGGGAGGAGATGATCTCCGCGCCCCACATGGTGAGCAGGTCGCGCCGTTCCTGGGAGGTGTTCTCCGGCATGACGCAGACGATGCGGTAGCCCTTCAGCCGGGCCGCCATGGCGAGCGAGATGCCGGTGTTGCCGGAGGTGGGTTCCAGAATGGTGCAGCCGGGCGTCAACCGGCCGTCCTTCTCGGCCTGTTCGACCATGTGGAGCGCGGGGCGGTCCTTGATCGAGCCGGTCGGGTTCCGGTCCTCCAGCTTGGCCCAGATCCGGACGCTGTCGGAGGGGGAAAGGCGCGGGAGCCGGACGAGCGGGGTGTTGCCCACCGCCGCCAGCGGGGAGTCGTATCGCATCAGGGGCTCAGACCATGCCGCCGGCCACGGCCGGGAGGATCGTGACGCTGTCGCCGTCGGCCAGCTTGGTGGAGATGCCGTCCAGGAAGCGGACGTCCTCGTCGTTGAGGTAGACGTTCACGAAGCGGCGCAGCTGTTCACCGTCGACGATCCGCTCCCGGATGCCGTGGTGGCGGGACTCGAGGTCGGTGAAGAGGTCGGCGAGGGTGTCACCGCTGCCTTCGACCGCCTTGGCGCCGTCGGTGTAGGTGCGGAGGATGGTCGGGATGCGGACCTCGATGGCCATGGCTGGGCTCCTGTCGGAAGGGTCGGACTCAGGACGCGGCGTAGCGCGGGCGGTACGGAGCTGTGCGGGCGGTGCGGAGCTGTTGGTGCGCGCGGGGCCGCGGCTCAGACGGCAGCGGGACGCGGACAGATCGCGCTGGCGAGGCGGCACAGGTCGACGTGCCGCCGCGAGACCAGCAGGAGGTCCGGCGTCGATTCGCTCACGTCGATGGAAACCATGGGGTCATCGTATCGATTCCCGCACCGGGATCCGGTGTGTGATCTCGCCATGTGGTATCGATCCGTCCGGTGAATGGACGATCTCACTGGACGATCTTTACTTCTTCCTCGGTGATCACGCCTTCGACGATCCGGTACGACCGGAACTGGAAGGGGCCGGCGTCGTCCGTGTCCGCCGTGGAGACCAGCACGTAGTGCGCGCCGGGCTCGTTGGCGTAGCTGACGTCCGTACGGGAGGGGTAGGCCTCGGTCGCAGTGTGCGAGTGGTAGACGATCACCGGCTCCTCGTCGCGGTCGTCCATGTCGCGGTAGAGCTTCAGCAGGTCCACCGAGTCGAACTCGTAGAACGTGGGCGACCGGGCGGCGTTCAGCATCGGGATGAACCGTTCCGGGCGGTCGGTGCCCGCCGGGCCGGCGACGACTCCGCATGCCTCGTCGGGGTGGTCGGCGCGGGCGTGCGCCACGATCTGGTCGTGCAGGGCCTGGGTAAGGGTCAGCATGCGGATCAGGATAAGCAGACAGACTGAAGAGCAAGGCCCGCGCGTACCGGAGTGCGGTATGCGCGGGCCCACATGCTGAGAATTACCTGCCGGTCACCTGCTGGGGGTCACCTGCTGGGGGGTCACCTGCCGGTGTCACCGCTTGGCGAAGGCCGCGCCCTCCGGGTTGCGGGCGCGCAGCACCAGATAGGAGACGCCGAGGATCAGCGCCCAGAACGGCGCGCAGTAGAGGGAGACGCGGGTGTCCTTGTCGATGCCCATCATCACGATGACGAGTGCGATGAAGGCGAGCGAGAACCAGCTGGTCCAGGGGGCGCCGGGGGCCCGGAAGCTGGACTGCGGGAGTTCGCCGCGGTCCGCCTTGGCGCGGTAGCGGATCTGGCAGACGAGGATCACGATCCAGGCCCACATGCCGGAGATGGTCGCGAAGGAGACGACGTAGTTGAACGCTTCGCCGGGCCACTGGTAGTTGATCCAGACACCCACCAGCATCAGCGCGGCGGAGACGGTGGTACCGACCAGCGGGGTGCCGCTGCGGGTCAGCTTGGTGAAGAACTTCGGGCCCTGGCCGTTGAGTGCCAGGTCGCGCAGCATCCGGCCGGTGGAGTACATGCCGGAGTTGCAGGAGGAGAGGGCCGCGGTCAGCACCACGAAGTTGACGATGGCCGCGCCGATCCCCAGTCCCATCTTCTGGAAGGCGGCGACGAAGGGGCTGACGCCCGGCTGGAACTCGTTCCACGGGACGACCGAGAGGATCATGATCAGCGCGCCGATGTAGAAGACGGCGATGCGCCACGGCACGGTGTTGATCGCCTTGGGGAGGACCTTCTTCGGGTCCTTGGACTCCCCCGCGGTGACGCCGACCAGCTCCACGGCGAGGAAGGCGAACATCACGATCTGCAGGGTCATCAGGGTGCCCTTGATGCCCTTGGGGAAGAATCCGCCGTTGTCCCAGAGATGCGCGACGGTCGCGGTGTCGCCGGCCTCGGAGAAGCCGAGGGTGAGGATGCCCGCGCAGATCAGGATCATGCCGATGATGGCGGTGACCTTGACCATCGAGAACCAGAACTCGAGCTCGCCGAAGAGTTTCACCGAGATCAGGTTCACGCCGTAGAGGATGACCGTGAAGACCAGGGCGGAGAGCCACTGGGGGATGTTCCACCAGTACGTCATGTAGGTCGCGGCCGCGGTGACCTCGGTGATGCCGGTGACGACCCAGAAGAGCCAGTACGTCCAGCCGGTGACGTAGCCGGCGAAGGGGCCGATGAACTCGCGGGCGTATTCCGAGAAGGAGCCGGAGACCGGGCGGTACATGAGCAGCTCGCCCAGGGCCCGCATGATGAAGAAGATGACCAGCCCCGCGATGGCGTAGGCGAGGATGAGGCTCGGCCCGGCCTTGGAGATGGCCTTGCCGGCTCCGAGGAAGAGCCCGGTGCCGATGGCGCCGCCGATCGCGATCATCTGGATCTGGCGGGAGCCGAGGCCCCGCTGATAGCCCTCGCTGGACGTTGCCGCGCCGGCCTCACTGCCGTCGTGCTGCTCGTTGACCTGCACTGAGGTCATGGTGATGCGCCTTTCTCCCTGCCGACCCGGCCGTCACCGACCCGGCCGTATGCGGCTCGGACCGGCTGCGTCGATCCTGGTCGCGCGGACACCCCTGACGCCCTCGGGGACGGGGTGCCCCGCCGAGTGATCGTGCAGATCTATCACGCCGACAGGAGTGATCGTCCGATGGGAATGTGATCCACGCCACTGGAAGAACCGGATGAAAAGCACCAGGCGGAGCAAAGCATTCCGCCTTAGTGACAGCATCGTTATCCGGATTTGAGCGTCCGTTGAGCGGACGGGCGTGTTGAGGCAGGCGCCGTTACGGCGTCAGAGTGCCGACGAGGGTCTCCTGGAGCGCGCCGAGCCAGAGGTAGGCCATCACCATCGGCTTGCGGGGGTCGTCGTCCGGGAGCCGGTACAGCTCGTCGTTCTCGTCCTCGTCGGAGACCTCCAGGCGGGTGCCGATGGTCAGCCTGAGGTCGTTGAGCGCGCCGAGCCAGTGCAGCGAGTCCTCGGGCGACAGCCTGACCACCGCGGCTCCTGCGGACCGGGCCCGCTTTTTGCCACCGCCCCAGTGGCCGCCGCGGGTCGCACCGCCGGGCGCCGGTGCGGCGGCGGCCTCGTCCAGGGTCCGCACCATCGCCAGCGCGTCGTCGCGCTTGCGGGCGCGCAGATCGTTCTCGGTGAAGCGGCGGAACTCCGACGAGTAGTCCGCCTCCTTCTCGTCGTACGCGTCGGGGAAGAGCCGGGCCAGCGCCGGGTCGGCGGGCGCCTCGGTCGGGCCCTCGGCGAACAGCGCCGCCAGCGGGTCCTCGTCCTCGCCGTCGGCCGGCTCGTCTCCCGGTCCCACCAACTCGAGCAACTGGACGACGAGGGAGCGCAGGATGGAGATCTCGACCTCGTCCAGCGCGACGGCCGCGCCGCCGCCCTTCACCGGTTCGAACTGACCGGCCATCAGTTGCGGTCCTGGGTGAGTGTGGCCCAGAGGCCGTACCCGTGCATGGCCTGCACGTCGCGTTCCATCTCCTCGCGGCTGCCGCTGGACACCACGGCCCGGCCCTTCTGGTGCACGTCGAGCATCAGTTTGTGTGCTTTCCCCTTCGCATAGCCGAAGTACGCCCGGAAGACGTATTCGACGTAGCTCATCAGGTTGACCGGGTCATTGTGGACGAGCGTCACCCACGGGACGTCGGGCTCGGGGACGGCGAAGGTCTCCTCGGCCGATTCAGGACGTTCGATCTCTACGGGGGCGACACTCACGTACCCCATGCTGCCACCCGCGGAGTGGCGGCGCACACACCGGCCCATAGATCTCGTCACTCTGACGAGATAGGGGTAGCATCACTCATATGAACACTTCGGACCTTGGCCTGCCGGTAGATGTGCCGTCGACAGCGCTCTTCACCGACCAGTACGAGCTGACCATGCTCCAGGCCGCGCTGCGGGCCGGCAGCGCAGACCGGCGCTCGGTCTTCGAGGTCTTCACCCGGCGGCTGCCCGAGGGACGGCGGTACGGCGTCGTCGCCGGGACCGGACGCGTGCTGGACGCGGTGGAGAACTTCCGGTTCGACGAGACGCAGCTGCGGTTTCTGCACGAGCAGAAGATCGTGGACGAGCCGACGGCCGAATGGCTGACGTCCTACCGCTTCGGCGGCGACATCTGGGGCTACCCGGAGGGCGAGGTCTACTTCCCGGGCTCCCCCATCCTGCGGGTGGAGGGTTCGTTCGCCGAGTGCGTGCTGCTCGAGACGGTGATCCTCTCGATCCTCAACCACGACTCGGCCATCGCCGCCGCGGCCTCCCGGATGTCCACGGCGGCCGGCGAACGCCCGCTGATCGAGATGGGCGCACGCCGTACGCATGAACTGGCGGCGGTGGCGTCGTCCCGCGCCGCGTACGTCGGCGGCTTCTCCACGACCTCCGACCTGGCGGCCGGATTCCGCTACGGGATCCCCACCGTCGGCACCAGCGCGCACGCGTTCACCCTGCTGCACGACGACGAGCGGCAGGCGTTCACCGCGCAGGTCGAGTCGCTCGGGCGCGGCACCACCCTGCTGGTCGACACCTACGACGTGGCGGAGGCGGTCCGCGCCGCGGTCGAGATCGCCGGGCCGGAACTGGGCGCGGTCCGCATCGACTCGGGGGATCTGCTGTTGGTGGCGCACAAGGTGCGCAAGGAACTGGACACGCTGGGGGCGACCGACACCAAGATCGTGGTCACCTCCGACCTGGACGAGTACGCCATCGCCTCGCTCGCCGCCGCGCCGGTGGACGCGTACGGAGTGGGCACCCAGCTCGTCACCGGCAGCGGGCACCCCACCTGCTCGATGGTCTACAAGCTGGTGGCCCGCGCCACGTCGGCCGACCCGGCGACGCCGCTGCAGCCGGTGGCGAAGAAGTCGCTGGGCGCCAAGACCTCACGGGGCGGACGCAAGTGGGCCGCGCGCCGGACGGACGCGGACGGTGTCGCCGAGGCCGAGGTGATCGGCACGGGCCCGGTGCCGGCCGCCATGGCCGACCGGCAATTGCAGGTCCAGCTGGTCAAGGGCGGCTCGGTCATCGAGCGCGAGCCGCTGGACCGGGTGCGCGATCGGCACCTCGCGGTGCGCTCGACGCTGCCGATGTCGGCTCTTCAGCTTTCTCGGGGGGAGGCGGTCATCCCCACCGAGTACGCGTGAGCCACCACGGGCATACCACCGTTGTTATTGCTCTTACTGCTGTCACTCCTGCGACAGCTGCCAGTCTTGCGACAACCAGTCTTGCGACAGAGGGAATCCGTCATGCATCGCGCCTTGATCGTCGTTGATGTGCAGAACGACTTCTGCGAGGGCGGAAGCCTCGCCGTCGCCGGCGGGGCGGATGTCGCCGCCGCCATCACGGAACTGATCGGGCAGGCCCCCGCCTGCTACCGACACGTCGTGGCCACCCGCGACCACCACGTGGACCCCGGCAACCACTTCTCGGCCCACCCCGACTACGTCCGCTCCTGGCCGCCGCATTGTGTGGCGGGCACGGAGGGGGTCGGCTTCCACGCCAATTTCGCGCCGGTCGTCGCATCGGGGGCGATCGACGCGGTCTTCGACAAGGGGGCGTACGCGGCGGCCTACAGCGGCTTCGAGGGCGTCGACGAGAACGGCGCCGCCCTGGCCGACTGGTTGCGGGCGCGGGAGATCACCGCGGTCGACGTGGTCGGCATAGCCACCGACCACTGCGTACGGGCCACGGCGCTGGACGCGGTGGGGGCGGGGTTCGCGACCACCGTGCTGCTGGATCTTACGGCGGGGGTCGCCGCGGAGACGACGGGGCGGGCGCTGGATGAGATGCGGTCGGCGGGGGTGGAGTTGCGGGGCAAGCCGGTGGTGTGAGCGGGTGCGGCTTCTGAGGAGCTGCATTTTGCCGCACGGTGAGTGCCGAAGGCTGCGGCTACCGGAGTAGTGCTCCGATGGGGTGCCATAGTTCTGTGCGGTTCTGGGGGGTTGTGCGCCAGAGGAGGCCGTCCGGGTGGTGCAGGACGGCGGTGATCTCGTCGGGGGTCGGTGGGTGGGTGTTGCCGCGGAGGTAGACCGCGCGGAGGCCCAGATTCCGTAGGCGGGTCAGCGCGCGGGCGCGGTTCGCCGCGCGGACCAGGACGCGCACCTCGGTCAGCCGGTCCGGGCTCGGCAGGGTGAGTGCGACCACCACGCTACCGCTCGGAAGTCTGGTGAATCCGCCACCTGGCATACCGTTCATCTCCCCCATGAGACCTCGTGTCAATAAGAGCTGTGCAGACGCACCTAAACACGATCGGCCGCCGCCCGCTAGAGGGCGACGGCCGATCATGGCTTGACCTGCAGAGATGTGCGTCAGTGGTGCGAGGGGCCGACGTGGACCGTGATCGTCGAGCCGCTCAGCGGCTGCTGCAGGATCGTGATCCGGGTGTTGGTGTCAGTAACCTGGACGCTGCCGGTCTTGTTCTGCTCGTACCAGTACGTACCCTTGTGGTCGTCGAAGACCGGAACACCCAGCTGCGGGTGGATCCGCGTGGCGACGTCCGCGTTGTGCAGGGTGAACCCACTCGTCGGGTACCAGCTGAACGGCGCGTCGAAGGGCTGGATCTTGTTCCGCATGACCGTGCCGTCCGACCACTTCAGCGGCTTGGCGTGCGAGTCGATCGGCAGGATCTGGCCCTGGCCGGGGTGCGCGCTGACGTTGTTGTCGGGCTGCGAGGTGTCCCACTGCCAGATCATCAGGCCGCGCTGGTACGGGTAGTACTCCACCCAGTCCGGGCGGGTCTTCGAGAAGCCGAAGTTGTACGGGCCCGTCTTGAGCGTCTGGTCGAACGAGACGTACTGGCGGTTCTCCGCGATGTAGTACTGCGGGTAGTCCTTGGTGAAGGACTCGGCGATGCGCGAGAAGCCCGAAGCGGTCCAACCCGCGTCGTCCGTCTCGGCGTTGTCCGTGAAGAGCGGCGCGCCGTCGGCGTTCACCGAAATCGCGTCGGCCGCGAAGCCCTTGCCCGCCACACCGCCGTCGGACGCGTAGCGGAAGCGCAGCTGGATCTTCTTGCCCGCGTAGGCGTCGAGCGGGTACGAGAGGTTCTTGTACGCGGTGGACGAGCCGGTCAGCGCGGGCTTGTCGCCGCCGTCGCGCGGGATCTGCGCGCCGTCGGCCGTGCCGTCGATGGCGGTCCAGTCGGCGCCACCGTCCGTCGACACCTCGGTGTAGAGGTAGTCGTAGTCCTTCTCGATGTCCCACCAGCCGGAAAGGTCCAGTGAAGCCTTGGACTTACCGGTCAGGTCGACGGAACGGGTCAGGGTGTTGGAGAGGTTGTCACCCATCCCGCTCCACCACTGCTTGGTGCCCTCGGCCGGCTTGACGATGGTCGTGGTGACCGGCTTGTCCGGCAGCGAGACGACCAGCGCCTGCTTGTTCTTGGTGTTGTACTCCGAGACGCCCAGCTTGGTGGTCGACGACGTGGCGGCCTTGGCCTCGCCGTAGTTGAGCCAGCCCAGCTGGAGCTTGTCCCAGGCGGACAGGTCGCCCGGCATGTTGCCGATGGCGTTGTCACCGGTGCTCAGCCAGGAACCCGCCGACATCAGCGACCAGAAACCGACCGAGTTCTCAGCGGTGTTGGTGGTGTCGTACTCGTCGGGCAAGCCCAGGTCGTGGCCGTACTCGTGGGCGAAGACACCGAGACCGCCGTTCTCCGGCTGCATCGTGTAGTCGCCGACCCACATGCCGGTGTCGCCGATCGGGGTGCCGCCGGCCTCGTTGTCGGCCGGGCCGGTCTTGCCGGCGTCCGTGCCGTACACGTACGAGCGGTGCGCCCAGAGAGCGTCGGTGCCCTGCACGCCGCCGCCGGCCGACTCGTCCTCGCCGGCGTGCACGATCTGGAAGTGATCGATGTAGCCGTCGGGCTCGTTGAAGTTGCCGTCGCCGTCGTAGTCGTAGCGGTCCCACTGGTCGTAGGTGGCCAGCGTCGCCTTGATCTGGGCGTCGGTCTGGCCGGCGGCCTTCTGTGCCGCGACCCACGCGTTGACGCCGTCGCGCACCAGGTCACCGGCGCTGGCGCAGATGGTGGAGCCGCAGTAGTTGGACCCGTAGCGCGCCTCGTTGTACGGGACGGTGACCCAGTCGGAGACATCGCCCTCGACCGAGTAACGGCCCGACGAGTTCTTCTCGTAGAAGGTCTTCAGCGACTCGGTGCCCTTGCCGGTACCGAAGTACAGGTTCTGGAAGTGGTCGCGGTTGTAGTCGGCCTGCCAGGCGGTGCTGTTGTCCTTCTTGCGGTCCGGCTGGGCGATCTCGTTGTGCGCGGGGCCGGGCGTGCCGCCGTACTTCTTGACCGGCGGCTTCGGGCCGTCGGGGCCGTCCGGGTCGTACATCGTGGTGTCGTCGACCTTGGTGCCGAACTGCGCCAGGATCGTGAAGATCTTGTCGGTCTTCTCCCGGCCGAGCTCGACGTACTTCTTGTCGTCGAGGCGCACCACCTGCGAACCGTGCTTCGACTGGACCTTCTTGTGGCCCGCTATGACCTGCTCGAGCGCTGCCTGGTGCTGTTCGTCCTGCTGTCGGCTGAGGGCGCTCTGGATGTTGTCGTGCCCGCCCTTGATCCCGGTCCCGGGGTCCCGGCGATCGATCTTCTTGGCCGCCGGCGCCGTGGATGCCGTGGGCGCCTTGGTGTCGGCCTGGGCCGTGGCGTACGCCGCGGTGGTCGCCATGGTCGCGGCGATGGCCACGAGTACGGTGCCCGCGCGGGTCGTCGCCCGTCTCTTGATATTCACTTGGTGCTGTCCTCCCCGAACAAGTCGCAAGTGACGACATTCGATCGAAGGTGCGAGAGAAAAGACAGACCTTGACTTGGACACACCAATTGCACTATGCAGGGCGCGACTTCCGGTATCCGGACGGTCCTCGGACAGCTCCCGGACGGACTCCGGATCGGGGCGTCCCACCCTCCCCATCGACCTCACACGCAGTCAACGGGCGCGCCCGTCCCAGCACTTGGTCGGCGAAATGACTCCGTGCGCCCCCTGTGCATCGGCACCGTGGGTTAGGTCACGCTTACTATCGGTTCCGCTCGGGCATGCGTCGGATTAGAGTCTTTCGACGGCGTGCCGGTGCCGGGAGTGGTACCAGTCCGCTCTGTCGAATCGACCGCCCACTGCTGTCCCTAGGACGGATATCGCCATGCCGCGTCCGACTGCCGCACAGCTCGCCTATGGTTCGGCCACCGTCGTCTTCTCCACGCTGGCGATGCTGCTGCTCTCCCGTACCACTTCGGGCCTCGGCGTCGCCGTCATCGTCCTGGCGGCGTGGATCCTCGGGCTCCTGGTCGCCACGACCGTGCCCATGCCGAGGGCGGCACGCGCGGCGGAGGCCGGAGCTCAGGACGGCGCGGTTCAGGACGGCACGGGCCGGGCCGCCGTTTCCGTACCGGCGACCGCGCCGGCCGCCGTACGCGTGACGGCACCCACCGGCCGGGCGGACCGGGTCGGCGAGCACTCACTGCGGAGCTGACACCACCACCGTCTTGGCCGCCTTGTCGTGCAGGCCCTGTTTGTAGGGCCGGTCGAAGAAGCTCCAACCGCCGCAGATCGCGGTCCAGATGCAGGCGCAGCAGAAGACCGCGGGCAGCCACAGCACCAGAGCCCGTACGAACGCCGACTGCACGGTGGGTGTGGTGCCGTCGTTGAGATTCGCGGTGCGCAGCTTCAGCAGGCGTTTGCCGTAGGTCTGGCCGCTGCCCCGGGACATCATGAACGTGTCGTAGCCGACGTAGAGAATCGCCGCGAGCACGCTCTGGCCGACCTCCCGGCCGTACGCCACATTGTCGGTGGTGTAGTCGTACCGGAACCCGCCGAACGCCAGCGAGAGCAGCCAGACGAACACGGCGACGATCACGATGTCGACGATCCGGGCCAGCACCCGCTTACCGCTCGGCGCGAGCGGCGGCATCCCGGCGAGGGGATCGCTGCCGCCGTATCCGCCGCCGTAGGCGTTCGGGTCGTACGGCGGGGGCGGAGCGCCGTAGGGGCCGCCGGAGCCGCCGCCGGGCGGGGGTGGCGGCGGCTGAGGTCCTCCGCCGCCGTACGGGCCGCCACCGGGCGGCGTGGAGCCGTGCGGCGGGTTGTCGTACGGGTTGCCCGGCGGCGGCGGAACGTCGTCCCGCGGCTTCTTGCGGAACGGGTCGTCCTCGGGAGACGGGCCGGACGGAGGGGGATCGGTGCTCATGGCCCGAGTCGACCGCGCCGGGCAGAGCCCCGCATCCGGTCAAAGGCCGTACGAGTGACGACCCGTCAGCCGACCGCCACGAAGGTCCGCGCCGCCTTGTCGTGCCAGCACTGCCGCCATGGCCGGTCGAACAGGCACCAGAGCACATTGACCACACCGATGACCAGCAGGCTCAGCACGCCGTAGACCAGCCAGCGGGTCAGCGCGACGGTGAAGGTCGGCGGTTCATAGGTCTCCATTCCGCGCACCTGGATGCCGCACAGCTTCTTGCCCAGGGTGCGCCCCCACTTGGCGGTCGGCAGCGCTTCGTAGAGCAGCCCGAGCACCAGGAAGGCGCCGATGACGACGCCGAGGCAGCCGGCCGTCGTCCCGTCCAGCAGCCAGACCGTGACGGTGGTGCCGGACAGTTTGGCCTCGTCGATCTTGCTGCTGATGTGGTCCGCCGCCTTCGTCACGAACGGCACGGCCACCGCGCCGACGACCGCGCCCAGGAGAACGGCGTCGATCAGCCGCGCTGCCAGCCGTTTGCCGAAACTCGCGGGACGGGCGGACGCCTGGGCCCGAGCGGCCTGCAGGAAGGGGTCCTCGACCACCGGCTTCCAGGGCGGCAGCCCCTGCTCCTCGGACTCCGCACCGGGCCTGGCCAGCTGCTGCACCTGCTGCGGCCAGGAGGCGGCCCCGCCGCCCGGACCGGGGGTGGTCGGGGCGCCGAGCGCCTGAGGGCGCGCCTGCGAGGGCAGTTGCGGCTGCGGAGGCGCGGGCTGCGGCGCCTGTTGCCGGGCCTGCTGTTGGGCGGGGACCTGCGGCGGGGCGGTCTGCTGAGGCTGCGGTGGCTGGGGCTGCTGGGGCTGGGGCTGCTGGGGCTGGGGCTGGGGCTGGTGTTGCTGGGGTGACTGCTGCTGGGACTGCGGGCGCACGGCCCGGATGGACATCGTGCCGTCCGTCCTGCTCGTGCGGCCCGTTCCGCCCGGTCCCTGCGGACGCAGCGCGCGGAGCGCGACGGTGTCCGACGGCACGCCGGACTCCTTCCGGCCGGCCGGGAGCGCGGGCCTGCCCGGCTGCTGCCCGGTGGGCTGCTCCGCGGCGGGCGCTTCCGCCGGCGTGCGGGGGTCCGGGCTGCCCCAGGAGACCCGGCGGTCGCGCTCCCCACCGAAGCCGGCCTGGCGTGAGGCGTCGGCCTGCCAGGCGGACGAGGGCTCCTGGCGGTTGTCGTACTCCGGTTCCTCGTCGAAGAAGACCGGTCCGGTCTCCTCCACAGCGGGCACAACGGGCACAGCAGGGGCCGCAGCGGGCGCGATGCCGCGGGGCGGCACCGGCGTGGCCGGGTTGCCGTCCGCGGTGCCGTCCTCGGGGGCAGGGCGGCTCGTGCCGGGCACCCAGGAGCCACCGTTCCAGTACCGCACGTATCCGGGGATCGATGGGTCCGGGTAGTAGCCGGGTGTGGGGCTGCCGTCGCCGGTGGCCGGGGTGGGGGCGCTCATCTCCGTGGTCCCGTATCTCCTCGAGAGCCGCAATGCAGGGCTCCACATGTATCAGACCGCCGCACGACCACGGACCGGTCCTGCCGCATCGACCACTTTCCGGTCATCGGCACATCATCCTCGAAACCCGCGTCATAACTGCCGGGCAAGGTGCTCTCACCCTGTGCGGCCCGTCGTCGGGCCATCCTTACAAGGAGAGGAAGGGCACGCCATGCACACCGTGGTGGAACGTGAACTGGAGCTCATGCTGGTGCTGTCGCCGGAGCGCAGCATCCCGGTCCCCGCCCGGCTGACCTACCGCACGGAGGACCCCTACGCCGTGCACGTCAGCTTTCACATCTGCTCCGAGGCCCCGGTGAACTGGACGTTCGCCCGCGAGCTGCTCGTCGAGGGGGTGTTCCGGCCGTGCGGACACGGTGACGTCCGGATCTGGCCCACCAAGGTGGACGGCAGGAGCATCATCTGCATCGCGTTGACATCGCCGGACGGGAACGCGCTGCTGGAGGCGCCCGCCGCGCAGGTCTCCGCCTGGCTGGAGCGGACCCTGCGGGCGGTGCCACCGGGGTCGGAGGGCGACCGGCTCGGCCTCGAAGAAGGACTGACCGCGCTGCTCAGCCCGCTGCCTGCGGACGATCTCTGGCTGAGCGACCCGTGGCCGTCCGAGGAGTCCGCCGACGACGAGAGCCAGTGAACGGCCCGCGCGCCGGTGGCCGCGGTCAGAACAGCTTGCCGGGGTTGAGCAGACCCAGCGGGTCGAAGGCCTGCTTGACCCCGCGTTGCAGTTCCAGGCCGACCGGGCCGAGCTCACGCGCCAGCCACTCCTTCTTGAGCAGTCCGACGCCGTGTTCGCCGGTGATCGTGCCGCCGAGTTGCAGGCCGAGCGCCATGATCTCGTCGAAGGATTCACGGGCCCTGCGCGACTCGTCGGGGTTCTCCTGGTCGAAGCAGACCACCGGATGGGTGTTGCCGTCGCCCGCATGAGCGCAGACACCGATGGTCAGGCCGTACTTGTCGGCGATGGCCGACGTGCCGTCGAGCATCGCGCCGAGCTGGGAACGGGGCACACAGACGTCGTCGATCATGGTGGCCGGTTTGACCGTCTCGAGCGCGGTGAGGGACATCCGCCGGGCCTGCAGCAGGAGTTCGGACTCGGCTGCGTCCTCGGCGGGCACCACCTCGGTGGCCCCGGCCGCCGTGCAGAGCACCCCCACCGCTGCCAGGTCGGCCGCCGGGTCGGGGGTGTCGAAGGCGGCGAGCAGCAGGGCCTCGGTGGTCTCCGGGAGGCCCATGTTCGCCATCCTGTTGACCGCGTGGATGGTCGTACGGTCCATGAGTTCGAGGAGTGACGGCGTGTGGCCCCCCTCGATGATCCGGCAGATCGCGTCGCAGGCGTCCGTGGCGGAGGAGAACTCGGCGGCCAGCACCAGCTGCTGCGGCGGGGCCGGCTTCAGGGCGAGCACGGCCCGCACGACGATGCCGAGACTGCCCTCGGAGCCGACGAAGAGACGGGTCAGGTCGTAACCCGCGACTCCCTTGGCGGTGCGGCGGCCCGTGCTGAGCAGCCGGCCGTCGGCGAGCACCACATCGAGCCCCAGGACGTATTCGGCGGTCACCCCGTATTTCACGCAGCACAGGCCGCCGGCCGCCGTGCCGATGTTGCCGCCGATGGTGCACATCTCCCAGCTGGACGGGTCCGGCGGGTAGTACAGGCCCTGTTCGGCGACGGCGCGGGAAAGCACCGCGTTGACGACGCCCGGTTCGACGACCGCGATCCGGTCGACCGGGCTGATCTCCAGGATCCGGTCCATCTTGACCAGCGACAGCACGATGCAGCCGTCACTGGCGTTGGCGGCGCCGGAGAGCCCGGTGCGGGCGCCCTGCGGGACGACCGGAGTCCGGAGGGCGGTGGCGGTCCGCATCACATGCTGGACCTGCTCGACGGTGTGCGGCAGGACGACCACGGCCGGGGCGCCGGCCTCGCAGAAGCCGGCCATGTCGTGGGCGTACGAGGTCATCACGTCGGGGTCGGTGACCAGGGCTTCCGCGGGGAGCCCGGCGCGCAGCTGTTCGAGCAGATCGTTCATGATCCCAGCGTGACACCGGGGCGCTCCGCTGGGAAGGGGCGGAGCCGCCGGCGACCGGGACGGCGCCGGGGTCACCGGGCTTCGTAGGACAGCAGGGTGCCGAGCGGGCCGAGGTCCAGGTTGAGGTCCTCGCGGCGCAGCCCGTGCAGTGCGCAGAGTTCCGTCATCCGCTCGTCGAGAAGCATCAGCGTGGTCCCCACACGTTCCTCCTGCTCCTCGGTCAGCTCTCCGCTGTCGAACCGGCGGATCGCCTGCCGCTCCATCAGTTGTCTGAGCAGCTCGACGACGGTCAGTACCAGCGACGCCAGATCGCGGCCGACGCTGTGCGGGTCGAGGTCCAGCCGGGTGTCGGTCACAGGGGTCCTCCATCGGCCCAGGGCGCGGGAACGCGTTCGCTGACGGACGCGAGCAGGGCGTGCAGGGAGAGGCGGACCAGCGGTACCTCCGCGATGGCGATCACCAGGTCTCCGCTGATGACCACGCCGGTGCCGAGCACCCGGTCGAGCAGGTCGACCAGGGGAACGCCGATCGGCGCCGTGGCTTCCGGGCCCTGCCAGGGCACGGGGTCAGTGGTGCCCGGCACGTTCGTCTCCATCCGTGAAGGAGTACGGGGCCCAGGGCCCGGACACGTCGATCTCGACGTCGTCGAAGCCCGGGGCGCCGCGCAGCCGCCCGATCGTGGCGGCCGGCTCGTCGCTTCGGTCCCGGGCGATCAGATAGGCGGCGTTCATGATCTGGGTGCGGTCGTGGCCGGTCACCTCGGGGCCGTGCGGACGCCGGCGGACCGAGCCGGCCGCGATCTGCCGCACCGCGCTGTCCACCCGCTCGGCCGCGGCCAGTGCGTTCTCCCGCTGCCGCTCGCGCAGCTGTTGGCGGCCGCGCAGGCGGTTCAGGTACGCCCGTCCGGACGTCTCGGGCGGCGCCTGCGCGGGGGGCCGGTCCGGGTGGGTGAGCGGCCGGTCCGGGCGGGTGGGCGGTGCCGGGCGTGCGGGCTGTGTCAGGTAGACCTTGACGGCCCATTCGGCTCGCCCCGCGATGCGGTCGAGCACCGCACGGAACCGTTCCTGGTTCTCCGCGAGGGCGGCGGCGGCCCGCTCGTCGCCGCGGTAGAGCGTGGCCAGCGGGAGCGGCACCGCGGGGCCGCCCGCGGCAGCCGCGCTGACGACGTCGTGGTGGGTCCGCGCACAGCGTTCGAGTTCGGCCGCGTCGGCGAGCCGCTCCCGCAGCGCGGCCTCGGCGAAGGCTGCCGCCGGCACGTCCTGGACCACGGCCCGCAGCGAGCCGATCGGCAGGAAACGCAGCGGGCCGCCCTCCGGATGCCCGCCGGCCGAGCCGAGTGCCCGGGGATGGTCCGGCCCGCACACGGCGAAGACGTAGGTGGCTGGCGACACGGTCATCGGCGATGCAGTTCCCTTCCGCTGCCCGCTGCACGGCTGTCGTCGCCCTCCCAGGCCTCGATCCGTTCGCGCAGCCGCTGGTTCTCCTCGGACAGGGCGTTGTGCGCGGCGCGCGAGGAGAGGGCGGGGTCGGTCTCCCACCAGTCGATGCCTGCCTTCTTCGCGGTCTCCACGGACGAGATGAACAGCCGCAGCCGAATCGTCAGCAGTTCGATGTCCAGTAGATCGATCTTGATGTCGCCGGCGATGACGATGCCCTTGTCCAGCACCCGTTCCAGGATCTCGGCCAGGTTGACCGTGGAGGGAGGATGCGACGGGGCCGCCGAGCTCCAGCTGTCCAGTTCCGTCACGGTCCGCCTCCAGGTGCGATCGGCTTCCTTTCGAGCAGGTCCAGCAGCCGCTCTTCCTCACGTTCGAACTCCGCAAGGTCGATCTCACCGTCGTCCAGGGCGCGGTTCAGCGCCGCGAGCCGCGCGCGGATCACCCCGGGGTCGTAGAGCTCCGCCTCCGCCGCGTCGATGAGACGGTCGGACACCCAGACCACGCCGCGGACCGGCGCCAGCGGGAGGAGCAGCACGCTGGAGAGCAGCCCCATGTCAGGCCTTGGCCGGTACGCGTTCCGAGCCCACGAAGCTGTAACAGGGCAACGGCCCGGTCACCCGCAGTTCCAGCCGGTCCAGGTGGTCCGCGGCGAAGCGCTCGGCGACGGCACGGAAAGGCCCCTCGTCGCGCCGCCGGAGCAGGAACGAGGCATTCAGCACGCAGCCGTCCACGTCCGGGCCCGTTCGCATCTCTTCGGCGATCTCGGCGAATTCGGCGGGCAATCGGGCCGAAGCCACCCCGGCCCGACGCCGCAGGCCGACCGCTACGGCTTCGCCCAGCCGGACGTTGGCTTCGTAACCGGGGTGGCGACGGGTTTCCTCGCGCATCCTCCGCACCACCGGGTCCTCGCGGATCAGTGCCGCCAGATTGTCCTGCACCGGCGTGACCTTGACGTTCATCTCGATGCGGTCATCCAGCCGTTCCAGGACCGCGGCGTGCTCGTCAGCGCGCGCCGCGACATCGGCCAGCACCGTCGCCTCGTCCGGCGCGACCACGCCGAAACGCATGGGCAGCACCGGTCCGGCCTGGGCCAGCTTCAGCAGCACGTCCTGGTGCGCCATCAGGTCGCGGCGCCGGGCCCTGAGCCCCGGATGAGCCGCACTGACCACGACCGCCAGTTCCCCGGCCGGCAGCAGCCGGACCGTGGCCGGCGGCTCTCCGACGCCCCGGACCCCGGAGCCGAGCGGGTGGGCGCTGCCGACGATGCCGTACACGTAGACGCCTGAAGCGGTCATCGGTCAGCGCTCCTCTCGGTGACGGCGGGTGCGTTCGCTGTCGGTGCTTCGCGAACGGGATGCCTTGGCGCGGCGCGGGCGGGCTTCCTCCGCCGCGTCCTCGTCGTCATCGTCACCCGCTCCGACGGCCTTCTTCACCTTGTCGCCCACGGAACTCGCGGCCTTCTTGGCCCCGGCTTTCCGTACGCTGCTCATTCCGCCACCGAACAGCTCGGGCACGGTCCTGCTGGTCTCATCGTTTTCCAGATCGAGCCGGTTGCAGGCTTCGGCGAACCGCAGATAGGTGTCGACGCTGGCGACGACGATCCGTGCATCGATCTTCAGGATTTCGATGCCGACCAGCGATACGCGCACGAAGATGTCGATGACCATGCCGCGGTCGAGAATGAGTTCCAGGACGTCATAGAGGCTTCCGGCGCGCGGAACGCGGACAACCTCCTCGCTGTATGTGCTCAAGGGATGACCATCTCTCCGGATCGGCTCTGGTGGCGGGCGCTCATGTGTCCGCCTGACCGCGGCGGTAGCGGCGGACTCGGCGGTACTGGAGCAGGGCGCCGCCCTTGTCGAGATCCACTTCATATGTGGCGAGGAGGCTGGTCGTATCGGGAATGCGCGGGAGTTCCAGCACATCCACGTCGACGTGCCAGCCGTCGTCGGTCCGTGAGACGGCGGAGACGCCTTCAGCCCTGTGGTTGATCAACCTCTTCAGGGACTTGACAGCACGCTCCGCCGCCTCCTCCGCTCCTTTTACCTGCTGCTCCGGCATGTACGTCAGTCTGCTGACCGTGCGGTCGCCCCGCATGCGGTGATGGACCGAACGGGGGCCGCCCGTGAACCACACGAATGGCGGCTTGCCGAAGGCCGGAGGACATTGGATAGGGGGTGCGCACCGCAGTGCGGGAAGAGCACTCGCTGCGGCATTCCTTTGCCACTCGCAGACACATCTCCCTTTTTCTCTCTGGAGGATCTTCGATGGCCGCCACCGACTTCACCAGCAACGGCAACAGTCCGCTCGCCGCCAGAAGTGGCGAACGGGAAACACGCGGCACCACCACCATCGCCGACACCGTCGTCGCGACCATCGCGGGCATCGCGGTCCGCGAGACGCAGGGAATCTACGCCGTGGGCGGCAGCGCTTCGCGGGCGCTGGGCTCCGTGCGCGACAGGGTCGCCAAATCATCCGATCCGGGTCGGGGCGTCAAGGTCGAAGTCGGCGAGAAACAGGCCGCGATCGACCTGGACGTGATCGTCGAATACGGCGAGCCCATCGCGGACGCGGCAAAGGAGATACGCAGTCGGGTGACGGACGCCGTGGAGACGATGACGGGCCTGGAAGTCGTCGAGATCAACATCAGTGTGCTCGACGTCCATCTGCCCGGATCGGACGACGAGAGCGACGACGAGGGCAGCGGCGGCCGGAACGAGCGGGTCCGCTAAGGGGAGGCACGCATGGAGAACAGCAAAAAGGCCTCTGTCGCCGCGGCTGTGGCGGCGGGCTATGTCCTTGGCCGAACAAAGAAGGGGAAGCTGGCCCTCGGCCTCGCTTCCCTCGTAGCAGGACAGCAGTTGCCGCTCAATCCACGGGAACTCGTCACCCTCGGCGCCCGCAAGCTGGCAGAGAACCCCCAGGTGGCGCCGCTGATCAAGCAAGCACGGGGTGACGTACTGGATGCCGGGCGCGCAGCGCTGTCGGCGACAGCCAACCGTCGCCTCGAAGCCGTCGCCGACGCTCTCCAGCAGCGGACCGAGGCACTGCAGGAGCCTCCGGCCGACGAAGAGGAGAGAGACGACGAGGAGGAGGGCGAAGAGCCGGAGCAGGAAGAGCCGGAGCACGAAGACGAAGACGAAGACGACGAAGAGGAGGGGGAGGAAGAGGAAGAAGAGGAAGAAGAGGAACGTCCTCGCCGTCGTCCGGCGAAGCGTCCGGCGGCGAAGAAGGCACCCGCACCCGCCAAAAAGACCGCCGCCAAGAAGCCCCCGCCGAAAAAGGCCGCTGCGAAGAAGGCCAGTCCGAAGAAGTCCGCTACGAAAAAGTCCGCTGCGAAAAAGTCCGCGAACCGCAACAGCCGTAGGAGGTAGCTCTCATGGCCAAGCAGGAGGACGACCCCACGGACAAGAGTGCGTCCGGCCTGGATCAGGTCAAGGAGCAACTGTCCGCCTACGTCGGGGCCCAGGGGCAGCGGCTGCTGGATTCCGCCGGGGGGAAGCTCAACGAACTCGCCCAGGGCCTCGGTGACTCAGCCGAAGACGACGGAGACGGGGGCGGCGGCCTCCTGGACGTCGGAAAGCGGGTCATCGGGGGTGAGAACCCGGTCAAGGCATTCGTCGGCGAGAAGGCCGGCGCGATGAAGGACAAGGCCGTGGATTCGGTCAAGAACGCGTTCGGCGGCGGGGGCGGGAAATCCGGGAGCCCCAAGGTGACCAACATCGTGGAGTTCATCGACGTGGGCAAACCCCTGCGTACGGTGTACGACCGATGGACCGAGATCGAGGAGTTCAACTCCTTCACCAAGGGCGTCACCAGCGTCTCCAAGTCGGACGAGATCGAGAGTGACTGGAAACTCAAAATCGCCTTCTCCAACCGCAGTTGGAAGGCCACAGTGCAGGAGCAGGTCCCCGACGACCGCATCGTCTGGACCTCCGAGGGCGGTAAGGGAACGACCCACGGCGCCATCACCTTTCACGAACTGGCCCCGAGCCTGACCCGTGTCATCGCCGTCGTCGAGTACACCCCGTCCGGATTCTTCGAGAAGACCGGCAACATCTGGCGTGCGCAGGGACGCCGGCTGCGGTTGGACCTGAAGCACTTCCAGCGGCACGCCACCCTCACCGACGACGAGGACGTCGAAGGCTGGCGCGGCGAAATCCGTGACGGCGAAGTCGTCCGGAGCCACGAAGACGCCATCGAGGACGACGAGCGGGACGACGAAGAACCGGACGAGGAGCAGGAAGAGGAGCCGGACGAGGAGCCGGAAGACGACGAGGAGCAGGACGAAGACGAGGACGAGGACGAGGAAGAAGAGGAGGACGACGAGGACGAAGAGGAAGAGGACGAAGAGGACGAGGAGTGACCCGAGCAGCAGGCCCTGTTCCCGGCGCTTGGGGAGCCGGGAACAGGGCCGGTGGACGCCACCCGATAATGACTGGGTGCGGCGCGACTACAGGTTTCCGCGCCGCTCCTGCTCCCGCTCGATCGCCTCGAACAGTGCCTTGAAGTTCCCCTTGCCGAATCCCATCGACCCGTGCCGCTCGATCATCTCGAAGAAGACCGTCGGCCGGTCCTGCACCGGCTTGGTGAAGATCTGCAGCAGGTAACCGTCCTCGTCGCGGTCGACGAGGATCTTCTCCTGGCGCAGCGTCTCGACGGGGACGCGGGTTTCGCCCGCCCACTCGCCCAGCGTGTCGTAGTACGAGTCGGGGGTGTCCAGGAACTGCACGCCGGCCGCCCGCATGGCACGTACCGAGGCGACGATGTCGTTGGTGGCCAGGGCGATGTGCTGGACGCCCGCACCGCCGTAGAACTCCAGGTACTCGTCGATCTGCGACTTCTTCTTCGCGACCGCGGGCTCGTTGATCGGGAACTTCACCTTGAGGGTGCCGTCGGCGACGACCTTGGACATCAGGGCGGAGTACTCGGTGGCGATGTCGTCGCCGACGAACTCCTTCATGTTGGTGAAGCCCATGACGTTGTTGTAGAACGCCACCCACTCGTTCATTTTGCCGAGTTCCACGTTGCCGACGCAGTGGTCGATGGCCTGGAAGGTGCGGCGGGCGGGCGGCTCGACGATCGGGTCGGCGGCGACGAAGCCCGGCAGGTACGGGCCGTCGTAACCGGCACGTTCCACCAGGGTGTGGCGGGTCGTGCCGTAGGTGGCGATGGCGGCCAGCACGACCGTGCCGTGGTCGTCCTTGAGCTCGTAGGGCTCCTGCAGGCCGGTGGCTCCGTGCGCGGTGGCGTAGGCGTAGGCGGCGCGGGCGTCGGGGACCTCGATGGCGAGGTCGACGATGCCGTCGCCGTGCTCGGCGACATGGCCGGCCAGGAAGCGGCCCTGGTCGGTCGTGGGCTTGATGACGGAGGTGAACACGAAACGGGCCGAGCCGCTCGTCATGACGTAACTCGCGGTCTCGCGGCTGCCGTTCTCCGGTCCGGAGTAGGCGACGAGCTTCATACCGAAGGCGGTCGCGTAGTAGTGCGCGGCCTGCTTGGCGTTGCCCACGGCGAAGACGACCGCGTCCATTCCCTTGACCGGGAAGGGGTCGGCCTCGCGCGCGGTTTCGGGGGTGTGCTGGGTGGTCTCAGTCATGAGAGCAGCGTCACCCCACATCGCAAGGTGCGCAACAGTTGGCGATTATGCTGGGCAATCTGCCCAGCCACCGACCCGGACGGCCGGTAGATCTGTACAGGGTGACCACCTTCGTAGCCATCGGGAGCGGCCATGGGCATCGACGAACTCGACGGGCGGCTGATCGTGCTGCTGGCGCGCGAGCCGCGGATCGGCGTGTTGGAGGCGTCCCGGCGGCTCGGCGTGGCCCGTGGGACCGTGCAGGCCCGGCTGGACCGGCTCCAGTCCCATGGCGTCATCCGCGGGTTCGGACCGGACGTCGACCCTGCCGCACTCGGGTATCCGGTGACGGCGTTCGCCACCCTGGAGATCAAGCAGGGCCAGGGAGCGGACGTCCGGTCGCACCTGACCTCGGTGCCCGAGGTACTGGAACTGCACACCACGACGGGACACGGCGACATGCTGTGCCGTCTGGTGGCCAGGTCCAACGCCGATCTCCAGCGCGTGATCGACCTGGTGGTGGGTTTCGACGGCATCGTCCGCGCCTCCACGGCGATCGTCATGGAGAACGCGGTCCCGCTGCGGATCATCCCGCTGGTCGAGCAGGCGAGCCGGGGCGGCGGTCTCTGACGTCGCGCCGCCGACCGTGGACGCCGACCGTCGAGGCCGAACGTTGACGGGGGTCAGCAGCTCGGAACCGAGCCGCCCTTCTTCAGGGCGAGGAGCGCCGACACCGCGCCCTTCAGCGTGGTGACCGGGACCAGCCGCAGTCCGTGCGGGAGCTCCGACCGGGCGTCCGCGCATTCGGCCTTCGGCACCAGGAAGACGGTGGCGCCGTCACGGGCGGCGGACTGGGTCTTCAGCGGTACTCCGCCGACCGCGCCGACCTTTCCGTCCGCGCTGATGGTGCCGGTCCCCGCAATGGTCTTCCCCCCGGTGAGGTCGCCGCCGTGCCCGTCGCCGCGGAGTTTGTCGACGATGCCGAGGGAGAAGAGCAGCCCGGCGCTGGGGCCACCGACATCGGCGAGCCGCAGGGTGACGCGGGCCTTGGCCGAGCTGCCGCCGAGGTAGCCCTGAGCGGCCTGGGTGGCGCTGTCCTGCGACTCCTTCATCTCGGCGAGATTGTGCCGTTCGATCTCGGCATCGCTGCCGCCCGTCGGGTACACCGCTTCGCGGGGCATCACCGCCCGGTCGGTCCGGAACCAGCCGTCGATCACCTGGCCGAGATGCACGTCGGTGGAGGGACCGGTCGCCGCGATGGTGACCATCCGCAGTTGCCCCGTGGTGGCCCGGACGGGCACGCCACTGACGGTGATCACCGGCGTGCCGTCGTCCTTCCCCAGGACGTCGGCGGTCAGCCCCGGCTGCGCCACCGAGAACGGCAGCGGCGCGAAGGCGGCCGTGCCGAAGAGCGCGAGTACGAGAACGGTGCAGGCGGTGAGGGCGCGGTGGCGCGGGTGGCGGAGAAACACGGAATCAATGTATCGGGCGGGGTGCGGCGCCCCGCGAGGCCGGTGGTCACCGCAACGCGTCCGCGACCTCCCGGGCCGCGTCGACCACCCGTGCACCGACCCGCTCGGGCACCGAGTCGGCGAGCATCACCACGCCCACGCTGCCCTCCAGCCCGGTCACGCCCGTCAGCGGAGCGGCCGCGCCACTCGCGCCGGCCTCCAGTTCACCGTGGGTCAGCGTGTAGCCGGGGCCTTCGAGCATCCCCTGGCGCGACGCCAGGATCGCCCGGCCGGCCGCGCCCCGGTCCAGCGGGTGGCGGAAGCCCGCCCGGTACGCCACGTGGTAGTCGGTCCAGGTCGGTTCGACCACGGCGACAGCCAGCGCGTCCGATCCGTCGACCAGGGTGAGGTGCGCGGTGGCGCCGATGTCCTCGGCGAGCGAGCGCAGCGCGGGCAGCGCCGCCTCCCGCACCAGCGGATGCACCTGGCGGCCGAGCCGCAGCACGCCGAGGCCGACCCTGGCCCGCCCGCCCAGGTCCCGGCGGACCAGGGTGTGCTGTTCGAGGGTGGCCAGCAGTCGGTAGACCACGGTGCGGTTGACACCGAGTTTGTTGGACAACTCGGTGACGGTCAGCCCGTGGTCGGTGTCGGCTAGCAGCTTGAGGACACGGAGTCCCCGATCGAGCGTCTGAGAAGTCTCGGCGGTCACGACGCCCACTCCTTAAGTGGTGGCCGCGACGGCTCAACCACGGAGATCGCGCCACCGGTCCCATCGGTGACGCGCGCAGAGGCCGCCGGCGGGCCCATGGCACCGGCTGCGCTCCGAGGCGACACTGCCACGGGGCGTATGCGTTTCCGGGACAGTAGCGAGCCGGTCCGCTCAGCGGAAGAGCTCGTCCAGAATCCGGGCAGTCAAGACGAGGATTGCCCTGATCTTGACGGAAGCGTGGCACTTGGTGACCGGAATGCCACCTCTCTCCGGTGTGCACCACGGCGGAGCTCTGCTGCCCGTCGTCGGGCGTCACCGCATGCGGGTGGCCCACTCCTGGACCTTGGTGATGCGTTGCTTGAGCTGGCCCGCGGTCGCCTCCGCGCTCGGCGGCCCGCCGCAGGTGCGGCGCAGCTCGGTGTGGATCACGCCGTGCGGTTTGCCGCTCTGGTGGGTGTAGGCGGAGACCATGGTGTTGAGCTGCTTGCGCAGTTCGAGCAGCTGTTTGTGGGTGACCACCGGACGCGCCTCGGCGGCCTTCTCCAGCAGGTCGGCCTCGGCGGCCGGTTTCTGGCGGCTGTGTGCGATCTGCCGGGTCTGCCGTTTCTGGAGCAACAGCTGGACCTGGTCCGGCTCCAGCAGGCCGGGGATGCCGAGGTAGTCCTGCTCCTCCTCGCTGCCGGGGTGCGCCTGCATACCGAACTCGGCGCCGTCGTACAGCACCCGGTCGAAGACCGCGTCGGACTCGAGGGCCTCGAAGGGGAGTTGCTCCTCGGTCTCCTCGTCCTCCGGCTTCTCGGCGTCGGCGAGCAGCTGGTCCTCCTCGGCGAACGGGTTCTCCTCGTCGCTGCCCTTCTTCGGCTTGTCGAGGACGTGGTCCCGCTCGACCTCCATCTCGTTCGCGAAGTCGAGGAGCATCGGGATCGTCGGCACGAAGACGGACGCGGTCTCGCCGCGCCTGCGGGACCGCACGAAACGGCCCACCGCCTGGGCGAAGAAGAGCGGCGTCGAGATGGTGGTGGCGTAGACGCCGACCGCGAGGCGGGGCACGTCGACGCCCTCCGACACCATCCGGACCGCGACCATCCAACGGGAATCGTCGGCGGCGAATTTGTCGATCTTCTTCGAGGCGGCCTTCTCGTCGGAGAGCACCACGGCCGGCCGGTCGCCGGTGATCTTCCGCAGGATCTTGGCGTACTCGCGGGCCGTGTCCTGGTCGGACGCGATGACCAGACCGCCCGCGTCCGGGATGCCCTTGCGCACCTCGGTAAGGCGCTGGTCGGCGGCGCGCAGCACGTTCGGGATCCACTCGCCGGTGGGGGCGAGCGCGGTGCGCCAGGCCTGACCGATCGCGTCCTTGGTCATCGGCTCGCCGAGCCGGGCGGCGATCTCGTCGCCCGCCTTGGTGCGCCAGCGCATGTTGCCGCTGTACGAGAGGAAGATGACGGGGCGGACGACACCGTCGGCGAGGGCGTTGCCGTAGCCGTACGTGTAGTCGGCGGATGACCGGCGGATGCCGTCGTTGCCCTCCTCGTACGCGACGAAGGGGATCGGGTTGGTGTCCGAGCGGAACGGCGTACCGGTGAGGGCGAGCCGGCGAGTCGCCGGGTCGAACGCCTCCTGGCAGGCCTCGCCCCAGGACTTGCTGTCGCCCGCGTGGTGGATCTCGTCCAGGATGACGAGCGTCTTGCGCTGCTCGCAGCGGTTGCGGTGCAGCATCGGGCGTACGCCGACGCCCGCGTAGGTGACCGCGACGCCGTCGTACTCCTTGCTCAGCGGCCCCGCGCTGTAATCCGGATCGAGCTTGATACCTATCCGGGCCGCGGCCTCCGCCCACTGCTTCTTCAGATGCTCGGTGGGCGCCACGACGGTGATCTGCTGCACCACATGGTGGTGCAGCAGCCAGGAGGCGAGCGTCAGCGCGAAGGTGGTCTTCCCGGCGCCGGGTGTCGCCACCGCGAGGAAGTCCCGGGGCTGTTCCTGCAGGTAGCGGTCGAGAGCCCCCTGCTGCCAGGCACGCAGCTTGCCGGCCGTGCCCCAGGGGGCGCGGCCGGGGAAGGCGGGTGAGAGGTGGTGGGAGGCGGTAGTAGTCACGGTCTCCGAATCGGTTCTCTCGGGTGCACGGGCGTCGGCAGGCGCCGATACGACAACCGGGCCACCCTACCGGGGGCCCGGCTTGATCCCGTACGGACGCCGCCGAAGCGTGGAGGCCTACGGGCGTGCTTTCGTCCGCAACCGGGTAGCGACCCACGCCCCCACCAGCGCCACCCCCGCCATCGGCAGGAACACCGCCGCGAAGGCCGCCGGGTGGGAGCCCGGTGCGCCGTCGTGCAGCGCGCCCACCGCGCCGCCGCCCAGGGCCGCGAACGCCGCGCCGCCCGCCGCGAGCAGCAGCACGTTGGAGAGGCCGTCCGAGATCTGCAGGGCCGCCGAGTTCAGGCCCGCCTCCTCCGGCGGGGACAGCTTCAGCAGCAGCACGCTGGTCGACGCGATGACCGTGCCCATGCCGTAGCAGCCGAACGCCCAGGCGACCGCGACGATCCAGACCGGGACCGAGTGGATCAGCACGGTCGGCGCGGTCGCGATGGCCGCGGCGACCAGGATCATGCCGCCCACCATCAGCCGCTGCCGGTACGGATCCATCCTGGGCCGGGACTGGACGTACGAGCCGAGCGCCCAGGTCCCGCCGCCGGCCGCAAGCGAGAGACCCGCCAGGGTCGGCGACAGCCCGCGCTGGGTGACCAGCATCAGCGGTACGAAGCTCTCGGCGGCGATGAACGAACCGGCCGAGATCCCCCGCAGCAGCACCACGGACGGCAGCCCGCGCACCGCCCGGTAGGTGCCCCGGGGTAGCAGCCCGAGTACCGCGGGGACCAGCAGGACCGCCCCCGCCATCGCCGGGATCAGGGAGAGCCACCGCAGGTCCTGACCCGCGTACTGGAGCAGCCCGGCCCCCACCGAGATGCCGAGCGCGAGGCGGATCCGGCGCCGGTCGAAAGTGGGCGCGGGCCCGGAGGTGTCGGACGGTCCGGAGGCCATCCGGCGGATCGCCGGCAGCGCGAGCGCGAGCGGCGGCACCACCAGGACGGGGATGCCGAGGAACACCCAGCGCCAGCCGAGATGTTGGGTGACCGCTCCGGCGGCCAGCGGCCCGACCACCGACGGGACCACCCAGCTCGCCGCGAAGGCGGCCATGATCGAGGGGCGCAGGTGTTCCGGGTAGGCCCGGCTGACGACGACGTACAGCGCGACGATGACCAGCCCGCCGCCCAGCCCCTGGATGGCCCGCCCCAGGATGAACAGCCACATGGTGGTCGCCGTGCCCGCCACCAGCAGTCCGGCCGCGAAGCCCGCGATCCCGGCGGCGAGCGGCCCCAGCGGACCGTTCCGGTCGGCCCACTGACCGGAGAGGACCATGGCGAAGAGCGAGGTGGTGAAGAACGCGGAGAACGCGAACGCGTAGAGCGGCACGCCGCGCAGCTCCCGCGCGGCGACCGGCATGGCCGTGCCGACCGCGGTCGCCTCGAAGGCGATGAGCAGCACCACGGTGACGATGCCGATACTGAGCGCCCGGTGCGTACCGCCGAGAATCCCGCTGCTCTCCGGGACGGATGCCGGTCCTTCGGTCGGGGTGGCGGGCGCGACCTCGGCGTCGCGTGATTCCAGGGCGGTCATCCGACCAGGGTAAGGGGTGAATGCCGGATTGGGGCCTGTCCTGAGGGGCAGCCGGGCTCGGCCATTGGTCGTACGACCATGAACGGCGGGTGGCAGTCGTGTTGCGGGACCCCGCTACTGCGCGGGCTGCTCCTTGTTCGCCCGCTGGGCCGCGTCGACCATCTCCTTCAGGTGCTGCTCGTCCTCCGCGGAGAGCGAGGTCTGCACCAGTTGGCCGCCGTACTGGGCGAGTTCGGGGATGACCTTGTCGCGGGCCTCCGACTTCGCCAGGACGAAGAGGGCAGCCGCTCCCGGGCGGAGGTTCGAGCTCACCTGGCGCATGAAGTCGTCGTTCACCCCGGTGTCCGCCGCCGCGCCGCCCGCCGCGCCTGCCGCGGCTCCCACGGCCGCGCCGAGCAGCGGCGCCAGGAAGAGCAGCCCGATGACGCCGCCCCACAGCGCGCCGCCGGCCGCGCCGGCCGAGGTGAGGTTGACGGACTGGTGGAGTTTGATCTTGCCGTTGTCCGCCCGGCGCTCGACGACGACCGCGTCCTCGAGATCGATGAGATGTTCACGGCTCAGCGAGAAGATCTTGTCCCGCACCTGGTTCGCGGTGACGAGATCGTTGTAGGCGACGACGAACAGATTGCTCATGCGACTGACTCCTCATCGGGGTACCGGACTCGGCCCCCACTATAGGAAATAAGCCGTAAATAGATCTTATGCCGCGCAGGTGGCGTTGCGGGCGGGTGCATCGGGGGCTTCCCGGCTACCGTCCTCGCCCGGCGAGCCACGGCACCCGCAGGGCCGACCGGTACGGCTCGTCGGGAGCGGCAGGCAGATGACGGCGCCCGGGCCCGCCCGCCAGTAGATCGGCCTCCGTGTACCGGCGGGTCCGCCGGTGCCAGTTCAGAATGGCGGCCATCCAGTCCTCCAGCTCCCGCACATAGCTCCGCACGGCCTCCCGGGTCTCGTCGTCCAGGCCGAAGTCCTCGTACAGCACGGGCAGTTCGTGCTCGGCGACATGCTGGAACTGGCGCATGCGCGACCGCATCAGGTCGTCGACCATGGCCAGTGCGGTCGGGTAGTCGACGGAGAAGAAGGTCTGCACCACGAGCACGGCGTTGTGGACCTCGCCCTCGAACTCGATCTCCTTCTGGTAGGAGAACACGTCGTTCAGCAGAGCGGCGTAGTCGGCTGCCGAGCTCTCCAGGGACTTGACGGTGCCGCTGCGGAAGACCTCGTCCGGGATCCGATGGCCGTGCCCCAGCCTGGCCAGCGCCATGGTGAAGTCGGAGCCGAAGGTCAGCCGGCGCATCTCGATGTAGTCGACCGGTTCGGGGACGCGGTGCTGCGCCTGGTTGGCCAGCTCCCACAGCCAGCTGGCCGTCATCTTCTCGACGGCGGTACGGAAGGTACGGCGGGCCGCTTCGTCCATCGGCGCCGCCGTCCTGGCCCAGAGGTCGGCCAGGGCCCGTTCCATGGTGTTCTCGGGCGGCGGAACCGGCTCACCGTCCACCGGCATGAACAGCGGGAACCGCTCGTTCTGCGCCTTGGCTCGGGCCAGGTCCCTGGTCCGCCCGTAGACCTGCGGGAAGTAGTCGTCGCCGTACGTCCCCCAGGCCAGCCAGCCCGAGGAGAGCAGCAGTTCCTCCGCCGAACCGTCGGGGTCGATACCGGCCGAACAGATCGGGAAGTCGAAGCCGGTGAACAGGGCCTCGTCCCAGATGTCGTTCAGCATCCCCATCCGGTGCGCCCACTCGACCAGACCGGTCCGGGCCGACCCGAGGTGAGGGTTGAGGGTGAGCGGGAACGGCAGGTCGAAGTCGGGCAGCCGAGACGGTCCGACCCGCTGGTGCGGGACGTGGACGTGCTGACGGAGACGGGCCGCCCCGGTGGCGGCGAGCAGCTTCTTGATCTCGGCGGCGGACGTCCCGGCACCCATCGGAGCCAGCGGCAGCACCGGCTCCGGCGCCGCCTTTCCGCCGTCGTTCATATAGCGGCTGGACCGCAGATGCCACTCGTGGCCGCCGGACTGCCAGTCCTGCAGGCCCTTCGCGTAGGCGAGCGTGTCGGCGACGGACTTCGGGTCCAGACCGTACTCGGCGAAGAGCGGCCCCAGTTCGGTGAAGAAGGTGTTCTCGAACTGGTGCAGCCGCGCGGTGAGCAGGTCGTTGACCGCGTCCGCCGCCTGCTGCGTAGTGCATTTCAGGAACGTCTCGAGGACCAGTACGCCGTTGCTGAGTTCGCCCTCGTCCTGGATTTCCCGCTCGTAGGAGAACAGGTCGTTGCGCAGGTGGACAGCGTCGGAGAAGGTGTCCTTGAGCACGCGCAGCGGGCGCGACTGCGCGATGGCGGCCGGGACTTCGGCGCCGGTGGCGAATTCGATGAGACCGGCCGACCAGGGCGCGCCACCGACCTTCCGGCGCATCTCGATGTACTCGACCGGGTTGGACACCCGGCCGGCGTTGATGTTGGAGAGTTCCCAGAGGGATTCATTGAGCAGGTTCTCGGTGTTCTCGGCGAAACGCGCCCGCCAGTCCAGGGACATGCCCGGTACGGTGCGGGCCCAGAGATCGGCGAGGCCGGCCTCGACCTGATTCCGCGGCTCCGGGAATCCGTCGGCCAGATCCATCGGCATGAAGGCCGGGAGCCGGTCCAGGTACGCCTTTCCGCCCTGCCGGTCCTGGGAGCGTTTGAATTCCTCCAGGAAGTGGTCGTCGAAGAAGAACACCCAGACATACCAGTCGGTGACCAGGGACAGCTCCGGGCCGTCGCAGTCGGGGTGGGTATAGGCGCAGAGCAGCGCGTAGTCGTGGGAATCCAGGTCGTGTTCCTCCCAGATTCCGGATCCCTCCAGCATTCCCATGTCGCCGGCCCACTGCTTTGTGTGGGCGCGGGCCTCTTCGAGGTGGGGGTTCAGCCTGGCCGGGTGCGGCAGGTAGAAGTCCGGCAGTTCAAAAGGCTTTGACACGGGTGTTCGGCCCTTTCCCGGGGGGTTGCGCGATCGGCTCAGCGTTACCCGGGGGGCTGGGGGGACATTCTTGGGGGCCGGTCGTTATGCCCGTATGTATGACGTGGGGGCGAATGCGGGACGGGGGCGGGGGTGGTGTGCATGGGGGGCCTGCGCTACCGCTGGGAGGGACCGCCGGGAGAGGCTGGTAGCCGTCCGGCGAGGCCGATGTCGCCGGCAGACACCGGAGCCGCCCACTGCCGAGCAGCGTCCTGCTACACCGGCAAAACCAAGCCTCTCCGGCGATTGAGGAGCAGGGGCCCGGGGGCGGAGCCCCCGAGAGGGCGGCGCCCCTCAGACCGCAGCCACCGCGGCCTGCGGCCGGATCGGCAGGCGGCTGACCGGGCGCCCGGTCGCCGCGCGGACCGCCGCAGCCACCGCGGCCGGCGAAGTCACCACTGGCACCGCGCTGGCCGCCTTCGCCCCGAACGGCGCCACCACATCCCGCTCCTCGACCAGCTTCACGATGCGGATGTCGGGCGCGTCCAGGGCCGTGGGGAGGGCGTAACCGGTCAGGTCGGGGTGGCGGATCACGCCGCGGGTGGTGCGGAGGTTCTCGGTGAGCGCGGCACCGACGCCCTGGGTGACACCGGCCTCGATACGGGAGGTCAGCAGCCGGGGGTTGAGGACCCGGCCCACGTCCTGGGCGACGGCCATCTCCACCACCCGCACCGAACCGAGCTCGATGTCGACGTCCACCACCGCGCGGATCGCGCAGAAGGCCAGACCCACGAAGGCGTCGCCCTGACCCGACTCGTCGAGCGGCTCGGTGGGGTGCGGGCGGCACTGGGCGGTCGCCCAGAGCTCCTTGCCGTCCATCGCCTCGGTGACGGTGGTGGAGAGCACTCCGTCGTACGAGGTGATCTTGCCGTCGGCGATCTGCAGCAGTTCGGTGGACATGCCGAACTTGTGGGCCAGCGGCTGCAGCAGCTGGGTGCGGACCATCTTCGCCGCCCGCTCGACCGCGCCACCTGAGACCCAGGTGTGCCTGCCGTGCGTGGCGGGGCCCGCCGGGGGCTGATCGGTGTCGACCGACGCCACATGGACCTCCTCGATGCCGAGGGTGTCCTGAACGATCTGCCGGGCCAGCGTGGAAAAGCCCTGGCCGGTCTCGACGGCGGCGCAGATGACCGTGGCCACCCCGTCATGCACCTTGACCGTGGCGGTGGAGACCTCGTCGGCGCCCTCGGCGCCGAGCATGTGGACCATGCCCAGCGCATAGCCGACACCCCGGCGCACCGCGCCGGGCTCGCCCGCGCCCTCGGGTCCGCCGGGCAGCAGCCAGTCGCCCTCGGGGCTGTCCTTGGGGAGTGCGGGCAGCGGGAAGTCCCGTACGGAGCGGAGCAGTTCGGCCACCGGCGCCGGGCAGGTGATGGTCTGGCCGGTGGGCAGCAGGTCGCCGGTGGCGATCACATTGCGCAGCCGCAGCTCGGCCGGGTCGAGGGAGAGTCTGGCGGCCAGCTTGTCCATCTGGCCCTCGTAGGCCGCGCAGACCTGGAGCGCGCCCTCGCCGCGGACGTGCCCGGACGGGGGGTTGTTGGTGCGGACCGCCCAGCCCTCGATGAAGGCGTGCGGGACGACGTAGGGGCCGCAGGCGAACGCGACGGCGGCGGCCAGTGATTCGGCGGACGCGGCGGCGTACGCGCCCGCGTCGAGCAGGATCTGCGCCTCGACCTTCACCAGTCGGCCCTCGGCATCCGCGTGGTGGCGGTAACGCAGCAGGGTGGGGTGGCGGTGTGCGTGGCCCAGGAAGGACTCCTCGCGGGTCGCCGCGAGTTTGACCGGACAGCCGGTCTTCAACGCGAGGAGACCCAGCGGGAGTTGGAAACTGGTGTCCTCGCGGTCGCCGGTCGCGCCGGGGACCCCGGTCACCACGACCTTGACCCGCTCGGGGTCGAGACCGAAGCAGGCGGCGGCCAGATCACGGTCGGCGTGCGGGTCGGTGGACGCGGTGTAGATCTCGACGCCACCGTCCGGGCGGGGCACCGCGAGTCCGGCCTCGGCGCCGATCGGCGCCGGGTCCTGGCGGCCGATCCGGTACAGACCCTCGACGATCACCTCGCCCGTGATGTCCGGGTCACCGAAGCGCAGCGGGATGTGCCGGATCAGATTGCCGTCGGGGTGCAGCGCTTCGGCGGCGAAGGCCTTCTCCGGGTCGGTGACCGGCTCCAGGACCTGGTATTCGACGGTGATGGCGGCGGCGGCGAGCCGGGCGGTGTCCGGGTGGTCGGCGGCGACCGCTGCGATGGCCTCGCCGTGATGGCGGACGAGTTCGGCGGCGAAGACCGGACGGTCGGCGATCCCGCGCCCATGCGCGCTGTCACCGGGGATGTCGGTGTGGGTGACCACCGCGCGGACCCCGGGCATCGCGGCGGCCGCCGCGGTGTCGATCGACAGGATCCGGGCGTGCGGGTGCGGGGAACGCAGCACCGCCGCCCACAACAAGCCCTCGGCCCACAGGTCGGAGGCGTAGGGGAAGGTTCCCTCGGTCTTCGCGCGGGTGTCGGCCGGCGGAAGTGAGGCGCCGAGACCGTGCGCCGCCGGCTCCTGCTCGGGTTCGTCCACCGCCGGGTTGGCCTCGGTGGCCGCGTCGCTGCTCACGCCATGCCTCCGTCATGCTGCTGCGGGTGCGGGGGCTGGACGCCGCCCGCCCCGGGGGGTGCCTGGTGCGGAATGCGGGCCTCCTCGGCGACGTCGGCCACGGCCGCGCGCCCGGCGACGACCTCGCCCACCGCGTCGAGTACGCCGCGGTACCCGGTGCAGCGGCAGAGGTTCCCGGAGAGGGCCTGCCGGGTCTCGAGCTCGGTGGGGGCGTGGTTGCCCTCCAGGAGGTCGTGCACCGTCATGGCCATGCCGGGGATGCAGAAGCCGCACTGAACGGCCCCGCAGTCGGCGAGTGCGCGCTGCACGTCGGACGGTTCGCCGTTGACCGCGAGACCCTCGACCGTACGGACTTCGGAGCCGGCCGCGGTGGCCGCGGGTACCAGACAGGAGGCGACCAGCCGGCCGTCGACCTGTACGTTGCAGGCGCCGCACTCGCCCTGCGAGCAGCCGTCCTTGGCGCCGGCCAGACCGAGGCGCTCGCGCAGCACGTAGAGCAGCGACTCACCGATCCAGGCGTCGGTGACCGGGCGGTCCGAGCCGTTGACCCGCAGCACGTAGGAGGCGGGGGTGTGCTCGCTGTGCGCGAGCAGGGGCACGGGGTCGGGTACGGGCTCGGGGTCGGGCTCCGACAGCGACTCGGGCTCGGGGCCCGGGGCCGGGATCTCGTCGGCCGCCGCCGGCGGAGCTGCGACGGGGTCGGCCTCGGGTACGTGGTCCGGCTCGTGCTGCGGTACGGGGGTGCCGTGGGGCGGTGGGCCGCTGTCCTCGACACCGTCCCGGGCAGCGTCCTCGGACCGAGCGTCCTCCACCCGGGCGTCCTCCACCCCGGTGTCCTCGGCCCGGCTGTTCTCGTCGGCGGTGTCGGCCGGTTCCGGCGCCGGTTCCGGGTCCTGCGGCGGCAGCGCCCAGGGCGCGGGGGCACCGCCCGGCAGCGTCGCCGGGCGCGTCAGGGACGAGGTGGTGAACTCACCCGATTCCTCCGGGACGTTCCCCCCGGCGACCGGGATCGTCCACTGCCCGGTGAGGTTCCCACCGGTCTGCGGTGGCTCCCCGGCAGCGTCGGCCTCCGGTGCGGCACCGCCCTCACCCTCGGCCTCGCTGAACGTCCACTGCCCGGTGGCCCGCGGGTCGTAGCCGGACTCGGCGTCGAAACCGGCGCCGTACGTGCCGTCGAACGCGGCATCCGGCACGTGCTCCGGCGCCGCCTGCGGCTGCGCCTCGGGCCACTGCACCGTCTGCGGCACCGACCACGACCCGGTGGCGGCCGGGTCCGTCCCCGCCGCCGGGGTCAGCGGCAGGATCATCGGCGGTACGAAGCCGTGGCCCGGCGCGGCCAGCGGCGCGTGGTCGAAGTCCAGATCCTCGGGCAGCTGCACGAAGGCGGTCGCCTCGGCGTCGTAGTCGCCGCCCTGCGGAACCGGCTGCCAGCCGCCCCGGTCGTCGTCGTTGGTGGTCACGACAGTGCCCTCCCCAGTGCTCGCCGGGCCAGCGCGGCGACGGTGCGCCGCAAGTGCAGTACGGCAGGGGACAGCGGCTGGGCCTCTCCCCCGTCGGGTGGCGGCGCCGCATCGGGGATGCAGGCGGCGGCGACGTACTCCCCGAAGGCGGTCAGCGCCTCGTCGGCGAGTCCGCGCTCGCCGTCCCAGTCGATCAGCGAGGCGATCCACCGCTCGGCCTCCAGCGGCCGCAGCGGCATCGGCGCTATGGCACCCACCGCGCAGCGCACCCCGCGCCGGGCCGGGTCCAGCACCACGGCGACCGAGGCGGTCGCCCGGCCGGGGCCGGTGCGGCCGGTGGCCTTGAGGAAGACCTGGGGGGCGTGCAGCAGCGGAACCCGTACGAAGCCGACCAGTTCGGCCGGCTGCAGCATGTCCCGCCCGGCCAGCAGATGCGACACCGGGGTCTCGCGGCGCGAGCCGTCAGGTCCGGCGACGATCAGCGTGGCCTCCAGCGCGGCCAGCACCGGCAGCGCGTCACCCGTCGGTGCGGCGGTGACGACGTTGCCGCCGAGGGTGCCGGCGTTACGGACCTGGGGCGGCCCGGCGGCGCGTGCCGCGGCGGCGAGCGCGGGGATGAGCGCGGCGAAGTCCGGCCGCCCCATCCGGGCGTGCGTGAGACCGGCGCCGAGCAGCGCGTGTCCGTCCTGGTAGTGCCAACCGCGGATCTCGCTGATCCGGCCGAGTCCGACGAGCCCGGCGGGCCGCAGCAGCCCGGAGTTCACCGCCGTCATCAGGTCCGTACCACCGGCGACGGGCACGGCGACGGGCATGGCGGTCAGCGCCGCCACCGCCTCGTCGAGCGTGGTCGGCAGCGTCACGGACTGCGCCGCCTGCGGTGCGTGCGTGGTCAACCCAGCTGCCCCTTCCCGGTGTCCCGGCAATCCCTGCTGTCCCGCCTACTGCGCCGTACGGTACGTGCTCAGAGCCCCGACGACGCAACTCTGGCACATCTTCCGAGCCGTCCGACGCGAGGGTCCGTGAAGGGCAAATCCATCCCCCCACGGGCCGATGATCCCGATTTGCAGCCCTCTGTCGGTTACTGCCGATCAGCGTGCGGTTTGCTGCTCTTCTGCACCATTTCTGCACCGTGTTCGGTACCGCGGTTCATGCTCCCAGGGAGTCACACCCCGGGCACCTGTCTTATCGCCATGCTCACACGTTCGGGGGCGCCCCCTCGATCGGGCGTCCGAGATCGCGGGCCGTCAGCCCCGCCGGAGCGGGCCGCCGCTGCCAGGGCAACGGGCCGCCCGGCGGCCGGTATGCGACGCCGAAGGCGTCAAGTCGCCGGTAGTGCGCGGTCATCCGCCGGGCGAAGTCCGCGAAGTCGCGTTCGGCCGGGGCCGGCAGCGCGGACCAGGCGACCTCGGCGAACGCGACCAGCCTGGGAAACGTCTGGTAGTCGACCCGGTCGCGGCTCTCCATCACCTCGGTCCAGACGTTGGCCTGTGTACCGAGCACATGCGCGGCCGCCTCCGGCGTCAACTGCGGCGGCACCGGCTCGAACCGGTAGACGTCCTCCAGGGTGCGGACGAACCCGATAGGCATCGGTTCGTGCTCGCCGCCGTCCTGACGGTGGTCCAAGTACACCTGCTGCTCGGGGCACATGACGACGTCGTGTCCGGCTTCGGCAGCGGCGATGCCGGCCGCGTACCCCCGCCAGGAGGAGACGGCGGCGCCGGGCGCCAACCCGCCTTCCAGGATCTCGTCCCAGCCGATGAGCCGGCGGCCCCGGGCGGTGAGCCAGCGGTCGAAGTGCCGGATGAACCAGGACTGCAGCTCGTCCTCGTTGGCAACTCCCAGCTCCTCGATACGGGCCTGGGCCGCGGCGGAGTCCTTCCACTGCTCCTTGGGACACTCGTCGCCGCCCAGATGGATGAAGGTGGACGGGAAGAGCTCCAGAACCTCTTCGAGCACCTCTTCGTAGAACCGCACCGAAGTCTCACTCGGTGCCAGCACGTTGGGGTTGACGCCCCAGGTGTCCCAGACGGTGAGCGCGGCCGTGTCCACCACATCGGTGTTGCCCAGCTCCGGATACGCGGCGATCGCGGCCTGCGAGTGGCCCGGGACGTCGATCTCGGGGACCACGGTGATGTGCCGTTCGGCGGCGTAGGCGACGATCTCGCGGATGTCGTCCTGGGTGTAGTAACCGCCGTGCGGTTTCTCGTCCCAGAGCGGCGACGCCCGGTGCCCGTATTTCGTCCGGGCCCGCCAGGAGCCGACCTCGGTGAGCCGGGGGTGGCGCCTGATCTCGATGCGCCAGCCCTGGTCGTCGGTGAGGTGGAAGTGGAAGACGTTCAGCTTGTGCGCGGCGAGCAGGTCGAGGCAGCGCAGCACGCCGTCCTTGTCCATGAAGTGCCGTGACACGTCCAGCATCATGCCGCGCCAGCCGAAACGGGGGCGGTCCTCGACGACCTGGTAGGGAACGCTGTGCGGGACGCCGGGCCGGACCGGGGCCCGGCGGAAGGCGTCCGGGCCGAGCAGCTGACGGAGCGTCTGCGCGCCCCAGAAGACCCCGGCCGCGTCGCCGCCGCGGATCTCGATGCCCCGCTCGGCGGTCACCTCGAGCCGGTACGCCTCGGCGGCGAGGCCGGTGTCCAGGGACAGGCTCACGGCGTTGGCGTCGCCGGAGTCGGTGGCACCGGGCTCGCCCGGTGCCAGCGGCAGTCCCAGCGCGGCGCCCAGCGTGGACCGCAGCCAGCGCTCGGTGCCGCCGGTGCCGGGGACGGCCCGCAGCGTGGTGCCGGCGTCCAGCAGGAAGCCGCCCTCGGACGAGCCGGCGACCAGGCGGGGTGCGGGTATCAGATCCATCGGTGAACTCCTCGGTGAGAAGACAACAGCTTCTGGACATCGCAAACGACCCCCGGGGCGCGCCTCAGCGCACCTCGGGGGTCGTGGAAGCCGTACACGGATCGGGGGCCGGACCTACTGGTCCTTGCCGCCGCCCTTGCCGCCCTTGCCGCTCTTGTCCTTGTCGCCGCCGGCGCCCATGGACTCGTAGATCTCCTTGCACATCGGGCAGACCGGGTACTTCTTCGGGTCGCGGCCCGGTACCCACACCTTGCCGCACAGTGCGACGACGGGCGTGCCTTCCAGCGCGCTCGCCATGATCTTGTCCTTCTGGACGTAATGGGCGAAGCGCTCGTGGTCGCCGTCGCCGTTCGACACCTGCGGTGTCGGTTCCACGAGGGTTCCGGTACCTGCCCCGCGCTCGGGCTCGAGAGTGCTCATAGCCCCCAGGGTACTGACTCATTCCGCCTTCAGTTCAGCGAAGGGTCGTCCGGATAGGTGGCGATCATCGCGAGCTTGCTCCGCTGGCGCCGCAGTACCGCGCGCCACATGCCGTCCGGCTCCGGACATGCCACGTCGCCCGGCTCCGAATCCACCACGTACCAGGCGCCTTCGGTCAGCTCCGACTCCAGTTGGCCCGGGCCCCACCCGGCGTAACCGGCGAAGATCCGCAGGGAGCCGAGGGCGGCGGCGAGCAGCTCGGGCGGGGTCTCCAGATCCACCACGCCGATCGCGCCGCGCACCCGCCGCCAGCCGATGGGGTCCTCGCTGCTCGAACGCAGCGGCCCGCTCGAGGACGGGCCGCTGCTTCCGGAGGTGAACCGCGAGGTCGGCGACGGCTCACTCCAGGGACTGCGGCGCGGGGTCACGGCGGGGCCCTCGACGCCGGGGATGACCGCGACGCCGAGCGCGGAGTCCAGCGCCACCGGGCCGCCCTGGAATATCACCCCTGGCTCCCCGGCGAGCTGTTCCCAGCCCGCCAGGATGTCGCCGACGCCGACCGGGGTCGGGCGGTTGAGGATCACGCCGAGGGAACCCTCGCCGTCGTGGTCGAGGACCAGGACCACGGCGCGGTCGAAATTCGGGTCCGCCAGGGCGGGGGTGGCGATGAGCAGCCGCCCTGTGAGCGAGGACACCTCCGTCATGACAGACATGATCCCGCATCTTCGTCCTCCGTGGGGGGCGGGCGCAGGAGTACGCGTGGGCGCAGTCCCGCGCAGGAGGGGAGCGTGAGGGGGCGGCCACCGTATGTGACGGGTGGGTGCGACAGCTCACCCGGCGCGGCCCCAGCGCGTCATCGGCCCCCTACGGAACGTGTTGTAGCGAATTCATGACGGTCCGGCCCACGCCTGAGGCTTATGAAACCGGGGTACACGCCCCTTACCCTTTGACCCTGGCCCCCTGTCCACCCCCCTCCCGGAACGCGAGATCCATGACCGGCACTGGTACCGACGATGTACTGCTCGTCCACGGCGGCAACCCGCTCGAAGGCGAGATCCGCGTTCGCGGCGCGAAGAACCTCGTGCCGAAGGCGATGGTCGCCGCGCTGCTCGGCAGTGGTCCGAGCAGACTGCGCAATGTGCCCGACATCCGCGACGTACGCGTCGTACGCGGGCTGCTGCAGCTGCACGGTGTGACCGTGCGGCCCGGTGAGGAGCCGGGCGAGCTGGTCCTGGACCCGTCGCACGTGGAGAGCGCCAACGTCGCGGACATCGATGCCCACGCGGGCTCTTCGCGCATCCCGATCCTTTTCTGCGGCCCGCTGCTGCACCGGCTCGGCCATGCGTTCATCCCGGGCCTGGGCGGCTGCGACATCGGCGGCCGGCCGATCGACTTCCACTTCGAGGTGCTGCGTCAGTTCGGCGCGACCATCGAGAAGCGGGCGGACGGCCAGTACCTGGAGGCCCCGCAGCGGCTGCGCGGCTGCAAGATCCGGCTGCCGTACCCGTCGGTCGGCTCGACCGAGCAGGTGCTGCTGACGGCGGTGCTGGCCGAGGGCGTCACCGAGCTGTCGAACGCCGCGGTGGAGCCGGAGATCGAGGACCTCATCTGCGTGCTGCAGAAAATGGGCGCGATCATCTCCATGGACACCGACCGGACGATCCGGATCACCGGCGTCGACCAGCTCGGCGGCTACAACCACCGTGCGCTGCCGGACCGCCTGGAGGCCGCGTCCTGGGCCTCGGCGGCACTGGCCACCGAAGGCAACATCTATGTCCGGGGCGCCCAGCAGCGCTCGATGATGACCTTCCTCAACACCTTCCGGAAGGTCGGCGGCGCCTTCGAGATCGACGACGAGGGCATCCGCTTCTGGCACCCCGGCGGCCCGCTCAACGCCATCGCCCTCGAGACGGACGTCCACCCGGGCTTCCAGACCGACTGGCAGCAGCCGCTGGTGGTGGCCCTGACGCAGGCGTCCGGCCTGTCCATCGTCCACGAGACGGTGTACGAGTCGCGGCTCGGCTTCACCTCCGCGCTGAACCAGATGGGCGCGCACATCCAGCTGTACCGCGAGTGCCTGGGCGGCTCCGACTGCCGCTTCGGGCAGCGCAACTTCCTGCACTCGGCGGTCGTCAGCGGCCCCACCAAGCTGCAGGGCGCCGACCTGGTCATCCCCGACCTGCGCGGTGGCTTCTCCTACCTGATCGCGGCGCTGGCCGCGCAGGGGACGTCCCGAGTGCACGGTATCGACCTGATCAACCGGGGCTACGAGAACTTCCTCGACAAGCTGATCGAGCTGGGCGCGAAGGTCGAACTGCCGGGCGGGGCGCTGGTCTGACGCCGGGCGCGACGCACCGGCGGTCCTGCCGAGCACATACGGAGGGCGGCCACCCTGACCGGGTGGCCGCCCTCCGTACTGCTCAGGACAACTGCTTACTTGCCCTTGGCGGCTTCCTTGAGCTTGGAGCCCGCGGAGACCTTCACGCTGTAGCCGGCCGGGATGTTGATCGGGTCGCCGGTCTGCGGGTTACGCGCGGTGCGAGCGGCACGGTGCGTGCGCTCGAAGGTCAGGAAGCCGGGGATGGTGACCTTCTCGTCGCCCTTGGCGACGATCTCACCGACGGTCTCGGCAAGGGCGGCCAGCACGGCGTCGGCGTCCTTGCGCGTCACCTCGGCGCGGTCGGCCAGGGCGGCCACCAGCTCACTGCGGTTCATGTCGTTACTCCCGTGTTCTTCTTGCCTGTAAGGCGTGAGATCGAAGCCGATGCTGCCAGGGCCCTAGGGAGGGCACTAGGTCAGTCCCCGGACCCGGGTCTGACGTCAGACCCTCGCGCCCGAATATGCATCCTGCCCCCACCAACGGCGGGAAAGCCAATCCGGCACTCACCGGAGTCACACGAACGCGTCACCGGCTCATGGTGGTAAGGCTTCGCCGACTCCCGGAATGACAGCTGCAGGCAGCCCAGGGGCTCGGATCGACCGGCGCATGAGGCCGGTCGACCCTATTTCAGCCACCCTAAAGGGGGGTTTGGGGCCATGAGTCCCGCGACGCGCCGGGCTTTACGCGGACGTGGGCGTCGTCACAGCGGCAGCGGACGGCTTGGCGGCCGCCCGGACGGCACCCGCGACCGCTCCCGCGACCTTGTCGTTGAAGACCGAGGGAATGATGTAGTTGGCGTTGAGTTCCTCGCTGCCGACCACGTCGGCGAGCGCGCCGGCCGCCGCGAGCATCATCTCCGTGTTGACGGTGCGGGACTGGGAGTCCAGCAGGCCGCGGAAGACGCCGGGGAAGACCAGCACGTTGTTGATCTGGTTCGGGAAGTCGGAGCGCCCGGTGGCCACAACTGCCGCCGTCTGACGGGCGATTGCCGGGTCCACCTCGGGGTCCGGATTCGCGAGCGCGAACACGATCGCGTCGTCCGCCATGGCCGCGACGTCCTCGCCGTTCAGCACGTTCGGGGCGGAGACACCGATGAAGATGTCGGCGCCGACGACGGCTTCCTTCAATGTGCCCGTCACACCTTCGGGGTTGGTGTTGTGGGCGATCCAACCCAGCGGGGAATCCGGCGCCGCGCCGATCAGGTCGGCGCGGTCCGCGTGCACCACACCGTGGATGTCCGCGACGACCGCGTGCTTGACGCCGGCCGCGAGCAGCAGCTTGAGAATGGCCGTACCGGCCGCGCCGGCTCCGGACATGACCACCCGGACATTGCTGAACTGCTTGCCCACCACCCGGAGGGCGTTGGTCAGCGCGGCGAGCACCACGATGGCCGTGCCGTGCTGGTCGTCGTGGAAGACCGGGATGTCGAGCGCCTCACGCAGCCGGGCCTCGATCTCGAAGCAGCGGGGCGCGGAGATGTCCTCGAGGTTGATGCCGGCGAAGCCCGGGGCGATGGCCTTGACGATCTCGACGATCGCGTCGGAGTCCTGGGTGTCCAGGCAGATCGGCCAGGCGTCGATGCCCGCGAAGGTCTTGAAGAGCGCCGCCTTGCCCTCCATGACCGGCAGCGCGGCCATCGGTCCGATGTTGCCGAGACCGAGCACCGCGGAGCCGTCCGTCACCACGGCCACGGAGTTGCGCTTGATGGTGAGCCGGCGGGCGTCCTCCGGGTTGTCGGCGATCGCCATACAGACGCGGGCCACACCCGGCGTGTAGACCATGGAGAGGTCGTCACGGTTACGGATGGGGTGCTTCGACGCCATCTCGATCTTGCCGCCGAGGTGCATCAGGAACGTACGGTCGGAGACCTTGCCGAGCTCGACGCCCTCGATCCCGCGCAGTTTCTGCACGATCTCGTCGGCGTGATCGGTGGAGCTGGCGGCGACGGTGACGTCGATCCGCAGCTTCTCGTGGCCCGAGGCGGTGACGTCGAGGCCGGTGACCGAGCCGCCGGATGACTCCACGGCGGTGGTGAGCTGGCTGACCGCGGTCCCGCTAGCGGGGACCTCCAGCCGCGCCGTGATGGAGTACGAGACGCTGGGCGCCGTTGCCATGGGCCGACTTCCTTTGCTTTCCCTATTTCGCTTGAAACGCAATCCGATGGTCGCACCTACCGACGGGTACCCGGTAACGAGGGCTCTTTCGGAAAGTTTTTTCCACCATACGAGAAGATCATGGTCGGGGGAACCCCCACACGAAAAAGGCCCGCACCACCGGGAAGGTGGTACGGACCTTTTCACGCTGGTGGCACCGGCCCGCCATGCTCGCCTCGCGGCAAGTGGTCGCTCGAAGCGACGAAGGTTGGGCCCGGGGGCTTGGATCGAGCCGGTGTCACAGCCAAGGCTAACAAACCACCCGGCGAAAGTGATTCCCCCGCGGGGCTTGATTCTTACGGCTTGTTCTCCGCAGCAGGCTCAGCCCCGCAGCAGGCCCGGCACGCCGTCGGCGTCCGGCGCGTCGTCACCGGTGGAGATCACCGTGAGCTGCTGGGTGGCGCGGGTCAGCGCCACATAGAGCACCCGGAGCCCGGTGGGCGACGCGCCGTCGCCGGTGACCTCGTCGCCGGGGGCGCCCTTGGCGATCTCCGCGGGCGACACCACCACCGTCGCGTCGTACTCCAGGCCCTTCGCCTCCAGGCTGCCCAGGACCACCACCCTCCCCCAGTCTCGGCTTCGCTCGACCGGGGGGACCCCCATGCCCAGCCCGGCCAGCCACTTCCTGGCCTGCTCGCGCCGGTTCATGGCGACCACCACGCCGATCGTGCCGTCCACCTTGTCGAGCAGGCGCCGTGCCTCCTGCCGTACGCAACCCGCCAGATCCTCGCCCGCCACCGCGAAGCGCGGCTCGACCCCGGTGGAGCGGACCGCCGACGGCGACTTCATGCCCGGCATGGCCAACGCGAGAACCTTCGAGGCCAGTTCGGCGATCTCCGCCGGGTTGCGGTAGTTGACGGTGAGGGTGAACTGGCGGCGCGGACGGCTGCCCAGCGCCTCGTCACGGGAAGCGGCCGCCTCGTCCGGGGCCGGCCAGGACGACTGGGCGGCGTCACCGACGATCGTCCAGGTCGCCTGCCGGCCGCGACGGCCGACCATCCGCCACTGCATGGGCGTCAGGTCCTGCGCCTCGTCGACGATGACATGGGCGTACTCGGTGCGTTCCTGCGCCAGCCGCTCGGCCCGCTCCCACTGGGTCTCCTCGCGGTGCGGCATCAGCTCCTCGAGGCCGGTGAGCTGGTCCAGCGGGTCGTACTCCCGCTGCTTCCGGGGCCGATGCGGGGTGCCGAGCAGCGTCTGCAGCTCGTCTAGCAGCGCCACGTCGTGCACCGAGAGCGCCTCCCGCCGGAGCGAACGGGCCAGCCTGCGCACCTCCCCCTGGTTGAGCACCCGCCGGGCCCAGCGGCCCAGCCGGCGTTCGTCGGACATCGCGGAGAGCACACCGCGCGGGGTGAGCTCGGGCCACCAGGCGTCCAGGAACTCCAGAAAGCTGTCCTCGCCCGACACGTCGTCGTCGAAGGAGGCGCGCAGTTCGGCGGCGAGCTCCGGATCGCCTCCGGTGGACGCGGCGCGGCCGCGCGCGTTCTTCGCCCAGAGCGCGTCGAGCAGCAGCCGCCGGGCCCGCGGGCGCAGCAGATTGACGGGGGCGGTGCCGCCGAGCACCTGGTTGCGGATGCGCTGCAGCTCGGCCGCGTCCAGTTCGAGACGCCCGCCGAAGGCGACCACCCGGAGCCGGTCCGGGGCGGCGTCCGGTGTTCCGGCCGCCTCGGCGGCGTCGTCGCCGAAGGCGAGCTGCTGCTCGCCGCCCGCCCCGCCGCGGGTCCTGCCGCTGCCCCGTTCCGGGCGCGGCGGGGCCGTTTCGAGAGACCCGCGGGCTGCCTTGCGCAGCACCTGCAGCATCCGGGACGAGCCCTTGATACGGGCGATGCCCGGCTCGTCGTACGCCGTCGCCTCCGCGCCGTCCACCAGCGAGCCGACCGCGCGGATCGCTACCTGCCCCTCCTCGCCGAGCGAGGGCAGCACGCCCTCGGTGTACGCGACGAGCAGCGGCGTCGGCGAGACGATCAGGATGCCGCCGGCGTACTTGCGGCGGTCCTGGTAGAGCAGGTAGGCGGCGCGGTGCAGGGCCACCGCGGTCTTGCCGGTGCCCGGACCGCCGGCCACCTCGGTGACCGAAGCGGCGGGCGCCCGGATCACCAGGTCCTGCTCGGCCTGGATGGACGACACGATGTCCCGCATGGTGTGACTGCGGGCCTGCCCCAGAGCGGCCATCAGCGCCCCGTCGCCGACGACCGCCAGCTGCCTGCCGTCCAGCGACGCGGTCAGCTCGGGACGCATCAGGTCGTCCTCGACGCCGAGCACCTTGCGGCCCTTGGAGCGGATGACCCTGCGGCGTACCACCCGGCCGGGATCGACCGGCGTCGAGCGGTAGAACGGCGCGGCGGCCGGCGCCCGCCAGTCGATGACCAGCGGGGAGTAGTCGGAGTCCAGCACGCCGATCCGGCCGATGTGCAGGGTCTCCGCGATGTCGGCCGTACGGTCGTCGCGCACCGCGTCGTCGGAGGGCTCGACGGCGGTGTACGCGCCGTCAGGACCCCGCTTGCCGTCCTTGCCGTGCAGCAGGTCGACGCGTCCGAAGAGGAAGTCCTCGAACTCGTTGTTGAGGCGATTGAGGTGGATACCGGCCCTGAAGACCTGTGCGTCCCGCTCGGCGAGAGCGCCGGGCGTGCCGACCTGGCCGCGCTTGGCGGCATCGTTCATAAGGAATTCAGCCTCGTGGATCTTCTCCTCGAGGCGCCGGTACACCTGGTCCAGGTGCTCCTGCTCGGTCGCGATCTCGCGGTCCCTGACCGAGTCGACAGCGGCGTCCTGCGCGGCCACTGAGGCCCCCTTCTTGCATGCATTGGGCGACCGTCAACCCTATGCGAACGGGGAGCGTATGTCAGGCGGCCACCCGCACCAGGCTCCTGCCGTCCAGGGTGCGTACCAGGAAGTGGTCGATGTCGCTGCGTTTGAACGCCGATCCGCCGTGCACGTACAGCGGGTACTGGGCCGCCGGATGTGCCGCGTCCGGGACGCCGTAACCCCACTCCGGCACCGACCAGGTGGTCAGCGTCTCCTGCGCGCCGGTCTTCGACACGGCGATCAGGCTGCACTTCTGCGGACCCTTGACGTTCTTCAGTTCGAGGACGGCGTCGGTGCCCCAGGCTTTGTCCTGGGTGCCGACGGTCGCGGACACCTTGGTGACCGGGTCGGTCGCGCTGACCTTCTTCGTCATCCGGCCGAAGTCGTCCGCTGCCGCGCCGGCCGGCGAGGGCCGGGCCGAGACGCCGGTACCGGAGTCGGCGGAGGACGCCAGCACCGCGACGGTGGGACCACCGATGATCAGCGCGGCCGCTGCCGCCACCAGATACCGGGTGCGCCTGCGGCGCCGGGCGCGTTGCGCCGCCACCTCGTCGACAAGACGGCCGAGCACCTGCGGGGACGGGGCCTTCACGGGCTGCGGGGCAGGTCCGGGGAACTCGGCGAGGGACGCCAGGATCGGCTCCATGCCCGCGAACCCGTCCAGTTCGGCGGCACAGATCTCGCAGCCGGCCAGATGCGCCTCGAAGGCGGTGGCCTCGGCGTCGTCGAGAATGCCGAGGGCATAGGCGGCAACCGCGTCGTGCTCGGATTCGTGTTCCGGTGGCGGCTGCTGCTCGTACCTGTTCATGCCTGTACCCCCCTCTCCTCCAGGGCGAGCTTCATGGAACGCAGTGCGTAGAAGACCCGGGACCGCACCGTCCCGCTGGGAATGCCGAGCGCCTCGGCCGCCTCGTTGACCGTACGCCCTTTGAAGTACGTCTCCACCAGTGCCTCCCGGTGTGCGGGAGTCAGGTCGTCGAGTGCGTCCGAGAGCGTCATGAGCCACAACGCCTTGTCTATCTCGTCCTCCGCGGGCATGACCTCCAGCGGCGACGGATCGACCTCCTGCGGCCGGGCCTGCCGGCTGCGGTGAGCGTCGATGACGATGCGTCGGGCCACCGTCACCAGCCAGGGTCGGACAGAACCGGTGGCCCGATTGAGCTGACCGGCGTTCTTCCAGGCACGGATGAGCGTCTCCTGCACGACGTCCTCGGCACGCTGGCGGTCGCCTGCGACGAGACGGAGCACATACGCGAGCAGCGGGCCGGCGTGCTCGCGGTACAACGCCCGCATCAGCTCCTCGTCGGGAACGGAGCGATGCCGGGCGCCGGGCGGACGGTCATCGGCCACGGCGGCATCCTTGCGCACCTGAACCTCCCGGTCGAGACCCTGACTGACTCGTCTGCTTCCTGTACGGCCCCGGAGCGGGAACCGTTCAACGGCTGGCGGATCAATCGAGAATTTCTCAGGAGCGTTCGGCGACCGCGGCCCGGCGCCGGTGCCTGGCCACCCGTTCGCGGTTGCCGCAGACCTCGCTCGAGCACCAGCGGCGGCGGTGCCCCCGGGACGTGTCGAGGTAGAGCCGCCGGCAGTTGTCGCCCTCGCACTGCCGCAGCCGGTTCCTGGCCGCCGGGTCGGTGAGCAGCTCGACGGCGTCCCGGGCGACGACGGCCAGCAGCGCGTCCCGCTCGGCCGCCCCGGCCAGCTCCTTGGTGAGCTGCCCGCTCCCGTCGCGTACCGCCCGCAGCCCGGGCAGCGGGCCTGCCGCGCAGGCGTTGACCGCGGCCAGCGCGCTGTCGGCGGTACGGCCCGCCACCTCGGCCCGCACCAGTTCCTCCACCGACCGGCGCAGCGCGATGAACGCGGCCAGCCAGTCGGCGCCGAGCGCGGGCAGCGGAGTCCCCGGCGGTACGAGTCCGGCGCCCGCCAGCCAGGTCGCGAGGCGCCGGCCGGTATCCAGCTGCTCGACCGAGTCCGTCTCCGTCGCCACCAGGTCCAGGCAGACCCGCCCGGAATCGAACCGCAACTCGTACGCGTGCGAACCCATACCTCTTACAGTGCCCGGCGACAGGCCGCGCCGGAACCCCGCTGCGGTCAGAAGGGGCTCCGCTCGTGCAGGATGCGCTGGAAGAGGCGGTGGTCGCGCCACTCGCCGTTGATGTGCAGATACCGGGGCGCGGTGCCGAACGGCTCGAAGCCGCACTTCGCGAGGACCCGCTGCGAGGCGGCGTTGTCGAGCAGCGTGCCGGCCGCCACGCGGTGCAGCCCCAGTTCGTCGCGGGCGATGCGGCAGACCTCGTCGACGGCGCCCGACGCCAGGCCCCGGCCGGTGTACCCGGCGTCGATCCAGTAGCCGAGGTCGGCGCTGCAGAACGGCCCGAGGGCCACGTTGTTGAGATTGACGGAGCCGAGCACCCGGCCACCGCCCCCGCCCGGCTCGTCCAGCACCCAGTGCGCGGACCGTCCGGCGTCCCGCTCGGCCAGCATGCCGCGGAGTCGCGCCAGTTGGCCCTCGGCGGTGAAGAAGGACTCCGGCCTGACCGGGTCCCAGGGCCGCAGGTGGGCCCGGTTCCGCCGGTACGCGGCGGCGAGCGGCTCGGCGTCGGAGAGGTCGGCGGGGCGGAAGCGGATACCGTCGGCGATCATTCCGGCACGGTAACTCAGCGCGATGGCCTGCCCGGTAGCCCGGGCGACCGGTAATTCAGGCGCCCGGTAATTCAGGGGCCCGGTAGTCGGCGCCGTCGTACCGTGGCCCGGTGGACCACGTCACGCTGCACGCCCCCGCGACCGCACACGCCCCCGGCCTTCTGCTGCGCCCCTGGCGCGCAGACGACCGGGACGCCGTCCTGGAGGCGTACCGCGATCCGCTCATGCGGCGCTGGCTCCACAACCGACTGGAGACCGGCGACGACGCCGCGCAGTGGCTGGAGATCCAGCAGGACGGCTGGGTGACCGGAAACCGAATGAGCTTCGCCGTTCTCGAAGAGAGACAGGTGGCGGCCCAACTGGTCCTCAAACGCCCCGATCCCGGCGGGCCGTCGGCCGAGATCGGCTACTGGACCGCCGCCCGTGCCCGGGGCCGGGGAGTGGCCGGCCGTGCTCTGGAGACCGTCACGGCCTGGGCGTTCGACGCCTTCGCCGGTGAGGGTCTGGACCGACTGGAGATCATCCACACGGTGGGGAACGATGCCTCCTGCCGGGTCGCCGAAAAGGGCGGATTCGCCCTGTCCGAGCTGCTGCCCGCAGGCCCGAAGTGGGACACCGAAGGCCACCGGCACGTACGTCAGCCCTCGCCGCCGTACTTCTCGTCCGATGCCGGGTCGAGCGCGAGCCGGTAGCCCCGCTTCACCACCGTCTGGATCAGCCTCGGCGCACCCAGCGCCGTGCGCAGCCGGGCCATGGCCGTCTCCACCGCGTGCTCGTCGCGGCCGGCCCCCGGGAGCGCCTTCAGCAGATCGCCCCGGGACACCACCCAGCCGGGGCGGCGGACCAGCGTACGGAGCAGGGACATGCCTGCGGGCGGGACCGGACGCAGCGCACCGTCGACGACGACCGCCTGGCCCCGGAGCTGCACCCGGTGGCCTGCGACGGGCAGGACGGCCGCCCGGGACGGCAGCTCCTGGCAGAGGATCTGCACCATCGGGCCGAGCCGGAAGCGTTCCGGCTGGAGGGTTTCGATGCCCTGGTCCTGGAGCGGCAGCGCCGTGACCGGGCCGACGCAGACCGCGAGTACGTCATGGCCGAGCGCCGCGACCAGCTCCGGGTGCCGCCCGGATGTCTCGGCGCGGGCCAGCAGGGACGCGGCGGCGGGCGCGCTGGTGAAGGTCAGCGCGTCGACGGAACGGGTGAGCACCGCGTCGATCAGCCGGTCGAGCGGCGCGATGTCCTCCGGCGGCATCCACCGGTACACCGGCACACCCACCACCTCGGCGCCCGCCGCCCGCAGCGCCTCGACGAAACCGGGCAGCGGATCGCCGTGCAACTGGATGGCGACCCGGCGTCCTTCGACGCCCTCGTCGAGCAGCCGGTCCAGCACCTCCGCCATCGACTCGGAGGCCGGTGACCACTCCTCGGTCAGTCCGGCCGCCCGGATCGCCCCCTTGACCTTGGGGCCCCGGGCGAGCAGTTCGACCTCGCGGAGCCGGCCGAGGAGCCGGTCGCCGAGGCCCCAGCCGTCCGCCGCCTCGATCCAACCGCGGAAGCCGATCGCGGTGGTGGCGATCACCACGTCCGGCGCCTGGTCGAGCAACTGCTCGGTGGTGGAGAGCAGTTCGCTGTCGTCGGCGAGCGGCACGATGCGCAGCGCGGGGGCGTGCAGCACTGCGGCGCCCCTGCGCTGCAGCAGCGCCCCGAGCTCGTCGGCACGCCGTGCGGCGGTGACCCCGACGGTGAATCCGGCGAGCGGTCCGTCCGGCGCCGCTGGGCCCTGCTGTGATGGTGCGATCTCGCGCATAGTGGGTGAGCCTGCCAAGGATGCGTGACGGGTTCGGTTCACCGGTATTTCCCGGGTGTTACGGCTGCCCCGCGTCGGCCCCGGTCAGACCTTCGCGTAGCTGAGCTGCGACTTCACCGACTGTACGGGCTCCGTACGGCGAAGGTATACCGCCCAGGTCACGGCGAAACACACCGCGTAGAAGGCGAGAAAAGCGATGAAGGCCGCCGTGCCGGTGCCGGCGGTCTGGAAGGACTGGCGAAAGGCGAGATTGATGGCGAGCCCGCCGAGCGCCCCCACCGCGCCGATCAGCCCCATGGACGCCCCGGACAGCCGGCGCCCGTACGCCGCCGCCGCCTCGCCGGTCATGCCGCCGGCCAGCGCCTTGTTCTGGAAGATGCCCGGAATCATCTTGTAGGTGGAGCCGTTGCCGAGCCCGCTCAGGACGAACAGGGCGATGAAGCCGACGAGGAAGACGGCCAGCGACTTCTGCACCGAGGCGAACAGCACCACCCCGGTCGCCACCGCCATCGCGGCGAAGTTCCACAGGGTGATGCGGGCGCCGCCGTGCAGGTCGGCGAGGCGGCCGCCGACCGGGCGGATCAGCGAGCCGAGCAGCGGGCCGAGGAACGTGATGGACGCGGCCTGCAACGGCGTCCGGCCGAACTGGGTCTGCAGCACCAGGCCGAAGGCGAAGCTGTAGCCGATGAAGGAGCCGAAGGTGCCGACGTAGAGGAACGACATGATCCAGGTGTGCCGATCGCGGGCCGCCTCCCGGGCCGCGCCCGTGTCGTTGCGCACCGGTGCCAGGTTGTCCATCCGCAGTGCGGCGCAGGTGGCGGCCAGGACGATCAGCGGCAGATAGACACCGATCAGGACGCGCGGGTGTCCGGCCCCCGCCGTACCGATGATGAGCAGACCGATCAGCTGCACGACCGGCACCCCGACGTTTCCGCCGCCCGCGTTGAGCCCGAGGGCCCAGCCCTTCCTGTGCAGCGGGAAGAAGGAGTTGATGTTCGTCATGGACGAGGCGAAGTTCCCGCCGCCGACCCCGGTGAGCGCCGCGACCAGCAGGAAGGTGGTGTAGGAGGTGCCCGGTTTCATCACCGCGTAGGCCGCGACGGTCGGCACCAGCAGCAGTCCGGCGCTGATGACCGTCCAGTTGCGTCCGCCGAACCGTGCGACGGCGAAGGTGTACGGGACCCGGGCGACCGCGCCGACCAGCGTGGCCATCGAGATCAGGAAGAACTTCCCGGCCGGATCGATTCCGTACTGCGGCCCCATGAAGAGGACGAGCACCGACCACAGGCTCCAGATGGAGAACCCGATGTGTTCGGAGAGCACCGAGAGCAGCAGGTTGCGGTGCGCGGTGCGTTTCCCGGTCCGCTCCCAGAACGTCTCGTCCTCCGGGTCCCACTGCTCGATCCAGCGGCCATTCATCACGCGCCTCCACAGGGGTCTTGTCCGATGACACCGACCGTAGGGACGCCGGGTTTCAGCGCCGTGGCCCGAGGTGACCGGCGCGCAACCTTGCGCTCACCCGGCCGGACGCCCCCTGGTGAGGGCGGGTGCCTGTGACGTACCGGCGGGGGCGCGCAGCGGTCAGCCCGCGTGGCGGTGGGCCGTCCTGGGCCCGTCCGGCCAGAGGCGGGGTCTGCGCCCGGCCGCCAGGTCCTCGATCCAGCCCACGGCCAGCACCACCACCCCGATCAGCGGCCAGACCACCAGGAACATCCACACGTTGTAGGTGGCGGTCAGCAGGGTGTCGAACCGGTCCTCGATGAACGGGATGTTGTACAGCGCGTCGATCAGCGGCACGGTCGCCATGATGAGGGCGTTGTGCCAGAGGTAGATGGTCACCGCGCGGTTGTTGGACAGGGTGATCAGTCGGTCGAACCTGGCGAACCTCCCCGGCAGTTGCTGCCAGGACGGGGAGTACGCGAGGAGCAGCGCGCAGGCCCCGAGGGACCAGGTGGCCTGGGCGAGCGGGATGTCGTTGAGGTCCCAGCCGTCCGAGCCGAGATGCCCGTGCGCCCACCAGAGGCCGAAGGCCATCACCGGCGTCGCGCAGGACACCAGCAGGTAGCGCGGGACCTTCTGGAGCACGCCGTCCTGGTGGGCGAAGCCGAGTATCCAGCAGGAGCCGTAGACCGCGAAGTCGGTGAGCGCGAGACCGGGTTCGCCGGGGACCGTCACCAGTCCGGTACCGACGACCGCGGTCAGCGCCAGCGGCGCGAGCAGCGTCGGCCAGGGCAGTCGGCGGAAGGCCCTGAGCAGCAGCGGGGAGAGCACGACGAACCAGAGATAGGCGCGCAGGTACCAGAGCGGCCCCACCGCCTGGTCCGGCCAGCTCTGCTCCAGCAGTCCGGAGGCGGACCCGAGCGAGTCCGGGTACGGCGGGGCGCCGACCGGCACCAGATAGAGCAGCACCTTGGTGACCGAGGGCCGCCACCCCGCGTAGACCATCATGGTGACCATCAGCCCGCCGAACACCCACATCGGCGGCAGCAGCCTGCGGACGCGTCCGCGGATGACGCCCAGGGCAGCACGTCCTTGCGCGGGTCGGCTCAGCGAGCGGGCCATCAGCGAACCGGCCAGGGCGAACATCACCCCCATGGAGGGGAAGACCACCGACAGCCAGGCCCAGCCGAACAGGTGGTAGAAGACCACCCTGACCAGCGCGGTGGTACGCAGCAGATCGAGGTAGCGGTCCCGGCCCGGTATCCCCTTCCGGGCCGGCCCCGGGACGGCCCGCTCTGCGGCATGTGTCGTGGCGGTCATGCGACGGGCCTCCGGTCGTCATGGGTGCGGTGGTTGTCAGGGGTGCGGTGGTTGTCAGGTGTGCGGCGGGATCCCGGCACAGCGCCCGGCTCCTCGACCGCTCCGGTGCGCCGGAGTTTCTGCCAGCGCAGCCGGCCCCCGGTGAGTGCGGTGATCCAGGACTGCAGCAGCACCACGTACATCAGCTGCCGGTAGAGGACCTGTTGCAGCGGCAGCGAGATCAGGTACCGCATGGGCTCCCGGTCGAGCCGGAAGGCGTAGCCGGCGCAGACGGCCTGCACGGCGAGGACCCCGAACCAGGCGCCGATGGTCTTGCCGGTGGGGCCGAAGACCACCCCGTACAGCAGGAAGATGTCGATGAGCGGCGCCAGCAGCGGGGCCACCACCATGAACAGCGAGACGAAGGGCAGCCCGACCCGGCCGAATCGGCCGGACGGGCCGCGCTCCACCACGGCCCGGCGGTGTTTCCAGATCGCCTGCATCGTGCCGTACGACCAGCGGTAGCGCTGCGACCACAACTGCTGCACGCTTTCCGGGGCTTCGGTCCAGGCCCGGGCGTTCTCCGCGTAGACCACCTGCCAGCCGTCGCGGAGCAGCGCCATGGTGATGTCGGTGTCCTCGGCGAGGGTGTCCTCGCTCATCCCGCCGACCCGGTCCAGCGCGCTGCGGCGGAACGCGCCGACGGCGCCGGGGATGGTGGGCATGCAGCGCAGCACGTCGTACATCCGGCGGTCCAGGTTGAAGCCCATCACGTACTCGATGTGCTGCCAGGCGCCGATCAGGCTGTCCTTGTTGCCCACCTTGGCGTTTCCGGCGACCGCGCCGACCCGCTCGTCCCCGAAGGGCTGCACCAGTTCGCGCACGGTGCAGGGCTCGAAGACGGTGTCGCCGTCCATCATCACCACCAGGTCGTGCCGGGCGTGCGCGATGCCGTTGTTGAGGGCGGCCGGTTTGCCGGAGTTGCGCTGGCGCACCACCCGGACGTTGGGCAGCCGCATCGCTTCGACGATGTCGGCGGTACCGTCCGAGGAGCCGTCGTCGATCACGATCACCTCGACCGGGTGGTCGCTCCTGCGCAGGGAGCGGACCGTGTTGGCGATGCATTCGCGTTCGTTGTAGGCGGGGACCAGCACCGATACCGGCTCGGTGACGGGCGGCCCCCACCGGAAACCGGGTCTGCGGATCTTCCGGGCGTGCACGGACGACAGGACCAGCATCAGCCCGAAGCGGGTGAAGACGAGTACGCCGACGACGGCGAGCCCGACGATCAGCGCGTCGGTCACGTCGTCGGAGACCCCGACCGCGAACACGAAGGCCCGGCCCTTCCAGAGCGCCGGACCGCTCACCGGGGTCTGCGCGGACGGCGCGCCCAGGGCGTCCGTCAGACTGGCGAACCGGTAGCCCTTGTGCTGCAGTTCGGGCAGATAGCGGTCCAGGGCGGCCACCGTCTGGGACCGGTCACCGCCGGAGTCGTGCATCAGCACGATCGCGCCCTTGCCGGCCTTCGGCGTGGCGTTACGCAGGATGGTGGGGACGCCGGGGCGCTCCCAGTCCTCGCTGTCGATGGAGTCGAGCACGGTGATGTAGCCCCGGCTGCCGACGTACTTCACCACCGGCCAGTTGGTGTTGTCGAGCGCGTCGGCGAACGAGGAGTAGGGCGGCCGGAACAGCGAGGAACGGATCCCGGCCGCGCCCGCGATGGCCAGCTGCGTCTGCGAGATCTCCCAGTCGATGCGGTTCTTCGACTGGTACGACAGGTCGGGGTGGTTGAAGGTGTGCACGCCGACCTCGTGGCCCTCGTCGACCATGCGCTTGACCAGCGCCGGATAGCGCGAGGTCATGGTTCCGGTGACGAAGAAGACGGCGTGGACGTGGTACTTCTTCAGCTGGTCGAGGACCTTCGGGGTCCACTCCGGGTCGGGTCCGTCGTCGAAGGTGAGAACGATGGTGTGGTCGGGGATCCGCAGGCTGCTGGGTTTGCCCTTGGCCCGTGCGTCGATGACGGGACCGCCGTCGAGGATCGCCTCGGGGACCTGATCGGTCGCGGCCGGGGGCCTGATCCGGTGGTCGGCCAGGATCTCGCTGTGCACGTATCCGCGCACCATCAGCATGCCGAAGAGTGCGACGAGCAGGAACAGCGGCAGGAGGTAGCGCATGGGAAGCCTGCGCCGGCGGTTTCTCATTTTCTACGGTGCGCCTTCTGCGGGGCCGGTGCTGACTCGGGCGAAGCGGACTGCTCGGGCGGGGTCACAGAGGCGCTGGTCGAGGGAACGGGATCGGGCGAGGCCGAGGGTGACGGTGACGGCTCGGTGGAGCCGCCGGTGATCGGCAGCGGCCCTCCCGGTGCGGGAAGCGCCGAACTGCCGCTGCCCGGTGCCGGGCGGGCCGGTACGGACGCGCCGGGCACCGCCACGGCCGGCTTCTTGCCCGGCTTGGGCGGCACGGTGACCCGTACGCCGTTGGAGATGGTGGTCCTCGGCTTCGGCAGCATGGGCGCCACGACGCCCACCGGACCGGGTGGCGCTGTCAGCCCCGGTACCGGATCGGCCGGTGCCGGGGACGTCTTCGGGTCTGCCGGTTCCTTGACGGTGTCCGTCTTCTTGTCGGCGGCGGGGCCGGGGATCAGCAGCCAGGGCGCGGTGGAGTTGCCCCCGACGACGGTGACGACCAGCATCACCGCGTAACACGCGCAGCACACCCCCAGCGCCCAGCCGACCCGCCGGTACTTCCGGCTCCGCCGACCGCTCTCGTCCACGAAGACCGGTCCTTCGGGGAGGCCGGCCTGCCCGTCGTCCTGCGGATCGCGGCGGGCGCCCGGCTCACCTGCTTGGTCCGGTTCCTTCCGGCTCCGCTGCAGCGGTCCCGGCAATTCCCGCCCCACGCCGTCCAACTCGACCGTCACATCGTGCGGTTCGTACATCTGCCCGAATCGGGCGCCTTCTCGCCATTTTTCCACCGGTATACGCACATCCCCCAAAGCAGATTCATCCGCGCGTGATTGACCGGACCGATTGCCGCCGACGCCCCGAGTCCCCACTCGGTGACGAACGCCCCCCAGGCCATGGGACCTGGCCTGCTGCCGTCCGGGGCGTGAATCTAACGCATCCTGAGGGCGTTACCGGCGCCTTGTTCACACTTGCCCGTATAGCGTCCTGATCTGCTCATACATCGCCATGTCCACGGCAGGGAGCCAGGTCCCGGCGGGCAGTTCGAGCCATCCGTGTTCCGCCACCGCCTCGTCGACCGCCGTATGGAGCGCACGGAGCCCCGGGTGCCGCAGCGACTTCCGCCAGACCAGCGAAACCAGCGACAGCGGTACGGGGTCCACGATCGGCCGCAGCACCATGCCGGAGACCCCGATGAACTCGGTGCTCGCCAGCACCGACCAGCGGCGTTTGCGGATCACGCGACTGAACTCCTCCGGGCCCTCGATCTTCGGGAACGGCGCGGCGAGTTCGATGCCCCGGCCGGCGAAGAGCCGTACCGCCAGATCGGTCCACTCGACGGTGGCCGCGTTTCCCGCCGCCGCATAGAGGGTCTCCCCCGCCAGCGCGTCCAGCGGGACCTCGGCGAGAGCCGCGAGAGGGTGTTCGGCCGGGAGCACCACAGCCACCCGCTCGAAGCGGACCGGCCGGTGGTCGAGCTCCTCGAGCAGCCCGGCGGGCAGCCCCGCCACCCGGCCGGCCGAGACGTCCAGCCGCCCCGCCGCGATCTCCGTCGCGGCCCCGGTCAGGCCGCTCAGGAACCGGGCCACGAACTCGACCTCCGGCGCCATGCCTCGGGCCCGTTCGAGCAGCCGCGAGGCCGTACTGACCGGGGCTCCCACATCCACCAGCAGCGGGCGCTGGTCCCGGTCCCGGGCCGCGGCCAGTTCGTCGTACGCCGCCAGCACCCGTCGGGCGTACGGCAGCAACCTCGCCCCCTCGGCCGTCAGCGTGACCTGCCGGGTGGTCCGCGAGAACAGCTCGGCGCCCCACTCCCGCTCCACCCGCCGGACATCACGGCTCAGCGCCTGCTGAGCCACATAGAGGCGGGCGGCGGCGCGGGTGAAATGCAGATCCTCGGCCACGGCGACGAAGGCCCGCAGCAGGCGGGGGTCGATGTCTTGCGGTACCTGGGGCATCCCGGCGGATTCTAGACCGCGGCGCATTCACATCACAGGCGCGTGAATCGGCACTGAACAGGTGTTGGACCGCGGAACGGCCCGGCACCGAGGGTGGTCACCATGCCGCATGAATTCACCGAGCCCCTACCGGCGACCACCCGCACCGCGCCTCCTGCGGACGCCCGCGAACCCGCGCCCGCCACGAAAATCAGCAGCGGACACGCCTACCGCCGCCTGCTCGCCACCCCCGGCGCCCGTGCCTTCACCGTGGGCAACCTCATCGCCCGGCTCCCGATGGGCATGTTCAGCGTCAGCGCCGTGATCATGATCGCCGGGTCCCGCGGTTCGTACGCACTGGCCGGCGCCGTCACCGCCACCGGCCTCGCCGCCACCGCGGTCGTCGGCCCGTGGACCGCGCGCCTGGTCGACCGCCACGGCCAGGCCCGTATCGCCGTGCCGGCCACCCTGCTCGCGGCGCTCGGCTCGCTCACCCTGCTGCTCTGCGTCCGCTACGGCGCGCCGGACTGGACCTTCTTCGCCGCCTACGCGGCCACCGCCACCACCCCGAACACCGGCGGCATGTCCCGCGCCCGCTGGGCCCACCTGCACCGGAACGACCCGGCCGTTCTGCACACCGCCAACTCCTTCGAACAGGCCGCCGACGAGCTCTGCTTCATGCTCGGCCCGGTGGTCGCCGCCTTCCTCTGCTCGGCGCTCTTCCCCGAAGCCGGCACCCTGGTCGGGGTGTTCCTGCTGGTCACCGGCGTACTGATCTTCGCCGCCCAGCGGGCCACCGAACCGCCCGCGACCCCCCGCTCCACCGGCTCACGCTCTCCCTTCCGGCATCCCGGCTTCCCCGCCCTGCTCGCCGTCTTCCTCGCCACCGGCGCGGTCTTCGGCGCTCTGGAAGTCACCACCATCGCCTTCGCCGACGCGCACGGCCACCGCTCGGCGTCCGGCGCGATACTGGCCCTGCAGGCCGCCGGGTCCTGCGTCGCGGGCCTGCTGTACGGATCGGCGCGCCCGGCAACCGACGTACGCAGGCGGCTGCTCGGCTGCCTGGCCGCGATGACCGTGCTGATGACAGGACCGCTGCTGGCCGCATCGGCGACCGGCTCCCTCATCGCTGTCGCCGGCACATTGCTGCTCGCAGGGGCGGCCACCGCGCCGACCATGGTCACCGGCATGACACTCGTCCAGCGCATCACCCCCGCAGGCCGGCTGAACGAAGGCATGACACTCGCCGTGACCGCGCTCCTGGGCGGGATCGCGACCGGTTCGGCCACCGGGGGCTGGCTGGTGGAACACGGCGGCGCCACCACCGGCTACGCCGTCCCCGCCTCGGCCGCCGCCCTCGCCCTGCTGCTCTGCGCGACCACCCCCCGGCCTCGCCCGGGAAGCGCGCCGCTGGCTTAGGCTTCGTTCGACACTGCGAACGAAGGAAGCCCAGGGAGACCCATGGTCAAGATCAACGATGTGGCGCAGCACGCAGGCGTCTCCCCGAGCACGGTGTCGTACGCCTTGAGCGGCAAGCGCCCGATCTCCGAGGACACCCGCCGCCGCATCGAGGAGAGCATCCAGATCCTTGGCTACCGCCCGCACGCGGGCGCCCGCGCCCTGGCCGGAAACCGCTCCAATGTGCTGGCGCTGGTGGTCCCGCTGCGCAGCGGTATCCATGTGCCGATCGTCATGCAGTTCGCCGTCTCCGTCGTCACGGCCGCCCGGGAGTACGACAACGATGTCCTGCTGCTCACCCAGGAGGAGGGCGTGGACGGGATCCGCCGGGTCGCAGACACCGCGCTGGTCGATGCGCTGATCGTGATGGACATCCAACTGCACGACGAGCGGCTCCCGTTGCTCCGCACCTTGCACCGCCCCGCGGTCCTGGTCGGCTACCCCGCCGACCCCCAGGGCCTCACCTGCATCGACCTCGACTTCCAGGCCGCCGCCGAAAGCTGCGTGGACCACCTGGCGGACCTCGGCCACCGCACCGTGGCGCTGATCGGCTCGCCGCCCGAGGTCTACGCCCGGGAGACCGGCTTCGCCCACCGCGTCTCCCAGGGCTTCACCGCGGCCGCCGGCCGGCACGGCCTGACCGCCACCAGCCACCCGTGCGCCGCGACCCCGGCGGCCGCGCGCGAACTCGCGGCCGCCCTGGTTCGCCAACATCCCGTTCCCACCGCTGTGGTGATCCACAACGAGCCACTGATCCAGCCCCTGATCGACGCCTTCCAGGCCCTGGGCCACCGCGTCCCGCAAGACCTCTCGGTCACCGCCATCTGCCCGTCCGAAACGGCCGAACACACCACCATCCCGGTCACCTCGGTGACCGTCCCCGCCGATGAGGTCGGCGCCCGGGCTGTCGAGCTCCTGATGCGCAAACTCAACCGCACCCCGGTGCCGGACACGACCCTTCTGCCACCTCAGCTGACGGTACGGGCGTCGACGGCGCCGAGGGCGGCCTGACCCGCAGCCCGGAAAGACATGTCGCGCAACGTCCCGGACCTCGCGGGCCAGCCTGTCCGGAGCTGCCACCGACAGCCTGCCGACAGCCCACCGACAAGGTCGGGCGGTGTCCGCTCCGTGCGGTTACGCAGAGCCCACGGCGCCCAGAAAGCCGAGCACCCGCCGCATCATCAGCTCCGCCGCAGCCGCGTCGTAGTCCGGCAGGCTGCTGTCCGCGAACAAGTGTCGATCCCCCGGATACAGGAACAACTCCGCAGCCGGCGCCGATTCGACCAGCGCCCGGGCCGCCTCGATGTCACCCTCGTCCACGAAGCTCTTGTCACCGTCCATCCCGTGGATCTGAACGGGGACCGTCTGCGGCCAGGCGGCGCCGAACTCGGAGACCGGGACGCAGGCCTGGAACATCAGCGCGCCCTTCGCACCCGCCCGCGTCTGGGCGAGCTTCTGCGAGGGCAGGACACCGAGCGAGAACCCCGCGTAGACCAACTCCGCGGAGAGCCCCTGCGCGGCGGCCACCCCCCGTTCGATGAGCGTGCCGAAGCCCGTCCGATGGACGTAGGCCATGCCGTCGTCGAGGGTGTCGAAGACGTTCCCCTCGTACAGGTCCGGGGTGTGCACGGTGTGGCCGGCCTGCCTGAGTTCCTCGGCGAAGCCGAGCACCCCTGAGGTCAGTCCCTGCGCGTGGTGGAACAGCAGCACCTCAGCCATCCGAACTCCCTTCCCCGTGCGGCGCCCCAGCGGCTCCACGGCCCCGAGTATCGCGCGGCGCACCGACAATTCCGCCGAACCGGTACGCGGCCCGGGATCGCCGAGGCCGGGGGCTGTGGATACCCTGCACCGTTCGGCACATACAGGGGAGGGCCCATGGCCATACGTAAGGCGACCATCCAGCAACAGCTCACTGCTGCCATATACCAGGCCAACCCGGGCGACCGCCCCCTGGTGTCCGTCCAGGCCATCGCCGGGCCGAACCCGTCGCTGATAGGCCTGCTGGGGATCATCGGCCAGGCGTTTCTCACGTACTACTTCATCACCGTGACCGAGCAGGCCGTGCTGATCCACCAGGCGAACCGGATGAGCAACCGCCCCCAGGAGATCGCGTACGCCCTGCCGCCGGCCCAGGCCATGCACTCGGTGAGTGACATCAAACGCGGCGCCCTGTGGAGCTCGTTCCGCTTCCAGCTCCCGGACCAGCCGGCGCCGGTCAAGATGAACGTGCACCGCCAGTGGCGTACGGAGATGGACCACATGCTGAACATGATCACCGGGTACCGGCCGGCTGCCTGAGCCCGGCTCCTCGAATCAGCGGTCGACCCGGCGGTGGACGGGCTCAGCTCCCTCCGCCCCCACGACCCCCTGACCAGCGACTGATTCATCCGAAGCACCACAAGTATCCCGACGGCACCGCCCAGTTCGCTCTGGTGAAACCAAGTACCGTCCGGATAGCGTCAATTACCCATAGTCCGCAACCGCCCCACCGGGAGTCGCCCGTGAACCGCCGATCTTTGCCTGTTGCCGCCGCACTCGCGACCGCAGCGGCCCTCCTCCTCACCGCGTGCGGCGGGGGAAGTGACAAGTCCAAGGACTCGGACAAGATCGCGGGCGCCGACACGGGAGCGTCCAAGTCCGCCTCGCCCAGTCCGTCGGCTTCGACGGCTCCCGGCGTCAAGCGGCCGAAGATCACGCTGCCGTCGGACATCTCGTACACCTTTGACTGGCCCAAGACCGGCAACAAGGACAAGGACGCGATCCTGTCCGACGGCGAACAGTCCATCAAGGCCGTCGACATGGCCATCGCCAAACAGAAGTCCGCAGACCCGGCGTACGAGTTCTACTACGAGGGTGAAGCGGCGGCAGGTACGGAAGTATTCGTCAAGAAGTACGTGGATCACAAAGCGCGGACAACCGGACATTACCGCTTCTACAGTGATTCCGTAACTATCAATAAAGACGGAACTGCGGCATTCAGCTACTGCGAAGACCAGAGCAAGGCCTACGTCAAGTATCTCAAGGACGGAAAAGTAGCCAAAACGCCGGTAACGAAGAAGAGCTACGTGAGTTACGACACTGCACTGCGCAAAAATGACCAAGGCGTTTGGGTAATCGAGAAGATGTACTCGCAAGTGGGGAGCGCCAAATGTCAGCCTTGAACATCACCGCTAAGCGATACATCATCGTCGGGGCTATAGGGATGACCCTCGCAGTCTCGGGCACGGCGTCCGCGGACGATACCTTCGACGGCACTGCACAGAATCCCACGGCATCCGGCAACGCCAATGGACAGGACCTCGAAGCCCGGGTCGAGAGCGGCGGGGTGCTCACCAAGTCGGACAACAACGGGAAAGGCCCTTCTGTCGGCCCGCTCACTCCCGTTTCCAACTGGACGCCACCTCCTTGCTGGTACGCCCCGACATACACCGCCGCAGAGTTCAAGAAGGATCAAGAACACACCTGGTCGCTCGGATCCACAGGACCCGAGTGGGACTCCAAGCAGCGCGACCATTATGCGGGCGGCCATCCGTACAAAGACTTCAACATGGCCAAGGCCGACAAAGGCTACTGGTGGACTTCGGGTGTTAACAAGAGCTTTCCACCAGGCTGGGACTCCTGCAAGGAACCTACTTTCTGGGTGGATAAGGGGGACCCTGCACCGCCGAAAGCAGCGAATCGGGCAGTAACCCCGGAGATCCTCGCTCACATCGCCTACGCCACAATCCGTGTCCCGGACACCAAGGTCAAGCTCGCCCCGGCCGGGGCGACCAAGGTCAACCTCCCCACCTGGGCCTGGCTCGATAAAACCGACTTCAAACCCGTCTCCGTTACGGCGTATGTACCGCTCACCGGCATGAGTGCCACCACCACTGCCACACCGAAGTCCCTCAAGCTGGAGCCCGGCACTGCGGACGCTGAGACCTATCCCGCCTCCGGCGAGTGCACCTTCGTGAACGGCTCGATCGGCACCCCCTACGCCAAGGGCGACGCCGACAAAACCCCGCCCTGCGGTGTCACTTACCTCCGCGCCTCCGGCAACAACGGGCCGTTCAAGCTGAAGGCCACCATCACGTGGAAGATCACATGGACCGGCCCAGGCACCGCCGGCGGCCGCCTTCCCGACGGCGCCTTCGGAAACACCCAGGACGTCACCGTCGACGAAATCCAAGCGATCAACCGCTGAGCGCTCCGAAGCTCCGGGACGCCGACGCTGATGGGAACTCGCCGAATGACCGGTTTGGGCACCGGACTACCGGGGACGGGACAAGCTTCGCTTGTTCGCTTCGCGGACTTTGGCGAGTAACTCCTCGCGTCGGCGTAGCTGCGCGGCCTCGACGTCGTCGCCATCCTGCGGCTCGGGCACGTCCGTCACGTGGCGTGCCTTCGCAGGGTCTCAGCCAGGCGTCGGGCCACGCTGGGGTTGCAGCATCCGAGTTCCACAAGTGGCGTCAGGTAGTCGCTGGTGAGGGAGATGGGGTCGAGCCCCAGCGACGGCAGCCGGATGTCCACTGCCGCCAGCGCCCTGCGCAACTCGTCCCGGGCCGATTCCGCATCTCTAAGTTGAGCGGCTTCCGTGCTGAGGTCTGCCGTGCCCATATCCGTTGTGCCTTTCGCTGTGCGTACACGTTCCACTGATGAGCATCGGTGCGTGCCGTTACGATCACCAGGGGTAACGGTTTTCGGAGCCCGGGAACGAAAACGGGAGTGACAGTGCCCGCACCGAAGGAACTTGACCCGTCTGCTTCCCTTGCCGCGCTCTACGGCGCCAAGGTGCGCAAGCTCCGGGTGCGGGCGGGTTGGACGCAGCGGGAGTTGGGCGACCAGATCCCGATTGCGCACAGCCGCATCGCCCAGTTCGAGCTGGGCAACGAGACTCCACCGGCCGACGTCAGCGGCAAGCTGGACGTCCTGCTGGGGGCAGACGGCGATCTGGTGGATCTGTGGGTGCACATCAAACGCACACCGATCCCGGATTGGGCGCGCAAGTTCGTGGCCTACGAGGCCGGCGCGACCAAGATGCTCAAGTACATGGCACACGCTGTTCCCGGTCTGCTCCAGACCGAGGGGTATGCGCGTGCACTGTTGCGGATCAGTCGGCCCCGTGACACCGATCCCGAGATCGAGGCGCTCGTCTCGGCAAGGATGGAACGCCAGGCCATCCTTGGCGGGCGCGTCCCACCCTTACTGTGGTGCATTCTGGACGAGGCGGTGATTCGCCGTCCGGTCGGCGGTCGTGCGGGCTCGCGTGAGCAGCTCGAGCACTTGCTCCGTATGGCCCGCACCCCTCACGTGGTCCTCCAGGTCCTTCCGTTCGACCAGGGTGAACATCCCGTCATGGGCGGATCGCTGACCCTGCTCAGCTTTGAACGCGGGCCGGACGTGGCGTACACGGAGAGTTCGCACTCCGGGGAGCTGATCGAGTCTGCGGAAACGGTGGCCGAGTATGCGTTGGCCTACGATCTGCTGCAAGCCAAGGCGCTACCACCTGACGCGTCCCTGACCGTGATCCGTTCGGCGATGGAGGAGTACAGCTGATGAGCGTGAACCGAGCACACCTGACCTATGCCCGGTGGCGCAAAAGCACGTACAGCAACGGACAGGGTGGCGACTGCCTGGAGATTGCCGATGGGGTGCCAGGCCTCGCGCCCGTCCGTGACAGCAAGAACCCCACCGGGCCCGTCCTGGCCTTCCAGACGACCGCGTGGGTGGCGTTCATAAGCAACGTACGTCGTTGAAACCAACTCCCTCTCCCCCACGCCGGCCCTGTGTCTACGGCCCCGCTCCGTCTGTGAACGTGTAGCCGCGGGACTCTCCAACCGTGCAGCCGGGCCCGAACCTGCCTATGGCCCTTGGCTGAAGTCACGTGCGGAGTACAAGTCGTCGCTGGCGAACCAGTGGCCTGGACGCCCAGTTCGAGCACGTTGTCGACCACGCCGACGATTAGCTGCCGTTTCGTCGCGGACATGGCAAACCGACCCCACGTTCCTCGTCCGCGGCCCAGACCTTCGAGACTCAGGGTGCGGTCGATCGCCGCCCGCACCGACTCGGCGACCCCGGCCAGATGCACGCCGACCTGGCACAGTCCGACGCCTGCCGCCCGAGCAGGCGGCCTCCACCCAGTTGCGGTCACGCTCCCGAAGCTCGGGGTCCGGGGTTCGAGTGCCGAGCTTCGAGCGCCAGTGGGAGCCCCCGAGCTTCGAGAGCCGGGACACGAGCTTCGAGAGCCGAGCTTCTTCTTTACCGGTAGGTAGGGGGGTTGGGAAAACCTCCCCGCCCGACCCACCGTGGTAACGGTGAGGAAATACGACTAATCCGGACCAACTTGCGGCGCGCGGGCGCGGCTGTTTACGGTGCGAGCAACTAAACGACCCCGACGCGGTGTTACCAGCACCAAGCCGGGGTCTCACCCCAAGATCGAACAGGACGATCTCGTGGCTACCCAAAACTCTAGCGCCGCCTTGCGCGCCCCCGCAGCCTTCCCCGCCCACCCGATGGCAACTGCCGGCTACGGCAAACGCTCGGCCCCCGACCAGACCCCACGCCAGGCCGACGACTTCCTGTTACTGCCCGAGCGGGAGCGGTACATCGCCGCCTTCATCGACCGGCTGCGCGACGGCGCCGCGATGACGATCAAGACCCTCGCCAAGCAACTCCCCCACTACGGACAGCAGGCCGTCAGCACAGCCCTCACCGCACTGTCCGTCGCCGGGCACCTGCGCCGAGTGCGCTGCCTGACCGGGACCGGCGACCAAGTCCGCTGGGCGTTCAGGACCTTCTGGTCACGAACCGCCCGCGACAACGAGTGGTGGACCACCTTCCTCGCCGCCGAGGGCAACTGCGTCGCTGGCAAGGACCCGGAGACCACCGCATCAGCGCCTGACCGGGGCCCGGCAGACGCGCCAGTGAAGGTACGGAGGGCGCCCGCGCCCCCGGCCGCCGCCGCTCGGGCCACACCGCCGGCGCCTGCGCCCACGCCGGTCACACCACAGCAGCCGGAACGGGTCCCGGAACACTCCTCGCCCGCGTACCAGGCGCTGGCCCAGCTCGGCGTCGTAGAGCAGCGGCTGGCCCTTTCGGCCGAAGACTGCGAGGAGTTGGAAGGGCTCGCGATGGAGTGGCTGGCGCGCGGGGTGACGCCCGCGTACATCGTCCAGGTACTGGCTGCCGGACTGCCCGCCAAACCGATCAACTCCCCCCTCGGCTTCGTCCGCCACCGCCTCAGGGAAAAGACACCACCGCACCAGTCAGCCACCCCAACGCCGAACGCGGTCGGCGCTCCGTCCCCTGGCCTGATGGTGGAGTGCACGAAATGCGGCACTCCCGGCCGCCCCGAAGCCCTTCCCGACGGCCTCTGCCGCCCCTGCCGCCGCACACCACCCAGCACCCAAGCGACCACCAACGCCGACACCGGCGCCCAGACGGTGCCCCCACGCGACGTCCACACCCACGTCGAAGCCCTCCGATCCCTGGCACGCAACCTCTGAGAATTTCAATACGAGGATGACTCACGTTATGAGCTTTACGAGTCTCTCGTAGCAAGTGAGGGCCGCAGCGAGGCCAAGGGGGTGGTTGAATACCGACCGCTCGCCCACGGAGCTGTACCACCGCCCCGTGGGTGATCACGTGAGTCACTCAGAGATCAACTGACCATGTAGGACACGGTCCTAGTTGAGGCATCCTGATGGCTTTCTGGGCGGCGTGGCGGTATCTGTTGCGGCCGCACCACGATCCGGACGAGGCTCTATGGACCGCGCTCTGTCAATCAATTGCGGGAGGAGATGACGGAATCGTCACGTGTGTCCGACAGCGCGCTTCACTGTATGCATGCTTAGCCATAGCCGTCGCCATATTGACGAGATTACGTTGAAGTGACCCCGCATCCTCTTTGGCCTTCATGAACGACTCGACGCTAATACTGAGACTCGTCGGCTCAGCAGACGAAGTGCCTGCGGCATTACATTTCACATAAATGGCCGCAACACTCTTCCCGACGATACCCTCGTCTCCCACATGGAACGTTGCCTGAGCATGCCGAGGGCCGATACCTGTATCTCTTTCGATGGACTCACGCCAATCTTCAAGCCGGCCGGTGGGCTGCAGTTTCGCCGAAAGTGTGAGTTTCAATTTCCTATCAGCAACCACTCGACAGTTCGCCGAATACTCGCCAGGATTTACGGCGTACTCGACGGATTGCGATGAAGCCGGAGCACCTCTTGGGATAGAGTCCTCCAACGAGCGCGTTGCACTCGCACTGGGAGGACCGAATAGATTAGAACAACTCTGAACATCGCGTGAAGCTCCGCTCGAACTTCCGTCCTCCGAATTGCCTCGCAGGACGTAGCCAACCCCTCCTCCCACCAGGAGCGCCAAGAGGATCGGCAATGAAATCCTAACAAACTGAGAACGTATCACTGCACTTCCCATGCTCGTTCACTATCAATCGGATGCTGGCAAGACAGCGTAGGACTCACCCTCAAATGCGCGCCCGATATCCCTGTCTGAATCATTGAGTCCGGCTTCGATTGCATGATCTGCGACGTTCCGCAGATCAGTGCGGTTCAGACCTTCTCTCGCGAGAACATGGTCCAGTGTATTTCCTGTTGCCGCTTTCACACTGTCCGCGATCTTTTGCCATTCGGCGCCGGTCTGGAAAATAACTTCATTATGGTTGTCGTGCTTCAGATTGTCGAATATGCCACCGACCACTCCGGAAGCGGAACCCCCTATCTGCCCGCCTGCGAATTCGCCACCCCGGACTCCCTCCAATGGCGAAGTGACGTAACCGACGCCAACTCCAACCAGTTTGTCCGCCCAACCCGCGGCCACCCCCAAGGCCTTGTTGTACTTTTCATCTTTCTCGTCAGAAGTATGCTCCACTTCCCATTCCCGGCCGTGACCGATTATTCCTTGGATCTCTCCAGCGTCCTGCGACAGATACCCCACGAGTTTATTTACACGCTCGGCGTGACTACCACTCTGACCGTCAAGAAACACCTCAGGGTGGTCAAGATGATAGTGCAGCAGGTTGGCGGTGTAGTTGCGCTGCCCCAGGTTAATTGCCGCATATCCGTCTGGGTTCCGCCCAAGCGTGTGCAGAAAGCGAATTACGTCATGTTGGTCGTCAAGACTTGCGGACGCTCCCTCGATGGGGAACATATTTTCCCGGATTTCCGAATCTGTAGTAGAATCAATAATTCGATGAATATCAGGCATATACTCCGCGCTGATACGTCCCAGGTTGTCGGCCATACCTGGCCGTACGAGATCGGGCTCCTTCGATATAGCAACCACAATGTCGTGCATAAGACTGGCTTGTTCCGGCGTGTGAATTGTCGCTGCGGACAGGGGGTCGGACCCGAAGTTGTGCCCTGTTGTCGCGGACTCCAGCGCCTTGCCCAGTGCGTCAAAACCCGGAAAATGTTGCGTCTGATTGGCACGCGGCGCAAACTTGCCGTTATCCTGCGGCCACACGCGCACATTATCGCCCTTGCCGACGAGATAGTTGAAGTGCTCCTTGTCGTGGAAGAATCTTGTCGAGGCAGCATGATTGTTCCCCAGAGCATCGAGGAACCCTGTCATGGGGTCAACACCTTGGTCATTCTGGCCGCCAGCGAAATTGAGATCCTCGTGAAGCATACCGCCCGAGTTCCAAAGGTTTGCGGGAGACGTATGTTTCTCGAAGCCGATCAGCTTGTTGCCGTATTGGTCCAGGAAGCGCGAGTCATAGTTTCCAGTGCGCATGAGGGAACTCATGAGCTGAAATCCGAAAGGACCCGTGGTCTCTTTAGTTGGGTCGGTGATGAACTGCTTGTCACCGTGATCGATGATCTGGCTCTTCCATTCACGCATAGCAGGACTGTTCGAGTATGAAGCCGTGGCAAGAGTCGCACTGAAGTCCTTTTGCAGCTCTTTCAGGAAGGAGGCGACCGTCGCCGGTTGATTACCCTGATGTGCATCATTGATCGCAGCCCAGAATCTTAGGGATCCGTTGCTCCCGAGCCCAGTCGCTACTTTCTCAGCAAAGTACGGATCGCCCTTGTGCATGGAGAACATCAACTGAAGCGTGCTCAGTTCATCACGGTCAAGCTTGGCGCCCTTCTTAGCAAGGGCTAGTGCTTCCCGGGCGTCCTTCTTCGTCTGCGCCATAGTCGTCGAGTCCAGCTTGTTCTCGTCGACCGTAAGCATATGTTTATGACCCGAGTATGGCTCGTCCATCTCGATGGCCATACGACGGCGCCGCTCCAGCATGAGGAGCTGGTCGTCGCTCCACGTGCAGATGTTGAGAACCCCAGTCAAATCCTTGGTTTCGATCGCCAGTCGCTCGAACTTCGACTTCCACCCATGGATTTTGCCACGGAGATCTTCCGTGTCTTTCTTGAGAGACGTGATCGTCCCTTGCAGAGCTTTGGGATCAATGCCCGAGAAGTTGGGCGGAATTCCACCCGATATGTCACGCCTCACTTCATCTTCCCCGTTCGCGGTCGGATTTACATCTGCCGACCCGCAGCTTTGGACGTTCCGGACTGCGAATGTTTAGATTCCCATGTGGCGATGTTTGGCAGCCTGCGGTGATATCTTCTCAGGCTCCTCTCTAATCCTCGCTTCAACCGCGGGTAGGAGGTTGTCAATGAGCGTCCTGAGATGCCTACGCTTACCCTCGATCTCGGCGTGCCATGCTTTCGCGTTCTTGCCTGCCCATGACTTCCTCTCGCCGACATCCTTCGATGCCTTATGAAGCTTCTTCTTGAGATCCTCGACGTGATTCGTCAAATCCTTCTTCAAGGCCTCCAGCTCAACCCTGACGGGATTTCGCACGCCCGTCTGTTCATCCCCCATGTCCCCCGCTTCCGATATCAATGATGCAATTGCGACCCGATATGTGATGCAAGTGGCGGGCCGTCAGCTGCAGTCGGAGTCTTGCCAAAAAGGTTCTCGTTTCAATCAGTTGACATTTTATCAGTTCGGCGCCTCGTCGGGGCGTGATCAGGTTCCGTAGGCGTCCAGGTTGATGGCGATGGCCGGGGTTGGGAGTGCTCGTTCCGGTTCGTCGCGGATGGGTCGGGTGGTTTTGGCGATCTTGTCGGCTCCGAGGGTTTTCAGCGCGCCGATGGCAAGGCGTTACGGAGGGTTGCCATGACGCGTGTGCGGGGCCCGGCGTGGATGTCGGAGGCGTCCTCGGCGAAGGTACCGAGCGGCGGGCGGCGATAGACCAGATGCTGGGCACGCTCGCCGGCCAGACGTCTGCCGCCTACATCCGCCGGTCGTATCAGCGGTTGACGGTCTGGATCTGCTGGACGTTCACGTCCTGTGTCGCCTCGAAGGTGCTGTCCGACAGGTCACCTTGCGCACCGTCTGTCCCCCTTCCACGAGCTCGCCCAGGTCGCTGATGCCTTCGGTACGACTGCCCGCTCGATGTCCGAAGGTGCGTGACACCGCACAGCGGGGGCCGGCCGGCGAAACCCTTGGTGTACGGGGGACCGATACTGCCATCACCGTTGCCCCGGCAGTCACCAGAAGCGGGGGACGTCTCGGCACCCGTTGGTACCGGGCTCCAGACGCAGAGCCACTTGCCCCGCCGCACATATCTGAGCGCCGTCCTCCTGTGCTTCCCACGAGCCGCAGGCATCTTCCGAGTTTGGCGTGGGTGGACGACGGCGAAGTCGATGTCAGCAAGTTGACGCCTTGGCAGCGGAATCGGACAGCCAATGGCTCGCGAATCCCGCGGTCGTAACGCAGTTCGGACATGACCAACTCTGGCTACAGATGCTGGGCAAGAAATAGAGCGGCTGCGCAGTTCAGGCTGTGCGGAGGGGCCTCAAGAACCCTTGTAGTCCCTCTGCACGACCTGCCAGGCAACGAAACCATCGGCATGCGACGGACGGACCTCGAAAGAGAAACCGTCGCCGCCGGCAAAGGCGAACGAACCCGGCCTGCGACCGCAAGCAATGTCGATATCTCCGGACGCCCCGGTACTCTCCGCCGTGAAGTGCATCACCACCGCGCCTGCCCCGACACAGACGACCTCCAGGACATAACGCTTTTCCCAGCGTAGCTTCGTCGTCTTACGACGTATCACACCGTTCTTCGCCAGCGCGCCACCATGCGTGACCGCCTTCCCCTTCGGAAGCGCAGCCTCGGCCTGCTTGCGGAGTTGTGCGTCGCTCAGGGTCGTCGACGGTGACGGGTTAGCGGACGCGGGGTCGCTCGCAGGCGAGGAAGCCCCGCTCCGCGGCTCGGAATCACCGGACGTACAGGCGGAAGTTGCCAGAGCCAGGATGACGGTTGCGCCAAGAGCAAGCGCGGGCATCCGCTGCTTCCGGTTCAGTATGCTGAGCATCGCCGCGGTGACCTTCTTCGTAGACGTCAACATCGGCTGATAATACGGATCGCCGGAACGATCAGAACGGTGGTAGCACAGGCTGCCCCTCCAGCAGGTCCGCGTCGTCAGCCGACCCCGCATCATCAGTACCCGTCCCAGATCGTTTCAGGCCCTGGCGAGGGCCGCTCCCCGGTCGGCACTACTTTGAGCTTGGCGTGGGTAAATGCGGCAGTCAGCGGTCGAGACTGGCGGTTCGTCACCCCGCAGCGGCTCACCGAGGCGCGATCGTAGGCCAGGTACTACTTGGGCAGCTACCAACTGGCGGGGGGAGTTGTTCCTTGTCCCAGAGGACAACACTCGACCTCGGCCAGGACAAAGTTCAGTGAAGGCTACAAGGTGTTCGAGGCGGCAGCTGAAATCCAACGGCCGTCTGCAAGCGCCGAAGGGGAAATAACTTGATCACCTCGACAAAGGCGGCTCGTCTCTCGGCGGCGTTCTGCTCTTTCATCGTCGTCTCGGGTGCAAGTGCATGCACCGCGGCTGACCCTGCTGTGGCCTCTCACAGATCCGCCCAGCCTCCCTCAAGCTCTCCCAGCAAGGGCCAGGCCGAGTGGCTCACAGCTGCGCAAAGGAAGCTTCCCGAAATCCCAGCTGGGGAAAAATTGGTTGCTTCGGGTTCGAAACGAATAGAAGGTACTGGAAGAATTTCCGTCCCTCTGCCCCATCAGGCTGGGATAATAAAATTCGAAGTTGCGTGCGCAGGGAACGGGAGCTTCGATGTTATGCGCACCACCAGGAAGCCACACTCCGGCGACATTCCAACTGTTGAGTGTGCCGGAAAAGCGCAGGGTCTTACCTACCAGGGCGACGATCTCCAAGAGCTCACCCTCCAGGCTTACGAGAAATCGTCCGCAGTTGCTTCATGGAGGTTCGTCCAGGAATCGCGTTGACGACTCGTGCCCTGCCGGAACCCTCCGGCAGGGCACGAGGGACACGTGGAGTTTTGGTGGCGCAACTGGCGCTCCGACGACGGCGCACGGGCCGCCCGCCTGACCACACCCGGCGCAAGGAAGGCCCGCTACCGCCACCGGCGAACACCCGAACGCGGCCGACGCCTCCGCCCGAGGCATAGCCAAATGAGCTAGCCGGCCCGAAGTGCGTACTGAGGAAGCCCGGTCGTGTCTAGGTCCCCGCCGAGATCACCGGGCAAGGGCACCGGCTCGCCGTACTTGCCGTGGACGACGCCCTTGTACTCGTCCTTCGACGGGCGGGTGAACAGCGACCATGTCCCGGTACGCGGGTCGATCTGCAGCAACCGCGCAACGCCAGCTGCCGCGTACCAAGCGGTCTTCTCGTTGATGCCCTTCAGCCGTTCGTTGGGCGAGATGACCTCCACAGCCAGTTCCACGGCGTCCGCATCCAGCAGCCAGTCATCGGCATCCTTGAACGTGCGGGGGCCGACGGTCAGATCCGGGGTCGAGTAGTCGTCGGGGTCATCCGGCATCGGTACCGACACGTTCTCGAAGGCCTCCTGCGCAGCGTCCAGACCGGGACGGATAGCATCCCGCAGGTAGATGACGATCCCGGCATGCTTGCCGCTCGGGCTCGGGGACATCACGAGAGTCCCCCCGATGATTTCGACGCGCATGCCGGTGGCCTGCTCGATACTTTCGGCGGCCTCACGCAGACGCCCCCGGCGGACAGGAATGGGGTGGTGTGCCTGGCCTGCCAAGGTATCTCCTCCTCGCCCGCGAGCTCATACGGCGTTCCTCACTTTAGAGCAGTCATCGGGTAGCAGCGCGGTTCCCTGGACACCAGTCGGTGCACAGGCCGGCGAGGTCATGAGAGCGGGTGGGCACGTTCCGACCGTCGCAGGCTTGCAGCGAAACCTGGAGCCGTCGCACCCACCTGCCGGAAGCCTAAGCGGCAGCGGCGGGGGAGAGACGGTGTTCGAGGAATGACTGCACAAAAGGCTCATGCCCCGCCGGAAAATTCCGGCGGGGCATGAGCCACACATGGGGTGGTGGAGATGGCGGGAATCGAACCCGCGTCCAACGGTGCAGAACCAGGGCTTCTCCGAGCGCAGTTCGCTGTGATTTTCTCGGCCCCGGAGATCTCGCGAACAAGTCTCCGACAGGCCCAGTCACTGTTTGGTTTCCCATCGATCCCCGTGACCGGGACCGATGGTTTAGTTCCCTAGCTTATGCCAGGATCCGGGTCGGGAACTTCCCCGGGCTGACACCCATTTTGGGTCCTTCAGTCGCTGTTATTAGGCAGCGAGGGCGAAGGACTGGGAATCGCGCTTAGAGTTGGCGATTATTGTTTGCGACATATGGTTTACGAGATCATTGCCGCTTCCTCGGCTCGCTTCACCTGCTTCGACAGCCGCTGTCGAAACCGATCATCCCCATGTTGATTTTTCAAACAGTCTCACTGCGCAAGCAGTGCCACTGCTCAAACGGTGATGCCGCGCCCCGTGGGGTGCAGAGCCATCGTACGTGAACAACGACGGACCGTGCCAGCGTATTCCCCCACCGCCGGCCGGGTGTCCGTCCAGCGTCAGGCACGCTGCTTCCTGCGCACCGCGGAGATCGCCCGGTCCGTCTCGCGCCGGTCCTGCTTCTCGCGGAGGGTCTGCCGCTTGTCGTACTCCTTCTTGCCCTTGGCCAGCGCGATCTCGACCTTCGCGCGGCCGTCCTTGAAGTAGAGCGCCAGCGGCACGATCGTGTGACCGGACTCCTGGGTCTTGGACTCCAGCTTGTCGATCTCGATGCGGTGCATCAGCAGCTTCCGCTTCCGGCGGGCACTGTGGTTGGTCCAGGTGCCCTGGGTGTACTCGGGGATGTGCACGTTGTGCAGCCACGCCTCGTGGTTGTCGATCTGCACGAAGCCGTCCACCAGGGAGGCCCGGCCCATCCGCAGCGACTTCACCTCGGTGCCGGTCAGCACCAGCCCGCACTCGTAGGTGTCGAGGATGAGGTAGTCGTGCCGCGCCTTCTTGTGCTGGGCGACCATTTTGCGCCCTGTTTCCTTAGCCATAGTGCGACCATTTTCGCACTACGACCCTCCCCCGAGGCCACTCAATACTGTCTCGGCTCTCGCCTCGGCCCGATCACCCGCCGTCACGTCCGGTGTGATGCCGTGGCGGTCGACGCTGCGGCCCGCCGGAGTGCGGTAGTGACCGACGGTGAGCTCTGCCACCGAGCCGCCCGGCAGCGGGCTGGGCATCTGGACCGATCCCTTGCCGAAGGTGCGGGAGCCGACCGTCACGGCGCGGCCGCGGTCCTGGAGAGCGCCGGTCAGCAGCTCGGCTGCGCTCATGGTGCCGCCGTCGATCAGGACCACCAGCGGCCGGCCGGTGTCACCGCCGGGCTTGGCGTAGACGGCTCGCTGGGTGCCGTGCACGTCGTAGGTGGCGACCAGGCCGCCGTTGAGCAGGGCGGAGGCGGCGGCCGTGGCCTCGGAGACCAGACCTCCGCTGTTGCCGCGGAGGTCGAGAAGGATGCCGCCGCCGGCCGGGGCGGTCCGGACGGCGCGGTCGACCTGTGCGCCGGAGCCCCGGGAGAAGGCCGTGACCTTGACCAGCGTGGCCTTGCCGGACAGTTTGCGGACCGTGACCGCGTCGGTGGCGAGGCGGACTCTGCGCAGGGTCCTGGTCCAGCCCTGGTGGCCGCGCTGCACCCCGACGGCCACCGCCGTGCCGGCTGCCGACGCGTCGTCGCCGCCGCGGAGCTGCGCGACGACAGCGGTCACCGGGCTGGTGCCGACCTGGCGGCCGTCGATCGTACGGAGCCGGTCACCGGCGCGGAGGCCGGCCAGCGCGGCCGGGCCGCCGGGCTGGACCTTGGCCACCTCGATATGTCCGTCCCGGCTGCGTCTGACCCAGAGGCCCACGCCGGTGTACTCGCCGTCGAGCGCGTCCTCGAACTCCTTGTACTCGGAGCGGTCGTAGACCGCGCCCCAGCGGTCCCCGCTGCGGCTGACGACCTCCTCGGCCGCCTTCGTACCGGACTTGCCGTCGGCCTCGGCTTCGGATGCCGCCCTGGCCAACTCTGCGCGGTCGACGGTCGACGCCACGTCACGGGTGTGGGACGGCCGCGGCACCCTCGCGTCGCTCTCCGGCCAGGAGTTGGTGGCGGCCGCGGTGGCCAGGACGCTGACAAAGACCAGTGTCAGGACGGCCCCACGGCGAACGCTGCGGGGCGATGAACAGAAGTCCGGTCCTGACATGGCGCCCACTGTAGAACAACCCCCGTGCGGTGCATGACTGGTTGGCCGTTCACCGCGCGGGGGGAGTTTCACACCTTCAGGTACTTGCGCAATGCGAAAAGCGCGGCAAGTGCAGGCATCAGCAGCCCGATTGCCAGCACCAGGGGCAGCTTGGAGAGGACCGCGTCCCAGCCGATGAAGTCGATGAGATTCAGCTTTTCGTGCAGCGCGAGTCCGTGGTCGATCAGGAAGTAGCGGCCCACCAGCAGCATTCCGCAGGCGACCAGGCCGCCGAGCAGACCGGCGAACGCGGCCTCCATGATGAACGGCATCTGGATATAGAAACTCGACGCGCCCACCAGGCGCATGATCCCGGTCTCGCGTCTGCGGCTGAACGCCGACACACGGACGGTATTGACGATCAGCATCAGCGCGATGACGAGCATCAGCGCCATCACGCAGAGTGCGGCCACATTCATGCCGTTGAGCAGAGCGAAGAGGTTCTCCAGGATGCCGCGCTGGTCCTGGACGGTCATCACACCGTCCCGGCCGGCGAACGCGGTCGCGATCACCTTGTACTTGGTCGGGTCCTTGAGCTTGACGCGGAACGACGACTGGAGTTGGTCCGGAGTGATGGAGCCCGTCATCGGGGACCCCTTGAACTCCTGCTGGTAGTGCTTGTACGCCTCGTCGCTCGACTCGTAGGTCACCTTCTGGACGAGGTCGGTCATCTTGTTCAGATCGGTTTCGATCGACTTCTTCTGCTCGTCGGTGACGGCGCCCTTGGCACACTTGGGGGTGGACGTCGCATCCCCCTTGGAACAAAGGAAGATCGAGACGTTGACCTTGTCGTACCAGTAGCCCTTCATCGTGTTCACCTGGTCGCGCATGAGCAGCGAGCCGCCGAACAGGGCGAGGGACAGGGCGACGGAGACGATGACCGCGAAAGTCATCGTGAGATTGCGGCGGAGACCCACGCCGATCTCCGACAGGACGAACTGGGCGCGCATGGCGTCCTTTCAGTGCTGGTAGCCGTAGACGCCACGCGACTGGTCGCGCACGAGACGGCCCTTCTCGAGTTCAATGACGCGCTTGCGCATCTGGTCGACGATCTGCTGGTCGTGGGTGGCCATCACCACGGTGGTTCCGGTGCGGTTGATCCGGTCCAGCAGCTTCATGATGCCGACGGAGGTCTGGGGGTCGAGGTTGCCGGTCGGCTCGTCCGCGATCAGCAGCATCGGGCGGTTGACGAAGGCCCGGGCGATCGCCACGCGCTGCTGCTCACCACCGGAGAGCTCACCGGGCATCCGGTCCTCCTTGCCGCCGAGGCCGACGAGATCGAGGACCTGGGGAACGGCCTTGCGGATTTCACCGCGCGGCTTGCCGATGACTTCCTGCGCGAACGCCACGTTCTCCGCGACGGTCTTGTTGGGAAGCAGCCGGAAGTCCTGGAAGACCGTGCCGAGCTGGCGGCGCATCTGCGGCACCTTCCAGTTCGACAGACGCGCGAGGTCCTTGCCGAGGACGTGCACCATGCCGTGGCTGGTGCGCTCCTCGCGGAGCACCAGCCGCAGAAAAGTCGACTTACCGGAACCGGAGGAACCGACCAGGAAGACGAACTCCCCCTTCTCGATCTCGAGGGAGACGTCCCGAAGGGCGGGACGGTTCTGCTTGGGGTAGGTCTTGGAGACGTTGTCGAATCGGATCACGAGTGCACCACGTCGGCCGGGAATAGGTGTGCGTGACCTTACGCGAACCGGCTGTGCGCCCGCAGGCAGCGTCCGTGGATGCGTGATATGTCCAGGTTATCGACGGGGCATTTGCGGGTTTTCTCCGGGTGCCATGAGGGTAGAGAGCGCTCGTCATTCGGCCGGACGCGCCGAAAGGCGCAAAAGCTGGCACAGTGGTAGGGGGAACAAGGGGAACAGTTCCGTTTCCCTGTGCGTTGGGCGGAGAGTAAGCGTGTGAGCGGCTCCGCCGCGCGGGAGGAGGAGTGCGCATGACCTACGACCGACTGGTGTGTGCGAACTGTGCATCCCCCGTCAGCGAGGGCCGCTGCCGAGTGTGCCGGGCCAGCAGGGAGCGCCTGCAGCAGCAGGAGGGGTTCCTGGGCGGCCTCAGTCCGGTGGCCCTGATCGCCCTGCTGATCCTGCTGGTGGCGGCGTTGGCACTGGTGGCGCATCAGACCGTCTGACGTTCGCCGCGTCGCGTGTGACCTGAGAGAGGGCCCGGGTTCCGATCGGAACCCGGGCCCTCTCTCAGGTATGCGCTGAACGCTTAGGCGATGTTGCCACCGCGGCCGGCGAGACGCGGCAGCATACGGAAGCCGATGCCACCGGCGATCATCGTCGCGGCACCGAGGATGAGGAAGGTGGTCTCTCCCGCACCGGTCTCGGCCAGCTCCTGCTTGGCCTTGCCCTGCTCCACCGGCTGCGAGCCGAGGTTGTCGGGCGCGGTGCCGGTGTTGTCTGTGCCGGTGCCGCTGGTCGAACCGCCGTTGGTCGTGTCACCAGACGCGCCCTGGTCCCCGCCGCCGTTGGTGCCGGAGCTGGAACCCTGCGAGTCGCTACCCTGCGACGTACCGGTGGACGTGCCCGTCGATGTTCCGGTGGACGTGCCCTCCGACGTACCGGTCGAGGTGCCCGTCGATGTTCCGGTGGACGTACCGGTCGAGGTGCCCTCCGACGTACCGGTGGACGTACCGGTCGAGGTGCCCTCCGACGTACCGGTCGAGGTACCCGTCGAGGTGCCCTCCGACGTACCGGTCGAGGTGCCCTCCGACGTACCGGTGGACGTACCGGTCGAGGTGCCCTCCGACGTACCGGTCGAGGTACCCGTCGATGTTCCGGTCGAGGTACCCGTCGAGGTACCAGTGGACGTACCGGTCGAAGTGCCCTCCGACGTACCGGTGGACGTACCGGTCGAAGTGCCCTCCGACGTACCCGTCGATGTTCCGGTGGACGTGCCCTCCGACGTACCCGTTGAGGTACCCGTGGACGTACCGCTGTCGACGCCGCCGATCGGGTTGGTGCCGCCGTCCTCGTCCGCCGTCTGAATGGACACCCCGGCAACGCCGGGAACGTTGACAGCGATACCGGCGGCCTGGGCCGCCCCCGCGGCGGTCAGCGAGGCGCCCGCGGCGATCACTGCGCCGGCGGCTATGCGCGCTACGCGAATCCGCGTCTTTTTGGTCATCTGGCTGCTACCCCCAGTAGCTCATCGTTAATGGTGCAGCGCACGGGGCAGGCGGGCCGTAAGGGGTGTGTGTCGCGCCCCCCGATCACACGCGCCCCAGAAATACGCATGCCGCGTGTCACCCTTCCCAGTTTTAAAGACCGCGTCAAGGACGTTGCGGGCGCGATGCCCGGCTTGCGGCGACTTGCCCGGCGTACGGGAATACGACTGTGACGGAAAAGAAGAACTGCCGTCCACAGGACGGCAGTTCCCTGATCGACAATGTCGACAAAACGCCAACTGGTGGGCCGGCTACTTCTCCTGCTGCTTGCGCCAGCGAATTCCGGCCTCGAGAAAGCCGTCGATCTCGCCGTCGAGCACCGACTGAGGGTTGCCGACCTCGAATTCGGTACGGAGGTCCTTGACCATCTGGTAAGGGTGCAGGACGTACGAACGCATCTGGTTGCCCCAGGAGTTGCCACCGTCGCCCTTGAGCGAGTCCATCAGCGCCTGCTCCTCCTGGCGGCGGCGCTCGAGGAGCTTCGCCTGCAGGACGTTCATCGCGCTGGCCTTGTTCTGGATCTGCGAGCGCTCGTTCTGGCAGGAGACCACGATGCCGGTCGGGATGTGGGTCAGCCGCACCGCGGAGTCGGTGGTGTTGACCCCCTGACCGCCGGGGCCCGAGGCGCGATAGACGTCCACCCGCAACTCGGTCTCGTCGATCTCGATGTGGTCGGTCTGCTCGACCACCGGCAGTACCTCGACGCCGGCGAAGGACGTCTGGCGGCGGCCCTGGTTGTCGAACGGCGAGATCCGCACGAGCCGGTGGGTGCCCTGCTCGACGGAGAGCGTGCCGTAGGCGTACGGCGCCTTGACCACGAAGGTGGTCGACTTGATGCCGGCCTCTTCCGCGTACGACGTCTCGTAGACCTCGGTGCTGTAGCTGTGCCGCTCGGCCCACCGCAGATACATGCGCTGCAGCTGCTCCGCGAAGTCGGCGGCATCGACGCCGCCGGCCTCGGCCCGGATGTTGACGAGCGCCTCGCGCGCGTCGTACTCGCCGGAGAGCAGCGTGCGGACCTCCATCTCGTCCAGTGCCTTGCGCACTGCGACGAGCTCCGACTCGGCCTCGGCCTGGGTGTCGGCGTCGTCCTCGGCCTCGGCGAGCTCGAAGAGCACGCTCAGATCATCGATCCGCGATCGCAGCGCCGCGGTCTTACGGACCTCGGCCTGCAGGTGGGAAAGCTTGCTGGTGATCTTCTGCGCCGCTTCCGGGTCGTCCCACAGGGACGGTGCCGCGGCCTGCTCCTCGAGCACGGCGATATCGGCCCTCATCTTGTCGAGGTCCAGGACGGCCTCGATCGACCCCATGGTCGAGGAGAGGGTTTTCAGCTCTTCGGATACATCGACGACTGCCACGCCACCAGCGTAACGGCTCGGAGCAAGGTCCTTCCCCGGGCTCCGGAAGGGGCGGAGGCTCCGCTAGCGCTGGGACGGCGCCGACTGCCGGTTGTCCTGGGAGGGGGCACCCCCGTGGTCGCTCGACGAGGTGGCCAGCCAGCCTCCGATGCCCAGTGCCACAGCCGCGACCAGGGTGGCCGCGCCCAGTTTGATACGGCGCCGCCGGACCGCCTCGGCGGAGGATCGGTGGCGCGCCGAACCCGGCTGGCGCAGGCTCGGGGAGCGGGGGGCGCGGGCGGTGCCGAGGGGGCCGCCGGCCAGTTCGTCGGGGCCGGGGACGCGCATGCTGGTGTGGGTGTCCCGGTTGGAGTCCGGGGAGGAGCCGGGGACCAGCGGTACCGCGCCGCGTCGGCGCGGCTCGGCGGGGTTGGAGGGCTCGTACGACGCCTCCTCGTACGGCTGCTCCTCGGATTCCGACTCGTCGGGCTCGTCGACGTCCAGCGGGGGGATGCCCGCGAGGTGCGGGAGCTGCGCACGCAGCCGCTCGCCGAGCTCCGATGCGCGCAGCCGCGACGCCGGGGCCTTGGCGAGGCACTGGACGAGAAGCTGCCAGAGGTCGTCCGGGATGCCGGGGAGCGGGACGACCGTCTCGGTGACATGGCGTCGCAGCACCGCGCCGGGGTGACCGCCACCGAAGGGAGTGAAGCCGGCCAGGAGTTCGTACAGGACGGTCGCCAGGGCGTAGATGTCGACGGAGGCGCGTGGCGGGAGGCCCTCGATGATCTCCGGGGCGAGGTAGTCGGGCGTACCGATGATTTTGGTCGCCCGGGTGCGGCGCGGGACGTCGATGAGTTTGGCCACACCGAAGTCGGTGAGCAGCGCCGGGTGCGAACCGCCCGGACCGAGCGGGCCCTGCATGTCGAGCAGGATGTTCTCGGGTTTGACGTCCCGGTGCACGATGCCCGCCTTGTGCGCGGCGGCGAGACCGTCGGCGATGTCCGCGACGATCGCCACGGCGGCCTCGGGACTCAGGCGGCGCTCGCGGTCCAGCCGGGTGCGCAGGTCGGTACCGCGGACGAGGTCCATGACCAGGGCGAGGTCGTTGCCGTCCACGACGAGATCGCGTACCGCGACGACGTGCGGGTGGTCGAGACCGAGCAGGGCGGTGCGTTCCTGGACGAAGCGGCCGACGAGCTCCTGGTCGGCGGCGAGGTCCTCGCGCAGCAGCTTGATGGCGACCGGTCCCTCGGGCCCGTCACCCAGCCACACCGTGCCGGCGCTCCCCCGTCCCAGGATCTGGTGAGCGGTGTACCGGCTGCCGATCTTCCGTGCCAAGACTGCTCCCTCAGCGGCTGGCGCTGTGCCTGTGCGGGGGCTGGCCCCCGGACACTCGCTCTCAAAATACGCGGGCGTCGGGGTGTTCACTGCCCCGGTTGGCACCGACCTTCACTTCTGCGGGGTATTTCGTCCCGCAGAAGTCGACATGTTGACAGACCGGCCCGGATAAGGGCCCGGCGGCGCGGGTCAGTTGCCCGTCGATCCGCCGATGCCCTGAAGGAAGTCCTTGACCGAGTGGTATCCGTCGGCGATCTCCGCGAAGAAGCTCTTCGAGGTGCCGATCCAGTCCTGGAGCGGGGTCAGTTCCCAGATGAGCCACGAGCCGACGAAGAGGATGACGACCATGAAAAGGCAGCCCTTGAGGCAGCCGAGGCCGGGGATCTTCATCGGGTTGGAGCTGCGCTGCCTCGGCTGCCGGGGCTCCCGCTGGGCGGGGGCCTGGGGCTGCTGCGGCGGCGCGTACTGCTGCTGCGGGCGCTGCTGCCGCTGAGGCGCGTACTGCTGCTGGGGCTGTTGGGGAGCGTACTGCTGACGAGGCTGCTGTGACTGGTATTGCTGCTGCGGTTGTTGCGGCGGGTACTGCTGCGGCTGCTGCCGGCGCTGCGGGCGGTGGCGCAGCGGGTCCTGGCTCGGGTCCAGGTACTGCACCTGAGTCTGCTCGTTGCGGTCGCGGGCCGCGCTCAGCTGGCTCTGCCACGGGTGCGGCTGCTCGGGCTGGTCCGGCGCCTGGTTCCCCGGCCCCGACTGCGGCATCGGTGGCAGCACAGCCGTCGGGTCCGCCGTGCCGGAGCTCGGCAGCACGCTGGTGCGCGCATTGGGGTCGTACGCACCCGCGTCGCTCGGGAGCACCTGGGTCGGGTCGGCCGCCCCCGGTGTGTCGGGGACCGCGGCGGGCGCCGGATCGGGTGCCAGCAGCGCGCCCACGCCCAGCGCGGCAGCCACCTGCGCCGCTGACGCGTGCACGCCGACACCCTCGGCGACCGTACGCAGCCCCCTGGCGAGGTTCTCGGCACTCGGGCGGCGGTCGGGGTCCTTGCTGAGGCAGCGCTCGATGACCGTCCACAACGCGTCGGGGACGGTGGTCGGGCGGCGCGGCTCCTCGCTCAGATGACGCTGGAGCACCTCGAGCGCGGTACCGCCGGCGAACGGCGGGCGGCCGGTGACCAGCTCGTACAGCAGGATGCCCGCGCCGTAGATGTCGACGGCGGAGGTCTGCGGCCGGCCCTCGGCGGACTCCGGCGCCACGTAGGCGGGCGTGCCGACGAATTCGTGGGTACGGGTCAGCCCCGGCGAGTCCGCGAGCCGCGCGATACCGAAGTCAGTCAGCATCGGGTGCATCTGTCCGTCGGCATCCTGCTTCACCAGCACGTTGGCCGGTTTCAGGTCGCGGTGCACCACGCCGTCCGCGTGACTGGCGGCCAGTGCGTCCGCCACCTGTGCGGTGAGCAGTGCGGCGGCCATCGGGCTGAACGGGCCGTTCTCACGAAGGTAACGGTGCAGGTCCGGGCCGTCGACCAGGTCCATGACGAGGGCGAGCAGATCACCCTCGACGACCAGGTCGCGGGTGCGCACGATGTTCGGGTGGGTGAGACGCAGCAGGACGGAGCGTTCACGCAGAAAGCGCATGACCACGTCAGGGTCGCCGGCGAGTTCCTCCTTGAGGACCTTGATCGCGACGGTTTCGCCCGGCCGGCCCTGCACGGCCGCCTCGGCGCCCGCGGTCTCCCTCTGACTGGCTCGCCAAACAGTGCCCGTGGCGCCGCGGCCGAGCGGTTCCTCGAGCAGGTACTTGCTGCCTACGGGCCGCACGTCATGCGCTCCCTGCTGATCGTCGTCCTTGCGTGGTCCACCGGCCCCCGCCGCCCGGATGTCCGCCCCACTGTAATGCCGCCGGCGAAATCACTGTCGGGGATCTTCGGAGGGTGGGCCGGCTGTGTCCGCTGTGAAGACGCGAGCACCGTGCCGATGGTTGCCGGGCAGTCGGGGCGCGTAGTCCGTTCGTGGTCTCAAGCAGGCACTTTTGGGTTCAGAGCCGACCATTCAAGATCACTTGGCGGCTACCCCCGGGCGTGTTGTCGGTGGCAGGTGCGAGGATGCCTGAAGCACGGAGATGTCGGGGTCGGGAGCCCCGCGATCCGTGCCGACCTGTCGGGTGGGGGAGATCACAGGGCAGCAGCCCCCTGCCAGGCACCCTCCGCAGAAGGGACCGCTGACGGCTATGCAGATCCGGCTGACCGTCCTCGCGCCGCGCAGCGGCCGATCCGCGTCCGAGGCGCGCTCCTGTGACGTGGTCGTCACCGCCCCCGCCGGGGCGCCTCTGGCCACCGTGGCGTCGGGCCTGGCCACCGCGGTCGCGGGGCCGGACGGCCCGGGCTCGAACAGCGTCGTGCTCTACGCGGGACGGCTCCGCCTCGACCTGCAGCGCAGTGTGCTGGGCGAGCCACCCCTGGTGGACGGTGCGGTGCTCTCGCTCCAGTTCCCCGCCGAGGAAGAGGACCACGGCGCCGGCGCGGCCGCCCAGCTGCATGTGGTCGCCGGGCCCGATGCGGGCGGTGTGCACCTGCTGCACGGCGGTCAGATCCGGATCGGCCGCTCCGGCGACGCCGATGTTCCGCTGGACGACCCCGACGTGTCGCGGCTGCACTGCGCGGTGACGGTCGCGGACGACGGCCGGGTCACCGTCGCCGATCTGGGCTCGACCAACGGCACCACGCTGGACGGCGCGGAGGTGGGCGAACGCCCGGTCCGTTTCACCCCGGGGTCGCTGCTGAGGGTCGGTGAATCCGCCCTGCGGATCGCCTCGGCGGACGCTGCGGGCCAGGCGGACGGCGGTGCGCCGGCCGCGGTGCCGGACGGGGAAGGTCACCTGCGAGTGGCCCGCGGCAGTGCGGACGGGATCGGTGCGGGCGGTATCGGTGCGGGGGAAACGGCCCCCGGTAGCCCCGGATCGGACCGGAGCGCCGCGCCCGGCGCCACACCCGCGCGTCCCGCCCCCGGGCCCGCCGCCGGACCGGCCGCGCCCCAGCAGCCCGCACCCCGGCAGCCCGTACCGCAGCAGCCCGCCGACCGCCGTCCCGCCGGGGACTCCGGGCACGGTGGCGCCGGATCGGGCCGCATCCCGGTGCAGGCAGGGCCAGGCTCCCGGCGGGTCAGCGACCGCGGCGACGAGACGGTCCGCGACCCCTACAGCAACCTGTACGACGAAGCCGCCGCCGCGTACGCACAGGACCCCGGATTCAGCACCCGGGGCCGCCAGGGCACGCCCGCGCGCGGTACCCGGGTGCCGGTCGAGCACGAGCGGGCCGGCGAGCCGCTGCCGGACAGTGACGCGGACACCTTCCGCAGGCGCGGTGGGATAGGGGCCTGGGCGAGGCGGCTGGCGGGCGGCAGGCCCGACCCGGTGCGCGACCGGGTGCCCGTCCAGGCCACCGGCCCCGACCGTACGAGTGACCCGGGCCGCCCCGTCGCCCAGCCGCCCGCCCCCGACGCCTGGCCGGACCCGGCCTCGCTGCTGCTGACCGCGCTCGGCCCGGGCCCCCGGCTGTGGGAGCGCGGGCCCGGCCACCGCGAAGCGCTCGTCGTCCGGCTCGGCACGGCGGACCGCAGCGGACCGGGGCCGCTGGGCGTGCTGCCCGCGGTGCCGGTGACCGTATCGCTGCGGGAAGCCGGTTCGCTCGGGCTCGCCGGCCCCCGCGAGCGGCTCACCGGGCTGGCCCGTTCGGTCATCGCCCAGCTCGCGGCCCTGCACTCCCCGACCGACCTGGAGATCGTGCTGATCAGCACGGACCGCGCCCGCTCGGTGCAAGCGCGCAGAACCGACTGGTCATGGCTCGGCTGGCTCCCCCATGCGCGGCCGGCCCACGGGCAGGACTGCCGGCTACTGCTCTCCTACGACCGGGAGCAGGCCACCGCTCGGACCGCCGAGCTGGTGCGCCGCCTGGATGACGGCCCGCTGGGCACCGGCTGGGCTTCGGCCGGCACCGAGGCGGTGTCCGCGGCCGCCGAGCAGCACGAGGGCCCGTACACCGTGGTGGTCGTGGACGGCGATCCCGGATCGGCGACGCTGCGCGAGACCACCGCCCGACTGGCGTCCGCGGGCGCCGCAGCCGGCATCCACCTGCTGTGTCTCGCCGAAACGCCACCCGCCTCCCCCGCGTCGCCGCTGGAGGCGACCTATGAGACGGCCTGCGCCGCCTCCCTCGCCTTCCGTGAGTGCGGGGCCGCCGCCCTGTTGAGCGGCGATGTGGCGACCACCCTGCGGCTGCTGCGTACGGCCGGCGGGCAGTCCGCCGGCCGCGGCACACCGGCCGTGGTGGACGCGGTGTCGGCGGCCTGGGCCGAGCGGTTCGGCAGGGCCCTGGCCCCGCTGCGCGCGGACGGCCAGGTCAGTGGATCAACCGCGCGGCAGACCGCCGCGCTGCCTCCGTCGGCCCGGCTGCTCGACGAACTGGGGCTGGCCCGTGCCACCCCCGCATCGCTCATGGCGCGCTGGGCGTCCGCCGCCGATGCCACCGCGGTACTGGGGGCAGGCCCGCGCGGCCCGGTCACCGTGGACCTGGCCACCGAAGGACCACATCTGCTGATCGAGGGCCCGGCGGGCAGCGGCCGTACGGAACTGCTGCGCGCCGCCGCCGCCTCGCTGGCCGCCGCGGGCCGCCCCGACCGGCTCGCCCTCATCCTGGTCGACGGAGCAGGCGGCGAACGCGGGGACGGGCTGCGGGTCTGTACGGATCTGCCGCATGCCTCGACCCATCTGGTGGCGTCGGACCCGGTCAGGATGCGGGAGTTCGCGCAGGCGCTCGGCGCCGAGCTCAAACGCAGGTCCGAACTGGTCGGCAAGGACGACTTCACCGCATGGCACCGGCGCCACGACGCGGCAGGCCGGCAGGCCGGCAGGTGGCCCGCCGGAGCGGACGACCCGTACGGCGAACTCGACTCCCCCAGCGGCACCCTGCGGCTGCGCCCCGCCGCCGCCCTCGCGGCGGCCGTGCCGGGCCCCACCCCGCTGCCCCGGCTCGTCGTCCTGGTCGACGATTTCGACGCACTGGTCGCCCCGGCACTCGGCAGCCCCGGACGCCCCGCGGCCGGTTCGGTGGTGCGGGCCCTGGACGCCGTGGCCAGGGACGGCGAACGCCTCGGCGTGCACCTCATCGCAGCGTCCGCGCGCCCGGACCGTACCGAGGACACCGAACTCGCGCGGTTCAGCCGGCTGCGGGTGATTCTCGACCCGCCACCCGTGGCCCCCGCGCCCGATGCCCCGTCACCGGGCCGCGGCCGGCTGGGCCGCCCCGACCGCGGGGTGACACCGTTCCAGGGCGGCCGGGTCACCGGCCGCATCCCGCGCACCGGCACACTGCGGCCCACCGTCGTACCACTGGAGTGGGAACGCATGGGCGACCCGCCGACCCGTCGGCCGGTGCGTGAACTGGGCAACGGGCCCACTGACTTGGCGTTGCTGGCCAGCGCGCTCGAGCGGGCGGCCCGGTCGGTGGACGCGATACCCGTCGCGTCGCTGACGGACTGACGTAACGTCACAGGCCCATCACGATCAGGTGAGGGACCCCAGGAGTGGTATTGCGGCGCTCAAGTGCCGGGGCGTAGGACTGAGCCCACGGGACAACGGCGTCGCCGACGTCATGGGCGCGCCGACCGCACGCGCATGGGAGAGGTCGGGGCACAGATGCGCACATCTGGCACAGCAAGTACAGCTCTACGCTCACGCAGGGCCGTTCTGGCGGTCGTCGCCGCCGGGTCGCTGGTCCTCGCCGCGGGATGCGGCAGCGACGGCAAGAAGGGCGACGGCGGTGGCGCAGCCGCGGACAAGAGCAGCGCGCCTGCCTCCGGGGTGCAGCTGCCCAAGCTCAACGGCACCAAGCTCGAGGTCGCAGCCGTGTGGACCGGCCCCGAGCAGGCGAACTTCATCAAGGTCCTCAAGGAGTTCGAGAAGCGCACCGGTGCATCGGTCACCTTCGTCCCGGCGCAGGACCCGATCGTCAACTTCCTCGGTACGAAGATCGCCGGCGGCGCCCCGCCCGATGTGGCGATGATGCCGCAGGTCGGCGCGATCACCCAGGCCGTCGCCAAGAAGTGGGCGAAGCCGGTGGACGCCGCGACCAAGGCGGAGCTGGACAAGAACTACGCGCAGGTCTGGAAGGACCTCGGCGCGGTCGACGGCAAGCAGTACGGCGTCTATTTCAAGGCCGCCAACAAGTCCCTGGTCTGGTACAACACCAAGGCGTTCCAGAACGCGGGCGCCACTGTGCCCAAGACCTGGCCCGACTTCATGAAGACCGCCCAGACGATCTCGGCCTCGGGTGTCACCCCGGTCTCGGTCGGCGGCGCGGACGGCTGGACCCTGACCGACTGGTTCGAGAACATCTATCTCTCGCAGGCCGGCCCCGACAAGTACGACCAGCTCGCCCAGCACAAGATCAAATGGACCGATCCTTCGGTGAAGGCGGCGCTCACCACTCTGGCGCAGCTGTTCGGGAAGCCGTCGCTGATCTCGGGCGGCGCGGACGGCGCGCTGCAGACCGAGTTCCCCGCGTCCGTCACCCAGACCTTCACCGGCGGTGACCAGCCCAAGGGGGCAATGGTCTTCGAGGGCGACTTCGCGCAGACGAACATCGCCCAGACCAAGGCGAAGGTCGGCACCGACGCCAAGGTGTTCCCGTTCCCGGCCGTGGGCGCCAAGTCCCCGGTGGTCACCGGCGGCGACGCGGCGGTGATCCTCAAGGACTCCAAGGGCGCCCAGGCACTGCTGACCTGGCTGGCCTCCACCGACGCGGCGAAGATCGCGGCGTCCTCGGGTGGCTTCGTCTCGCCCAACAAGGGCCTGGACACCGCGGCATACCCGAACGACGTCCAGCGCACCATCGCCGAGGCGCTGATCGCGGCGGGCGACGACATCCGCTTCGACATGTCCGACCAGGCACCGCAGTCCTTCGGCGGTACGCCGGGCAAGGGCGAGTGGAAGGACCTGCAGGACTTCCTGAAGAACCCGAAGGACATCGCGGGCACCCAGCAGAAACTGGAGTCCGACGCGGCCAAGGCCTACAAGAACTGACGGCGCGATGACCTCTGCTGTGGCGGGGGGCGCGATCAACTCGGCGCCCCCCGCGGGAAAGCCGCGCAAGAGCGTGACAGGCACACGTAAAGCAATGGCGGTCGGCTTCCTGCTGCCCGCACTCGTGCTGCTCGGTGCGCTCGTCGTCTACCCGATCGGGTACTCGGTCTACCGGTCGTTCTTCGACCAGGCAGGCTCCCATTTCATCGGCATCGACAACTACAGATCGCTCTTCACCGACGACGCCATCCGCACCGCGATCAAGAACACCGCGATATGGGTGGTGGTGGCACCGACCGTTGCCACCGTGCTCGGCCTGATCTTCGCCGTCCTCACCGAACGGGTCCGCTGGGGCACCGCTTTCAAACTGGTCGTCTTCATGCCGATGGCGATCTCGATGCTCGCGGCAGGCATCATCTTCCGGCTGGTGTACGAGCAGGACCCGGGTCGCGGCGTCGCCAACGCAGTCTGGGTCGGCGTACACGACACCTTCGCCGAATCGGCCGGTTACCCGGGTGCGCACCCGCTGCCAGTGGCACCGATCAAGGCGGGCGGCGGCGGCTCGTTCATCACCAAGCAGCCGGTGAGCGCGGGCACTCCGGTGCAGCTGCCGCTGGTCGGTGTGCTCCCGACGAAGATGCCCTCGTCGGCGAAGCCCGCCGAAGCGGCGAAGCCGGCCGGCGGTTCGATCACCGGCACCGCCTGGCTCGACTTCACCCTGGGCGGCGGTGGCAAGCCCAACGTCATCGACCCGAAGGAGCTCGGCCTCAAGGGCGTCACCATCCAGGCGGTCAAGGACGGCAAGGTGGTGGCCAGCGCCAAGGCATCGGCCGACGGCACCTTCACCCTGCCCGCGAAGGCGGACGGGGCCCGGCTGAAGCTGCCCGACTCCAACTTCCGCGAGCCGTACAACGGTGCCAACTGGCTCGGCCCGACCCTGGTCACCCCGTCGATCATCGGCAGTTACGTCTGGATGTGGGCCGGCTTCGCCATGGTGCTGATCGCCGCAGGACTGGCCGGACTCCCCCGCGAACTGCTGGAACAGGCCCGGGTGGACGGCGCCAACGAGTGGCAGGTCTTCCGCCGGATCACCATTCCGCTGCTGGGTCCGGTCCTCGCGGTGGTCATGGTCACCCTGATGATCAATGTGTTGAAGATCTTCGACCTGGTCTTCATCATCGCGCCGGGCTCCTCGCAGGACGACGCGAACGTGCTCGCCCTGCAGCTCTACCGCTCCTCGTTCGGCACGGACGCGGATCTGGGCGTCGGCAGCGCGATCGCCGTCCTGCTGCTGCTGCTGGTCGTACCGATCATGCTCGTCAACATCCGCCGGATGCGGAAGGAGGGGCGCCGATGACCACCGCGGCCCAGGTCCCGGCAGACGGGGCTCCGCACGACGGCGCTCCGGCCGACGGCAGTTCCACGGGTGGGGCGCCGACGGTCCCGGTGACCCGGCCGAAGCAGCCGCTGGCCACACGCATCGCCGCCCGCGCGGGCGGCAGCGTGATGCGGGTCTTCCTCGTGCTGGTCGGCCTCTTCTGGCTGATGCCGACCATCGGTCTGCTGCTGTCCTCGCTGCGCGGTCCTTCGGACATCGCGGCGACCGGCTGGTGGAAGGTGTTCACCGCCCCTTCCCAACTCACCTTCGACAACTACTCCAAGATCCTCGACAACAAGGTCATCACCGACTCGCTGCTCAGCACCATCGAGATCACCGTCCCGGCGACCGTGCTGGTCGTGGTGATCGGGTCACTGGCCGGATACGCCTTCGCCTGGATGGATTTCCCCGGCCGCGACTGGTGGTTCCTGATCGTGGTCGGCCTGCTGGTCGTGCCGGTGCAGGTCGCACTGATCCCGGTGTCGAAGCTCTTCGGCGAGATCGGCCTCTTCGAGACCACAGCGGGTGTGGTCATCTTCCATGTGGCCTTCGGTCTGCCCTTCGCGATCTTCCTGCTGCGGAACTTCTTCGCCGAGATCCCCAAGGAACTCCTCGAAGCGGCGCGGCTGGACGGGGCGGGCGAAGTCCGGCTCTTCACGCGCGTCGTCATGCCGCTGGGCGGCCCGGCCATCGCCTCGCTCGGCATCTTCCAGTTCCTGTGGGTGTGGAACGACATGCTGGTCGCGCTGATCTTCGCGGACTCCAAACACCCGCCGATCACCGTGGCGCTCCAGCAGCAGGTCAGGCAGTTCGGCAACAACATCGATGTGCTGGCGCCGGGCGCGTTCGTCTCGATGGTGATCCCGCTGGCGGTCTTCTTCGCGTTCCAGCGGCAGTTCGTGAACGGAGTGATGGCGGGCGCGGTCAAGTAGCGCTTACGGTGCCCGGCCGAGCCGGGCGCCGTAAGCTCCGGCGGCAGCGCCCGGCGGAAGGCCCGGCGTGAAGCCATGGCGGGGAGGCCCGGCGGGATGCTTCAGTCGGCCGTTTCAGTGCGAACCGGCCGCCTGCCCACGGACCTTGCGCACCATCCGCCGCACGAAGCGGGGCGCGAACCTCCGGGCGAAGGGGGCGTGCTTCTTCGCCGGCCGCTCAGGAACCGCCCGGATGGTGAGCGCGCCGGTTCCCGCCGCGACAGTCAGCACGAACGGCAACCGCGTCGGACGTTCGTCGCCCTCCCCCAGACTCACCGCCATTCCCCAGTTCCCGCCGGTCAGCGGCTGTTCCGGCCGTTCGGCGCGCAGCAGCGAACGGCCGGGATCGTCCGTGGCGGCCAGCGTGGCCGCCACCCGCACCGTGCGCCGGGAGCCGGACTGCTCGGTGAGGTGCAGTACGGCGGGGACCGTGGCGGCGGCCTGCCACACCGGGAGCCGCGCTTCGAGCAGCAGCGGTTCCGGCAGTACGCACAGGTCCCGTCGGTCGAGTTCGCCGAACTGGCCGGTCAGTCCACCGGTCGTGCGGCCGATGTCCAGCGACAGATTGCCGTGGGGGGTGGTCCAGTACGGCAGAACCAGTCGGGCCGGCTCGCCTACCACGGCAGCCCGGCAGCCCTGGGCGGCCGCCTCGCTCCGGGCCGATCCGAGCCGGACATCCTTGGTCCACCCGGCCAGGTGCACGCGGACCACGACGTCCCAGACCCCCCGGGTCAGCGGTTCACCGCCGGCAGCGGTCTCGGGGGAGACCGTCGCCTTCGCCCGCAGCACCATCCGTACGTCGTCCTGCCCGGCGCCCTGCACGCGCTCCCGGCTGAATTCGACGGGCTGGTAGAACTCGGCCGCGGTGGACCGCTCCCGCACCACCACTTCGGCCTTCGACGCGTCGACCCGGGCGTCCGGGCGGACGCCGAGCTGCGCAAAGGTGTCGCTGCCGTCCAGCCCGGCCGGCAGTCGGACCAGTTCCTCACCCACCGCACCGTGCAGCTGAACGGGTTTCTTCCCGGCCAGCATCCCGGCGGTGAATTCCACCTCCAGGGCGCCGTCCTGCCAGGTCAGGCCGGTCAGTTCGGCATGGGCGCCGATGGTCTTCTCCCATCGGGCGCACTCCTCGACATCCCGGTAACTGTCCGCCGTGATGAGCGCGCCGACGATCTGCTGCATGGGAGCCATGCCCGCCAGGACACCCGGGCCGAAGTATTCGACCACCACCTTGTGCATCTCCTGGAACATCTGCTGCCGATAGCCGTCCGGCATGGCCAGCAATCGCCTGCCGCGCATCCGCTCGATCATCTCGTTGCGGAACCAGCGCCGGTGCAGCTTGTCTCTCAGCGGCCCCGGTTCCGTGTACTTCGCCACCACGTCGAGTGCCTCCCGCAGATTGCGGAAGTAGCCCACCGGGTCCAGCTGCTGGAAACCGGCGTTGGCGGCGTCGTCCCGCCTGACGTGGTGATAACAGACGTAGTCGCTCAGTACCGCGACACTGCCCGCGGTCAGATAGGCCTCGGTGACGAAGACGTGGTCCTCGAGCCGGCGCCGTCCCTCGGGAAAACGCAGCCCGTGCTGTTCGAGGAAGGCCCGCCGGAACATCTTGTGCGGGGTGAGACTGTCGATCAGCGGCGCGTTCTTCACCGTGGCGCGCGGCCTGTTCGTCCGGAACAGCTCGCGTGGCACCGGCCGGCCGCGGCCCGCCATCTTGCCCACGACGACATCCGCCGCATGCTCGACGCCGTAGGCATACATGCGCTCCAGGGCTTCGTCGCTGAGCCAGTCGTCGTTGTCGACGAACATCACGAACTCACCGGTCGAGGCCTCGATCCCGACGTTGCGCGGTTTGCCCGCCCAGCCGGAGTTCTCCTGATGGATGACCCGGATGTTCGGGTGCTCCGCGGCGAGCGCGTCCAGCCGGGCCGGGGTGCCGTCCGTCGAACCGTCATTGACGAAGACGACCTCGTACGCGTCCTGGGGGAGGCTCTGCCGGAGCAGCGACGCGATGCAGTCCTCGATGTACGGGCCCGGATTGTAGACCGGGATGACCACGCTGACCTTGATCGTCATGCTTGTGCACTCACTCCCGCCGCAGGATCACCCCCACCACCTCAGGCACATTACTACCATTTCAGACATTTCCTATTGAATGATTGTTTGCTTTGTTGTCGTCCTGACGAGAGTCCGCGTCCTCAGACGCCCTTTCCGGCCGCCGACACGGCCGGTTCCGGCTGCTGGACCGGGCTCTGCCGAGCCACCACGCCTCCGGGCGCCTGCCAGGGCGCCCGCCCCGACCACAGCAGTGGCAGTCCGACAACGGGCAGCACCCACACGAGCACCATCAGCCGGGGGCCCACCGACACGTCGGGGTGCCCCGCCTGGTTGATCAGTCCGGCGATTCCCACGGCCAGCACCACCGCCGCAAGGGCGCGCCCCCGGCGCAGTACGCCCCAGACCCCGGTCGCCAGCAGCGCCACCGTCAACGGCTCGACGCACTGATCGCGCAGCCATTCGGTCCAGAAGTTGCGGCTCAGCAGCAGGAAGCGGTGCCAGGGGTCGGCGACGTCCGGACGGCTGAAGTGGAACGCCAACAGGTCCTGCATGCTGTCCCGGGTGGACGGCAGGTGCAGCACGCCGATGCCGGTCTGCACCAGTACGGCCGCCCCCGCGCACAACCCGAGAAGCAGGGTCAGGTTCCGGGGTACCGGACAGCCCCGGGAGCGGCGTGCCGCAGCGACGCCGAGCAGGGCCAACGCCAGACAGCCCGCGAGCAGCAACGTCTGGGAGTACTTGGCCAGTGCGGCCAGCGCGAAGCCGGCAGCAGCGGCCCCCACCCACCGCCACGAGTGCTCGGGCCGGTGGAGCAGGCCCACGCAGCCCAGCACCACGGTCAGCACGCCCACCAGCATCAAGCCCTCGGTCATCGGCCGCATGGACTGCGCTCCGATCGGCAGCGCGTAGTAGAGAACCTGTCCGGCGAGCGCGACGGGCACACCGGTCCCCAGCGTGCGCAGTACCGCCACAACCAGGGCGCTGGCAGCCACCGTGACGGCGACCGCGGCGGCCCACAGTCCCCAGGTGATCCCCAGGGCGGCGATGAACGGCACCAGGAAGGCGGGGTACGCGGGACGCGCCACGAAGATCGCGGACATCCGCGGCGTCGCGAACAGTGACATGTACCCGGACACACCACCTTGCTCGGTGACCGTGCGCACCCTGTTCTCGGCGTTCTTGCGGCAGGCCCGGTAGGAACGTTCGCCGTTGCCCGGATCGGTGAACTTCCTCAGGTCCAGCCGGTCCGCCTGCGCGCCCCGGGCCCGCTGACTCGCACAGTAGAAGTCGATGGTGTGGGCGGCCGCCTGCTCGCGGCTCTGACCCGACAGCATCAGGCTGTACGACACGTAGTGACGCGTGTCCGACGTCGCCCGGCCGGTGACCTGGAACAGCTGGGTGAGCGCGAACGCCGCGGCGATGAGAAGGAACCACGCGACGAGCGAGCGGGGGCGGCGAACGGCGGGAAGGAAAAGTCGGTGCATGAAGAAGCGCAACGCCGATCACCTTGCCCGGGTCACGCGGCACGGCCCCAACCGGACCAGCGCACCACCCGCCACGCCTGCGCCGGCATGGCGGAGGGAATCGCGCCGGATCAGGCCTTGAGCCCCGCAACCGCCGCCGCCGCGAGACCGTCCAAATACCCCTTGGGGAGGCCGTCCCTGACCACCACGAGCCGCCAGTACAGCGGGCCGACGATCAGCTCGAGTGTCCGCTCGGGATCCGTGCCCTCGGGGAGCTCGCCGCGGGCGACCGCAGCACGGACCACCGCGGCGGCCACCCCCTTCTGCTGGTCGAGCAGCGCCGCTTTGATGGCGTCCGCGATCTCCGGCTGACGTGCCGCCTCGACCAGCAGGTCGGGGATGACCTGGGAGGCGACGGGGTGCCGCAGCGCGTGCGAGGCCACTGCCAGGAGCGCGCGCACATCTCCGTACAGCGAACCGGTCGCGGGCGCCGGCAGGCCCTGCGCCGCGAACGCGGTGACCAGGTCGAGCACCAGGTGCAGCTTCGACTTCCAACGGCGATAGACGGCGGTCTTGCCGACGCCCGCCCGGCGCGCGATGCCCTCGATCGACATCCGGGAGAAGCCGACCGCGGCCAGCTCCTCGAAGACGGCCGCGCGGATCGCCTCCGTCACATCCTCCCGGAGCACGGCGGCTCCGGCGGGGGCTCGGCGGGGCGGGCGGGGAGCGCTGGAAGTCATACCGGCGATGTTACGTGACGACGCAACGGTTGCGTTTCGACGTCAGGGCGTCTTACTGTCAGCGTTACGACGATACGGACCCGTCCCAACGTCTTACCTCGTCATGCTCCCGTCGCCCCGCCCTCCCTCCTTCTGTCGAAAGCGACTGCCGTGAGCCCCAACACCGTCCCGGCCGCGCCCGCGCCACAGGCGCAAGCGCCGGAGATCCCCCCGCAGCCGGACCCCCGGAGCCCCGGTGAACTGGCCGCTGCCTATGGCCTGACCGTCAGCGGCGCCCGGCCGCCCCTCGGTTCATACATCCGCCAGGTCTGGAGCCGCAGGCACTTCATCACGGCCTTCGCGACGGCCCGGCTGACCGCGCAGTACAGCCAGGCCAAGCTGGGCCAGATCTGGCAGATCATGACGCCGCTGCTGAACGCAGCCGTCTACTACTTCATCTTCGGGGTGCTGCTCGGCACCAGCCGAGGCGTCCCCGACTTCATCCCGTTCCTGGTCACCGGCGTCTTCATCTGGACCTTCACCAACAACTCGATCCAGACCGGCACCCGCGCCATCAGCGGCAGCCTGGGGCTGGTGCGCGCCCTGCACTTCCCGCGTGCCTCGCTGCCCATCGCCTACGCCGTCCAGCAGTTTCAGCAGCTGCTCTTCTCGATGGGCGCGCTGGTCGTCATCCTGGTCTGCTTCGGCGAATACCCGAAGCCGGCCTGGTTGCTCGTCGTCCCGGCGCTGGTCCTGCAGACAGTGTTCAACACCGGGCTGTCCATGGTCATGGCCCGGCTGGCCGCCAAGACGCCGGACATCTCCCAGCTGATGCCCTTCATCATGCGTACCTGGATGTACGTCTCCGGCGTGATGTGGAGCATCAAGAAGGTGCTGGCCAGCGACCACCTCCCGCATATCGTGCTGCTGGCGCTGCAGGCCAACCCGGCCGCCGTCTACATCGACCTGGTGCGCTTCGCGCTCGTCGAGAGCTTCACCGCCTCCCAGCTTCCCCCGCATGTCTGGGCCCTCGCGATCGGCTGGGCGGCCGTCGCCGGGGTGGGCGGCTTCATCTATTTCTGGCAGGCAGAGGAGCAGTACGGACGTGGCTGAGAACGGCTCACCGGCCCCCACAGTGATCGTCGACGACGTCCATGTCGTCTACAAGGTGTACGGCAGCGGAGCCGGCAAGGGCACCGCGACCTCGGCGCTGAACAGGATCGTCAGCCGCAAACCCCGCCCCGGCGTACGCGAGGTGCACGCCGTGAAGGGCGTCAGCTTCGTCGCCCACCGGGGGGAGGCGATCGGCCTGATCGGCTCCAACGGCTCAGGCAAGTCCACCCTGCTGAAGGCCATCGCCGGACTGCTCCCGCCCGCCCGCGGGCGGGTCTTCACCCAGGGCCAGCCGTCACTGCTCGGGGTCAACGCCGCGCTGATGAGCGATCTGACCGGCGAACGCAACGTCATCCTCGGCGGACTCGCGATGGGCATGAGCCGGGAAGAGGTACGCGAGCGGTACCCGGGCATCGTCGACTTCTCCGGGATCAACGAGAAGGGCGACTTCATCTCGCTGCCGATGCGGACGTACTCGTCCGGTATGGGCGCCCGGCTGCGCTTCTCGATCGCCGCCGCCAAGAGCCACGACGTACTGATGATCGACGAGGCGCTGTCCACCGGCGACGCGAAGTTCCAGAACCGGAGCCGCCGGCGCATCGAGGAGCTGCGTGCGCAGGCCGGCACCGTCTTCCTGGTCAGCCACAGCAACAAGTCGATCACCGACAGCTGCGAGCGGGCCATCTGGCTGGAGTCGGGGACCGTGCGGATGGACGGGCCGGCCGAGGAGGTCATCGCCGTATACGAGAACTACACCAGGAAATAGGCCACCGCCTCTGCTGACAGCGCAGCCCGGCCCCGCCTGGAGAACCACCAGGCGGGGCCGGGCTGCGAAAGCCGCTGTCGGACGCTCGTCAGCGTCGGCCGCGGGTCGGCCGCCGCATCACACGTGCGTGCGCAGCAGGGTCCGCATGGTCCGCATGGCGACCGACAGATTCGCCAGGTCGAACGCGTCGGAGGACTGGATCTCCTCCAGCGTGGAGCGTGAACGCCCCAGGATCGACGCGTTCTTCTCCTCCCAGGCCTTGTACCGCTCCTCCGGGGACGCCGACCCGTCACCCACCGACAGCACGTCCTGGGTGAGCCCGGCATGCACCGCGTACAGGTCCTCACGGATGGAGGCGCGGGCCATGGACTGCCAGCGGTCGGCCCGCGGCAACTCGCTGATCCGGTCCATCAGCTTGGTGATCGTCAGCCGGTCGGCGAGGTCGTAGTACACCTCGGCGACCGTCATCGGCGCGGTATCCGTGCGGTCCGCGATCGCCACGATGTCGAGCGCGGGGAAGACGGACGAGAACCCGGCCACCCGGCGCGCCAGCTCCTCCGGCACCCCGACCTCGGTCAGTGTGTCGAGGATGCGCTGATACCACTCGAGGTCGACGCCCTTGAGCAGATTCGGCAGCTCGGAACGGACCTGCTCCACCCCTTCGGTGAAGAAGTCGATGGTGTCGCTGAGCTCCAGCGGCTGCGGGCGGTTGCCGAGCAGCCATCGGGCGCCGCGCTCGACCAGCCGGCGCGAGTGCAGCCGGATGCGGGTCTGCACATCGGCATCGACCTTGGAGTCGAGCTCCTCCACGGCGTCCCAGACCTGAGCGAGCCCGAAGATCTCACGGGCCGCGAACTGGGCCCGCACGATCTCCTCGATCGATGCGCCGGTCTCCTCCCGCAGCCGGTGCAGGAAGGTCGAACCTCCGCTGTTCACCGTGTCGTTGACCAGCACCGTGGTGATGATCTCGCGGCGCAGCGGATGCCCGGCGATCGCTTCGGGGTAGCGATCGCGCAGTTCCTGGGGGAAGTAGCGGTGCACCAGATCCTGCAGATACGGGGCGTCCGGCAGATCGGTGGTGATCAGCTCCTGGGCTGCCGTGATCTTGGTGTAGGCGAGCAGCACCGCGAGCTCGGGCTGACTCAGACCCTTGCCGGCATTGAGGAGTTCACGGATCTGCCGGTCGGTCGGCAGGAACTCCAGTGCCCTGTCCAGGTGGCCGTCCCTGGCCAGCCGGCGCATGACGCGCTGGTGGGCGTGGAGCAGCGAGGGCGCCTGGGCCTTGGCGTTGGCGAGCGCGGTGTTCTGCGCGTAGTTGTTGCGCAACACCAGCCGGCCGACCTCGTCGGTCATGCCGGCGAGGATCTTGTTGCGCTGCTTGACGGTCAGGTCGCCGTCGGTGACCAGACCGTTCAGCAGGATCTTGATGTTCACCTCGTGGTCGGAGGTGTCCACGCCCGCGCTGTTGTCGATGGCGTCGGTGTTGCAGCTGCCGCCCGAGCCGTCGGCGCCGGACCTGGCGTACTCGATGCGGCCGAGCTGGGTCAGCCCCAGGTTGCCGCCCTCGCCGATGACCTTGGCGCGCACGTCCACACCATCGACCCGGATCGCGTCGTTCGCCTTGTCGCCGACCTCGGCGTGCGTTTCCGCGGAGGACTTCACATACGTACCGATGCCGCCGTTCCACAGCAGGTCCACCGGGGCCTTGAGGATGGCCTTCATCAAGTCGGCCGGCGTCAGCTTGACCACGCCCGGCTCGATGCCGAGCGCTTCGCGCATGTGCGCGTTGACCGGGATCGACTTGGCCGAACGGGGGTGGATGCCGCCGCCCGCCGACAGCAGGCTCTTGTCGTAGTCCGCCCACGAGGAACGCGGGAGGTCGAACATCCGCCGCCGCTCCGCGTACGAGGTGGCCGCGTCGGGGGTCGGGTCGATGAAGATGTGCCGGTGGTCGAAGGCCGCGACCAGACGGATGTGCTCGGAGAGCAGCATCCCGTTGCCGAAGACGTCACCGGACATGTCGCCGACGCCGACGGTGGTGAAGTCCTCCGACTGGGTGTCGTGGCCCAGCTCCCTGAAGTGCCGCTTGACGGACTCCCAGGCGCCACGTGCGGTGATGCCCATGCCCTTGTGGTCGTAGCCGGCGGAACCACCGGAGGCGAAGGCGTCACCCAGCCAGAAGTTGTAGGAGCCGGCCACCTCGTTGGCGATGTCGGAGAAGGTCGCGGTGCCCTTGTCGGCAGCGACCACGAGGTACGTGTCGTCCCCGTCGTGGCGGACCACGTCGGCGGGGGGTACGACCTCACCCGCCACCAGGTTGTCGGTGATGTCGAGCAGCGCGGAGATGAACATCTTGTAGGCGGCGATGCCCTCGGCGAGCCAGGCATCGCGGTCCACCGAAGGATCCGGCAACTGCTTGGCGACGAAGCCGCCCTTGGCGCCCACCGGCACGATGACGGTGTTCTTCACCATCTGCGCCTTGACCAGGCCGAGGATCTCCGTACGGAAGTCCTCGCGCCGGTCGGACCAGCGCAGACCACCGCGGGCGACCTTGCCGAAACGCAGGTGCACACCCTCGACGCGGGGCGAGTACACCCAGATCTCGTACGCCGGGCGGGGGGCGGGCAGGTCGGGGATGGCCTGCGGGTCGAACTTCATCGAGACGTAGGCGTGCGGCCGGCCGGCCTGCGCCGCCGCACCCTTGCTTCCGCCGCCGGCGCTCTGACCCCCGCTTTCGCTTCCGCCGCCGGCGCTCTGGAAGTAATTGGTCCGCAAGGTGGCCTTGATGACCGTGAGGAAGGAGCGCAGGATCCGGTCCTCGTCCAGGCTCGCGACCTGATCCAGGGCACCCTCAAGCTCTTCGAGCAGTCCGTCGATCAGCTCGGTGCCGGCCCGCTGCCGGTGGGGGGCCATCCGCGCCTCGAAGAGGGAGACCAGCAGCCTGGTGGTGTGGACGTTGTTGCAGAGGGTGTCCTCCATGTAGTCCTGGCTGAAGGTGGACCCGGCCTGCCGCAGGTACTTGGCGTAGGCGCGCAGCACCATCGCCTGCCGCCAGGTCAGCCCGGCGCCCAGCACCAGGGCGTTGAAGCCGTCGTTCTCCGCCTGCCCGGTCCAGGTGGCCGCGAAGGCGTCCTGGAAGCGGTCGCGCGCGTCGTCGGCGAGCAGTTCGCTGCCGCCGCCCCCGCCGGCCAGGGGCTGCGGCAGCCGGAGCCCGAAGTCGTAGATCCAGGCATGCGTGCGGTCCGCGCAGCGCAGCTCGTAGGGGCGCTCGTCGGTGACCTCGACACCCAGCTTCTGGAGCGCCGGCAGCACCGCCGACAGCGAGACCTGGGTGCCGGCCCGGTAGATCTTGAAGCGGCGCTCCCCGGGGGCGGCGCCGACCGGCTCGTACAGCGAGAGAGCGAAGTCCTGCTCGCCCTGCGTCAGCTGTTCCAGGTGGCCGAGGTCGGCCACCGCGGCCCGCGGTGAGTGGTCGGCCTTGTACCCCTCGGTGAAGGCCTGACCGTAACGGCGCAGCAACTCGGCCGCGCGCTCCTCGCCGCACTCGGCGTTCAGCGCCTCGGAGAAGCCGTCGGCCCAGGAACGAGCGGCTTCGACCAGACGCTTCTCGATGCGTTCGGTGTCGGTGTCAGTGAGCTGGGGCAGCTCGGTGCCCACCGGCACCCGCACCACGAAGTGCAGGCGGGAGAGGATCGACTCGGTGTTCCAGGCGGTGAAGTCGACGTTGGTGCCGCCGAGCTCCTCCTTGAGGATGTCGATGAGCCGCAGCCGCACACCGGTGGTGTAGCGGTCGCGCGGCAGATAGATCAGCGCGGAGTAGTAGCGCCCGTATTCGTCCCGGCGGAGATACAGCCGCAGCCTGCGCCGCTCCTGGAGGTACAGCACGCTGGTGACGATGGAGCGCAGCTGGTCGACGGGCGTCTGGAAGAGCTCGTCGCGCGGGTAGGTCTCCAGGATCTGCATCAGATCGCGGCCGTCGTGGCTGTTGGGCGTGAAGCCCGCGCCTTCCAGCACTTCGGCGACCTTGCGGCGGATGACGGGCACCCGGCGCACGGACTCGGTGTACGCGGCGGACGAGAAGAGACCGAGGAAGCGGCGCTCGCCGACCACGTTGCCCTTGGCGTCGAACTTCTTCACTCCGACGTAGTCGAGGTAGCTACGCCGGTGGACCGTCGAGCGGCTGTTGGCCTTGGTGAGCACCAGCTGCCTGTGCTCACGCGCCTTCGCGCGGGCGTCCGCCGGCAGCCGGCCGAAGGAGGGCGACACGGGGTGCGTGTCCTCGGCGCTGTGGTGCGGGTCGGAGCGCAGGATGCCCAGGCCGGTGCCCGCCACCGCGGCGAGCGAGTCGTCCTCGGTCAGCGCGTACTCGCGGTATCCGAGGAAGGTGAAGTGATCGGTGGCGAGCCAGCGGAGCAGCTCACGGGCCTCCTCGACCTCCTCGTCGGGCAGATCTTCCGCGGTCGGCTCGGCAGGCAGCTCATCAGCGATGCGCAGCGCGGAGTCGCGCATCTTCTCCCAGTCCTCGACTGCCTCCCGGACGTCCGAGAGCACCCGCAGCAGATCGTCGGTGATCTGCTTCAGGTCGGAGCGGTCGGTCTCCCGGTCGATCTCCACATGGATCCAGGACTCCACGAGGGCGTCGTGCACGCCCTGGATCTTCTCGCCCTTGTCGAGCACCTGGAGGAGCTTCCCGGTGATGTCCCGGCGGACCAGAACCTGCGGGTGAATCACCACATGGATGCCACGGCCCTGGCGGGACAGCTCATTGGTGACCGAGTCCACAAGGAAGGGCATGTCGTCGGTGACCACTTCGACGACCGAGTGGCTGCAGGTCCAGCCGTTCTCCTCGACAGTCGGGGTGTGCACCCTGACGTTCGCGGTGCCCTGCGGCCGCTTCTCTGCCAGCCGGTAGTGCGAGAGTGCCGCTCCGAAGACATCGACCGGATCGCGGTCGTCCACGTCCTCCGGTGCGGTGTGCAGGTAGTAGCGCTGGAGATACGCGAGGACGGCGTCCTGGTCGGGACTCTCGCCGCCCGTTGCCCCGCTCGGAAATTGCCCTCCGGCAGGGCTCTTCTCAGCTACCAGGGCCGCGCGTGCGAGCAGTTCGGCCTTGGCTTCGTCCAGCTTGGTCTGCATGTCCTCTGGCTCCTGTCGCGCGCCGTTGCGTGACGTAGGTGAAAGAAGCGGTCCAACGCCACGACCACGACGCGGGGTATCCGGTCGAAGTCGACGTTATGCCGCAATGAGAGATGCCCGTGACGTTATTGGCCAATTTGAGAGGCCGGTCCGGGTTCTGGATGTCAGCGATCGCCCGGAGACGGTGGTCCTCCGGGCGCAGGGCAGAGGCGTCGATGCCCCCGCGAGATATCGCGCTGATCACGAGCCAAGGCTATCGCTCCCTGACCGGTGGGCGTCATGAGCCGGATCTGTCCAAGTCCGGCCGCCGAATTTGGACGCTTCGGCCAGTTGCGATCCACCGGCTCCCGGGCTGCCCCGGCTACTCCGTCAGAGAGCGGGCCACCCGCACGGCATCGGCCAGCGAATCCACCACGGGCACCCCTGCGGCCTCCAGACCGGCCCGGCTGTGCGAGCCGCCGGTATAGAGCACTGCCTGCGCCCCGGCGTGGGCCGCCGCCACGGCGTCGTCGACCGCGTCGCCGATCACCACGACCTGCTCCGGCGCCACGCCCTCCAGCGCGGCCAGATGGCGCACCATCTGCTCCGCCTTGCCAGCGCTCGACGACCCGATCCTGCCGTCCACCCGGATGAACCGCTGCTCGATACCGTGCGTCCGGACGATCGGTATCAGATGGTCGTGCGGCGCCAGCGAACACAACGACTGGGTCAGCCCCGCGGCCTGCCAGTCGGTCAGCAACTGCTCGGCTCCCACGGCGAGCCGGGCGTGCTCGGCGAGCGCCCAGTAGTGCCGGTGAAACGCCTCGTCCATCACGCTCCACTCGGCGTCGGTGGGCAGTCGCCCCATCAACCGCTCGTAGAACCGCGGAACCGGTACGCAGTACAGCTCGCGGTAACGCTCCAGCGTGATCGGGCTCAGGCCGACCTCGGCGAACGAGGCGTTGGTGGCGTCGATCACCGCGTCGATGTCGTGGAACAGCGTGCCGTTCCAGTCCCAGACGAGGTGGGTGGCGCGCGCCTGCACGGCCGCGACCGCATGTGTATCCATCTCTGCCCCCCTACTCAGCCCGCGTGCAACTCCCCCATGCCCAGAACCGTACCCGCCGGCACCGACAGCCGACCGGATCAGCCGATCAGGTTCGGGGTCTCCTGCACCCCGAACCAGAGCAGCTCGTGGTCCTCGGCCCCGTCCACAGTGAACTGTGCGTCGTCGTCCCCGTGGTCCGCGGCCCCCAGCGCCGCGGCCGCTGCGGCGACATCGGCCTCCGCGTCGTCCGCGTCGACATGCACGGCAGCGGCCTTGGCCAGCGGTACCGCGGAAGCGATCCGCACTTCGCCCAGTGCACTCGCTTCGAGGCCGCGGTCCGGGTCGGCCACCGCATCCTGGTCGGGCACGTCCACAGCGACCACCACCCGGCGGCGCGCGGTGTCCGGCGCACCGGCCAGCAGCCTCAGCGAAGCGGAAGCCGCCCGGTTGAGCGCGGCGTACTCCAGCTCCTCGATGTCGTCCGACACATACCACTCGCGCAGGCCGGGGGTGACCGCATAGGCGGTGAGCGGCCCCGGACCGAGCTCGCCCGCCGCGTACACCGCCGCGAGACCGGGGAGGGTCGTTGGGACATACACACGCATGGCCGGCCGCTTTCGTCGTCGGTGCGAGCGCTCATCGGTCGAGCGCCCAGGTGGAGGCGGTTCAAGAATACGTACGGAGTCCCCCTTCGGGGTGCCGATGCGAGCCACCGACCCGTCCATCCCGCGGGTACCTGTGACGCGGCACGCGCGCCTGCGTACTCCGCCCCGTCACTCGGATAGGTGAACTCTCACACCCCCGCCGGCTGGGGGTGACGCTCCTTGCCACGGCCTCCGTCCCGGCCGTAGAAGAAGATCAGCAGAAGTTACCGCCCGGTACGAACACCGGGCCCGGCAGAGCGGGGCACGTACGTCATGGACCGGACCAGGCCGGCGGGCAGGCACGATCACCAGAGGCCCAGCACCACCCCGCGTCAGCGGCGGCGCCTCAAACCGCACTACTGGTTCGCCGAGCGGCTCCTCGCCGTGCTCAGCGGGCAACGGCCGGTGCACTGGATGCTCGGGCACACCATCGGCGAGGCCTACGACCAGCTGGTGCGGCTGGCGCCCGGCACACCGCTGCGGGCCCCGGGGATCAGGCCGGTCGTGCGCCACTGCGGCGAATTCGTGCCGGCCCCCGGTGTGATCGAGGCCTTCGCGCGGATCGGTACCGGCGAGCACGTACAGGCCATGGCCTTCCGTCTCGAGCAGGGCGCCGACCTGCGCTGGCGGTGTGCGGCAATCGAGCTCGGTGGCGAGCGGGTGGGGGTCTGAGCGCGAGCCGGGGCCGGCACCTCTGCGGTGCCGGCCCCGGCTCGATCCGACCTACTGCGGCCCCAGGTGTCTTTCGGACGCCCGGCCGCAGCTGATGCGCTACTTCTTGCGGCGGCGGCCGCCGCCCTTCTGGGCCTTGCGGCGCTCGGCGCGCGTCAGCCCGTCCGCCTCGGAGCGCGATGCGCCGTCCTCGCTCTCGAAGTCGCCCTCGACGACACCGCCGTCGCCATCCACGGTGGGAGCCGAGAAATGCAGCCGGTCGGGCCGCTGCGGGGCGTCCAGACCCTTGGCGCGGATCTCCGGGCGAGCGCCCGCGGGCACCACGTCACGCTTGTCCAGTGAGGTCTTCTCCGCCGCCTCCTCGGCCGACGGAGCCTCCACCGGGACCTCCTCGACCTGCTGCTCGACCTGGACCTCCAGGTTGAACAGATAGCCGACGGACTCCTCCTTGATGCCCTCCATCATGGCGTTGAACATGTCGAAGCCCTCACGCTGGTACTCCACCAGCGGGTCCTTCTGCGCCATCGCCCGCAGGCCGATGCCCTCCTGGAGATAGTCCATCTCGTAGAGGTGCTCACGCCACTTGCGGTCCAGCACGGAGAGCACCACACGCCGCTCCAGCTCACGCATGATGTCGGAGCCGAGCTGCTTCTCCCGGTCCGCGTACTGGTCGTGGATGTCGTCCTTGATGGACTCGGCGATGAAGTCGCCGGTGATCCCCGCCCGGTCGCCCGCCGCGTCCTCCAGCTCCTCGACGGTGACCTTCACCGGGTAGAGCTGCTTGAACGCGTTCCACAGCCGGTCCAGGTCCCACTCCTCGGCGAAGCCCTCGACCGTCTCCGCCTGGATGTAGGCATCGATGGTGTCGTCCATGAAGTGCTGCACCTGCTCATGCAGGTCCTCGCCCTCCAGGACCCGGCGGCGCTCACCGTAGATGACCTCACGCTGCCGGTTGAGCACCTCGTCGTACTTCAGGACGTTCTTCCGCGTCTCGAAGTTCTGCTGCTCGACCTGGGACTGGGCGGAGGCGATGGCACGGGTCACCATCTTGTTCTCGATCGGCACGTCGTCGGGCACGTTGGCCATCGACATCACCCGCTCGACCATCTGCGCCTTGAACAGACGCATCAGGTCGTCGCCGAGCGACAGGTAGAAGCGGGACTCACCGGGGTCCCCCTGCCGTCCGGAACGACCGCGCAGCTGATTGTCGATACGGCGCGACTCGTGCCGCTCGGTGCCCAGCACGTAGAGACCGCCGAGCTCCTTGACCTCGTCGTGCTCGGCCTTGACGGCCCGCTCGGCGCGCTCCAGAGCGGCGGGCAGCGCCGCGGCCCACTCCTCGACGTTCTCGTCCGGGTCGAGGCCGCGCTGGCGCAGCTCGGCCTCGGCGAGGTCGTCCGGATTCCCACCGAGCTTGATGTCCGTACCACGGCCCGCCATGTTGGTGGCGACGGTGACGGCGCCCTTGCGGCCGGCCTGGGCGATGATCGGCGCCTCACGGTCGTGCTGCTTGGCGTTGAGCACCTCGTGCTGCACGCCGCGCTTGGAGAGCTGCTGCGAGAGGTACTCGGACTTCTCGACCGAGGTGGTGCCGACCAGGATCGGCTGGCCCTTCTCGTGCTTCTCCGCGATGTCGTCGACGACCGCGTCGAACTTGGCGACCTCGGTGCGGTAGATCAGGTCGGACTGGTCGGCCCGGACCATCGGCCTGTTCGTCGGGATCGGGACCACACCGAGCTTGTAGATCTGGTGGAACTCGGCGGCCTCGGTCATGGCCGTACCGGTCATACCGGAAAGCTTGTCGTAGAGGCGGAAGAAGTTCTGCAGGGTGATCGTCGCGAGCGTCTGGTTCTCGTCCTTGATGTCCACCCCTTCCTTCGCCTCGATCGCCTGATGCATGCCCTCGTTGTAGCGGCGGCCGGCGAGGATACGGCCGGTGTGCTCGTCAACGATCATGACTTCGCCGTCGATGACGACGTAGTCCTTGTCGTTCTTGAAGAGCTCCTTGGCCTTGATCGCGTTGTTGAGGTAACCGACGAGCGGGGTGTTGACCGATTCGTAGAGATTCTCGATGCCGAGCCAGTCCTCGACCTTGGCGACACCCGGCTCATGGATGGCCACGGTGCGCTTCTTCTCGTCGACCTCGTAGTCGCCGGTCTCCTCGATGCCCTTGAGCTGATTGCCGGCCTCGCCCTTGGTCAGCCGGGTGACGAGCTTGGCGAAGTCGCCGTACCACTTGGTGGCCTGGTCGGCCGGACCGGAGATGATCAACGGCGTACGCGCCTCGTCGACCAGGATGGAGTCGACCTCGTCGACGATGGCGTAGTTGTGGCCGCGCTGGACGAGCTCGTCCTGGGACCAGGCCATGTTGTCGCGCAGATAGTCGAAGCCGAACTCGTTGTTCGTGCCGTACGTGATGTCGCGGCCGTACTGCTCACGGCGCTGCGCCGGAGTCATGTTGGCCAGGATGCAGCCGACCTCGAGGCCGAGGAACTTGTGGACCCGCCCCATCATCTCGGAGTCGCGCTCGGCCAGGTAGTCGTTCACCGTGATCAGGTGGACGCCCTTGCCCGACAGCGCGTTCAGATAAGCGGGCAGCGTACCGACCAGGGTCTTGCCCTCGCCGGTCTTCATTTCGGCGACGTACCCCAGGTGCAGAGCGCTGCCACCCATGATCTGCACGTCGTAGTGGCGCTGCCCGAGAACGCGCTTCGCGGCTTCACGGACCGTGGCGAACGCCTCGGGAAGCAGGTCGTCCAGACTCTCGCCGTCGGAGAACCGCTGCTTGTACTCGTCGGTGAGGGCCCGCAGCTCGGCGTCGGAGAGGTTGACAAAATCCTCTTCGATGGAGTTGACCTGGTCCGCAATGCGGTGCAGCTTGCGCAGGATCTTTCCTTCGCCTGCACGCATGAGCTTGTTGAAGACGGACACGGGGGTTGGTCTCCTTGCCGGTCGGGCCGGTCGAAATCATCGGTCGGGCTGGGGTCGAACGGTGTCTCGGGCTGGGTAGGGCAACGGCCATCGTAAGCGAGGACCCCGCCGCGCCGGGAGGCCTGCCGCCCAGGACAACGGCCGAGGCGTCCGGAAGGTGCCGGGACGACCCCGAAAAAGGCATAGCGCCTGCCCGGTCCGGGACGGAGAATCACGTGATGGACCCCGTGATACTCACATCGGAGCGCCTGCTGCTGCGCCCCTTCAAGGCCGAGGACGCCGAAACCGTCCACCGGGCCTGCCAGGACCCCGATATCCAGCGCTGGACGGTCATTCCGTCACCTTACGGACGTGCGGACGCGGAGACCTTCGTGGGACAACTGGTGCCGGACGGCTGGCGAACCGGCACCAGCCTGGCGTTCGCCGTGCTGCCGCGCGAGGGCGGACCGCTGCACGGCGCGATCTCCGTCTTCCAGCGCTCGCAGCCGGGCACTTGGGAGATCGGGTACTGGACGGCGAAGGAGCAGCGGGGCCGCGGCTTCACCGCCGAGGCGGTGTCGGTACTGGCGCACTGGTCGCTCTCCACGCTGGGGGTCGAGCGCCTGGAGTGGCGGGCCGAGGTCGGTAACACGGGCTCCCGGGCGGTGGCGGAGAAGGCCGGCTTCCGGGTCGAGGGGACGCTGCGCTCGAATCTGCTGAACAAGGGCGTCCGCAGAGATGCCTGGGTGGGGGCGCTGCTGCCCTCCGATCTCGGGCTGCCGACGGAGCATGCGTACCTGCCGACCGAGTACAAGCCGAGCTGAGCCGCGGCAGCGGTGTCGATGTCAGTGCCCCGCTCTATCGTTCGGGGCATGACTTCCGTGCCGTCTCCAGCCGTCGAACTCTCCGCCGACGAAGCCCGCCGGATCGCCCTGCGCGCCCAGGGGCTCCTCGGCGCGCCGGACCGGCGTGGCGGGGTGCGCGGGGTGCTGCGCCACCTGGGCGCGGTACAGCTGGACACCATCTCCGTACTGGCCCGCTCGCACGAGTTGATTCCGTACGCCCGGCTCGGGGCGGTGGGCCGCAGGACGGTCGAGGACGCCTACTGGACCGAGGGCCACTCCTTCGAGTACTGGTCGCACGCCGCCTGCATCCTGCCCGTCGAGGAGTGGCCGCATTTCGCCTTCCGCCGCCGGGCTTACCGCGACCGCCCGCAGTGGCACCACGAACTGCCGGACGGCGCGTACGACACCGTCATCAAGCAACTGCGCGCCGAGGGCCCGCTCACCGCCACGGAACTGGGCGGTGCGAAGAACGGCGGCGAATGGTGGGACTGGTCGGCTTCGAAGGTCGCGGTCGAGCGGGCGCTGATGTTCGGCGAAGTGGTGTGCACCGAGCGACGCAGCTGGAAGCGGGTGTACGACCTGGCGGAGCGGGCCATCCCCGATCCGCTGCTCCATGACGACCTGGACGACAGGGAGTGCATACGCCGCCTGGTTCTCCTGGCAGGGAAATCGCTGGGCATCGGCACCCGTACGGACATCGCGGACTACCACCGGCTCAAGGGAGAGCAGTTCGACGCGGTCGTCGCGGACTCCGGGCTGGTTCCCGTGTCGGTGCAGGGCTGGACCAAGCCCGCGTGGGCGGACCCGGCAGCTCTGACGACCCCGCCCCGCGGCCGCCACCGCACGACGCTGCTCTCACCCTTCGACTCGCTGGTCTGGGAGCGAGCCCGTACGGAACGGATCTTCGGCTTCACCCACCGGCTGGAGGCGTACGTGCCCAAGCCGAAGCGGGTGCACGGTTACTTCGTCATGCCGCTGCTCTCCGGCGGCCGGCTGGTCGGACGGGTCGACCCCGCTCGCGAGGGCGCCACTCTGGTGGCCAGGCAGGTATCGCTGGACAACCACAAGGCGGTCCGGCCGATGGCCCAGGCCCTCACCGAGGCGGCCCGCTGGGTCGGCTGCACGGACGTCCGCATCGAGCGAGTCAACCCGCCGACGCTGCGCCCGGCGCTGGCCGCAGCGCTGGCGGCGGAAGGCGCATCGGCCTGAAGCCTCGACCTGCAGCGGGCCGGGCGGGCGGATCTGTCGGCGGTCTGTCAGCGGATCTCGAGGATCTTCTCCCGCATGGCATACACCACGGCCTCCATCCGGGAGTGCAGTTGCAGCTTCTCCAGGATGTTGCGCACATGGTTCTTCACGGTGTTCTCGGAGATGAACAACTCCTTGGCGATGTCGCGGTTGTTCATCCCGGTGGCCACCAGCTTCAGCACTTCCAGCTCACGGTCGGTGAGCCGCGGCGCGGGCACCAGCCTGCGCTCGTCGGTGCGCTGAATCATCGACTTGAACTCGGTCAACAGCTTCGAGGCCATCGAAGGACTGATCTGCGATTGGCCGTCGGCCACTGCCCGGATGGCGGTGGCCACCTCGTCGGTCGAGATCTCCTTCAGGAGATAACCCGTGGCGCCGGCCTTGATCGCCTCATAGAGGTCGGCCTCCTCGTCGCTGATCGTCAACATGATGATCTTCGCGCTGGGCGCCACCTCCTTGATGGCGGTGCACGCCTCGATGCCGCCGCGCTTGGGCATCCGGACATCCATCAGCACGATGTCGGGCAGCAGATCGGCGGCCTTGTCGACCGCCTCGGCCCCGTCGCCCGCCTCACCGACCACCTCGATGTCCTCCTCGGCGGCCAGGACGATCTCCAGACCACGACGGAAAAGGGCGTGATCGTCCACCACCAGGACCCTGATCGGTTCCTCGGGTGGTGCCGCACTGCTGCGGTCCATGTGGCCCTCGTCCTCGTCGTACGCGGGACCGAAGCTGTCCGCCATCGTTCCTCCCCCTGAAGGCCATGGCCCGGAGTTCATGTTCTGCGCCAACCGCAGCTCACAGAGCGCCTATTGGCGTGTCACGCCATGCTTTCATGCCCTGGCGGCGGAGCGGTGGTCCCGTCACCGCGCGGCGGTGCCCCTGGGTGCGCTGCGCGCTTCCAGGGGCACCGCCGCGGTTCAGCAAGTCATCCGCCGAGCGCACCACCGGCGCCGCCCGCCTCGACATTGGCGAGCGGGTCCGTCGTCAGGTGAATGACACCGTAATCGTAGGCGTGCCGCCGGTAGACGACACTGGGCTCCTTCGTCTCCGAATCGACGAACAGATAGAAGTCGTGCCCGACCAGCTCCATCTCGTAGAGAGCCTGGTCAAGAGACATCGGTGCCGCGACGTGGGTCTTCTCGCGGACCACCAGCGGTCCCTCGCCCTGCACTTCGAGCGGGCCCATCCTGGTGGTGGGAATGGATGGCGACGTCCGGTCGGCCACGAGCTCCCCGCTGCCGTTCAGCTGCGCCGCCTGCGGCACTGCCTCGACGACCTCGGCAGCCGACATACGACCGACACCCCTGCGGTTGTGGCGCTTCTCGTGCTGCTTGCGCAGCCGCGCCTCCAACTTGCCGGTGGCCAGATCAAGCGCTGCGTACGGGTCGCCTGCCGCCGCCTCCGCCCGGATGACCGGGCCTCGGGAGTGCAGCGTGATCTCCACTCGGTCCGAACGGTCGGCCTGCCGCGGGTTGTGCTCCTTCGAGACCTCGACGTCGAGGCTGATCACCTTGCCGTCGAGCTTCTGGATCTTCTCCAGCTTCAGCTTCTCGGCCACGTGCTTGCGGAACCGCTCGGGTACTTCGGTCTTGCGGCCCTTGACGACGATGTCCACGCAGAACTCCGTTCCCGGATCACTCCGCTCAACGGCGGAGCAACTCCCTCTTGCACCAGACTCCGATGAGCACCGGAGTCTCGGACTTGGCGACTTTCACCTCCTCCTCCCCCGTCGGGAAGATCCCCACCCCACCAACTTCTGAGCTCCGTGGAACCAGCAGAACCCGGAAAGTGCGTCCGCGCACGCCCGTGCATTTGGTGAGTCGCAGCTTTCGCCATTCCTCACAACCGAACATAGCTCGCCCGGACGGGTGTCGGCACCCGCTACTCGCGCGTACCTCCGTTCAGGTGCTTTTTGCGGCTCACTACCTGCAACGATGTACGCCTCTGATCAGTTCCGGTTTATTTCGAAAGCAAGGGGCGGGGCGCCGACCACGGCGGCGCACGGTTCGCCGCCGCCGGGGAATCCGCGACTGCCCACGGCACGTACCGCACGAGCCGCTTCCACCAGCGATGCGCCGGTCGTCATGAGATCGTCCACAAACACCACCCTGCCCGCTTCCAGCAGCCGTACGCCCCCGGCCACCACGTGCAGCGCACCGGCCAGATTCGCCAGCCGCTGCCGGGCGTCCAGGCCCGTCTGGTCGGCGACGGTCCTGCACTGTCCGAGCACGGCGGTAACCCGGGCCGCGGTGCCCGTTCTCCGCAGCTCCCGCGAGGCGGCGCAGGCGATCCGACGCGCCGGATCGTGGCCGCGTGCCCTGACCGCGGCGCGCGCCGAAGGCACGGGCACCAGCAGCAGCGGCCCCCCGCCACCGGGTGCGGACGAGACGGCGGCCCGCACCGCACCGGCGAGCGCTCGGCCGAGAGCCCCGGCAAGACCCAGTGCGCCCCGCTCCTTGTGGGCGAGCAGCACCGCTCGCACCGCGTCCTCGTACGGCGCCGCTCCGAACACCGCGGGCAGTCCCGCCGGCTCGGGGTCGGGTCTCGCCCGGCGAGCCGGAGCGCCGTACAGCGACCGGGCACATTCCTCGCACAGCACCGTGCGAGGTCTGCCGCAGCCGCCACAGGCGACCGGAAGTACGAGATCCGAAATTTCCCGCCACCATTCCCGCATGGCGACCACTGTGCCGAGTTACCCGACCTCGATCCACCCCTGTGGACAACTCACGGTGGCTATCCCGGGTAGACCGGAGACGTTCCTTCTTCGACCACGGTTTTCCAATTCGAACGCAGGGGCAAACGCACAATTCCGTCCTCGGCCGAGAGCGCCATCACCGGGAGCCGGTCGTCGTCAGAGGCGGCCACCGCGGTGATCCGGTTGGCGCCCGGCAGCGTGTTCGCCCCCGAAACCGAGCCGTCCACCTGCATGTAACGCACCTGCTGCACGCTGCCGGACTCCTTCCCGACCACCAGAAGGCGGCTCCGACCGGCCCATGACACGGTGGCCACGTCGGCCATCTGCGGCGCTGCCGGGCGCAGCTCCTCTACGGTGACCGTCGTGCTGCCGGAGCCCTGGCGCACCACCCGGCCGACCTTCAGTACCGTATGGCCGTTCTGCGACAGCAGCAGCGCGATCCGCACTCCGTCCGACGACACCCGCAGGCCCTCGATGCGGGCACCGTCGAGCCCGTCGATCATGACCTCCTGCGGCTCACCGGTCCCCCCGGCGAAACGCAGCAGTCTCGGACGATCGGGGTCCCGGTCGGCCACCCACAGATCGCCGCGCCCGTCCCAGCTCGGCGCGGACAACCGTTCCTTCTCATTCTTGCCATGGCTGGTGTACAGCGACTGCGCCGGTTCGGTGCCCGAGACGAGCGACGCCACGGAGAGAACGCTCCCGCTCTTCGAGACACCTGCCGCCCGGCGTTCGTCGCGCGCCACTGCCACCGTGCTCAGCGGCTTGTCGCCCGAGCCGAGCGGCCCACGCACCGGTTCCGGATCGGCCTTGCCGGTGGCGGCGCTCCCGCTCGCCTGCATGCGGACGAGCCGCCCCTTGGCGTCGACGAAATACTCGCCGGCCGGGGTGCCCGTATTGCTGTCCGGCGCGTAATCCTCTGCCTGGTCACCGCTGAGCACACACAGCTGGGAACCGTCCGAACGCTGCAGCTCCACCTGGTCGAGCCGCATCGACGTCGCGTCCCGCACAGTGAAGAGCAGTTGCGCCGCCATCTTCCGGCACTGGCCCTGACCGACTCCGGACGCCTTCTCGTTGAGCGGCACCACCAGTGCGTTCCGGTCGTCGATCGTCAGCGTGCGGACGCCCTTCTTCAGGGTCGTGCCGGTAGGGAACCGGGAGCCCACCACGGGTTTCAGCCAGTTGGTCGGGCCCTCCAGAAGCGAGGCGACGGCCTGCGTCAGCGGATCCATCCGCGTCTCCGGGTCTATGCCCTGACGCAGGTACACGGGGTCGGCGACCAGCCAGCCCTCGCCCGTTGCTCCTTCGCCGCCCGGACTTCCGGACGGCGGGACGGAAGAAAAGTAGTACTTATTGACGGATTGGTAATTGCGCTGGAAGTCCGAGAGGCTCAGCAGCAGACCTGCGGGAAGGTCGTCGATGCGCCAGTCCTTGTTGTTCTGCCGGACCAGATGAATGGCGTTCCGGTACTTCCCCTCGTCCGGCCGGTAGACATGCTGCTTGTCGATCACGGCGACCTCAGTGCCGCTCAGCTGATACGTCGCGGACACCTGCGGCGCATCACGGTCACTGGCCGGATCGGCCCGCCGGGTGGGGCCGTCGGCCAGCAGCGTCGTCCGAGCACCCGGATCCCAGCTTCGCGACGCGGTCTTCGTCAAATACTTCCTGGCCGTGGCGAACTGCAGATCATCACTGGTCATGGCCTCCAGAAAGCCGTCGACGATCTCGGCGGGAGCCGCCCCCTCCCGTGGCGGCACGGCATACACCTTGACCTGCGAGTCGGTGCGCTGCGACGGGTCAACCGCTTCGATGTCCCCGTTGCTCGGCATGGACACGCAACCGGCCAGCATCATCCCCCCGCAGCCGAGCAGTGCGTACAGCCGCAGTCCGCGCCCGCTGCGGCGCTTCCCCCCCTGGTCAGCGCCCACGCGCAGTGCCCTCCCGGTCCGAAGCTTGCGTGGTCGGCTCCCCCGCACGAGGCACCACCCGAGCGCCACTGCCCGGCAGCGCCGTCGGATCCGCGGGTATGGCACGAGGCGGAGACGGCAGCGGCGAACGCTCCCCCACCGGCTGGGACGGCACGGCGGTGAGCCGTCCCTCGTCGGCCCTGATTCGGGCCCGTCCGTGCCGCGAGTCCTCCGGCTCCAGCGGGATCGGCGAACCACGCAGAGGCTCGTCCGCCGTGCGCGGAAGAGTCAGCCGGAACTGCGAACCGCCACCCGGCTCGCCCCAGGCCTGCAGCCAGCCCCCGTGCAACCGCGCGTCCTCCACAGCGATGGACAGTCCCAGACCGGTGCCCCCCGTGGTGCGGGCACGCGCCGGGTCGGCCCGCCAGAAGCGGCTGAACACCCGGGTCGCCTCACCGGGCTTCAACCCCACGCCGTAATCACGCACCACGATGGCGACCGCGCCGCCCGCAACGCCGAACCGCACGATCACGTCCTTGCCCTCCCCGTGCTCCACCGCGTTGACCACGAGGTTGCGCAGCACCCGCTCGATCCGCCGTGCGTCCACTTCGGCAATCACCGGCTGTTCGGCACCGACGACGCGGATCCGGCTGCCCTTACGCTCGGCAAGCGGCTCGGCGCCGGATATCACCCGGCGCACCGTCTCGCGCAGATCGATCGGCTCGGCCTCCAGCGCCGCGGCGCCCGCGTCGAAGCGGCTGATCTCCAGGAGATCTGCGAGCAGCGACTCGAAGCGGTCCAGCTGATCGCCGAGCAGCTCCGCGGAGCGCGCGGTCACCGGATCGAAATCGCTGCGGGCGTCATGAATGACGTCCGCAGCCATCCGCACGGTCGTCAGCGGGGTCCGCAACTCGTGCGAGACATCGGAGACGAAGCGTCGCTGCATCCGCGACAGACCCTCCAGCTGCTGGATCTTCAGCTGGAGATTCTGCGCCATCTTGTTGAAGGCTTCACCGAGCCGGGCAATGTCGTCCTCACCGGTGACCTTCATCCGCTCCTGGAGCCGGCCGGCGGAGAGCCGCTCGGCGATCCCGGCGGCCATCCGCACCGGTGTCACGACCTGCCGGACCACGAACCAGGCGATGGCCCCGAGCAGCACCACCACGAACAGCCCCGCGGTCGCCAGCGTGCGCACGACCAGGGCGAGGCTCTTCTCCTCCTGAGCCAGCGGGAACAGGTAATAGAGCTGGTACGGCTTGTGGTCGATGTCCTCGAGACGCTGTCCCACCACCAGGCCGGGCTCAGGATGGCGGCCGTCGAAGTACTTGATCTCCGTGTACCGCTTGTACGGCGTCGTCCCCTGGTCGACGCTGCTGCGCAGCTCCGCAGGGACACTGTCGGGGCTCACCGAGCCGGACGAACGCTGCCCGCCGGTACCCGCATCGGCGCTCTCCGAGGTGGGCGCCAGGGTGATCACGTTGTACGCCCCCTGCCCGCCACTGGCGAGCTGCGCGACGAGATCGGTACGCCATTGCGTCGAACTGCTGGCCGCCCTGCTGTCCCCGGTGTCGCTGTCGGAGACCACAGGCACATTGGCCTTGTCCTTGGCCACGGTGAAACCGCCGGCGGCCTGCGAGACCGCCGCCTTCTCCTTGGCGTCCAGCAGGCCGTTGCGTACCTGGCCCACGACGACGAACCCGAGCACCAGGACGACGGCCACCGACATCAGCAGTGTGCCCGCCACCACCCTGAGCTGGATGTTCCGCCGCCAGAGCCGCACCGCGGGCAGCAACGGACGGCGCACCCAGCGCGCGACGAGCCGCAGCATGGAGCTCCCGGGCGCGCCGTCCGACAACAACCGGCCACCCTGCCGCAGCCGGCGACCGAACATTCCCGGCGAACGCGTCCCGGAGCTCCCGCCGGACATATCCGCCGGCTGCTGACCGAGCCGGGACGCACCCCCCTGCGAACCGGCAGGCCGCTCCGTGTGCGCTCCCGGCTCCCCGGGCGTCGGAGCAGCACTGCTTGTCGTCATGTCAACTCGGTCCGGCCTTGTAACCGACACCACGCACGGTCACTACGATCTCCGGCCGCTCCGGGTCCTTCTCGACCTTGGACCGCAGCCGCTGGACATGCACATTGACCAGCCGGGTGTCCGCCGCGTGGCGATACCCCCACACCTGTTCCAACAGCACCTCGCGGGTGAACACCTGCCACGGCTTACGGGCCAGCGCGACCAGCAGATCGAACTCCAGCGGGGTCAGCGCGATCGACTGCCCCTCCCGCTTGACCGAGTGACCGGCCACATCGATGACCAGGTCACCGATCGCCAACTGCTCCGGCGCCGGCTCCTCGGACCTCCTCAGCCTCGCCCTGATGCGGGCGACCAGTTCCTTGGGCTTGAACGGCTTGACGATGTAGTCGTCGGCCCCGGATTCCAGGCCCACCACGACATCGACGGTGTCGCTCTTCGCCGTGAGCATCACGATCGGCACACCCGACTCGGCCCTGATCAGCCTGCAGACCTCAATACCGTCCCGTCCGGGCAGCATGAGGTCGAGCAGCACCAGGTCCGGCTTGGCCTCTCTGAATGCGGCCAGTGCCTTGTCGCCGTCCGCTACAAATGACGGCTCAAAACCTTCACCACGCAGCACAATGCCGAGCATCTCGGCCAGTGCGGTGTCGTCGTCGACGACAAGGACGCGTCCCTTCATACCGCCATCATCCCATTAGCTAATCGTTACCTGGCGTGACCTGGCACACAACGCGGTGAGTGCATCCCCCGTGACAGGGGAAACGGCTCCTGCTTCCGTGACGATCGCCGTCACGAGTTCCGGGGGCGTGACATCGAACGCAGGGTTGTACGCCCGCGTTCCCAGCGGAGCCACCGGGGCCCCGCCGCCGAATTCGGTGACCTCGCTGCCGGGCCGCTGCTCCACCTCGACGGACGCCCCGTCCGGGGTGGACAGATCGATCGTCGTCGTGGGAGCCACCACGATGAACGGCACATGGTGATACTTGGCAAGCACCGCGAGGGGATAGCTTCCCACCTTGTTGGCCACCGAGCCGTCGGCAGCGATCCGATCGGCACCGATCAGCACCGCGTCCACCTCGCCTGCCGCGAAGAGCGAGCCTGCGGCGTTGTCCGTGAGCAAGGTGTACGCCATACCGTTGCGCGCCGCTTCGTAAGCCGTCAGCCGCGCCCCCTGGAGGAGCGGACGGGTCTCGTCCACCCACAGGCGCCGCAGACTGCCAGCACGGTGCGCTGCCAGTGCCACGGCGAAAGCCGTACCTTCCCCGGCCGAGACGAGCGCGCCCGTGTTGCAGTGCGTCAGGATCCGGTGCCCGCCGCCCGGCAACAACTCGTCGAGCAGCGCCAGACCCCGCCCGGCCATCTGCGCACTGGCCTCGGCGTCCTCCCGATGCAGTGCCTTGGCTTCGGCCAGTGCCGCCGCTGCCGCACGCTCGGGGTCAGCCCCACCTCCGACAGCCGCGCGGTACGCCTCAGCCACCCGGCGCACCCCGTAGCCCAGATTGACCGCGGTGGGCCTCGCCCGCTCCAGCAGCGCGGCTGCCTCGTCCACGTCGTAGCCGCGGACCGCGGCGAGCGCCACTCCGTACGCCCCGGCGACTCCCAGCAGCGGGGCACCCCGAACGGCGAGCGTTTGAATCGCCTGCACCAGCGCCGGCACATCCGTGCACACCAGTTCGGCCTCCTCGGCGGGCAATCGGGTCTGGTCCAGCAGCACCAGCACCGGTCCCTCCGGTGGCTCCCCCCAACGCAACGAAGGGAGCGGGGGAGGTTTGCTGTCCAACGGGGGTTGCACGTCCTGATCAGCCATCCGCACAGTCTGCCCCGGAACGCACCGACAATTGAAGGTCCCACGGAGATACGGGGCCCGGTCCGCAGCCGGACAACGCGTGGCACGATGGCTGGCAGCCTGCTGCCGCGTCGTGCGGACAGGTATGCGAAGGAGCGACAATGAACGAGTCTCCGGGTTGGGCCTCGCCCGGATCCGCCCCCTCCGACGGCCAGGAGCCGGGCGTACCGCGCCCGACCGAGCCGCCGTCCGGCCAGGGGCAAGCCGCTCCCGAAGTCGCCCCCCGATGGTCCAGCGACCAGCCGCCGGCCGCGCAGTGGACCCAGTCGGCTCCTCCAGGGCCCCGGGCCGCACCGCCGCAGCCCGCCCCCGGCCGGGGCGGGGGCCCTGCGCAGGGCGGTGGGTGGGGCGCGCCGCAACCGGGCGGCTGGGGGCAGCCCCCCGTGGCGAAGCCGGGCGTCATCCCGCTCCGCCCACTCGGCGTCGGCGAGATCCTCGATGGTGCCGTGTCGACGATGCGCGCCCACTGGCGCACGGTGCTCGGTGTCACGATCGCCGTGGCCGCGGTCGTCCAGCTCTGCTCGATCCTCCTCCAGCACTTCTTTCTCCCGAAACCGGCCCAGATCGATCAATCGGCCGACTCGACCGAACAACTGCGCCAGAGCCTGGACTCGCTCCGGACGAGCATGCTCGACCTCGGCCCGGTCTCCGTGATCTCGCTGATCGGCACCATCTTCACCACAGCGGTCCTGACCATCGTCGTCAGCCGTTCCGTGCTGGGCCGTCCGGTCACCCTGTCCGACGCCTGGGGCGAGGCGAAGCCGCAGCTCCCGCGTCTGGTGGGACTCAGTCTGCTGCTGCCACTGATCTACGCAGCCGTGGTGACGATCGGCATCCTTCCCGGCCTCCTGACCGGCGGCGCGGCAGGCGCCGGACTCAGCGTCCTCGGCGGTCTGGCCGCTCTGGTGGTCGGGGTCTGGCTGTGGATCCGTCTCAGCCTGGCCGGGCCCGCGCTGATGCTGGAGCGGCAAGGCATTCCAGCCGCGATGCGACGCTCCGCCAAGCTCGTCAGAGGAGTGTGGTGGCGAATGTTCGGCATCATGCTGCTCACCGTGTTGCTGTCGCTGATCGTGTCGATGATCATCAGCGTGCCGTTCAATGTCATTGCCATCGCCGCGGACGGCAAGAGCCTCGGAAGCCTCTTCTCCGGCAGCTCCCCGGAGTTCGGCTGGTCCTACCTGATCATCAGCGGTATCGGGGCTGTCATCACCACGGCACTCACCTACCCGTTCTCCGCAGGAGTCACGGTGCTTCTCTACGTGGACCAGCGCATCCGTCGCGAGGCCCTCGACATCGACCTCGCACGGTCCGCGGGCGTATCGGGCTACCGGACCTCCGGGGGCTGATGCAGTGCCGATGCCGGGGGGCATCGTGCTGCTCACCGGTCTGGAGGCCGCGCCCATCGACGAAGTCCTGATCCCAGTGCTCCCGCAGCTCACCGGGCGGCACACAGTCGTCGTGGGCTCGGTCGCCGATCCGCATACCGAAAAGATGGCGAAGTCTCGCGGCACTTTGGACGCCGTGTACGAAGCCGCAGCCGGAACTCAGGCACAGGGAGAGCGTCGGCGTACCGCGGAACAGTTGATGCGTCACGGCGTTACCGTGGTCGACGCGGCCCCTGCGGACATTGCCCCAGCTCTCGCGGACACGCATCTCGCGCTCAAGGCGGCAGGCCGTCTCCAGTGCCGCAGCAGACAGCGTTTGCCTCGGCGCCCTGGTGGCCGGCATCGTGCGGGGCCGGAAAAAATGGGCGCAAAAAACCGGCGCATGGGGGTCTGGAACGCGGAAAAGCCCCGCACCATACGGTGCGGGGCTCCCCACAATAATTGTTCGGCGGCGTCCTACTCTCCCACAGGGTCCCCCCTGCAGTAC